>NZ_JAATOW010000047.1 GCF_011806405.1 Pseudooceanicola sp. HF7 | reverse complement strand
CAGCTGCAATCCCAGCGTCATCTCTGCCTTCGGCTGTGCAAGGGCCGGGGCCGAAAGGGCCGCAAGCCCCGCGGCCAGCGCCAGTGTCCACTTGGAGGTCATGGTCTGTCTCCTGTTGTTCCCGGCCACTGCGGACCGTTTTCCCAATTATCGTCTCAGCTTGCCCTAGCCTGCGTCGGGGTCAAGCGCGAAGACCACCGAAAGCTCTGGACCCTATTGCGCAAGATTGTTACTCCCTCGCTACCCGGCACCGCCCCTGCAGGAGGAGCAGAGAATGAGCGCCACGGCCCGCAAGAGCGCCCCCCTTCCCGATGACATCCGTGCATTGAAGGGGCAGCGCCCGATCGTTTCCCTGACGGCCTATACCACGCCCATGGCGGCGCTCATGGACGGCGAATGCGATTTCGTCCTGGTCGGTGACAGCCTTGGCATGGTGCAGCACGGCCTGCCGTCGACCCTGCCTGTCACGATGGACATGATGGTGCTGCACGGCCAGGCGGTTGCGCGTGGGCTGAGCCGCTCCATGCTGGTGATCGACATGCCCTTCGGCAGCTACGAAGAGGGGCCGGAGCAGGCCTTTCGCAATGCCGCCCGCCTGATGGCGGAGACGGGCGCGGCGGCGATCAAGCTGGAAGGCGGCAAGGAGATGGCCGAGACGATCCGCTTCCTGACCCGGCGCGGCATTCCGGTCATGGCCCATGTCGGCCTGACACCGCAGGCCATCAACGTGCTGGGCGGCTACAAGGTGCAGGGGCGCGGCGCAGACGGAGACGCGCTGATGTCGGATGCCCGCGCGGTGGCCAAGGCCGGCGCCTTTGCCGCGGTGCTGGAAAAGGTTCCTGCCGCGCTGGCCGACCGTGTGACCGACTCGCTGAACATTCCCACCATCGGCATTGGCGCTGGCTCCGCCTGCGACGGCCAGATCCTGGTGGTCGATGACATGCTGGGGCTGTTCACCGCCTTCAAGCCGAAGTTCGTCAAGCGTTACGCCCAGCTTGGTCGCCAGGCTGCTGCTGCCGTGGCGGCCTACGGCCAGGACGTCCGCGCCCGCCGCTTTCCCGGCCCGGAGCACAGCTTTGCCGAAACCCCTGGCAAGACGCCTGCGCCCACGGGGGAGGAGAAGATCGTCCGCACGCTGGAGGACCTGCGCGCCCTCACCCGCAGCTGGCGCCGCTGCGGAGAGGTCATCGGCGTGGTGCCCACCATGGGTGCACTGCACGAAGGCCACCTGAGCCTGGCGCGCGCCGCCCGTGCGGAATGCGACCGCGTGATCGTCACGATCTTCGTCAATCCGCGCCAGTTCAACAGCCCCGAAGACCTTGCCAATTACCCGCGCACGGAGCTGGAAGATGCCCGCAAGCTGGCCCCCATCGGCGTCGATGCGATCTACGTGCCCGACGGCGCCCAGATCTATCCCGAAGGCTTCGCCAGCACGGTCAGCGTCACTGGCCTGACGGATGTGCTTTGCGGCGCGCATCGGCCCGGTCATTTCGACGGGGTCGCCACCGTGGTCGCCAAACTTTTCACCCAGACCAGCGCGGAGCGTGCCTATTTCGGGCGCAAGGACTGGCAGCAGTTGCAGGTCGTGCGCCGCATGGCCCGGGACCTGGACCTGGATGTCGACGTCATCGGATGCCCCACGGTCCGCGAAGACAACGGGCTTGCCCTGTCCTCTCGCAACCAGCTGCTCTCCGAAGCCGGGCATGAGACGGCGCCCCTGCTGGGGCAGGTCATGCGCGACATGGCCCAGGCGCTGCGCGAAGGCGGCACCATGGCAGAGATCGCGCCGCAGGCCCGGCAAAGGCTGCTGGACGGCGGCTTCAAGGAAATCGAGTACCTCGACTTGCGCGAGGCCTCCTCGCTGGAAGCGCGCGAGCAGGCCCGGGGCGACACCCGCCTTTTCGCCGCTGCATGGCTGGACGGCGTGCGACTGATCGACAACCTTGCCGTTTCCGGCGAAGGCGCGCCCGTCTGAAAAGGCCGCCCGCCCGTCACCCATGGGCAAGCAGTTCCGCCAGGCTGAGCGCCATGACCTCGGCCGAGCGCAGCATGTCCTCGATCCCGATATATTCATCGGGCTTGTGCGCCAGGTCCAGGATCCCGGGCCCGTAGGCGATGCAATTGTGCAGCTTGCCGATCCGGGCGATGTGCTTCTGATCGTAGGTGCCGGGAGAGACGACGTATTCCGGGGCCCGCCCGTAGGTCTGCTGGATGGCCCGGTGGATGGATTGTACCACCGGCGCGTCCTTTTTCGTCATCGTCGGGGTCACGCCCCACATCTCGCGCAGCTCGTAGGTGAATTTCTCACGTCGCGCGGCGACGCGATCCAGGACTGCCCGGATTTCAGCCTTCACCTCTTCTGGGTCTTCCTCGATCAGGTAGCGACGGTCGATGATCATCCGGGCGCTGTCGGGCACGCAGGCCGAGGGGAAACCGGTTTCATCCTCTCCCGGCTCCGGCAGGCCGCCATGCAGGGAGTTGATGTTCATCGTGGAATGGCGCGCCCCTTCCGGTACCACGGGCATGTCCGTGGTCTTGGCGTGCAGGGCCGGGAACAGCGTATCTTCCATCTCGTTGATCACGGCGCCCATGTGGCGCACGGCGCAATCGCCCAGGAACGGCATGGAGCCATGGGCGATCTCGCCGAAGGTCTCGATCTCTGCCCACCAGACGCCGCGGTGGCCCAGGCAGATGCGGTCCGGGTTCAGTGGTTCGGGGATGATGACGTGCTGGACCTTCTCGAAGAAGCCCTTCTCAGCCAGGTAGGCCACACCTGCATAACCGCCGGATTCCTCGTCCACGGTGCCTGAAATCTCGATCGCGCCGGCCCATTCGGGCACCACGGCGATAAAGGCCTCTGCCGCGACGATGGAGGCCGCAAGCCCGCCCTTCATATCGCAGGCGCCACGGCCATAGACCTTGCCATCCGCGACCTCTCCGCCGAAGGGATCCTTCGTCCAGCCGCGTCCCACTTCGACGACATCGGTATGGGAATTGAAATGAACGCAATCGCCCGGATGCGTGCCGTCCTTTCGCGCCACGATGTTCCAGCGCGGGTAGCGATCGGTATCGCCATGCGCGCCCTTGGCCCGGATCAGCTGCGTTTCGAACCCGGACCCCTTGAGGCGCTTGTCCAGGTATTCACAGATCTCAAGGTAGCACTCGCCCGGCGGGTTCAGCGTGGGAATGCGGATCAGGTCCTGCGTCAGGGCGACCAGGTCGTCACGCCGCGCGGCGATCTCTGCCCGAAGGCGGTCCTGAAGCGGGGCGGAAGAGGGGGCATCGTCTTTCATGCTTCCACGCTGCGCTTGAGGGCACTACGGTCTCAATACCGTATGAATACGGTAGCCCCGGTTTTTCAGGGGTTTTGAGGTCTCAATCGAGAGGAAATGGCAGGATGTCAGCGCAGCCCCCCGGAACCCAGCCCGATTTGGCGGCAGCAGAGCGGCTGGCATGGGACCATGCGCCGGTCGGGTTGGTGATGGCGGAAGATCGCGTGATCCGCGCCTGCAACGCCCCCTTCGCCGCCCTCGTGGAGCGGCCAAGGGAAGAGCTGATTGGCCAGAGCTTCCGCATTCTCTATTCCAGCCCGCAGGAGTTCGAGACGATCCGCGACGTGGGGCTTTCCGCGCTGCGTGATACCGGCATCTACAGCGACGAACGCATGATGCAGCGCGCGCGCTCCGGCACGATCTGGGTCCGCTTCCGCGCCCATACGCTGACTCCGGAGACCCCCCTGGCCCGGATCGTGATGAGCTTTGCCCCCCTGCCCCTGGCAGAGCCCAGCCGCCTGACCCCAAGGGAACGCGACGTGGCGGCGGGCCTGGCGCGCGGTCAGACCAGCAAGGAAATCGCCCGGCAGTTGAGCCTGTCCCCACGCAGCGTGGAGGACGTTCGGGCCCGCCTTTTGAAGAAGTTGGGCGTCAGGAATGCAGCCGAGCTGATTCGAAGACTTGCGGGCCCGGGCCTGTGAAAAGACGATTCGCGTCGGGAAACCGTTGAAATCCACTGAATCGTGGTTAACGCAAACCCCGGAAAAGTCTGCATAAAGCCGGAAACTGCCTCTGGCAGGGTAAATGTTAAAAGTTTCCGCTAGGGCAGGCTTCCGGTTGAATTGCGCGGGTCCCCGTGCCTGCCTAAAGGGTTTCGTCGCCCCCCTGAATTAAGCTGCGGGACCACCACCATGAAAGCGCCGAAACACACTGACGAGGCAGAACGCCTTGCCGCACTTGGTTCCTTCGAAATCCTTGATACGGATACGGAGGAACCCTTTGACGATGTCGTCAAACTCGCTTCTGCCATCTGCGGGATGCCGGTCTCTCTGATCAGCCTCGTGGATGCCGATCGCCAGTGGTTCAAGGCCCGCAGCGGGCTGGATGCCACGGAAACCACGCTTGAGGAATCCATTTGCGCCCATGCGCTGCTGGAAGAAGACGGGTTTCTCGAGATCCAGGATGCCACCAAGGATCCGCGCACGGCGGATAATCCCCTGGTCACCGGGGAAATGGGCCTGCGCTACTATGCGGGCGCGGTCCTCACCAGCACCGAAGGGCAGCCCATTGGGTCGCTCTGCGTTCTGGACACCCAGCCCAACAAGCTGACCGCCCTGCAACGGGATACCCTGCGGGTGCTGGCCCGGCAGGTGATTGCCCAGATGGAGCTCAAGCGCTCCCTGCAACAGGCCGAACTGATGCGGAGAGAGGTCGATCACCGGGTCAAGAACTCGCTCCAGTCGGTCTCTGCCCTGACGCGGATGCAGGCGCGCGACGTGCACAGCGATGAGACCCGCGCAGCACTGGAACATGTGCGGCGGCGGATCGAGACCGTGGCCTCCCTGCATGAACAGCTTTACCGCGCCGAGAACAGCGAGACGATCAACCTGAACGCCTTCGGCACCTCTGTCTGCCGTCTTGTGGGCGGCTCCGCCCCGCCGAATGTCCGGATCGCGTCCAGCTGGCCCACGGTTGACGTGGACGCCAGCGTGGCTGCCGCATTGGGCGTCATCCTGAACGAATTCGCCGCGAACACCTTCAAGCACGCCTTCCCGGACGGCCGCGACGGCGTGATCCGCTGTCACGCAGAGGTCCGCGAGGATTCCCGCTGCGACCTGGTGCTGTCAGATGACGGCGTGGGCCTGCCCGGCGGCGTGACCATGAGCCACGGTTTGGGCATGCAGGTGATCGAAGCCTCCGCCCGTCAGTTGGGCGGCGCCTTCGCGCTTGAGAGCGGACCGCAGGGCACCAAGATCACCCTCGATTTCCCGCTGCAGGACGAAGAGAACCTCGGCCCGGACGCCAATGGCGCCCTGGCCCGGGCCTGAAGAACCGGCGTGCTGGCCTGATTGATCATACCAGCACGTCGCAGGCGGTGCGGATGGCGCGGATGTTCTGACCGTAAGGCGCAGGATCGCTGACCGAACCGCCGTTGAAGACGGCGGATCCGGCCACCAGGACATCGGCGCCGGCTTCGCGCACCAGCGGCGCGGTTTCCGGGGTCACGCCACCATCCACCTCGATATTAATGGGCCGGTCGCCGATCATGGCGCGAAGCTGGCGGATCTTCTCGACTTGCGAGGTGATGAACTTCTGCCCGCCGAAGCCGGGGTTGACGCTCATGACGCAGATCAGGTCGACCATGTCCAGCAGCGGCGCGACGGCTTCGACCGGCGTGCCCGGGTTCAGCGCCAGGCCCGCCTTGCAGCCGGCGGCGCGGACCGCCTGAAGCGTGCGATGGATATGGGGACCGGCCTCGACATGAACGGTCAGCACATCCGCGCCCGCATCGGCGAAGGCCTGGATATAAGGATCGACCGGCGCGATCATCAGGTGGACGTCCATCACCGTGTTGATGTGCTTGCGGATCGCCTTGCAGAGCTGCGGGCCGAACGTGATGTTGGGCACGAAATGCCCGTCCATCACGTCCACGTGGATCCAGTCGGCGCCCTGGGCCTCGACGGCCTCGATCTCGGCTCCGAAATTGGCGAAATCAGCGGAGAGGATGGAGGGGGCGATCTTTAGCGAACGGTCGAAGGTCATGGCGGCACTCCCGGGGCACGAATTTGCCAGCGATATACGGGCTGCGCGTCCACTTTGGAAGTACCGAGGACGCCCACCGCTTGACTTGAAGGGGGCTGCGGTCACCTTTCCGCCATGGAAATCCGCCCCCTCACCCGTGCAGAGACCGTCCTTGCCGCCGCGATCCACCGCGAAGCACGCCGCTCCGCCATGCCCTGGCTACCGGAACTGCACAGCCCGGCAGAGGACAGGGCGCATTTTCGCGAACATGTCTATGAAAGCTGCACCCTGCTGGGGGCCTTCGCGCCGGAGTGCCAGGGCTTCCTTGCCCTGGCGCCGGGCTGGGTCGAGCATCTGTACGTGGCGCCCGCTCACCAGGGGCAGGGCCTGGGGCACGCGCTTCTGACAGAGGCCCAGGCGCAGCAGGACGCGCTGCAACTCTGGTGCTTTGCCCGCAACCAGCGGGCCTTGGATTTCTACAGGGCCCATGGCTTCACGGAGGCCGAGCGGACCGACGGACGCGGGAACGCGGAAAACGAACCCGACATCCGCCTGGTCTGGCGCCGGTCCTAGCCGTGAAGGTCCTTGACGCGGCTCACCTCTTCGGAAGAGCCGAAGACCAGCGGGCAGCGCTCATGCAGCTCGGTCGCCGTCTTGTCCAGGATCCGCTCTGAGCCATCCGTGGCCAGGCCGCCGGCCTGCTCCACCAGGAAGGCCATCGGCGCCACCTCGTAGACCATGCGCAGGCGCCCCTTTTCGTAGCCCTTGCGCGCATCGGAGGGGTAAAGGAAGGTGCCACCGCGGGTCAGGATCCGGTGGGTTTCCGCCACCAGGGAACCGACCCAGCGGAAGTTCATGTTCTTGCCCTTGGCGCCGGTCTCTCCTGCCTCGTTCTCTTCGATGTAGGCGCGCACCGGGGCGGCCCAGTGACGACGGTTGGAGGCGTTGATGGAGTATTCCTTGGTCGCGGTAGGCAGGCTCATCTTCTCTTTTGCCAGGGCGAAAGATCCGGTTTCCGGATCAAGACAGAACAGCAGCGTGCCGTCGCCGAAGGTGATCCCCAGCAGGCATTGCTGCCCGAAGGCGATGTAGCCGGCCGCGATCTGTTCGGACGCCGGGCGCAGGAAGCTGGCCTCTGGCGTCTCTGCCGCCTTGAAGATGGAAAAGATCGTGCCGATGGTCACGTTCACGTCGATGTTGGAAGAGCCGTCCAGCGGGTCGATGGCGAGCGCATAGGCGCCGTCCGGGTCCAGCGTCAGGACCGTCTCCTGTTCTTCAGAGGCATAGTGGCGCACGCCGGCCTCTTTCAGCGCGGCCTCGAACATCTCGTCCGCCATGACATCCAGCGCCTTTTGCTGGTCCCCGTCGGAGTTCTCTCCGACGCCTGCGGCGAGCGAAGGCCCGAGCGCACCGCGCGCGACGACGGCAGCAACCTTGGCACCGGTGGCGCAAAGCGCCTCGATCGTGGGGAAAAGATCGGAAGGAATATATGCGGGATCAATCGCGGGCATGAAAATCTCCTTGGCCTTTGCCGGAGTTATTCCACAGCCCGCGACGCAGAGAAACGCCTTTCGGTGCCAGCACCGCTTTGTGAGCGTTAACGCACGCGGATGTGGCACCCGCAGAGCGGCGGGACAGGGCATTGCCCCGCCCCGGCTCCGGCGTCAGTTCCGGTACTGGCGCAGTTCCATCTTTGCGATGGAGTCGCGGTGCACCTCGTCCGGGCCATCGACAAGCCGCATGGTGCGGGCATGGGCGAAAGCGGCCCCCAGGAAGCTGTCCTGACAGACCCCGGTGGCGCCATGTACCTGGATCGCGCGATCCACGACGCGCTGGACCATGTTGGCCCCCACGACCTTGATCATCGCGATCTCCTTGCGGGCGGCCTTGTTGCCCACGGTATCCATCATGTAGGCGGCGTGCATGGTCAGCAGGCGCGCCTGCTCGATCTCGCAGCGGCTTTCGGCGATCCAGTGCTTGGTCACCCCCATCTCCGCAATGCGCTGCCCGAAGGCGGTGCGTTCCATGCCGCGTTCACACATGGCCTGAAGCGCCCGCTCTGCCTGGCCGATGGAGCGCATGCAGTGGTGGATGCGGCCCGGTCCAAGCCGCCCCTGTGCAATCTCGAATCCGCGCCCTTCGCCCAGCAGGATGTTGGCGGCAGGCACGCGAACGTTGTCGTAATGGATCTCTGCATGGCCGTGGGGGGCGTGGTCGTAGCCGATCACGTGCAGCGGCCGCACGATCTTGACCCCCGGCGTATCCAGCGGGACCAGGATCATGCTTTGCTGGCGGTGCTTTTCGGCATCCGGGTCAGTCTTGCCCATCACGATGGCGATCTTGCACGCCTTGTCCATCGCCCCGGAGGACCACCATTTCACGCCGTTGACGATGTAATCATCGCCATCTCGGCGGATCTCCGTCTGGATGTTGGTCGCATCCGAAGAGGCCACCGCCGGTTCCGTCATCGAAAAGCAGGAGCGGATCTTTCCCTCCATCAGCGGGCGAAGCCATTGCGCCTTCTGGTCGAGATCGCCGTAGAGGAACAGCGTTTCCATGTTGCCCGTGTCCGGTGCAGAGCAATTGAACGGCTCCGACCCGATGGAGGAGCGGCCCATCAATTCGCAAAGCGTCGCATATTCGACGTTGCTCAGCCCCATGCCTTCGTAGCCGTCCTTGGAGTGGGGCAGGAACATGTTCCACAGACCTGCCTCCCGGGCGCGGGCCTTGAGTTCCTGCATGATCGGCGGCGTTTCCCAGCGGTCGCCTTCCCCGACCTGGGCGGCATACGTCTTTTCGTTGGGAAAGACATGCGCCTCCATGAATTCGATCAGCTGCTCACGCAGGGCCTTGGCCCGGTCCGAAATCGGGAAATGGTCGTACATCTGAAATCCTCCTCACCTGCGCCATTGATGCCCCGGCCCCGTGCCATCGTCAACAATGCAGAAAACTTTTCTGTTGTGCGGAATATTGACGTAGCCTTCCGCCTCGTGGCAGGCTTTTCCGCAGACGACACCCTTTGGGAGGAGGGAGACATGATGGGAGGAGGAGCGCATCCCCGCGCCGAAAGGATCGTGGGATGCAGATGAAGCGTTTCGAGGGACGCGTGGCCATTGTCACCGGCGCGGCCAGTGGGATCGGGGCGGCGACCGCGCGGCGGCTGGCGTCCGAGGGCGCGCATGTTTGCCTGATCGATCGCCATGAAAGCCATCCGCCGGATGGGGACCACATGGCCCTGCAGGTGGACATCGCCGATGAAGCCCAGATCGAAGAGGCCATGGGCCAAGTCATGCACCGCTATGGCGCGCTGGACGTGCTGGCCAACAACGCGGGGATCATCTGCGACCGTTCCACGATCACCGAAAGCAACGCTGACACCTGGGCGCGGGTTCTGGGCGTGAACCTGGTTGGCCACGCCATGATGCTGAAACATGCCGCTCGGGCGATGAAGGCGCAGGGCCGCGGGGCCATCGTCAACACGGCCTCTGTCGCCGGGATCCGCTCGGGCGCGGGGGGCAATGCCTATTCGGCCTCCAAGGCCGGGGTGATCAACCTGACCATGACTGCCGCCTGCGACCTGGGCCAATACGGCATCCGCGTGAACGCGGTCTGCCCCGGCCTGATCGAGACCGGCATGACCAAGCCGGTCTTTGACCATGCCCGCGACGCCGGCAAGGAAGAACGCCTGGGCTCACGCTGTGAGCTGCGCCGCTACGGCCGCCCGGAAGAAATCGCCGCGGCCATCGCCTTTCTGGCCTCTGACGACGCCAGCTACATCACCGGGCAGGCCCTGCCTGTCGATGGCGGCAATACCGCCTCTCTCAACCTGCCGGGGATGAAAGTCTGATGCCTGACCTGCACATGAAATTCTGGCCGCCGGGCCTGCCCCAGACGGTGCCGCTGCCCAGCCACAACGTGGCCCTTAACCTGCAGGAGGCCGCCGCCGCCAACCCTGACCAGGTCGCCATCCGCTTCCATGGCTACCAGCTGAGCTACGGCGCCTTCCACGACCAGGTGGAACGGCTGGCCGGCTGGCTTCAGGCGCATGGGGTTGAAAAGGGCGACCGGGTGCTGCTGTTCATGCAGAACGCCCCGCAGTACATGATCGCCTATTATGCCATCCTGCGGGCCGATGCGGCCGTGGTGCCTGTAAACCCGATGAACCGGGGCGCAGAGATGGAGCACCTGGTGCAGGACACCGGCGCACGCGTGGTGATCTGCGGATCGGAACTGCTGCCCGTGGTGCTGCCACTGGCAGAGGCCGGGAAGCTGGAACATGTCCTACCGGCGGCCTACGCGGACATGACCGACCCGGCCTACGACATCCCCCTGCACGAAAGCCTGCAGGGGCTGACGGATGTCTATTGCGAAGGCCCCGGCGTCACGCCTTTCCGGGCGGCTATCGCGGAACGCCACCGCCCCCGTCCGATGACCGCCGAAGGCGAGGACCTTGCCGTCATCCCCTACAGCTCCGGAACGACCGGGAATCCCAAGGGCTGCGTCCATTGCCACGCCTCTGTCCAGGCGACGATCCATGGCGGGGCGGCCTGGAACCCTTCGCTGGAAGGGGATGCCGTTCACCTGGTCACCCTGCCGCTCTTTCACGTGACGGGCATGCAAAGCTCCATGTCGATCCCGATCCTGAAAGGGCAGGAGATGGTGATCCTGACCCGCTGGAACCGGGAAACCGCCTGCAAGCTGATCGAACGCTACCGGGTGACCCGCTGGCGCTCCATCGCGACCATGGCCATCGACCTGCTCAATACGCCGGATATCGCACGCTTTGACCTGTCCTCTCTGCGCGGCATTGGCGGTGGTGGTGCGGCCATGCCAGAGGCCGTTGCCGACAGGCTGCATCAATTGACCGGCCTTGATTACATCGAGGGTTACGGGCTGTCCGAAACCATGGCCGGCACGCATATCAACCCGGTTCAACGCCCCAAGCGGCAATGCCTGGGCATCCCGGTGATGGAGGTCGACGCGCGGGTTCTGGACATTCATACGAATGAGGAACTGGGCCCGGATCAGCCTGGCGAAATCGTCATCAACGCGCCGCAGGTCTTCCGTGGCTACTGGCAGCGCCCAGAGGAAACTCGGAAAGCCTTTATCGAGATCGACGGCAAGCGCTTCTTCCGCACCGGCGACATCGGGCGGTATGACAGCGAGGGCTACTTCTTCATGACCGACCGCGTGAAACGGATGATCAACGCTTCCGGCTTCAAGGTCTGGCCGGCAGAGGTGGAAGCACTGATGCACCGCCACCCGGATCTGACCGAGGTCTGCATCATCGGCACCAGCGACCCGCGACGCGGCGAATCCGTCAAGGCCGTGGCCGTCCGCCGCGCCGGCGCGACCGTGTCCGAAGAGGACGTCATCCAGTGGTGCAAGGCGGAGATGGCGGCCTACAAATGCCCGAAATCCGTGGAATTCATGGAGACATTGCCGAAATCCGGGGCCGGCAAGGTACTGTGGCGGGAGCTGTCGGAAAAAGAGGCGGCAAAGTCACGTGAGATAGCCCTATGACAGGGCGCGAGGCTGCAAATCTTGACCCTTCGGGCGGGAATGGGTAGCTGCGTCAGACACTGAAAGGGATACCAGGGTGCGCAAGAGATCAAGCGAAGCGGCTGAGCTGGACCGGGGCGACAACGACCGCCAATTCGTCACCGCACTTTACCGCGGCCTCGAGTTGCTGCGCGCCTTCAAGCCCTCTGACAAGGCTGGCCTGGGCAATTCGGAGCTGGCCGAACGCACCGGCCTGCCGAACTCCACCGTGTCGCGGCTGACCTTCACGCTGCTGAAAGCCGGCTACCTGGTCTATGACGAAGGCACAGGGCGCTACCGGATGGGCGTTCCCGTACTGTCGCTTGGATATGCCTGCCTGGCCGGAATGCAGGTGCGTGAGACCGCCCAGGTCTACATGCAGAACCTGGCCGATGAATGCGGCGACGGCGTGTTGGTGGCGCTTGGCGGGCGCGATGACATGGCGATCACCTATATCGCGGCGGCGCGCTCCGAAGGCGTGATCTCACTTCAGCTGAACGTGGGCTCGCGGATCTCCTTGGCGCGCTCTGCCATGGGGCGGGCCTATATCGCCGGCACCAGCGAGGCCGAGCGTGAAGAAATCATCGAACGCATCAAGGATCGCTACCCGCCGGACCGCGTGACCGAGACCCTGGAAGGGATCGAAGACGCCTGCGAACAGATCGCCAAGCGGGGCTTTTACAGCAACATCGGCGGTTGGCAGAAGGATGTGCACGCGGTCTCCGTGCCCTATGTCAGCCAGCAACCGCATACGCCGATGCTGGCCTTCAACCTGGGCGGCTATGCTTTCTCTCTTCCCAAGGAACGCCTCGAAGAAGAGCTCGGGCCGAAGCTGGTTGAGCTGGCCCGAAGCGTCAGTCGCGTGGGTTATTAGGGCACCAGGGCAATCTTGCCCACGGCCCCGCGGCCAAGCACGCGGGTCAGGACATCCGCCGCGTCCGCAAGGGGATAACGCCCTTCGATCAGCGGCTTGACCTTGCCATCCAGTACCCAGCCGAAAAGCTCTTCCATATTGGCGCGATAGACCTCGGGCTCTGCCCGCGTCCAGTTACCCCAGAAAACGCCAACCACGGAATATTCCTTTACCAAGGTCAGGTTCACGGCCAGTTTGGGGATTTCCCCGCTGGCGAAGCCGACGATCAGAAGCCGCCCGTTGCGCGCCATGAACCGCGAGGCAGCGGCGAAAGCATCACCCCCGACGCTGTCATACACCACGTCGGCGCCATGCCCTTCGGTCAGGCGCTTCACGTCTTCGCGCAGGTTGTCGTAACCGATCGCGTGATCGGCGCCGTTCTCTAGCGCGATCTCTCGCTTGGCATCGGTCGAGCAGACGGCGATGACCCTGGCCCCCATGTGCTTGCCGATCTGAAGTGCCGCTATTCCCGTCGCCCCGGCGGCCCCGAAGACCACCAGCCATTCGCCGGATTTCAGAACAGCGCGCTGCTTCAACGCGTGGTGGGACGTGCCATAGGCCACCAGAAGCGCGCAGGCTTCGGCCGCATCCATCGCATCGGGAATGGAAATGCAGCGGCCCGCGTCACATACCGCAGTTTCTGCATACCCCCCCGTCCCTGTCGAGGCCAGCACCCGGCTGCCCACCGCCGGCGTGGTCACACCGGCGCCAAGCGCTTCTACCGTCCCGGCCACCTCCATGCCCGGCGTGAAGGGCCGGTCCGGCTTGGACTGGTAAAGTCCCTGGACCATCAGACCGTCGGGGAAATTCACCCCGGCGGCTTCGACCCGGATACGCAATTGCCCGGCCGCTGGCTCAGGGGTGGCGACCTCTTCAAAAGACAGGTCCGTCACCGGACCGAATTCATGGCACACTATGGCTTTCACAAGCACTCCTCCCGCGATTCGCGCCGGGTTTTTCCGGCCTCTCCCTAGTGGTTCACGATAGGGATTTCGCGGGTATTGACCATGAAAAACAGCCATTTAGGCGGAATCGTGCGGATAAAAATCCTTAAAACGGCAAATCATTCCGCATTGCGGAAATACTCGCAAAAATAGCAAGACTGACGCGTCGAAACACTTTGGCGAAAGCGCCCTTGGGGCTAGGCTCAGGCCATATCTTTGGGAGGAGAAAACATGGACGGCATGATGATGCACCGGCCATTGCTGGTGAAGGACATCCTGACCTACGGGACAGGTGCGCACCGCAGAGGAGAGATCATTTCGGTACGCACGGAGGGCGACATCCACCGCCAGACCTATGAGCAGACCGGACGCCGGATCGCCCAACTGGGCCACGCGCTGGAAGGCCTGGGCGTGACCTTCGGCGACCGGGTCGCGACACTGGCCTGGAATGGATACCGACATTTCGAACTGTACTACGCCATCGCCGGGATCGGCGCGATCTGCCACACGATCAACCCCCGGCTTTCCGCCGAACAGCTGATCTATATCGTGAACCATGCAGAGGACCGGGTGCTCTTCCTCGACACCACCTTCGTCCCGCTGGTTGAAGCCGTCCTGGATCACCTGCCGAAGAATCTAACCTTCGTCATCATGACGGATCGCGCGCATATGCCGGACACGACGTTCCCGGCCCTGTGCTACGAAGAACTTCTGGAAGGGCAGCCCGAAAGCTTCGACTGGCCGGACATGCCAGAGGATACCGCCTGCGGGCTTTGCTATACCTCGGGCACCACCGGCAATCCGAAAGGTGCGCTCTATTCGCACCGCTCCACGGTTTTGCACGCGCTGATGACCATCGTCGCCCAGACGGTCAGCTTCATCGAGGGCAAGAAGGTTCTTCCCGTGGTGCCGTTGTTCCACGTGAATGCCTGGGGTCTGCCGTTCTCTGCCCTGATGTCGGGCCTGTCGCTGGTCATGCCGGGGCCCAAACTGGACGGTCCCAGCCTGTTCAAGCTCATGGATGATGAAGAGGTCTTCTCTGCCTGGGGGGTTCCGACGGTCTGGATGGGCCTGCAGGCGGAAATGAAGGCCCAGGGGCGCAAGCCCAAGGGGTTCGAGGACGTGGTGATCGGCGGATCCGCCGCCCCGCGCAGCATGATCGAAGCTTTCGAGGCGCTTGATATCAACGTCTGCCACGCCTGGGGCATGACGGAAATGTCGCCCATTGGCACCCATGGCACCCTGCCCCGCTGGATGGACGATGCCCCGCTGAACAAGCGCATCGACTACAAGCAGAAACAGGGCCGCCGCTGCTTCGGGGTCGACCTGAAGATCGTGGACGACAATGGCAATCCCCTGCCGGAAGATGGCCGCGCCACCGGGGAATTGTACGTGCGCGGCAACACGGTTGTTTCCGGCTACTTCCGCAATGAAGGGGCCTCGACCAAGGCATTCGACAAGGATGGCTGGTTCGGCACTGGCGATGTGGCGACGTTGGACCCGGATGGCTTCCTGACCCTGCGCGACCGGACCAAGGACCTGATCAAGTCCGGCGGGGAATGGATTTCCTCCATCGACCTTGAGAACGCCGCAATGTCCCACCCCGCCATCGCAAGCTGTGCCGCCATCGCCGTGCCGCATCCGAAATGGGACGAACGCCCGGTGCTTGTCGCCGTGGCCGCCGGTGCAGAGAAGCCGGACCTGGAGGACGTGCAGCGCCACCTGTCAGAGCATTTCGCCAAATGGCAGTTGCCCGACGACCTGGTCTGGGTTGATGCGCTGCCGCTGACCGCGACCGGCAAGGTCAGCAAGCTGACCCTGCGCGAGCAACTGGGCGATTATCAGCACCCGGACCTGCGCGAAACCGCGTGATGACCTAACGACAAAGAAAAGCCCCCGCAGCCGGTTCTGGCTGCGGGGGCTTTTTGTTGCCGGAAGCGGGTCGCTTCAGACCTCCAGCCACTCCTTGCGCACGTCATCGCGGGTGGCGAAATCTGCCGGTGTACCGGCATAGACGATCTCTCCGTGGCCCATGACGTAGACCTTGGTCGCGATCCTGAGCGCGATGGACAGCTTCTGCTCCACCAGTAGGATGGAGACCCCGGCCTTCGCGATCTCTGCGATCATGTCGCCGACTTGCTGGACGATCAGCGGCGCCAGCCCTTCGGTTGGCTCATCGATGATGATCAGCTCCGGATCGCCCATCAGGGTCCGGCACATGGTCAGCATCTGCTTTTCACCGCCCGACAGCACGCCCGCCGGATTATCCGCCCTGCGCTTGAGGTTCGGGAACATCTCAAGCATCTGGTCGATGGTCCATTTACCGGGACGGCGCATGTCCTTGATGCCCAGCATCAGGTTCTGGCGCACGGTCATGGTCGGGAAGATGTCCCGGCTTTCAGGCACATAGCCAAGGCCCATCCGCGCGATGCGGTGGTTGGGAAAACCGGCGATCTCTTCCCCCTTGAACCGGATGGAGCCCAAGGGGCTGACCTCTCCCATGATGGCCTTGGCGGTGGTGGAACGGCCCACGCCGTTGCGCCCCAGAAGCGCTACGACCTCTCCCGGCATGATCTCCATGTCGACGCCGTTCAGCACGTGGCTCTTGCCGTAGTAAGCATGCAGGTCAGAGACGGAAAGCAGCGGCACCATATCGTTCTGGACGTTCATGCGGGCACTCCTTCGACTTCGGGCAGGGCCTCTTCGCCCAGATAGGCTTCGCGCACCCTTGGATCGCCCCGGATCTCTTCCGGGGTGCCCGTGGCGATGATCTCTCCGTAGACTAGGACCGAGATCCGGTCCGCCAAGTTGAAGACGACGCCCATGTCGTGCTCCACGATTACCAGCGTCTTGCCGCGGCTGGCCTGTTCGATCAGCGCGACGGCGCGGTCGGTTTCCGAATGGCTCATCCCGGCGGTCGGCTCATCCAGCAGGATGACCTCTGCCCCGCCGGCAATGGTGATGGCGATCTCCAGCGTGCGCTGATCCGCGTAGGGCAAGAGGGCCGCCGGCATATTGGCCTTGTCGATCAAGCCAACATCCTCAAGGATCTGGGCGGTCTTCTCGGACACCCCGGACAGCCCGCCGATGTTGCGCCAGAAGTTGTAGCCGTAGCCCATCGAATGCAGCAGCCCACAGCGCACGTTCTCTCGCACCGACATATTGGTGAAAATGTTCGAGACCTGGAAACTGCGGCTCAGTCCCATCCGGTTGATCTGGTAGGGCTTGCGGTTCGAAATCAGTTCTCCCTTCAGGTGCACGCTGCCGGAGGTGGGGCGGAACCGGCCGGAGATCAGGTTGAAAAGCGTCGACTTGCCGGCCCCGTTCGGGCCGATGATCGCGTGGCGCTCCCCCTCCGCGATATCCAGGGACACGCCCTGGATGATCTTGGCCGGGCCGAAGCTTTTCTTCAGATCGGTGAGTTTCAGTGCGGAACTCATGCCTTGGCCTCCTTGGCGGCTTTCCGGACCAGCAGGATGCCCACCACGAAGGGAATCACGGCCAGCGCCCAGGTGATCGGGTTCTGATGCGAAAGATGCAGGCCGAAGGGTTCGAAGACCTCTCCGTAGCCATCGGACCAGCGGAAGGCGACCTCCACCATGGTGATCACGGAAACGGCGATCAGTATCAGCCCAACGGAGCGCTTCAGCCAGATTTTCCAGACCTCGGCCAGCCGGCCATCCCGAATGGCTACCCATGTGTCATGGATGATCCCCGCGAAGCCATTGGGCACGAACATGACCATGCCCACGAACATCAGGCCCAAGTACAGCAGCCAGCCCGCCGTGTAGTCGGACAGGTTGGACCCCATGTAGGTCATCACGATGGCGCCCAGGATCGGCCCGGCGAAGTAACGCACGCCACCCACGTAGGCCGCGATCAGGATCGCACCGGAGGGGATCAGGGACAGGTTCTCAGGCGTGAAGATCTCATCCTGCACGGCAGACATGCCACCGGCCATGCCGGCAAAGGCACCGGCCGCGATGAATACCAGGTAACGCACGCGCTGCGGATCGAAGCCGACGAACTCCACGCGCTCCGGGTTGTCACGGGTGGCTTCGGACAGCTTGCCAAGCGGGGTGCGCGTAAAGGCCCAGGTTCCCAGAACGCCGATGAAGGTCCAGAAGGCGATGAACCAGTAAACGTCATCCAACGGCCCCAGGGAGAGGCCCAGGAACTCCCGCCCGCCCATGCGGTCCGCGGAAATGCCCATCTCTCCACCGAAGAGGCTGTCGAACATGAAGCCCGCGGCGGCGACCAGCTCGGCCACGCCGAGCGAGATCATGGCAAAGGGCGTGCCCGCCCGGCGGCAGGACGGCCAGCCAATCACGGCCCCCGCCAGCGCGCCGGCGCCGAAGCCGAAGGCCGGCATGGCAAAGATCGGCACCACGCCCCAGACGCCCGTTCCGGCGGCGATCCAGTTCATGACGTGGACGCAGAAGTAGCCGCCCAGACCCATGTAGACCGCGTGGCCGAAGCTGAGCATCCCTGCCCGGCCAAGAAGCATGTTGTAGCTGAGCGCGAAGACAATGGTGATGCCCATGTGATTGAGCAGCGTCAGCGTCGACCGCGACGGTCCCAGCAAGGGGATCACCACCAGCAGGGCGGCCAACAGGATGAACGGCAGGACACGCTGCCGGAATTTCTCTGCGCGCGAGGGCGCAAGATCGACATATGAGGAAGTCATCTCGCTCATACCTCACGATCCCCCATCAGCCCGCGCGGGCGGACCATCAAGACGACAACTAGCAACAGGAAGGGCAGCATCGGCCCCATGGAGGCGATCGTGATCTCCCCCACCTCGCTGTCGGGCGAGAGGCCAAGGAACCCGAAGATATCGGCCAGCGAGGCGTTGATGGAGATGGCAGAGGTCTGCAGCAGGCCGATCAACATGGCGGCGATGAAGGCGCCCTCCAGGCTGCCCAGCCCGCCAACGACGACGACCACGAAGACAATCGGCCCCATCTGCACGGCCATGGCCGGATCGGTGATGAAGTAGTTCCCGCCGATGACCCCGGCCAGGGCAGCCAGCGCACAGCCGGCGCCGAAGACGGCCATGAAGATAGCGGGGACGTTATGGCCCAGGTGACCCACCATATGCGGATGGCTCAGCGCGGCCTGGATGATCAACCCGGCGCGTGTCTTCTTCAGCAGGTACCATAGCGCCACCAACATGAAGATCGCGACCACCAGGATGAAGATCCGGTATGCCGGGTATTGCGCCCCGTAAAGCGTGAAGAGCGGGAAATCCAGGGCTGCGGGCACCTGGTAATCGACCGCGGTACGGCCCCAGATGATCTTGACCACTTCGTCTATCAGATAGGCCAGCCCGAAGGTGAAAAGCAGCTCTGCGACATGGCCGCGGGCATGGACCTGTCGCAGCCCGTAGCGCTCCACCACCATGCCGATTCCACCGACAAGGATCGGCGCAAGGATCAGGGCGATCCAGAAGTTCGAAATCCCCATGACGGTATAGGCGAAATAGGCCCCGAGCATGTAGAAGCTCGCGTGGGCAAAGTTCAGCACCCCCATCATGGAGAAAATTAGCGTGAGGCCGCTCGACAGCATGAAGAGCAATAGCCCGTAGATCACGCCGTTGAGCAGCGCGAAAACCAGCGTTTCCATGGATCCTCCCCGGTTCCGTCCCTCCCCGGACGGTCGGGTGCCGCCGTCCCGCGGCAGCACCCAGTTCAGTGGTGAAAGGGCCTTACTCAGGCCGTTCCATGCTGCAGGTCGTCGGCTCCATCGCTGCATCGGCAGAGATGATGCCGCCCTCGACCAGCTTCCAGCCCAGATCGGTATTGTCGACCGGGTAGGTCACATCCGAAGAGACCGTGGTGATGTAGAGCGGCTGCTGAACCTGGTGGTCCTCCGCACGCATCGTGGCCGTGCCATAACCGCCGTCGACGCTCAGCCCTTCAAGCGCATTGGCCACGGCGATCGGTTCGACACTCCCGGCCTTCTCCGCCGCAGCGGCGAACATATCCAGCGCGACGAAGGCCCGGTGGTAGTAATAGTCGTAGTCCGGGAACCGCTCCTTGTACTCCTCCACCATGGCGTCCTGCTCGGGCGAGGTGCCATCCATGTTCACGGAGACTTCGCCGACCTGGTACAGCGTGTCGATCGCCCCTTCACGAAGGGCCGCGACAGCGCCGCTGGAGCCGCCATAGAAAGTCAGGTATGGAATCTGCTGCCCGGAATCTGCGGCGGCCTTCACCAGCAGGGTCATGTCCTGCCCCCAGTTGCCGGTGATCACCGCATCCGCGTCGGAAGAGATGATCTTCTGCACGTAGGGGGTGAAGTCCTTGACCTTGGCAAGCGGATGCAGCTCGTTCCCGACGATTTCGATATCGGGGCGTTTCTCGGCAAGCTGGGTCTCAGCGGCGGCGGCAACGGCCTCTCCGTGGACGTAGTCCTGACCGATCAGGTAGACCTTCTTGATGTCGTCACGTGCCGCGATCCAATCGGTGATCGCGTTCATCTTCATGTCCGTGTGGGCATCGAAGCGGAAGTGCCAGAAGCTGCAGACCTCGTTGGTGAAGGCAGGCGTCACGGCAGCATAGTTGAAGAAAAGCACCTCTTCACCGGGGTTCCGGGCGTTGTGCTTGTTCACCGCGTCAATGATCGCCGAGGCCACGGAAGACCCGTTGCCCTGCAAGATATAGCGTGCGCCGCTGTCGATCGCCTTCTGCAGCTGCACCAGCGATTCCTTGGGGCTGATCTTGTTGTCGTAGCCAACGATCTCGATCATGTCGCCGTTGACGCCCCCTTCGGCGTTCACATGTTCGGCCGCCAGAACGAAGCTTTGATATGCGGGTTCGCCGGATGACGCCATCGCACCCGAGAGCGGGTCGATGAAGGCCATCTTGATCGTTTCTGCCTGGGCCGACGCCGCGAGCGCAACAGTCGATACGGCAGCCGCGAGCACGGCTTTCCTGGTCGAATTCATGGTTATCTCCTCCCTAAGTGGAAAACAGGGTATGTCGGCCCCCCTTTCCCTGCCAAGATCAAAAGCTCTCAACCCCCGCTTGTCAAGAATTCTGTGAAATTCTATTCTGCATATCGAAATAAGCAGCCTTTGGGAGGGGGAGATGCTGGACTTCTCAGACGACCCGCAGCGTTTTCGCGCGGGGATCTCGGCTTGGATCGAGGCACATTGCGCCAAGGAATTAAGGACAATGCCCGCGACGGAGCGGGAGATCTGCTGGGGCGGCAAACGCTGGCAATTTTCCTCCGAATCACAGCGCCTCTGGATGGAGGCCGCGGCACGCGAGGGGCTGACCGCCCCGCGCTGGCCGGTCGAATACGGCGGCGCAGGCCTGAGCCGGGCCCAGGAAAAGATCTGGCACGAAGAACTCGCACGGCTTGATGCCCCCACGCCGCTGGAAAGTTTCGGCCTGTGGATGCTGGGCCCGGCCCTGCTGGCCTTCGGGACGGAAGAGCAGAAGCGCCACTACCTGCCCCAGATCACGCGGGGGGAAATCCGCTGGTGCCAGGGCTATTCCGAACCCGGCGCGGGCTCTGACCTGGCATCAGTCCAGACGCGGGCAGAGGACCGGGGGGATCACTGGGTGGTCAACGGCTCCAAGATCTGGACCTCCTACGCCGACCAGGCCGACTGGATCTTCGCCCTTGTCCGGACCGACCGCGACGCGCCCAAGCACAAGGGCATCTCCTTCATGCTCATCGACATGGAGGCCACCGGCGTCACCACGAAGCCTATCCAACTGATCTCGGGCGCGTCTCCCTTCTGCGAGACCTTCTTTGAGGATGTCGTGGTGCCCAAGAACGATGGCGCGGGCCTGTCCCGTATCGTCGGAGAGGAAAATCGCGGCTGGGACGTGGCAAAGCACCTGCTCACCCATGAACGGGAAATGATCGGTGGCGGCGCGCGGGGTTTGCTGGGCGGACGGTCGCTGGGCGCCTTCCTGGCCGACCTGGATCCCGAAGTGCTGCAGGATCCGATCCTCAAAGCCCGCGCCATGGAACTGGAAGTCGACAGCCTTGCCACCGCCATGACGCTGGAGCGCTATCGCGACCTGGCCAAGCAGGGCGGCGTTGGCCATGCCTCAGCCATGCTCAAGTACGCCGGAACGGAGCTGAACAAGCGCCGGTACGAGCTGCTGATGTCCGTGACGGGCAGCGACGGCGCAGAATGGGACGGCCCGCATGGCGCGCTGGCGTCGGAATGGCTGCGCACCAAGGCCAACTCGATCGAAGGGGGCACCTCTGAGGTCATGCTCGACATCCTGGCCAAGCGCGTCCTCGGCCTGCCGAGCCAATAGGAGAACGGAAATGCTCACTTCACTCGTTCCGACAGATGACGAAACCATGCTGCGCGACATGGCGCGCGGCTTCCTGGCAGAGGCCAGCCCGGTGTCCGCCCTGCGCGCGAACCGGGACGCAGGCCGGGCCTGGGATCCCGGTCTCTGGCGTGAAATGGCCCGGATGGGCTGGGCCGGGGTCCTGGTGCCCGAAGGCGCGGGCGGTTCCGACATGGGGCACCGCGCGGCCGGCATCCTGGCCGAGGAAATGGGAGAGGTCCTGGCCGCCTCCCCCTGGCTGTCCACTGCCGTGATCGCCGCCACCGCGCTCAAGGTGGCCGGCTCCGCCCGGCTGGAGGGGATCGCCTCTGGCGAGGTCTGCTATGCCCTTGCCGTCGACGAGGGCAACAAGCACCGCCCCCTGGCCTCTGCCCTGAAGGCAGAGCGCGTCGGCAACGGGTACCGCCTCAACGGGCAAAAGCGTTTCGTGGCGGATGGCGCCCGCGCAGACCGCCTGCTGGTTCTGGCCCGGACCGCCGGCAGCCCCGGAGAGGCCAGCGGCCTGACCCTGTTCGATATCGATGCCACAAGCGCCGGGCTGACCCGCGACGCCCGCGAAACCGTCGACAGCCGCGATCACGCCGACCTGCGCTTTGACAGCGTCACCGCGACCGGAGAGGACATCCTGGGAGAGGCCGACAATGCAGAACCGATCCTGCGAACCGCCCTTGCCGCAGGCCAGGGTGCTCTGGCCGCAGAGCTTCTGGGCGTCAGTTCCGGCGCGTTCGCCATGACCGCCGCCTACCTCAAGGAGCGCCGCCAGTTCGGGCGCACCATCGGCAGCTTCCAGGCGCTCCAGCATCGCGCGGCGCACCTATGGTCGGAGATAGAGGTCACCGCCAGCGCCGTGGCCAATGCCGGGCGTGTCCTCGACGACACCCCGCAAGAGGCCGAACTGGCCGTTTCGGTTGCCAAGGCTCGCGCCACGCAAACTGCCCGCCTGGCCGTCAGCGAAGGCGTCCAGATGCACGGCGGGATCGGCATGACCGATGAATTCGACATGGGTTTCTACATGAAGCGCGCCCGCGTGGGTGCGGAGTGGCTGGGCGACTACGGCTACCACGCGGCCCGCGTGGCCGCAGCAAGGGGGTTCTGATGGGTGTGACACCGGGTGAATTGTTCAACCTTACGGGCAAGGTGGCGCTGGTCACCGGCGGCGCAACGGGGATTGGACGCATGGCGGCAGAGGGGCTTGTCTCTGCCGGCGCGCGCGTCCTGATCGCCTCTCGCAAGGCGGAGGCCTGCGAAGCCGTCGCGCAGGAGCTGAACCAGATCGGCCCCGGCAGCGCCGAAGGCTTCGGCGGGGATGTCGGCAGCGAAGACGGGATCGCCGCGCTGGTTGAGGCACTAAAGTCCCGCACCGATCGCCTTGATATCCTGATGAACAATGCCGGCCGCACCTGGGGCGCGCCGCTGGGGGACTATCCCCATGCTGCCTGGGGCAAGGTGCTCGACCTGAACGTGACGGGGATGTTCCACCTGACCCAGGCCCTGGTCCCGATGCTTGAAGCCGCCGGCAGCACCGATGACCCGGCCCGGATCGTCAACGTCGGCTCCGTCATGGGAGAGATCCCCAAGGGCCAGGGCGCCTATGCCTACGCGGTCTCCAAGGGGGCGGTGCATCACATGACCCGCATCCTGGCCAATGAGCTCACGCCGAAGGGCATCACCGTCAACGCCATTGCGCCCGGGCCCTTCATGTCAAAGATGATGGCCTTCGCCATCGGCCACGAGGAAGGGCGCCGCAAGACGGCGGCCACCGTGCCGATCGGTCGGGTCGGGCGCGAAGAAGACGTGGCAGGCGTGCTCCAGTTCCTTTGCGGGCGGGGCGGGTCCTATATCTCTGGCGCCGTGATCCCGCTTTCCGGAGGGATGCAGGTGGCCACGGCCAAGGCCGCCTTCCTGGAGGACGAGGGATGAGCCTCAGCCTTGCCGAATACCGCGCGCGCATCGGACAGGTGATCGGCACCTCCAACTGGTATGACATCACCCAGGCACAGATCGACACCTTTGCCGATGCAACCCTGGACCACCAGTATATCCACGTCGATCCCGAACGCGCCGCGCAAAGCCCCTTTGGCGGCACCATTGCCCATGGCTTCCTGACGCTGTCGCTGCTCTCCGCCATGGCCGCCGAGCTTCCCAGGCTCGAGGGCACGGTGATGGGCGTCAACTACGGCTTTGAAAAGCTGCGCTTTGTCAGCCCCGTGCGCTCCGGCGCGCGGATACGGGCCCATTTCACCCTAGCCGCCCTGGAAGAGATCAGGCCCGGCGAGGTCCAGTTCACCCAACACGTCATCATGGAGCTTGAGGGGCAGGAAAAACCCGCCCTCACGGCCGAATGGCTGACCCGCCGCTATTTCAAATGAAAAGGACACCTCATGCGTGACGCCGTCATCGTCTCTACCGCCCGTACACCTATCGGAAAGGCCTTCCGGGGCGCGTTCAACAACACCCAGGCCCAGGAACTGATCGGCCATGCCGTCCGCCACGCGGTGTCCCGCGCCGGGCTGGAAGGCCATGAAATCCAGGATTGCGTGATCGGGGCCGCGCTTCAGCAGGGCTCCACCCAGGGCAACATCGGCCGGCAGGCCGCGATCCGTGCCGGGCTGCCGACCTCTGTCGCCGGGATGTCCATGGACCGGCAATGCGCCTCCGGCATGATGGCCATCGCCACGGCGGCGAAACAGGTCATCCACGACGGGATGCAGGTGGCGATCGGCGGCGGGGTGGAAAGCATCTCTCTTGTCCAGAACCAGAAAATGCGCACGGACCGCGCGCGTGATCCCTGGATCGCGGAACACGTGCCCGCCATCTACATGAGCATGCTGGAAACGGCAGAGATCGTGGCGGACCGCTACGGTGTCAGCCGCGAGGACCAGGACGCCTACGCCGCGCAATCCCAGGCCCGCACCCACGCCGCACAGCAGGCCGGCAAGTTCGATGACGAAATCGTGCCCCTGACCACCTCCATGGGCGTGATGAACAAGGAAACGAAAGAGGTCACCTTCCACGAGGTGACGCTTGAAAAGGACGAAGGCAACCGGCCCGGCACAACGGCCGAAAGCCTTGCCGGGTTGCAGCCGGTCTTCCAGGAGGGCCAGCAGGTGAAAGACGGCCGCTTCATCACCGCCGGCAATGCAAGCCAGCTTTCCGACGGGGCCTCTGCCAGCGTCATCATGGAAGCGAAGGAAGCCGAGAAACGCGGCCTGCAACCGCTGGGCCGCTACGTGGGTGTCATGGCCGCCGGCCTTGATCCCGACGAGATGGGCATTGGCCCGATCTACGCGGTCCCCAAGCTGCTGGAAGCCCACGGACTGAAGATGGACGACATCGGCCTTTGGGAGCTGAACGAGGCCTTCGCCTGCCAGGTCCTGCAATCGGCCAGGGTTCTGGGAATCCCGGAAGAGATCCTGAACGTGAACGGCGGCGCTATCTCCATCGGGCACCCCTATGGCATGTCCGGTGCCCGGATGGTCGGCCACGCCCTGATCGAAGGCAAACGCCGCGGTGCGAAATACGTTGTCTGCACCATGTGCGTGGGCGGCGGCATGGGGGCAGCCGGGCTCTTTGAAGTTCTCTGATGGGTGTTCTCCACCTCATCCGCCACGGTCAGGCCTCCTTCGGGGCCGCGGACTACGACGTGCTCTCCGACATCGGCCATCGCCAGTCGGAGGCGCTCGGCCGCTGGTTCGCGGCCCAGGGGGTCGTGCCTGACCTCGTGGCCCACGGCGGCATGCGCCGCCAGCGTGAGACCCTGGAAGGGATCATGGGCCAGCTGTCCGGCGCGCCGCAGCCCCTGATCCATCCCGGCCTGGGCGAATTCGACTTCAAGGCGCTTCTTGCCGCGCGCGGCCCTTCGGATGAAGACCCGCAGGACCGCAAGGCCCATTTCCGCCGCCTGCGCGACACCGTGCTGATGTGGCAGAGAGGAGAGATCGCCGACCCGCCGGAAAGCTGGCCCGCCTTCGCCGCGCGGGTCGAGGACGCCCGGCAGGCGCTGACGCAAAGCGACGGGACGGTCATCGCCGTCTCTTCCGGGGGCGCCATCGGGCAGATGGTCTCTGCCGCGCTCGGCGCGCCGCCCGTCACCCAGATCGAGGTCCAGCTTCAGACCCGCAATGCCTCGGTGACCCGCTTCGCCTTCTCGACCCGGCGCTGTTTCCTGAACGGCTTCAACGAGACCCCCTTTGTCACCGGCGCGGATGATCCGCTGCTCACCTACAGCTAGAGGCCCCATGACAGACGATCCAACCCGCCTCGACATTCCGGCCGTCGAAACCTGGCTGACGGCCTACCTGCCCGGCTTCAAGGGCCCGGTCACCGCAGAGAAATTCGCGGTCGGCCAGTCCAACCCCACGTTCCGGCTGACCACGCCGGACCACAGCTATGTCCTGCGTCGCAAGCCCCCGGGGGTGCTGCTGAAATCCGCCCATGCGGTCGAACGGGAATACCGCGTGCAGGCGGCCCTGGCGGGTACCGACGTGCCGGTCGCCGGGATGCATGTTCTTTGCGAAGATCCCGATGTCATCGGATCGGCCTTCTACGTCATGGACGAGGTCAAGGGACGCCACTTCAACCTGCCCTCCCTGCCAGAGCTGGCCCGTGAGGACCGCCGCCCGATCCACGCCGAAATGGCCCGCGTCCTTGCCGCCATCCACGGAACGGACCTGCAGGCGACGGGCCTTTCAGACTACGGGCCAGAGGGCAATTACTACCGTCGCCAGATCGACCGCTGGAGCAAGCAGTACCGCGCCTCCGAAACGGACTCCGTTCCGGAGATGGAAGAGCTGATGCATTGGCTCGACACCCATATCCCCCCCGAAGACGGCCTGCGCACCCTCGCACACGGCGACTACCGTATCGACAACATGCTGTTCGAACCGGACGCCCCCCGCATCGCGGCGGTGCTCGATTGGGAGCTTTCGACCATCGGGCATCCCTTCGCCGACGTGGCCGCCGTCATCATGCAATGGTCCATGCCCGCGGGCCCGGAAGGGCGCGGGCTTGCCGGTCTTGATCGTGCCGCGGAAGGCCTGATGAGCGATGCGGAGTTCATCGACACCTATTGCGACCACGCCGGCCTGCCCGGGATCGAACGCTTCGGCTTCTACCAGGCCTTCACCTTCTTCCGCATGGCAGGCATCATCCAGGGCGTCTATCGTCGTGCGCTCGACGGCAATGCCTCCAACCCGGAAAGAGGCCGCCGCATGGGCGAACTGGTGCCGCGCTTTGCCAAGGCGGGCCTCAATGCCGCGAAGTCGGCCTGAAGGAACAGAATGCAGGATATCCCCGAAGGGCTGGTCGAAAGCCCCTACCCGCTCCAGGAACACATCGGCTTCTACATCACCGACTGGCGGGAGAACTACGCGCGCTTCGAGCTTCCGCTGGAGGCCTTCCTGATGAACCGCTACGGCATCCTGCACGGCGGCATCCATTCCATGATGTGCGACACGGCCATGGGCTTTGCCGGCTGCTATACTGGCGATCCCGAGAACCGCAAACTTGCCATGACCCTCAACCTCAGCACCAATTTCCTGGGCCAGGTGACGGGCAAGCTTCTGATCGCGGAAGGGTTTCGTACCGGCGGCGGCGCGAAGACCTTCTTCGCAGAGGCGAAGATCAGCGATGAACTGGGCACACTGGCGGCCACCGGCACCGGCGTCTTCCGGGTGCGCAGCACCTGAAGCGGTCTTTCCCGGGATTGCCGCACTGCGTCAGGCGCCGGAAGCGCCCCGGCGCGCTCACAGGATGGCGTCGGCTCTGAAGCCCTCGGGGATGCTGTCTTGCCCCTCAAGGACCAGCTCCGCCATGACCTGCCCGACCTTGGGCCCCATGCCGAAACCGATCTTGAAACCGCCGTTGGCGATGTACTGGCCCGGCTTGCCCGGCCATGCGCCCAGCATCGGCGCGCGGCTTTTTGCCCGGGGCCGCACGCCGGCCCATCGTTCGATCACGGCGGCCTCGGCCAGCACGGGCATCGCCGCGCGGGCCGCTGCGATCACGTCCTCAAGCTGGGCATCTACGCGCAGGCTGTCGTAGTCCCGCTCGCTGGTAGAGCCGATGGCCACCGTGCCGTCCGCATGGGGCACGATATGCACGCCGCCGGCGAAGACCTGTGGCAGCCACTGGGCATCGAAGCGCAAAAGTGCGGCCTGCCCCTTCACCCCGACGCCCACCATGCGCCCGGCCTGCTCGCTCATGTCCTCAAGTCCGGTCACGCCGGTGGCCCAGATCACCGCGCCTTCTTCAGGAGCCTCGCGCAGGACCTCTCCGCCCCGTGCCCGGAT
>NZ_JAATOW010000046.1 GCF_011806405.1 Pseudooceanicola sp. HF7 | reverse complement strand
TGGCATGGGCAGCGGCGGCGGCGGCAACGGTGCCATCTCCGGGCGCTCCGCGGCGACGATCCTGACCCGCGCCACCTGGGTGCTGGCCGGCGCCTTCATCGTCACCTCGCTGGTGCTCACGATCATCGCGGCAGAGAAATCCGCGGGCAGCTCCGTGCTGGACCGGATCGGCAACCTGACGGCCCCCGCTGCGGAAGAGACCGCGCCGGCGCCGGAAGACACGGCCCCCGATGGCGGCGCGCTTCTGCCGCCCCCCTCCGGCAGCTCCGATCCCAGCAACCTGACCCCCTCGGCCGACTGATCCCATCCGGGACCGTATCCCGGCCGAACCCTCAAGTTATACAAGACCTTGCGGCACGGCCCGTGCCCAAGGCAGCATCTTGCGGATCCTGTTGCCGCAGGCAGGCGAATCTGTTATCGCTTAAATCCCGTGATGCTGCAGTCTTCGGACTGCTTTTGGGCATTTGAATCGCGTCTTGGCGGCCCTCCCGCCAACCACCGCCGACCACCCACGGGAGCCTGAGTAACATGGCCAAATATATTTTCATCACGGGCGGCGTCGTGTCGTCCCTTGGTAAAGGCCTGGCCTCCGCCGCCCTGGGCGCCCTGCTCCAGGCCCGCGGTTTCTCCGTCCGCCTGCGCAAGCTTGACCCCTACCTGAACGTCGACCCCGGCACGATGTCCCCCTTCGAACATGGTGAGGTCTTCGTGACCGACGATGGCGCGGAAACCGACCTGGACCTGGGCCATTACGAACGCTTCACCGGCGTTGCCGCGCGCAACACCGATTCCGTCTCCTCCGGCCGGATCTATTCCACCGTGCTGGAAAAGGAACGCCGCGGCGACTACCTGGGCAAGACCATCCAGGTCGTTCCCCACGTCACGAACGAGATCAAGGATTTCCTGGCCGTCGGCGAAGACGAAGTCGACTTCATGCTGTGTGAGATCGGCGGCACCGTCGGCGATATCGAGGGCCTGCCCTTCTTCGAAGCCATCCGCCAGTTCAGCCACGACAAGCCGCGCGGCGAATGCATCTTCATGCACCTGACGCTGCTGCCCTACCTGGCCGCCTCCGGTGAGCTGAAGACCAAGCCGACCCAGCACTCCGTCAAGGAACTGCAATCCATCGGCATCGCGCCCGATATCCTGGTCTGCCGCTCCGAGCAGCCGATCCCGGAAAAGGAACGCGAGAAGATCGCGCTCTTCTGCAACGTGCGCAAGGAACACGTGGTTGCGGCCTATGACCTGAAGTCGATCTACGAAGCGCCGCTCGCCTACCACCGCGAAGGCCTGGACCAGGCGGTTCTGGATGCCTTCAACATCGCCCCCGCGCCCAAGCCCGACCTGACCGTGTGGCAGGACGTGCAGGACCGGATCTACAGCACCGACGGCGCGGTCAACATCGCCATCGTCGGCAAGTACACGCAGCTTGAAGACGCCTACAAGTCGATCAAGGAAGCCCTGGTGCACGGCGGCATGGCCAACCGGATCAAGGTCAACGTCGAATGGGTCGATGCAGAGGTCTTCGATCACGAAGACGCCGCACCCCACCTCGAAGGTTACCACGCCATCCTCGTGCCCGGCGGCTTCGGCGAACGCGGCACGGAGGGCAAGATCAAGGCGGCGCAATTCGCGCGCGAACGCCAGATCCCCTACCTGGGCATCTGCCTCGGCATGCAGATGGCCGTGATCGAAGCGGCCCGCAACCTGGCCCGGATCGAAACCGCGGGCTCCGAAGAATTCGACCACGAAGCCGGCCAGAAACGCTTTGAGCCGGTCGTCTACCACCTCAAGGAATGGGTGCGCGGCAACCACGCCGTCAAGCGCCAGGTCGATGACGACAAGGGCGGCACCATGCGCCTGGGCGCCTATACCGCCAACCTGGCCGAAGGCTCCAAGGTTGCAGAGGTCTACGGCGCCACCACGATCGAGGAACGCCACCGTCACCGCTACGAGGTGGACATCAAGTACCGTGACAAGCTCGAGGAATGCGGCCTGTCCTTCTCCGGCATGTCCCCCGATGGCCGCCTGCCCGAGATCGTTGAGGTCAAGGACCACCCCTGGTTCATCGGCGTGCAATTCCACCCGGAACTGAAATCCAAGCCCTTCGCGCCGCACCCCCTGTTCAAGGACTTCGTGCGCGCCGCCAAGGAAGTCTCGCGCCTGGTCTAAGCCCCCTTACCGGGCTTTTCAGAAAACCGACCCGGCCCGCCGTGCTTCACGGCGGGCCTTTTCTTGACTCGGTCCCCCCGCCCGGTACGCTTCTTACGGTTGCAGGGGGATGCAAGATGGCAATCATGGGGATATTCGCCGCCGCGCCGGACTGCACGCTGGTGCAGGCGCAGTTCTGGGATGCCTTCCGCTGCGGGCTGCCCGGCTTTCTTGGCCTGATCCAGGTCATCCTGGCCATTGCCCTGCTCGCGGCGCTGATCGGCTTCCTGGTCGGCCTGACCCTGCAGCCGAGGCTGCGCAGCGGCCTGACCTTCCTGGCCATCAGCTTTGCCTTTTCCGTCATCGCGCTCACCGCCGGCTTTTCCAGCGCCAATTCCCGCAGCAGCGCCGTCGGGGACATCCTGCCGGTTCTCCTGGGCGGGGCCGGCACGCTGGCGGCCCTCTCCCTGGTGCAGAACAAGGTGAACCAGGTGCTGGCGCTCTGGATCGCAGTGGCCTTCTCGATGCAATTGCTGGTCGGCTTCCACATCGGCTCCCTGAACCGCAGCTGGAACGAGGACCTTGTCGCCCAACGCAAGAGCGAGATCCGCCTTGCCCGCGTCCTTGAGGAGACCGGGGATGCCACCGCGACCAAGGATGCCACCGCGACGGAACCGGCCCCCGTGACCAGCGGTGGTGCATCGAGTGGCGGGGGCCGCGGGGGCCCGATCTGGACACCCGAATTTGGCAAGCGCCCCGGCTACCCGCCCACCTTCCTCTTCAATTGTCCGCCCGGCAGTTCCGGGCAAACCTGTGCCTTCGATGACTTCCAGCCCTTGAATTACCTGTTGGGGCAGGAAGAGACCTTTCAGGATCTGCTGGGCGGGCCGGGCGCCAAGCTTACCTGCCTTGACGGATATGGAAATATTCGTCCCAGCTGGGAATGTTATGGCCAGGTGGACCTGCCGCCGGGGATGTCGGACATCATTGATATCAAACAATATTTCAAGTAGCTGCCCCGCCGTCCCGGGCCCGCGAGACCCCCATATTCACGGAAAGCGCGCAACCTCGGGAACCGGATGGCCCCTTCCCCCGTTGTCTCTTCAAGCAGGGGCCGCAGCGCCCGATATTAAAGGAGAGACTGTCATGAATTCCATCATCTACCTCGTCGGCCTGGTTGTCATCGTTCTGGCCATTGTCGGCTTCGTCCTCTGAACGGCACAGTCCCTCAGAAACACCCTGAAAAGGCGGCCCCGAACGGGCCGCCTTTTCCGCATCTGCCCCCCTTGCAGCTCCCTCCGGGGCGTGATTTACCATGCGCCAACATATCCAGGGGGGCCCCGTATTGCCGGGGCTGAGATGCTAGGCGCCATGCCTGCGAACCCTCAACAGCTGATCTGGATCATGCCAGCGTAGCAAGGAGGCTTAGATGTTCGCCGGAGCACAACTTTCCCTTTATCCCATGACCGACGGGTTCGTCGGCACCATCCTGGAAGCGCTTGAAGCGCTCGACCCCTGGCGCGATCGCCTGCGGGTGGAAACCGATGATATCTCGACCCTGATCGTCGGCCCGCCAGAGGTGCTCTTCCCCGCCCTGCGCGATCTTTACGTGCGCGCCGCCGCCACCCGTCACCACGTGGTGCTGCGCGCCACCATCTCGCGCGGCTGCCCGGGCGAACCGGACGATCCCGCCTGCGTCACCGGGGCGCTGGCCGATCCCGACACCCCCCTTGCCACCCGCATTGCCGAGGCCAAGGCCATCGTCGCAGAGGCCCCCCAGACCGGAGAGGAAGCCGCCGCGCAATTCTCGCTCTACGTGATGGGCAACGGCGACCACATGGCAGAGATCTACGGCTGCATCGACTTCCTCAAGGAAAGCGGCACCTTCGATCGCTCCAAGAACTTCTGCACGCGGGTCAAGGGCGATGCCGGCCCGGTCTTTGCCACCATCTCAGAGGCCTTCTGCCGCTTCGGCCCGCCCGAAGGGCATGTGACGCTGGACCTCACGGTCTCGGCCAACAGCCCCTCCACCAAGCGCTGATCCCATGAAAGACGCCCTGCAACGGGCGGTGTCGCGGGCCTGGCCCGCGCTTGCCGCCGTGGCCGGCCTCCTGCTTGCGTGGGAACTCGGCTGCCGTCTGACCGACATGGACCCCGCCACCCTGCCCACGCCCACGCGCGTGCTGGAACAGGGCTGGCTTGCGCGCGACGTGCTCTGGCGCAACCTGCTGCCGACGCTGGGCGCGACGCTGGCGGGCTTTGCGCTGTCGCTCACCACGGCCTTCGCCTTTGCCGTGGCGATCGATTTCGCCCCGCCCCTGCGCCGCGCGCTCTTCCCGGTCTTCGTGATCTCCCAGACGCTGCCGCTGGTGGCCATCGCGCCGCTGGTGGTACTCTGGTTCGGCTTCGGCCTGCTGCCCAAGATCCTGCTGGTGGCGCTGGTGACCTTCTTCCCGATGCTGGTGGCGCTGGTCGATGGCTTCACCGCCACGGAGCCAGAAATCGCCCGCCTCTTGCGCGCCATGGGGGCCAGCCGGCGCGGGGTCTTCCTGCGCGCGCGCCTGCCCTCTGCGCTGCCCTTCTTCTTTGCCGGGCTGCGGATCTCCATCACCTACGCGGTGGTGGCGGCGATCTTTGCAGAATATGCCGGCGCGGCGCGGGGCCTCGGCATCTTCATCCTGAACGCCAAGAACAACTTCCGCCCGGATCTGGTGCTGGCCGCCGTGGCGCTCAGCTCCGCGCTGACGCTGGTGCTTTTCGGGCTGGCCGCGCTGCTCCAGCACCTTGCCATGCCCTGGAGACGCACATGACCCCCCATGGACCCCATCCCACAGGCGGCACCCTCCGGCTTGAGGGGATCTGCGTCACCCGGGGTGAGACCGAGGTGCTGAAGGATCTCTCCCTCTCGGTCGCGCCCGGCAGTTTCACCACCATCCTCGGGCCCTCCGGCGCGGGCAAATCCACGATCTTCGAGCTGCTGCTGGGCAGCCTTGCCCCCGATGCTGGCCGGATCACCCTGGATGGCGCGCCGCTGAAGCCGGATCTCTTTGCCTACATGCCCCAGCGCGATGCGCTGATGCCCTGGCGGCGGATCCTGTCCAACGTGACCCTCGGGCTTGAGGTGCAGGGCATGTCCCGCGCCGCCGCCCGCGCCCGTGTCCTGCCGCTTCTACCGCGCTTCGGGCTGGACGGGTTCGAACGCCACTGGCCGCAGCAGCTGTCGGGCGGGATGCGGCAACGCGCGGCGCTGGCGCGCACCATCGTGCAGGACCGCCCCGTCATGCTGCTGGATGAACCGTTTGGCGCCCTCGATGCCATGACCCGGCGCGACATGCAGCGCTGGCTGGAAGCCCAGCGCGACGGCGCGCCGCAGACCACGATCCTGATCACCCACGACCTGCGCGAAGCGGTGGCGCTCTCGGACCGCATCCACCTGCTCTCTCCCCGCCCGGCGCGGGTGGTCCGGACCTTCGACGTCCCGCTGCCCCGCCCGCGCCTGACCGCCGCCCCGACAGAGGCGGCGCTGAAACTGGAAAACGACATCCTCGACACCCTCATGCAAGGAGACACGACATGAACCGCCTTCTCGCCCTGCTCCCGCTTGCCGCCTTCTCCGCAACCCAGGCCCTGGCCGAAGAGGTCACCGTGGCCCTCGACTGGACGCCCAATACCAACCACATCGGCCTCTACGTGGCCGAGGCAAAGGGCTTTTACGACGACGCCGGCCTGGATGTCGCGATCCTGCCCTACTCGGATACCTCCTCCACCACGCTGGTCGCCAATGGCGTGGCGGAATTCGGCGTGCTCTCGGGCGTGAGCTACTTCACCCGCCGCGCCGCCGGGGCGGACCTGCTGGCAACGGCGGCCGTGGTGCAGCATGAAACCGGCCGCGTGGTCATGGATGGCACCCGCGTCGATATCTCCACCCCCGCGGACCTGGATGGCAAGATCTACGCCGGCTTCGGCACCGACTGGGAAGAGACGCTGATCTCCACCATCATCCGGAACGGCGGCGGCAACGGCGATTTCGAAACCGTCACGCTTGGCACCTCCGCCTACGAGGCGCTGGCCAATGGAAGGGTCGACTTCACGCTGGAGGTCTCGACCTGGGAAGGCGTGAACTCGGTCCTGCTGAACCGCCCGCAAAAGGCCTTTGCCTACGGCGATTACGGCGTGCCGGATTCCCACACCACGCTGATCGGCGCGCGCGAAACCTGGCTTGAGGAAAACCCCGAGACCGCCACCGCCTTTACCAGCGCCACGATCGAGGGCCTGCGCTTTGCCGCAGAGAACCCGGATGAAGCCGCCGATATCCTGATCGCCGCAACCGAGGGCATGCTCTCCAACCCCGAGCTGATCCGCGCCTCCCTGCAGATGATGGTCACCGGCGAATTCCTGATGACCCCCGATGGCACCGTGGGCCTGATGAACGGCGACAAGATGGCGGGCTTCGGCAGCTTCCTGTTCGAGAACGGCATCCTGCGCGATGCCGATGGCGTGCCGCTGGAAAAGAGACCCGATTTCTCCACCTGGTACAGCAACGCCTATTCCGGGGCCGCTTCCGGCGAATGATCGCCCCGCTCTGAGCCTTGCCCTGAACCTTGCCAAGACCTTGACTTCGGGCCCCGCTGGCGGCCCGAAGCACAGCTCGCCCCGTTAACCACGGCAAACACCGACGGAAATACCGACGTATTACCGACGCAATACCGACGCGATACAGACGTCGCCCAACGGCCCCAGCCCCCTTGTTAACAAGACCAACCCGGCGATTCGCCCCGCCCGGGCACGCCCTCCTTGCGCGCGGCCCCGCAAGACGGCGTTAACCGCCGGGGACAGTGGGCGGGGCGAGGTCCCCGGCACGGGGGCCAGCGCCGCCCCCGTCTGCTGTCTGCAATCGCGCGAAGCCCCCTTGGCAGTCTGCGCAAAACTGTCACAATCGCCTGTCATAAGGGCCGCGTTCCAAGTGATGGCCCCTGGCGCCCCGCCAGCGGGTCAAGACCCGTGCGTTCCGCAAATCCCGAAAGGAAGCTACATGTCCGCAGACGATCTCTCCCATTCCGATGACTGGCTGGAAGCCGAGCTGCGCGACGAGCTTGACGAGGATTACGAGATCGAGCTGGAAGATGCCGTCCTGTCGATGAAGATCCGCGAGATCTACAACAAGGCCCATGGCCCCTCGATCCCGCGCCCGGAATATTTCCGCTCCCTGCTGCACTTGCAGGCCGAACTGATCAAGCTGCAGGACTGGGTGGTGCATCACCGCCAGAAGGTCGTGGTGATCTTTGAAGGCCGTGACAGCGCCGGCAAGGGCGGGGTGATCAAGCGCCTGACCCAGCGCCTCAATCCCCGCGTGGTGCGCACCGTGGCCCTGCCCGCGCCCTCGGATCGTGAAAAGACGCAATGGTACTTCCAGCGCTATGTGCCGCACCTGCCCGCCGGGGGAGAGATCGTTCTGTTCGACCGCTCCTGGTACAACCGCGCCGGGGTCGAGCGGGTCATGGGCTTTGCCGATGAGAACCAGGTGCAACAGTTCTTCGACGACGTGCCGGAATTCGAGCGGATGCTGGTGCGCTCCGGTATCCGGCTGGTGAAATACTGGTTCTCCGTGACGGACGAGGAACAGCAGATGCGCTTCCTGATGCGCATCCACGATCCGCTGAAGCAATGGAAGCTTTCTCCGATGGACCTGCAAAGCCGTGTCCGCTGGGAGCAATATACCAAGGCCAAGGAAGAGATGCTGGCGCGCACCAACATTCCCGAAGCCCCCTGGTACATCGTGCCCGCCAATGACAAGAAACGCGCCCGTCTGAACTGCATCGACCACCTGCTGTCCCTCATGCCCTACGAGGATGTCCCCCAGGAAGAGGTCACCCTGCCGGACAGGGTCTACAACCGCGATTACGAACGCTCGGTCCTGCCACCGGAGCTTTACGTTCCCTCGAAATACTGAGCCTTTCCAGGCCGCCGTGGGTCTTCCTGGCGTCTCGGGTCCGGGGGCTCTGCCCCCGTCTCGCTTGCGCGAGCCTCCCCCGGAGGTTTTCGGCAAGAAGAAGACGCAAGGCCGCGCGCGCCTGAAGGACCCGGCGCGCGCGGCGTTGACGAAGTCTTTACCTTTTTGCGGATTGGCGGGCGGGAAAATCCCTGTCTATATGGTGGCATGATCTCGGAATTTCTCAGCCGCCTCACGGCCCCGCGCCCCGAACCGCTCACCGATGGCGATGCCCGCCTGGCCCTTGCCGCGCTGCTTGTGCGCGTGGCCCAATCCGATGGTGTCTATGAAACCGCCGAACGCGAGACCATCGCGCGGATCCTGACGACTCGCTACGACCTGGACGCCACTGCGTGCGAAGCACTGATGCAGAGCGCGGAAAAGCTGGAGCGCGAGGCCCCCGATACGGTGCGCTTCACCCGGGCGATCAAGGATACCGTGGCCTACGAGGATCGGCTGGCCGTGGTGACCGCGCTGTGGAAAGTGGCGCTGGCCGATGGTGAGCGCGAGGCCGAGGAAGACGCGCTGCTGCGGGTCGTGGTGAGCCTGCTAGGCATCTCGGACCCCGATAGCGCCCGTGCCAGGCACCAGGCGCAAGGCACCGCCTGACGGCGCTGAGGGCCTCCTGTCCCATGTGGTCTCTGCCCGGGCCGTCGCCGCGGGAGAGGTGCGGGCCACGCCCCCGATCCGCGCCGCGCCTTGCGCTGCACGGCTGGACATTTCCCCGGCAGAGCGCTCCCTGATCGGCGTCCGGCGCCTGCTAAGGATCCCCGGCGCCGCCTATTTCGCCCAAGCCCTGCCGCCTGCCCCACCGGAAAGCGGCCCAGCGCGCGAATTTCCGCAGGAAGGGCTTGCCTACCGCCGCCGGGGCTGAGAACATGGCGGCATCAGAAAATTTGATCATGTTTTGCAAGATCCCCCTCCAGGCGTCCGCGCGGCGCCCTTACCCTGCCTTGGCAGGCGTCCCGGTCCCGGCCCGCATCCACAGCGCGCCCCGGCTTCGGAAGGCCTATCTTTGCCCGGATACCCCTGCATTCAAGCGGCTTTGCCCGCGTCCTCCCTGGGCCTGAGGTCCCCTGACCCAAGCCCCACCCCAATGCAGAGACCCGAATTGAGCAAGACATGCAATTTGATCATTTTCGCACCTTCCGCGTGGCCGCCAGCGATCTGAACGGCCAGATGCGCGGCAAGCGCGTGCCCCGCGCCTCCTATGACAAGCTGGACGAAGAAGGCTCCCGGATGCCGCTTTCCGTCCTCAACGTCGACATCTGGGGCGCCGATATCGAGGACAGCCCCCTGGTCTTCGCCTCTGGCGATGAGGATGGCGTGCTGAAACCCACCGAGCATGGCCCGGTGCCCATGCCCTGGCTCGACAGCCCCTCCGCGATGGTGCCGATGTGGATGTTCCACGATGACGGCACCCCCTTTGCCGGCGACCCGCGCCATGCGCTGCGCCGGGTGCTGGACCGCTACGCCGCTCGCGGCTGGACGGTGCAGGCCGCCGTGGAGATGGAATTCTACCTGGTCGATGACACCGGCCACCAGCTGTCTGCCCCGCAGAACCCGATCTCCGGGCGGCCCGTCTTCGGCAATGCGATCCTCTCGATCCGCCAGCTGGATGCTTTCGACAGCTTCCTGACCGACCTCTACGAAGCCTGCGATGCCATGGACATCCCGGCGGATTCGGCCAGTTCCGAAGCCGGCCTCGGCCAGTTCGAGATCAACCTGGCCCACCGCGATGCCATGGCGGCTGCCGATGACGCCTGGCTCTTCAAGGCGCTGGTGCGCGGCATGGCACGGCGTCACGACATGGCCGCCACCTTCATGGCCAAGCCCTTTGAAAACGATGCCGGCAACGGGATGCATGTGCATTTCTCCGTGCTGGACGAAAACGGCAACAACATCTTCGACGATGGCGGCGCAAGGGGCACGGACCTGCTGCGCAATGCGGTCGCCGGCTGCCTGGCGGGCATGCCCGGGGGCACGTTGCTCTGGGCCCCGCATGAGAATTCCTATGCCCGTTTCGCCCCCGGGGCACATGCGCCCACCGGCGCCTGCTGGGCCTATGAAAACCGCACCGCGGCCATCCGCATCCCCTCGGGTCCGCCCAAGGCGCGGCGCATCGAACATCGCGTGGCCTGCGGCGACATCAACCCCTACCTCGTTCTGGCCGGCATCCTAGGCTCTGCCCTGGCCGGCATCGAAGACGGGCTGGAGCCGCCCGCCCCGATCACCGGCAGCGCCTATGACCTGGATCTGCCCCGCCTGATGCCGGACTGGGAAAGCGCCGTGGATCGCTTCGAAACCGATCCCATCATGGCCCGCATCTTCACGCCGGAGCTCATCACCAACTTCACGATGACCAAGCGCCAGGAAATCCGGCGGCTGGCGGACCTGCCCCCCGAAGAACATTGGATGGTCTACCTGGAAACGGTCTGATCCCCGTGCAAACCCTGCGCCCATTCCCTGCAAATCCCCTTCTTCTTGCCGGAAAACTCCCGCCGGAGGCCGCGCGCCGCTGGCGGCAGGCGGTCGGTCAGGCCCCTGGCGCAAGGGTTTGCAAAGCCACTCCTTCAGGGGTTTGCAAAGCTGCGGCTTCGCGCCTTTCGCTCCCCCTTGCTCCCCTCTCCTCGCTCCTCTACCCTCGCGGCACAACAATCGGTGTTTCATGAAAATCGGCATCCTGCAGACCGGCCACGCGCCGGACGACATGCGCGAAACCCTCGGCGATTACCCGGCCCAGTTCGCCCGGCTTCTTGATGGCCATGGCTTCAGCTTCGAAACCTACGCGGTGGTCGATGACCAATTCCCGGACGGTCCCCTGGACTGCGACGGCTGGCTCATCACCGGCTCGCGCCACGGCGCTTACGAGGACCTGCCCTGGATCGCCCGCCTCGAAGACCTGATCCGTGCGATCCGCGATGCGGGCCGCCCGCTGGTGGGCGTCTGCTTCGGGCACCAGATCATCGCCCAGGCCCTTGGCGGCAAGGTCGAGAAATTCCCGGGCGGCTGGGCCGTGGGCTCCACCCGCTATGACGGGGAAACCGGGTCCGCCACGCTCAACGCCTGGCACCAGGACCAGGTGACGCGCCCGCCGGAGGGCGCGCGCAAGGTCTCCTCCTCGCCCTTCTGCGAATGTGCGGCCCTGCAATACGGCAACCAGATCTACACGGTCCAGGCCCACCCCGAGTTCACCGCCCAGGCCATCGCCTCTCTGCTGGCCACCCGTGCGCCGGGGGTCGTGCCGCCCGATCTCATCGCCGCGGCCCAGGACACCGTCGACACCCCCACAACTTCCCAGGCCGAGGCCGACCGCATGGCCGCGCTCTTCAAAGGCACCCTTTCATGACTGACGACTGGACCACCCGGATCCCGCAATCCGCCCAGGATTACCTGGAGAACCGCCGCCTGGACGAGGTGGAATGCATCATCGCGGACCTGCCCGGCATCGCCCGCGGCAAGGCCGTGCCGGCGACCAAGTTCGCCCGCCAGGATTACTTCCACCTGCCCAACTCGATCTTCTTCCAGACCATCACGGGCGACTGGTCCGACGCGGCCGGGGATGAAGGCTTCATCGAACCGGACATGATCCTGAAGCCCGATTTCAGCACCGCCACCGCCGCCCCCTGGACCGGCGACTGGACGCTGCAGGTGATCCATGACGCCTATGACCGCAAGGACCGCCCGATCCCCTTCAGCCCGCGCAACGTGCTCAAGCGCGTCTGCAAGCTTTACGAGGAACAGGGCTGGAAACCCGTGGTCGCGCCGGAGATGGAATTCTACCTGGTCGCGCGCAACGTCGACCCGGCCAAGCCGATCGAACCGATGATGGGCCGCTCGGGCCGCCCCGCCGCCGCCCGCCAGGCCTATTCCATGACGGCCGTGGATGAATTCGGCCCCGTGATCGACGACATCTACGACTTTGCCGAGGCCCAGGGCTTCGAGATCGACGGCATCACCCAGGAAGGCGGCGCCGGCCAGCTTGAAATCAACCTGCGCCACGGCGATCCGGTCAAGCTCGCGGACGAGGTCTTCTACTTCAAGCGCCTGATCCGCGAAGCCGCCCTGCGCCACGATTGCTTTGCCACCTTCATGGCCAAGCCGATCGAGGGCGAACCGGGCAGCGCCATGCACATCCACCACTCGGTGCTGGACCTGGACACCGGCAAGAACATCTTCACCGGCCCCCAGGGCGGCGAAACGGACGCCTTCTTCTACTTCATCGGCGGGCTGCAACAGCACCTGCCCGAATGCATTCCGCTGCTGGCGCCCTATGTGAACTCCTACCGCCGCTACGTGAAGGACCACGCCGCCCCGATCAACCTGGAATGGGGCCGGGACAACCGCACCACCGGCATCCGCGTCCCGATCTCCTCGCCCGAGGCCCGGCGCGTGGAAAACCGCGTCGCCGGCATGGACTGCAACCCCTACCTCGGCATCGCGGCCTCTCTCGCGGCGGGCTACCTGGGGTTGATGCGCGAGGAACGCGCCGACAAGCAGTTCCGCGGCGATGCCTATGAAGGGGACGGCGATTTCCCCCGCACCCTGGGCGAGGCGCTGAACCAGATGGACGAGGCTACCGCCCTGGCAGAGGTGCTGGGCCCGGAATTCCTGCGCGTCTATTCCATCGTGAAACGCACCGAGTATGACGAGTTCCTCTCCGTCATCTCTCCCTGGGAACGCGAGCACCTGCTGCTGAACGCATGACCCCCGCAGCCGGCGCCACGCGCGTGCCCCCCATCGAGGGGGACAACGCCCGTCGTCGGCTGCGCCTCCCGCGCCTGGCGGAGAGGCCGCGCCCAGTCTGCGCCGCGCATCGTCCCGGCGGCAGCCTGCCGCCTCAAGGCCCCGCCCTGTGTCCCCAAGCCGATCAGCCGAGACAGACATGAAACTCCTTTACGCCAATGACGCCCCCCGCGCCTATCCCTCCAGCTGGTACGCTGCCACGGCCACCCCGCTGCCCCCCTTCCCGGAGCTGGACGGCGAAGCGCGGGCCGATCTCTGCGTGATCGGCGGCGGCTTCACGGGGCTGTCGGCGGCGCTGCACGCGGCGCAACAGGGGCTCAAGGTGGTGCTGCTGGACGCGCAGCGCATCGGTTTCGGCGCCTCCGGGCGCAACGGCGGCCAGCTCGGCTCCGGCCAGCGACCCTACCAGGACGACCTGGAAAGCTGGCTTGGTCAGGAGGACGCCACGAAGCTCTGGCAGCTGGCGGAAGACGCCAAGGACCTTGTGCGCAACCTGGTCGAAAAGCACGATATCGACTGCGACCTCAAACCCGGCGTCGCCTGGACCGGCTGCTCTGCCTCTGACATGCGCCACCTGCACGACTATGCCGGGCACCTGTCCAGCCGCTACGGCTATGACAAGATCGACGTGCTCTCGCCCGAGGCCGCCCATGCGATCTGCCCTTCTCCGGCCTATCACGGCGGCATCCTGGATCACGGCGCCGGCCACCTGCATCCGCTGAACTTCGCCCTGGGGCTGGCCCGCGCCGCCGTGGCCGCCGGCGTCACCATCCACGAGGGGACAGAGGCGCTGTCCCTCGCGCCCGGCCAGCCGGCGGTGGTCACCACCCCCAAGGGGCGCGTCACCGCCGATTACGTGATCCTGGCCGGCAACGGCTACCTGACCGGCCTGCACCACGAACCGGCCCGCCGGGTGCTGCCGATCAACAACTTCATCGCCGTGACCGAACCGCTGGAAGACCCCGACAGCGTGCTGACCCAGGACATCGCCGTGGCCGATAGCAAGTTCGTCGTGAACTACTTCCGCCTGACCCCGGACAAGCGGCTGCTTTTCGGGGGCGGCGAAAGCTACGGCTACCGCTTCCCCGACGATATCGCGGCAAAGGTGCGCAAGCCGATGACCCAGATCTATCCGCACCTGAAGGACGTGCGGATCGACTACGCCTGGGGCGGCACGCTTGGCATCACGATGAAACGCGCGCCCCACGTGGCGCGGCTGGCGCCCAACGTGCTGAGCGCCGGGGGCTATTCCGGCCACGGCGTGGGCACGGCCACCCATGCGGGCGAGCTGATGGCGCTGGCCATCACCGGCGATGCCGCGGGCTTTGACACCATGGCACGCATGCCCACCCCGCCCTTCCCGGGCGGAACCGCCCTGCGGATGCCGCTGCTGGCCCTGGCGATGACCTGGTTCTCCCTGCGCGACCGGCTGGGCATCTGACCCGCCCGGCTGCGCGCCCCCCTCCCTGACGAAAAAACCGACCGGCCGCCCCCCGCGGCCGCTCCCCGCCTGTCACCCAATTTTCATTTGGCCTTGCCGGCGCAATACGTTAGCTTTCCCGAAAAGACCTTTCAGGAAAGCCGAAGATCATGACCCTGCCGCCGAATGTCTATGACGCAGAGCCCATTCCCGAATCCGCCCGGGCAGAGATCGAGCGGCTGCTGCAAACCGGCGACCTCTTCCGTTACACCGCGCCCGAAGACGCGCCGGTCACCCTGCTTGAAACCGAATTCGCTGAGATGATGGGCACGCGCTACGCCCTGGCGGTCTCTTCCTGCTCTGCCGCGCTCTTCCTGTCGCTGAAGGCGCTGGACCTGCCCCGCGATGCCAAGGTGCTGCTGCCCGGCTTCACCTTCGCCGCCGTGCCCTCTGCCGTGGTCCACGCCGATTGCCGGCCCGTGCTTTGCGAAGTGGGCGAGAATTACCGCATCGATATCGCCGATTTCGAATCCCGCCTGGACGACGTGCAGGCGGTGATCATCTCCCACATGCGCGGCCATACCTCGGACATGGACCGGATCATGGCGCTCTGCGATCAGCGCGGCATCCCCGTGGTCGAAGACGCGGCCCATAGCCTGGGCACCACCTGGCGCGGGCGCAACATCGGCACGATCGGGCAGATCGGCTGCTTCTCCTTCCAAAGCTACAAGCTGGTCAATGCCGGCGAAGGCGGGATCCTGATCACCGATGACGCGGACCTGGTCGCCCGCGCGATCATCATGTCCGGCGCCTATGAACACATGTGGAAGAAGCACAAGGCCCGGCGCGGAGAGAACTCTGACGACCTGGTGCAGGCCCTGCAGCGCTGGCAGAACCAGCTGCCGCTCTACAACCTGCGGCTCTCCAACATGTCGGCCACGATCATCCGCGCCCAGCTGCCGGAAATCCCCCGCCGCGTGCGCGACGGTCGGCGCAATCACGATCACACCGCCGCCCGGATCGAGGAAAGCCCCTGGCTGACCGTCCCCGCGAAACTGCCCCAGGAAGAGCGCGCGCCGGATTCGCTGCAATTCAACCTAGTGGGCCTGAGCGACGAGAACACCCTGGCCTTCCAGGCCGCCGCCGCCCGCCTCGGGGTCAAGGTGCAGGTCTTCGGCATGTCCACCGACAACGCTCGCGCCTTCTGGAACTGGCAGTTCATCCCGGACCTGCCAGAACTGCCCGCGACCCGCGCCATGCTGATGCGTGCCTGCGATTGCCGCCTGCCCGCGCGCCTGACCACCAGCGAATGCGACGTCGTGGCCGATGCCCTCATCGCCGCCGCGCAAGAGGTCATGGGCGACACCCGCGCCTACGGCACCTGACCCGCGCCCCAGACAAGCAAGCGCCCTTCCCCGCGCGGACAGGGCGTTTGCTGCGCGGGCACCGCGCGCTCCCTTAACCACGTCAGATACCGACGTTCGCACCGACGTCATACCGACGCGATACCGACGTAAAACAGACGCGCCTAGATGCAGCCTTTGCCCTCATTAACCAAGCACTTGCCGCCGATTCGCCCCCTGAGGTCCCCAATACCCCCGCGCGGTCCCGCAAGACGTGCTTAACCCGTCCGCCCAAAGGCCGATCTCGCGCTTTCTGTCAGGGCAGTGCAGGCCTCCGGCGGGAGTTTTTCGGCAAGAAGAAAACGCCACGCCGGTGCTTCTTCTTGCCAGCAAACTCCGGGGGAATCCCCGCAGGGGATGGGGGCAGCGCCCCTTCAGGCGAAGGGATCTTCCGGGTAGCCGACGCCTGCCAGGTAAAGCCCTTCGGGCGGGCAGACCGGCCCGCAGGCCGCGCGGTCCCGCGCTTCAATCGCCGCGCCGACCCGCTCGGGCGGCCAGGCGCCGGCGCCCACGCGCTCCAGCGTTCCGACGATGGAGCGGACCTGGTTGTGCAGGAAGCTGCGGGCGCGCAGGTGGAAATGCAGTTCCGGGCCGCCGGGGGTCGCGACCTCTTCGATGCGGATCTCGTCCAGGGTCTTCACCGGGCTCTTCGCCTGGCAGATCGTGCTACGGAAAGTGGTGAAATCATGCAGGCCGATCAGCGACTTGGCCGCTTCGCGCATGGGGGCGATGTCCAGCTCCTGCTTGACCTGCCAGACCAGCCCGGCCTGGTGCGTGGCCGGTGGCCTGCGCATCAGGAGCCGGAAGAGGTAACGGCGCTCCAGGGCCGAGAACCGGGCATGCCAGTCCTCATCGACCTGCGCGGCGGCGACCACCGCCACCGGCGCGGGCTTGAGGTGGAAATTCAGCGCCTCTGACAGGCGGAAAGGATCCCAGGGCTTTTGCAGATCGCAATGGGCGACCTGCCCCAGCCCGTGCACCCCGGCATCCGTGCGCCCGGCCGCCGCGATCGTATGCGGGCCCGGTTCCAGCTTGGCCAGGGCAGCTTCGATCGCCCCCTGGACAGAGGGCTGATCTGCCTGCCTTTGCCAACCGGCAAAGGGGGCGCCGTGATATTCGATCTGCATCGCGAACCTGGGCATGGGCTGCATCTACGGAATCCCCCGCCCTGCGGCAAGCCTGAGAACTTGGAAACCCGGCGCAGCACCTCTATCTATGAACTCAACCCCTCCGAGCGGAAGCGGAACCCCTTTTGGATCTGAGACTTACCAACCTGGCAGATGGCGTCACCCGGCAGCTTGAGAGCGTGGGCGACAGCCTGTCCGAAACCTTCTTCGAGCCGGTGATCCGGCTGGGCGTCACAGGCATGGCGCGGGCCGGCAAGACGGTGTTCATCACCTCGCTGGTCTCCAACCTTCTGAACCGGGCCCGCATGACGCAGCTGGCGGCGCAGGCCGAAGGGCGGATCCTGGCCGCCTACCTGCAACCCCAGCCCGACGACACGCTGCCCCGGTTCGAATACGAAAGCCACCTGGGGGCGCTCACCGGCCCTGCGCCCCATTGGCCGGCAAGCACGCGCTCCATCTCCGAACTGCGGCTGTCGTTCCGCATCCGCCCCTCTGGCCTGCTGGGCGGTGTGACCGGGCCGCGCACCGTGCATCTTGATATCGTGGATTACCCCGGCGAATGGCTGCTTGACCTGGGCCTGATGGAGAAGAGCTACGCCGAGTGGTCGCAAGAGGTGCTGTCGCGCGCCGAAAGCCGCCCGCTTTCCCGGGACTTCATGGCCTGCGCGCGCGCCGCACCCGATGGCGATTGGGAGGAACCTCAGGCCCAGACCCTTGCGAGGCTCTACACGGAGTACCTGCAGGGCGCGCGCCAGGCGGGCTATTCCGATGTCACGCCGGGGCGCTTCCTGCTGCCCGGTGACCTGGAGGGATCCCCGGTCCTGACCTTTGCCCCCCTGCCACCGCAGGCCAGCCCTGCGCGCCGGGGTCTCTACCGCGAGATGGAGCGCCGCTACGAGGCTTACAAGGCCCGGGTGGTAAAGCCCTTTTTCCGCGACCACTTCGCCCGGATCGACCGCCAGGTCGTGCTGGTGGATGCGCTCAGCGCCATCCATTCCGGGCCTGCTGCCGTGGCCGATCTGAACCAGGGGCTTGAGGCCGTGCTCAGCGCCTTCCGCCCCGGCCAGAACGCCTGGCTGTCGCGGCTCCTGCTGGGCAAGCGGGTCGAAAAGATCCTCTTTGCCGCGACCAAGGCGGACCACCTGCACCATGCCCAGCACGGCCGGCTGACGGCGATCATGGAGGCGCTGGTGACCTCGGCCGCCTCTCGCGCGAACTTTGCCGGAGCGCGCACCCAGGCGCTGTCGATCGCCGCCCTGCGCTGCACCACCGAAGAGATCCTGCGCCACGACGGGCGCGCGCTGGAGGCCGTGCGTGGCCTGCTGCCCGATGGCCGCCAGGTGGCGCTTTACCCCGGTGAACTGCCCGAGGATCCGGCGCGGATCACCCGCGGCCACCTGGCCGGCGACAGCTGGCTGGATGGCGATTACTCGATCATGAACTTCGCCCCCGCACGGCTCTCTCTCAAGCCCGGCGAAGGGCCGCCCCATATCCGCCTGGACCGCGCCGCCCAGTTCCTGATCGGGGACAAGCTGTGAGCGCGGAACCGGAAATCCTCCAGGCGCGCCTGCGCGATACCCTGCCCCTGGCGCGCATCCTGTGGGATTTCACCGGGCAGGCGGACTGGCTGCCCCCGGCGCGGGGCAAGATCCAGGACATGACCCTGATCGCCCGCCTGATCAAGCGCGGCGCGGTGCGGCTGATCCGCGATGCCAAGGGCCCCTGCGCCTTCATCGCCCGGGACGACACCGTGATCCAGGCGCTTTACGTCCATTCCCGCGCCCGCCGCCACGGCCATGGCCGCCGCCTGCTGCGGGATGCCAAGGCGCGGGCGCCCAGCCTGTCGCTCTGGACCTACGAGGCCGCCCATATCGCCCGCCATTTCTATGCTTGCGAAGGGTTCACCCCCGCCGCCTGGGGCGATGGACGGGGCAACGACGAACATCTGCCGGAGCTGCTGCTGCTCTGGACAGCCCCCAGCCGCCAGACGGAGGCCGCATGAACGACACACCGGGCAATGGCCCCGACAAAGCTCCCCGCTCAGGCCCCGTCCTGATCGACATGGAGGGCCCCGCCCCCTCGCCCGACAGCGCGCCGCCGGTGCCCGAGGATCACCCCGCGACCCGGGGCAGCGCCATGCAGACCGCCGCGCTGCTCACCGCGCGCCGGGGCTCGCGGCTTGCACGGTGGTTCTGGGGGCTGCTGGGGGCGCTGCTGACCGTGGCCATCTCCACCGCCGCCTGGACCTTTGTCACCGGGCTGATCCTGTCCACACCCGTGCTGGGCTATGCGGTCGCCGCCCTGCTGGCAGCCTTCCTGCTGGTGCTCCTGGCCATCCTGATCAAGGAAGCCACGGCCTTCGCCCGGCTTGCCCGGATCGACCGGCTGCAACTGCAGGCGACGGAAGCCCTGGCAGAGGCCGATCTGCCCAAGGCCCGCGCCATGGCCAAATCCCTCGGCGCGCTCTACGCGGGGCGCGCCGAACTCAAGTGGCAGATGGAGACCTTCCGCAGCCGGCAGGACGAGCAGTTCGATGCCTCGGCCCTTCTCTCCCTTGCCGAAACGGAGCTTCTGTCGCCCCTCGACCGCGCCGCGCGAAGAGAGGTCGAAGCCGCCGCCCGCCAGGTCGCCACCGTCACCGCGCTGGTGCCGCTGGCCTTTGCCGATGTGCTTGCCGCGCTGACCTCCAACATCCGCATGATCCGCCGCATCGCAGAGATCTACGGCGGGCGTTCGGGCACGCTGGGCAGCCTGCGCCTGCTGCGGGCGGTGATGACCCACCTTGTCGCCACCGGCGCCGTCGCCATGGGCGATGACATGCTGAGCTCGATCCTGGGCGGCAACCTTCTGGCGCGCCTGTCCCGCCGCTTCGGCGAAGGGGTGGTGAACGGGGCGCTCACGGCCCGCGTCGGCGTCGCCGCGATGGAAGTCTGCCGGCCCATCCCCTTCTCTCCGGCGCGCCGCCCGCGCGTGACGCGGATCATCCAGTCCTCCCTCTCCGGCCTGTTCAGCAAGGGGGATGAGGCAGAGAAGTAGCGGACAAGGGCGCGGCGCGCGCGCCTGCGCCCCAAACGCGCCGGCACCCCGCGGACAGAGCCGTGCCAACACCGCCTCTGGACGCTGGCAAGGCGGCAGCGTATAAGCGCGGCCATGATGACCAGAGCCAACGCCATCATCATTCGAATTACATGCCCGGCGCTCTGAGACCGAGCTGCCGGGACAAGGCGTATGTGACTGCGCGCCGCCCCTCCTCCGACATTGTGACGAATTGAACGGACCGCGATACATGTGCGCCGAAACGCCTGACTACAAGCAAACCCTGAACCTGCCCAAGACCGATTTCCCCATGCGCGCTGGCCTGCCCAAGCGCGAGCCTGGCTGGCTGGAACGGTGGGAAAACATCGGCATCTACGACCGCCTGCGCGAGAAAGAGGGGCGCACGCCCTTCACGCTGCACGATGGCCCCCCCTATGCGAACGGTCACCTGCACATCGGCCACGCGCTGAACAAGACGATCAAGGACATGATCGTGCGCTCGCACCAGATGATGGGCCATGACGCGCGCTACGTGCCCGGCTGGGACTGCCACGGCCTGCCCATCGAATGGAAGATCGAGGAACAGTACCGCGCCAAGGGCAAGAACAAGGACGAGGTGAACGTCGTCGACTTCCGCCAGGAATGCCGCAAGTTCGCCGAAGGCTGGGTCGACATCCAGCGGGACGAGTTCAAGCGCATGGGGATCACCGGCAACTGGGCCGATCCCTACCTCACGATGAACTTCCACGCAGAACGCGTCATCGCAGAGGAATTCATGAAATTCCTCATGAACGGCACGCTCTACCAGGGTTCCAAGCCCGTGATGTGGTCCCCGGTCGAGGAAACCGCCCTGGCCGAGGCCGAGGTGGAATACCACGACAAGGAAAGCCCGACGATCTGGGTGAAGTTCAAGGTCACCGATTTCGCCCCCGGCGCGACCGAAAGCTCTGACGAGGAAGAAAGCGCCGAATCCCGCCAGGCCGTGGTGGAGGCCGTCGAGGCCGCGCGCGCCAAGTTCATGGGCGCCTACGTGGTGATCTGGACCACCACCCCCTGGACCATGCCCTCCAACAAGGCTGTCGTCTTCGGGGCCGATTTCTCCTACGGGCTCTACGAGGTCACCGACACGCCAGAGGAATGCTGGGCCAGCGTCGGCGATCGCTTCCTGCTGGCGGACAAGCTGGCCAAGGACGTCTTCAGCCGCGCCCGCCTGGAAGAGGGCATGTACCGCCGCGTCAGCGACGTGACCGCGGACCAGCTTGCCGCCATGTCCCTCAGCCACCCGCTTGCCGGGGCCGAGGGCGCGAACGGCGAATGGGATGACGCCCGCGATTTCCGCGCCGCCGATTTCGTCACCGACGACGAAGGCACCGGCTTCGTGCATTGCGCCCCCTCCCACGGGATGGAGGAATACGAGCTCTACCGTGGCCTTGGCATGCTGGAACAGGTCATCACCTATAACGTGATGGATGACGGCTCCTTCCGCGAAACCCTGCCCTTCTTCGGCGGCAAGCGCATCCTGCGCGCCAAGCCCAAGAACGGCAGCTGGGAAGGCGATGCCAACGCCGCCGTGATCGCCAAGCTGACAGAGGTCGGCGGCCTGCTGGCGCGCGGCAAGATCAAGCACTCCTACCCGCATTCCTGGCGTTCCAAGGCGCCGGTGATCTTCCGCAACACGCCGCAGTGGTTCGCCGCCATCGACCGCAAGGTGGGTGACGGTCAGGACACCTACGGTGAAACGATCCGCGAACGCGCGCTGACCTCCATCGACGAGCTGGTGAAGTTCACCCCGCAAACCGGCCGCAACCGCCTGCACTCCATGATGCAGTCGCGCCCCGACTGGGTCCTGTCGCGCCAGCGCGCCTGGGGCGTGCCGCTGACCTGCTTCGTCAAGAAGGGTGCCCTGCCCACCGATGCGGACTTCCTGCTGCGCGACGCGGCCGTCAACGCCCGCATCACCGAGGCCTTCGAGGCCGAGGGCGCGGATGCCTGGTACATGGACGGCGCCAAGGAACGCTTCATCGGGGATGCCGCCAACCCGGACGATTATGAACAGGTCTTCGACGTGCTCGACGTCTGGTTCGATAGCGGCTCCACCCATGCCTTCGTGCTGCGCGACCGTGCCGACGGGTCGGAAGACGGCATCGCGGATGTCTACATGGAGGGCACCGACCAGCACCGTGGCTGGTTCCACTCCTCCCTGCTTGAGGCCTGCGGCACCCTGGGCCGCGCGCCCTATCGCAACGTGGTCACCCATGGCTTCACGCTGGACGAGAAGGGCAACAAGATGTCCAAATCGCTCGGCAACACGATCCTGCCGGAGAAGGTGATCCAGCAATACGGCGCGGATATCCTGCGTCTCTGGGTGGCCCAGGCGGATTACACCGCCGACCAGCGCATCGGGGACACGATCCTGAAGGGCGTGGCAGACAGCTACCGCCGCCTGCGCAACACCCTGCGCTTCATCCTGGGCAGTCTTGGCGACTTTCGCGAAGAAGACCGCATGGCACCAGAGGCCATGCCGGAGCTGGAACAATGGGTCCTGCATCGCCTGTCCGAGCTGGACAAGGTCGTGAACGACGGCTACCGCGCCTACGATTTCCAGGGCGTCTTCCAGGCCGTGTTCAACTTCGCCACGGTGGAGCTGTCCTCCTTCTACTTCGATGTCCGCAAGGATGCGCTCTACTGCGACGGGGACACGGACCGCGCCAAGGCGGCCCGCACCGTGCTGGACCTGCTCTTCCACCGGCTGACCACCTGGCTTGCGCCGGTTCTGGTCTTCACCATGGAAGAAGTCTGGCTGGAGCGCTTCCCCGGCGATGACAGCTCGATCCACCTGCAGGACTTCCCGGCCACCCCGGACAGCTGGGCCAACCCGGAGCTGGCGGCGAAATGGGCCATGGTGCGCCAGGCCCGTCGCGTCGTTACCGCCGCGCTGGAACTGCAACGGGCGGAAAAGGTCATCGGCGCCTCGCTCGAAGCCGCGCCGGTCGTGCATATCGAGGATCCGGAGATGCTGGCGGCGCTCAAGTCCGTCGCATTCGAGGATATCTGCATCACCTCCGGCCTGTCGCTGACCGCCGACCCGGCCCCGCAAGAGGCCTTCCGCCTGCCGGAGATCCCCGGCGTCAGCGTGGTCTTCGAAAAGGCCGAGGGTGAGAAATGCCAGCGCTGCTGGAAGATCCTGCCGGACGTGGGCACCCATGCCCATGACGGGGTCTGCGGGCGCTGCGACACCGCCCTGACAGAGGCAGAAGCCCTCTCGTCCTGAGGCATCTGCCCCCTTGCCCCCTGCCGCACCGGCGCGGGGAAAGGGGCGAAAGCTGAAACGCAAGAACCCCCGTTGGCCATGACCGGCGGGGGTTTTCTTGTATCGCGCTCAGGCGTGCAGGACGCGCCGCGCCCGCGCGAGGGATCGAGGAAAGCTCAGTCCCGGGATGACACCGCTGCCAGGGCGGTCAGTTCACCGTGCTCTGCTGCGCACCGTTCATCACGGAAGAGATCTGCTGTACCAGCACGTAAAGCCGCGCCGTGGTGCCCGCCTTCACCCCGGTCTGGGCGGCCTGGGCCAGAAGCCCCTGGAACAGGCTCATCGGGTCCACCCGGGACGGCTGGCTGATCGTGAAGGCCGACATCGCCTCACCGTGGCTGACCCGCAGGGCAAGGGGGTGCGCCGCGCCGTCCTCCTCCGTGCTGAAGACCACCAGTGGCCGCCGCTCCGGAAAGGGCAGCGGTTGCAGGCCGGATCGCTCCAGCTCATCAGGGGCCTGCACGGGGGGCATATCCCCGGACGGGTCGTGCAAGGCTGTCTGGACAGCCTCCTTGTTCACCGGGACAGCCCGCATCTCTGTCGGGGTCACGGGTCGGGCAGCAAGAAGTAGGTCGGTCATCTGGCACGCTCCATCCGATGTCTTCATCTGTTAATAGGAACTAGGCGCCGTTTCAGTCTTGGTCACGAGTCTTACCGCCATCTTAAATGGTGATGCGATTCCGTGTCAGATGGGGGGGGTCCGCGGGGATCGGCCCGCGACAGCCGGGCCGCGATCTGGCATGAAAGATGTCAAGAAACCAACACCATGCCGCTGCAACGGCGCGGGATTACAGCACCGGAACCGGAAAGATGCCGACAATTCGCCATGACACGCCCACCGGCCCGCTCTGGCTGAGCGAAGAGGACGGCGCCCTGACCGGCACCTCCTGGCGCGCGCGGCCCGAAACCGGCACCACCGCCCTGCTGGCAGAGGCCACCGCGCAGCTTGACGCCTATTTCGCCGCAGAGCGCCAGGACTTCGACCTGCCCCTGCGGGTTCAGGCCAGCGCGCTGACCACCTGCGTCTGCACCTTGATGCGCGCCATCCCCTTCGGGCAGACGCGCACCTACGGTGATCTGGCGAAAGAGCTGGGCGTGCCCGCACAGGCCGTGGGACAGGCCTGTGGCGCCAACCCCATCCCCATCATCATTCCCTGCCACCGCGTGCTGGGCGCCAATAGCCTGGGCGGCTTTTCCGGCGAAGGCGGGGTGGAGACGAAAGTGCAGCTGCTGCGGCTGGAAGGCGCGGCCTCCCTGCTGATCTGAACCGCAACGCTGCCCCAAACGCGAAAGGCCCCCGCGATGCAGGGGCCCTTGCAAGAGAATAGGACGGGATCAGGAGTTCACGGCGCTCAGCGCCGGTTTGCCCTTGTCCTTCGCGGGGCGCGCGGCCTTGGCCTTGGGCGTCTGGGCATCCGGCTCCGCATCGCCAGCATTCTGGTCGATGAACTCCAGCACCAGCGGGCGGATGTTGTTGCGCCAGGAAGAGCCGGCGAAGATGCCGTAATGGCCCGCCCCCGGTTCCAGGTGGCTGGCCTTCTTGTCATCCGACAGGCCCGTCAGCAGGTCCAGCGCGGCCACGCATTGGCCCGGCGCAGAGATATCGTCATTCGCGCCTTCCACGGTCTTCACGGCCACGTCGGTGATCTTGCCGATATCAACCTGGTGCCCGTTGATGGTGAAGGTATTGGAGGCGATCTCGGAGTCCTTGAAGATCCGCTCGACCGTGGACAGGTAGAATTCTGCCGTCATGTCCATCACCGCCAAGTATTCATCATAGAAGCGGTTGTGCGGATCGCTATCGGACGCCTCGCCGCGCGCCACCCGGAAGATCTGCTCCGAAAAGGCCTTGGCATGGCGGTCCAGGTTCATGGTGATGAAGCTCTGCAATTGCAGCAGGCCCGGGTAGACCTTGCGCCCGTAGCCCTTGTACTTGGTGCCCACGCGCTGGATCATCGAATGCTCCAGCTGCCCCATGGAGACCCGGTTGCCGAAGTCCGTCACCTCAGTCGGGGTCGCGTCAGGGTCGATCGGCCCGCCGATCAGGGTCAGCGTGCTGGGCTGCGCATCGGGATCGATCTCTGCCAGGTAGGCGGTCGCGGCCAGCACCAGCGGCGCGGGCTGGCAGACCGCGATGACATTCACGTCCGCTCCCAGTTCTTTCATGAAATCGACGACATAGAGGGTATAATCCTCGATATCGAACTTGCCTTCGCTGACCGGGATATCACGGGCATTGTGCCAATCCGTGATATAAACCTCGCAATCGGGCAGCAGCGAAATCACCGTGGACCTCAGGAGGGTCGCGTAATGCCCCGACATGGGCGCCACCAGAAGCACCTTGCGCTTCTTCGTCGCACGGCCCTGGACCTCGAAATGGATCAGGTCGCCGAAAGGACGCTCGATCACCTTCTCGATAGAGACCAGGTGATCGCGTCCGTCGTCACAGGCGACCGAGTGGATTCCCCAACCCGGCTTGGTCACCATCCGCTTGTAGGCGCGTTCCGTCACCTCGCCCCAGGCGGACATGATCGTCAACGCCGGGTTCGGGATCAGTGCAAAGGCAGGATAAGAAGCAAAGCTCAGCGCAGATGCACCCATCCACTGCTGCGTGTTGCGCATCGTCTCCATAAGATCGTAGCTTCCAGTGAAACGCATCTGTGTCTCCTTGATGGGGATCCCCGCCCCGGATCGGGTCAAAACCCGACCGGACGGAGCCGCCGCATGAAGCGACCGGGGACCGGCACGCAATATGCTGCAAAGCAGAAAGTAGGGGGGAATCATTGATATGACAACACAAGAGACTGAAGGAAAGCTGCCTGAAGACGGCAAGAACCTAGAAAAACTTAGCGAAAACCTTGAGAAGCTCGATGCGCTGACACAGCGTTTTCTTGCTGCACTACAGCAACGTCACCCCGCGCGCCCCTCTTTGCAGGGTCCCGATCCAACGCTTTTCACCAAGGCGGCCACCGCCTACTGGGCGGAAATGATGCAGAACCCGGCGCGAATCTTCGAACACCAGCTGGAATACTGGGGCGCCTCCGTGCAGCATTTCCTCAAGGCACAAAGCGCCCTGGCCGAAGGCAAGATCCAGGCGCCAGAGGACGACGGCCCGGAAGATCCCCGCTTCCGCAATGCGCTCTGGAAGACCCACCCCTATTTCAACTTCATCAAGCAGCAGTACCAGCTGAACGCCCGCGCGATCACCAATGCGGTCGAGGATTCAGAGGACCTGAGTTCGGTCGAAAAGACGCGCCTGCGCTACTTTTCCCAGCAGATCGTCGACATGATGGCCCCCACCAACTTCCTGGCCACCAATCCCGATGCCCTGGAACGCGCGATCGAGACCGATGGCGAAAGCCTGGTCACCGGCCTTGAGAACCTGGTCACGGACCTGGAACACAACCACGGTGAGATGATCGTGCGGCTGGCCGATGACAGCGCCTTCGAACTGGGCAGCAACATCGCCACCTCCGAAGGCCAGGTCGTCTATCGCAACCACATGATGGAGCTGATCCAATATGCGCCGCGCACCGAACAGGTCCATGCGACGCCGCTGCTGATCTTCCCGCCCTGGATAAACAAGTTCTACATCCTCGACCTGAAAGAGAAGAACTCGCTCATCCGCTGGATCACCGAGCAGGGCTTTACGCTCTTCGTGGTCTCCTGGGTGAACCCCGATGCCTCCTATGCCGATATCGGGCTTGAGGATTACATAGAGGACGGCTTCCTGACCGCGATCCGCGAGGTGAAGGAAATCACCGGGCAGGACCAGGTCAACGCCGTGGGCTATTGCATCGGCGGCACCGCGCTGCACCTGACGCTGGCGCTGATGAAGAAGCGCGGCGATACCTCGGTGAAATCCGCCAGCTTCTTTACCACGCTGACCGATTTCTCCGACCAGGGCGATTTCACGCCCTTCCTGCAGGATGATTTCGTCGACGGGATCGAGGAAGAAGCGAAAGAGACCGGGATCCTGCGCAGTCACATCATGGCGCGCACCTTCTCCTTCCTGCGGGCCAATGACCTGATCTACCAGCCCGCCATACGCTCCTACATGCTGGGGGAATCCCCGCCGGCCTTCGACCTGCTGTTCTGGAACGGCGACGGCACCAACCTGCCCGCCCGCATGGCGGTCCAGTACCTGCGCAACCTCTGCCAGAAGAACAAGTTCGTCACCGAAGGGCTGGAGCTGTTCGGCGAGCGCCTGCATATCTCTGACGTGACCGTGCCCATCTGCTCGATCACGTGTGAGACGGACCACATCGCCGCCTGGCGCACCGCCTATCGCGGTTTCCTGAAGACCGGCTCGCAGGATCGCAGCTTCATCGTCTCCCAGTCGGGCCATATCGCGGGGATCGTGAACCCGCCGTCCAAGAAGAAATACGGCCACTTCGTGAACGAGGCCCTGCCCGACACCCCCGACGAATGGTGGGAGGGGGCAGAGTTCACCGCCGGCACCTGGTGGCCCCGCTGGGGCGCTTGGCTGGCCGAAAGATCAGGAGAGTTGGTGCCCGCCCGCCAGCCCGGCGATGCCACCCACCCGGCACTGTGCCCCGCGCCGGGCACCTATGCCGCCGCGCCCCTGCCCGCCTGATCACCCGCGATTATCAAGGCGTTTCGGGCAGTTGATGGATCGGTCGGAAATGGCCGGTCCATCCGCCCCACATCCCCCGGTTGAGTTGCCCTTGGGAAAGTTTTTTGCTGCGGTGCAGAAAAAACCTTGATTTGCTGCACCGCAGCATACATACTCATGGCAGACGAAGAATCAGACTTTGCCCTGCTGAGGCGGGGCTACCGAAGCCAGAAGAGGATGGACCAATGGCCAAGACCCAAGATTTCAATTCGATCATGAAAGACTTCATGAGCGCCTTCCCCGTGGACACCTCCTCCATGGACGAAGCTTTCAAGACTCAGGCCGACCTGGGTGAAAAGCTCTCTTCCGTGGCTCTGGACGCTGCCGGCAAATCCGCAGAGCTTTCCTCCAAGTGGACCAAGGAAACGCTCGGCAAGATGGCCGAACTCTCCAAGGCCAAGTCCGAGCCGGCCGACTACGCCAAGGCAATGACCGACTTCGCCTCTGCCTATGCAGAGATGTCCGCAGAGAACCTGGCCTCCTTCGCCGAGATCGCCAAGAAAGTGCAGACCGACACGGTCGAGCTGATGATGGCAGCCGGCAAGGACATGACCGAAGAGGCCTCCGCCGCGGTCAAGAAAGCCACCAACGACGCCACGGCGGCTGCCAAGAAGGCAACCAGCTGAAGCTGACGCTATTTCAGCGCCCCAATTATTCCTCCCCAAAGTCTTCGGGGCGCGATCAGCAGGGACGGGTCTTCGGACCCGTCCTATTTCGTTTGGGGGATCTCTTTTCAGATAAGGCCCCGGCCTTTCCCGCCTAGCCCCGCGCTTTTCCCTACGGTCGCGGATGGCAACGCTGCGGCTGCACGTGGACAAAGTTCGTGACAGGGCAATGTTTTACAAACCGTTTTACAAAACTTCCAATTTGGGAAACTGTGCCTTAGGCTGCACTGCAGCGCTGCATGTTCGGGAGGTAAAGACCTGTGGCTGATACTCACGCCCCATTGCTCATCAAACGCTATGCGTCCCGTCGGCTCTATAATACCGAGACCAGCGATTACGTGACCCTCGAAGATATCGCGGGCTTCATCCGCGAAGGCCGCGAAGTCCAGATCGTGGACCTCAAGTCCGGCGACGACCTGACGCGGCAGTATCTTCTGCAAATCATCGCGGAACACGAAAGCCGGGGCGAGAACGTCCTGCCGCTGAATGTTCTGACCGATCTCGTGCGCTCCTACACCTCTGCCACCGGCTCCGTGGTGCCCCAGTTCCTGGCGGCCTCCTTCGAGATGCTGCGCGACGGGCAGTCGAAGATGATGGAGAACATGAAGACCGTGAATCCGATCATGGCCGGCATGCCCGGTTTCGACACCATGCAGGCGCAGCAGGAAGCCTTCATCAAGGCGATGACAGGCGGCTTTTCCGGCAACTGGAGCGGCCCCGGCGCCGAAGGTGGCGCCCCCGGCACCCCGTCCTCGTCCGAAAAGGATGACCTGGATACCATCAAGAAGCAGCTCGCCGAGCTTCAGCAGAAACTGAACAAGCTGAGCTGACGGTGCAATGACCGGCAGCCCCGGACGGATCACCCTCTGGGGGATCGAGGTTTTCGTCGCCACCGCCCATGAACGCTCCATCACGGCGGCGGCACGACGGCTCGGGGCCAGCCCCTCTGCCGTGTCCCAGCAGTTGACCAACCTTGAGACCGCGCTTGAGGCAGAGCTGCTGGACCGCTCTGCCCGCCCCATGACCCTGACCCGCGCCGGAGAGGCCTTTCGCAGGCGCGCGGAATCCATCCTGAACGAGGCCGCGCAGGCCCGCGCCGAACTGGCGCTGGCGGATGGTCCCGCCCTGACCCGCCTGCGCCTGGGCGTGATCGAGGATTTCGAGGCGGACGTAACCCCGCGCCTCTTGTCGCGCATGGCCGGCCTGCTGACCGATTGCCGCTTCCTGCTGGAAACCGGGGCCAGCCATTCCCTGCATGACCAGCTGGATGCCCAGGCGCTTGATATCGTCGTGGCCGCAGAGATGGGCGAAGCCCCCGCCTGGGCAGAGACCCACCCGATCCTGACCGAAGGCTTTGTGGTCGCCACCCGGCGTGGCACGGTGGATCCCGCGCGGGACCTTCTGGCGCAGCTCAAGACCATGCCGATGATCCAGTACACCACGCGCCATTACATGGGCCGGCTGATCGCCACCCACCTGGCCCAGCAGAACCTGAAGCTGGATCACCGCTTCGAACTGGACAGCTACCACGCGATCCTGGCCATGGTGCATGGCGGCGCGGGCTGGACCATCCTGCCGCCGCTCGCGCTGCTGCGGGCCCGGCCCCTGCTCAACCGGCTTGATACCTATGCCCTGCCCTTCCCGCCGCTGACCCGGCGCATCACCCTGACCGCCCGCAAGGGCCTGCTGGAGGACGTGCCGGCGCGCCTGGCCGCAGAGCTGCGCGGCCTGCTGCAAGAGATCACCACAGCCGTGGATACAGACGATTACCCCTGGCTGCCCTCCACCGTGCAGATCGCCGAAGGTGGCGCCGCCTGACCGTCAGGAGGCTGGCGCAGGCAGCCCGCCCCATAGCACCGCATAAGCCGCACAAAAGAAAAGGCCGGGATGCGCTCCCGGCCTTTTCCTGTTCGTTCCTGCGGGTCGGATCAGTCCAGCGCGGCGTCCGAGATCTCCAGCGTGTAGGCGCCTTCCGGCTCCTCGGTGATCGCGGGATTGTCGGGGGACACGGCAGACAGCAGCGTGGCCACGGTCTGGTCGTAATCCGCCGGATCCAGCGCCCCGTTGGAGCCTGCGGTCAGCTTGGCGACCTCACCCATCATGTATTCCTGGTGCTCCAGGGACTGGGCGCCGGTCTCGTCGAATTCCAGCACGATCTCGGCGGCTTCGGCAGGGTTTTCCTCGGCGTATTTCCAGCCCTTCATCGAGGCCGCGACGAATTTCTCCATCGAGGCGACGAACTCCGGATCCTCCAGCTTGTCTTCCATGACGTACAGGCCGTCTTCCAGCATCCCGAAGCCCATTTCGAGATAGTTGAAGTTCACCAGCTCGTCTTCAGAGATCCCCGCATCCAGCACCTGGCCGTATTCGTTGTAGGTCATGGTGGAGATGCAGTCGGCCTGGCCCTGGATCAGCGGATCGGCAGAGAAGGCCTGCTTGATCACGTTGACGCCACCTTCGGAGCCATCGGTCGCAAGACCAAGAGAGGCCATCCAGGCGTAGAAGGGATATTCGTTGCCGTAGAACCAGACACCCAGCGTCTTGCCCGGGAAATCTTCCGGCGTCTCGATGCCAGAGGACTTCAGGCAGGTCAGTTGCAGACCGCCGGTCTTGAACGGCTGGGCGATGTTCACAAGGCCCACGCCCCGTTCCCGCGCGGCCAGGGCGGCGGCCATCCAGGTGGTGATAACATCGGCGCCACCGGCGGCGATGACCTGTTCGGGCGCGATGTCGGGGCCACCGG
>NZ_JAATOW010000045.1 GCF_011806405.1 Pseudooceanicola sp. HF7 | reverse complement strand
CCGGTCCGTGATTCCCGCCATGGGTGCAAGGCAGACTGGATTTGCAGCTTTATCGTTCAGAAGCGAGAGGAACATGCTTAAACCTTGGGCAACAGCTTATGCGTTAGACCGAAACCCGGACAAGAACAATGAATTCGGTACCTATCGAACAAGGAAGCCCCAAGTCGTGCCCGCTTTTTAAGCATCGATTTCGGCGCCACCGCATTGCCCTTGGACCGTTCGCGGCCTATTCCGGGGAAACAGCAGGGATTACAGGGTTGCCGCGGGGCTGTCACGCCCTTGCGACACAGAAGGAACGCGATGACGGATGCCGCCATCATTGTCGCCGCCGGGCGCGGGTTACGCGCCGGGGGCGAAAGACCCAAACAATGGCAGGAGCTGGCCGGAAAGCGCGTCGCGGACTGGACGATCCGGGCGATCCTGCGCGCAGGTCTCAGCCCGGTCGTGGTGGTCCTGCACCCCGATGACATGGAGATCGCCGGCCTGCCGGACCAGGTGATCCGCGTGGCCGGGGGCGCGACGCGCGATGCCTCCGTCCGGGCCGGTCTGGACGCGCTGGATGAGGCGCAGGTGCAGAACGTGCTGATCCATGACGTGGCCCGCCCCTGCGTGCCCTCAGGCGTGATCGAGGCCGTGCGCGAGGCCCTAAAGACAGCCGAGGCCGCCGCACCGGGCCTGCCCGTCACGGATGCGCTCTGGCGGGCCGAAGACGGCCGTGTCGCCGGCGTGCAAAGCCGCGAGGGCCTCTACCGCGCCCAGACACCGCAGGGCTTCCGCCTGGGCCCCCTGAAGGCCGCCCATGCAGCCCATCCCGGCGGCGCTGCCGATGACGTGGAGGTCGCCCGCGCTGCCGGCATCCCCGTCACCATCGTGCCGGGACATGAAGACAATCTGAAGATCACCCTGCCCGAGGATTTCGCTCGGGCCGCAGCCATTCTGGGGAGAGCCATGGACATACGCATGGGCAACGGGTTTGACGTACATGCCTTTGAAGACGGGGACGGATGCTGGCTTTGCGGCATCAAGGTGCCCCATGATCGCGCGCTGAAGGGCCATTCGGACGCTGACGTGGGCATGCACGCGGTCACCGATGCGATTTACGGCGCCCTGGCAGAGGGCGATATCGGGCGGCATTTCCCGCCCTCGGATCCGCAATGGAAGGGCTGCGAAAGCCATGTCTTCCTGCGCCACGCGGTCGAGCTGGCTACGCAGAAGGGCTACACTCTGTCAAATATCGACTGTACCTTGATCTGCGAACGCCCCAAGGTGGGCCCGCATGCCGCGGCCATGCAGGCGCGGATGGCAGAGATCATGGGGCTGGCCCCTGAACGGGTCTCGATCAAGGCAACCACCTCCGAGAAGCTTGGCTTCACCGGACGGGAAGAAGGGATCGCGGCCATGGCCTCTGCGGTATTGATCGCGAAATGAGCACCTCGAAACTGATTGCCACCGTGGCAGGCGTGGGCCTGCTGAAACCGGCCCCCGGCACTTGGGGTTCGCTGGCCGCCCTGCCTCTGGCCTGGGCACTGCACCTGCTGGGCGGGCCGATCCTGCTGACCGCCTGCGCTTTTGCGCTGTTCATCGCCGGCACCCTGGCGACCGAGGCCTACATGAAGGCCACCGGCAAACATGACCCCTCTGAGGTGGTGGTGGACGAGGTCGTCGGCCTGTGGATCGCCTTCTGGCCGGTGTCCTTTGGCGCGGCGCATGTGGGCGCCGATCTGACCGCGCTTTGGCCGGGCTGGATCGCGGCCTTCCTGGGCTTCCGGCTGTTCGACATCTGGAAACCCTGGCTGGTGGGCCGGGCCGACCGGCGCGACGATGCCTTCGGAGTGATGCTGGACGATGTCTTTGCCGGCATCTTCGCCGCCTTGCTGGTCATCGTGCTGGCCGCCTTCTCTCACCTGGTGCTGATGTGAGCGGTCCTGACCGGGACCTGGCGGCGGCAGTCCTGGCCGCGGCCCGCGCAGCCCGGCTGAGCTTGGCCACGGCGGAAAGCTGCACCGGCGGGCTGGTCAGCGCCACGCTGACGGCAGTGCCTGGAAGCTCTGATGTGATGGCAGGCGGCGTGGTGAGTTATTCCAACGCGGTCAAGACGGCCCTGCTGGGCGTGCGCGGCGAAACGCTGGCGGCCCATGGCGCGGTGTCAGAGGAAGTCGCGCTTGAAATGGCACTTGGGGCCTCTGAACGCCTTGGCGCGGACCTGGCCGTTTCCATCACGGGGATCGCGGGTCCGGGTGGATCGGAGCACAAGCCCGAAGGGCGCGTCTGTTTCGCCCTGGCCCAGGCGGGCCATGCAGAGGCGGAAACCGTTGAATTCGGCGCGCTTGGCCGGGACGAGGTGCGCCGCCGGGCGGCGGATCATGCGCTGTCGTTGCTGCTGGCCAAGGCCGAAGGCACCTGAGCCCTGCCCCTGCGATCTGACCCCTGTTGAAGGGCCAGCGCCCCCGATCAGCCGTAAAGCTCTGCCGCGCGCCGTTCAAAGGCGCGCACGATGCGTTGCATCGCCTCGTTGAAGACCACGCCGATGATGCCTTGCAGGACCGCGTTCTTGAATTCGAAATCGACGTGGAAATCGACCTCGCAGCCGCCGTCCACATCGCGGAAGGCCCAGTTGGACTTCATATAGCGGAAGGGCCCGTCCAGGTATTCGGTGTCGATCTTCATCGCCTCCGGCCACAGCACGACGCGGCTGCCGAACCGTTCCCTGAAGACCTTGAAGGAGATCACCAGATCAGCCTCCATGACCTCGTGGTCCTCATGGGGCGTGACCTTGCGTATCCGGGCGGCAGAGCACCAGGGCAGAAATGTCGGATAGGTCCCGACATCCGCCACCAGGTCATACATCTGCTGTGCGGTATACGGGAGTTTCCGGGTTTCCGAATGGGTCGGCATGGCGCTCCGGCGTAGTTCTGATATGAGTTTCGCGGGCTTCATGTCCTACGTTAGCTCGGGTGATTCAAGGGAAATCCATGTCACAGCGTCCTTATGTCATCGATGAGATGATCTCTGCCAAATCCATCGCCGCCCGGATCGAGGCGCTTTGCCACGATATCAGGGAAACCTTCCCCAAGGACGAGCGCCTTGTGGTTGTCGGGCTACTGCGGGGGTCCTTCGTGTTCATCGCGGACCTGGCCCGCGAGCTTTCGGACATGGACGTGGAGGTCGATTTCCTTGAGGCTTCCTCTTACGGGGATGGCATGGAGAGTTCGCGCGAAGTGCGCATCCTGAAGGATCTGCGCGGCGCCATCGAGGGGCGCAACGTACTGGTCGTCGAGGATATCGTGGACACCGGCTATACGCTGAACCACGTGATCCACCTGCTGAAATCCCGCGAACCCAAGCTGTTGCGCACCATCGCCCTGCTGGACAAGCCCGCCCGGCGCGAGGTCGATTTCCGCGCCGACTGGATCGGCTTCGAGATCCCGGATGAATTCGTGGTCGGCTACGGCATCGACTACGCGCAGGGCAACCGCAACCTGCCCTTCATCGGCAAGGTCCGCTTCACGGAAGAGGCATGAACCGCTGGATGATCCGCGCGGTCCTGTGGATCCGCAATCCGCCGTCGGAAAAGCGGGTCATCCTGGTGCTGGTCGTCATCGCCGCCTGCCTTGCGATCTGGGGCGCCGAACGCCTGTTCGGCTTCCCGGATTGGCTGGTGCCGCAATCGGTCCATCCGCCCAGCCGGCTCCCGGCAAATTAAGCGGCGCGGGTACGCGCTTTGCCTGTTAGACTACCCTCAAGGCGGGGAGACATTCCCGCTTCGGAGCGGTGTGACGAACGGGGGTGCATATGCGCAAACTACTGAGATTGCTGCTGGTTCTGATCGTGATCGGTGCGGCCCTGGGCTGGTGGCTGACCCGCCCACGTACGCTGGATCCAGAGGTGATGGCCGGGCTTTCGCCGGATGCAGCGCGCGGCGAAGAGGTCTTTTACGCGGGGGGCTGCGCCTCTTGCCACGCCGCGCCGGGGGCCAGTGCAGACGAGATGCTGGTGCTGGCGGGCGGGCGCGCCCTGACCAGTGATTTCGGCACCTTCTACGCCCCCAATATCTCATCCTCGGTCGAGGCCGGGATCGGCGGCTGGAGCGCGCTGGAGCTGGCCAATGCCATGCAGCGTGGCGTGTCGCCGGAGGGCCAGCATTATTACCCCGCCTTCCCCTATACCACCTACATTCGGGCAGAGCCGCAGGATATCGCAGATCTTCATGCCTTCATGCAGACCCTGCCCGCCTCGGAAACGCCCAGCCGGGCCCATGACGTGGGATTTCCCTTTAACATCCGCCGCGCCCTTGGTGGCTGGAAGCTGCTGTTCCTGAACCAGGATTGGGTTCTTGAGGAGGTCGGGGTTCCGCAGATCGAACGCGGCCGCTACCTGGTGGAGGCGCTTGGCCATTGCGGCGAATGCCATACGCCGCGCAATGCCATCGGCGGACCGGAGCTGAGCCGCTGGCTTGGCGGGGCACCGAACCCGGCGGGGGACGGCAGGATTCCCAATATCACCTCGGGCGGGCTGGATTGGTCTGCCGCCGACATCGCGGAATACCTCAGTTCCGGCCTGACGCCGGACTTCGACGTGGCGGGCGGAGAGATGGCCGATGTTGTCACCAACATGTCCCATCTGCCGCGCGAGGACCTGGAGGCAATCGGCGCCTACGTGAAGGCCGTGCCAGCCGTGTCCAATGACTAGCGCCCGAGATTGAGGGACCGAGAACAAGAAAGGCGCCCGCTACGGGGCGCCTTTTTCATGTTGGTTTTCAGAGACTTCAGGCCTGGCTCAGGCGCTTCATCCGGTTTTCCCGAAGCCGGGCGAAATCATCCCCCGCATGGTAGGAAGACCGGGTCAGCGGGCTGGCAGAAGCCATCAGGAAGCCCTTGTTAAAGGCCGTCCGTTCGTAAGAGGCGAATTCATCCGGGTGCACGAAACGGTCCACAGCGTGGTGTTTCGGCGTGGGCTGCAGGTACTGGCCGATGGTCAGGAAATCGATATCGGCCGCGCGCATGTCTTCCATCACCTGGATGACGGATTGGCGATCCTCGCCCAGGCCGACCATGATGCCGGACTTGGTGAAGATCGTCGGATCCAGCTCTTTCACCCGTTGCAGCAGGCGCAGGGAGTGGAAGTAGCGCGCGCCAGGGCGAACCTCCGGATAGAGGCCGGGAACCGTTTCCAGGTTGTGGTTGAAGACATCCGGCTTGGCGGCAACGACCACTTCCAGCGCCTCGGGACCGCAGCGGATGAAGTCCGGCGTCAGGATCTCGATCGTGGTGGAGGGCGAGCGGTGACGGATCGCGCGGATGGTCTGGGCAAAGTGCTCTGCCCCGCCGTCCTCGACATCGTCGCGGTCGACGGAGGTGATCACGACGTGATTAAGCCCAAGCTTTTCAACCGCATGAGCAACGCGACCGGGCTCGAAGGCGTCAAGCTCCTCCGGCGGTTTGCCGGTGGCGATGTTGCAGAAGGTACAGGCACGGGTGCAGACCTCGCCCATGATCATCATGGTGGCGTGGCCCTGGCTCCAGCATTCGCCGACATTGGGGCAACCGGCCTCTTCACAGACCGTGACCAGCTTGTTTTCCCGCATGATGTTGCGGGTTTCCATGTACTCCCGGGAGGTCGGCGCCTTCACACGGATCCAGTCCGGCTTCTTCGGCTGGGCGTTGTCCGGACGGCGCGCCTTTTCGGGATGGCGCTGTTCAGGGATCTTGAGATCACGCATTGTCTGGCCTTTCCTTGCGGCTTGGTGCCTATCATATGCATGAGCGGAGAAAAGAACCAGTTACGCATTTCAGCTTTGCGCCTGACGCAAGTCTGTTATGCAGCTGCAGAATGCTGATCCGCTAAATCCCTTATATAGTGCAGTTTTTCTATGCAGATACACGTGTTTGCGTGCTGCGATGCGGAAAGAATCTTGAAGCCTATTTGGAACAATTCTAAACCCTGCGGCAAATCCATTCCCAACGAGAGGTCTATCATGCAGCCCGGATCGAAACTTCCCCAGGTCACCTTCCGCACCCGCGTCCGCGATGAGAGCATCGAAGGGCCGAACCCCTTCCGCTGGCAGGACATGACCACCGAGGATTACTTCGCCGGCAAACGGGTGATCCTGTTCTCCCTGCCCGGCGCCTTCACGCCCACCTGCTCCACTTACCAGCTGCCCGGTTTCGAAAACAACGCAGAGGCCTTCGCCGGCCTCGGCATCGACGAGATCTACTGCATGTCGGTCAACGACAGCTTTGTGATGAACCAGTGGGCCAAGGCGCAAGGCATTGAAAACGTGAAGGTCATCCCCGATGGCTCCGCCGAATTCACCCGCCGCGTCGGCATGCTGGTGAACAAGGACAACCTGGGCTTCGGCATGCGCTCCTGGCGCTATGCGGCCATCATCAACGACGGTGTCGTCGAAGCCTGGTTCGAAGAGCCCGGCATCTGCGACAACCACGGCGAGGACCCCTACGGCGAATCCTCCCCCGAGAACCTGATGAAGTACCTGGAAGAGAACAAGGAAGCCGTGGCCTGATCCCAGGCCCGCTGACGTGCTGAAACGAGATGGCCCGGAGGTGAACCCTTCGGGCCTTTTCATGTCCGGGGGTTTGTTTCGGGGCGCGTGTTCGAGGGGTGGTTTTTGGCCGCTTGAGGGGCGTCGGTAGCCTGTCTGTTTCACGTCGGTATTGCGTCGGTATCACGTCGGTGCGCTCCGCACGGGGGTGTGGGGGGTGGTTAACCTTTTGGAAGGAGGGTGCTGCCGGGAGAGCGCCGGGCGGATTGTGGGCTGGGATGCCTCCGGCGGGAGTTTTTGGGCAAGAAGAAGGATGGGGCGGGATGGAGAGCCCCGGGTGCGGTGGGCGCGGGAGGCGGAGACGACAACGGGCGACGGCCCCCTCGATGGGGGCGGCGGGCGTTTTTGGGTCTGCGGGGTTTTGCGGATCAGGCGCGGGTGGCCTGGACCAGCTCTTCGCCGGTTTCCGACAGGATCCGGGCCAGGGCGCGGAACCAGCCGTCATCGGGCGTGGCGCGGCGGCGGACCAGGGCCACGGTGCGGAATGGCTCCGGGCTGGTGAAGCGGCGCAGGGTCAGCCCATGGGCTTCCGTGCGCAGGGCCAGTTCGGGCAGCAGCGTCAGCCCGAAGCCGGCGGCGACCAGCCGGGTCAGCGTGGCGAGCGAGGAGGCGCCCATGTCGATCTGGGCATGGCCCCTGCCCCGTCCGCAGACCTCAAGCGCCTGATCGGTCAGGCAGTGGCCGTCTTCCAGCAGCATCAGCCGGGCCGGGCCGATCTGTTCCGGGCGCAGGCTTTCGCGGCGCGCGCCAAGGGCGGCCATCCCGGCCTCTGATCCGGCCAGCAGAAAGCGGTCCTGAAACAGCGGCGTGACCTCGAGCGCGCCGTCGCTGTCCAGTGGCAGGGCGACGACCGCGGCATCGAGACGTCCGGCCTGCAGATCCTCTATCAGCCGCGCGGTGGTGCCCTCTTGGACCTGGACCGAGAGGCCGATATCCTCTTGCCGGATCCGCGCGAGGGCGCCCGGCAGCAGGAAGGGCGCGATGGTGGCGATCAGCCCCAGGCGCAATTCGCCCGCCAGCCCTTCGTTCCAGCGCGCGATCTCAGACAGCACCTGCATTTCGGCCAGCACCTTTTCCGCCTGGCCCAGCACCAGCCGCCCGAAGGGGGTCAGCACCACGTCGCGCGCGCGGCGTTCCACCAGCGGCGCGCCCAGCATCTGCTCCATCTCACGGATCTGCACCGAGAGCGCGGGCTGGGAGACATGCACCGCCTCTGCCGCGCGGCCGAAATTGCGATGCGTGGCGAGCGACTTGAAATAGCTGAGTTGACGGAGCGTGAGGTTCATAATGGCTGATTATCAAAAGCGGAGGAAACTGCAATTGGATCCTATGCGTTGGGGCTGGAACGACCCTTCCCAAGCCCGATCGAGAGGACCCGATTTTCATGGCTGACAAGACGCGACTGACGACAAGTGCCGGTGCCCCGATGCCGACCAACGACCATTCCCTGACCGCAGGCAAGCGCGGGCCGGTGCTGATGCAGGATTATCAGCTGCTGGAAAAGCTGGCGCATCAGAACCGCGAGCGCATTCCGGAGCGCCCCGTTCACGCCAAGGGCTGGGGCGCGTTCGGCACCTTCACCGTCACGCAGGATATCACCCGTTACACCCGGGCCCGTCTGTTCAGCGAGGTCGGCAAGCAGACCGAGGTTCTGGCGCGCTGGTCCACCGTGGCCGGGGAACAGGGTGCGGCGGATGCCGAGCGCGACGTGCGCGGCTTTTCCCTGAAGTTCTATACCGAGGAAGGCAACTGGGACATGGTGGGGAACAACACCCCCGTCTTCTTCGTGCGCGATGCCTACAAGTTCCCGGATTTCATCCGCACCCAGAAGCGCCATCCCAAGACCAACCTGCGCAGCCCCGAAGCCATGTTCGATTTCTGGGCCGGACAGCCCGAATCCGTGCACCAGGTCACCATCCTGATGTCCGATCGCGGCATCCCCAAGAACCCCGCCCGGATGAATGGCTATGGGTCGCACACCTATTCGCTGTGGAACGACCAGGGCGAGCGCTTCTGGGTTAAGTTCCATTTCAGGACTCAGAAGGGCCATGCCTTCCACACCAATGCCGAGGCCGAAGAGCTGATTGGCAAGACCCGGGAGAGCTACCAGGAGGATCTGTACAACATGATCGACGGGGGTGATTTCCCCCGCTGGAAGGTCTTCATCCAGATCATGGAGGAGGAGGAGGCGACCCGGCAGAGCTTCAACCCCTTCGATCTGACAAAGGTCTGGCCGCACGGGGATTTCCCGCTGATCGAGGTCGGGGAGCTTGAGATGAACCGCAACCCCGAAAACTACTTCATGTTCGTGGAGAACGCGGCCTATGCGCCCTCCAACATCGTGCCGGGCATTTCCTGGAGCCCGGACAAGATGCTTCAGGCGCGGATCTTTGCCTATGCGGATGCCCATCGCTACCGGCTGGGCACCCATTACGAACAGCTGCCGGCGAACCATGCCAAGGCCGCGGCAGAGGTGAACTTCTACCACAAGGACGGGGCGATGCGCTTTTTCCCCCCGAAGACCGGCCATCCGGATGCCTATTACGAGCCCAACCAATATGACGAGGCCGCCCGCGCCGATCCTGGCGTTGCGGAGCCGCCCCTGCGGATCGACGGCGATGCGGACCGCTATGACCCGGCGGATCCGGATGCCGATTACGTCCAGCCGCGCGCGCTTTATGCAGAGGTCATGGATGACGATGAACGCGCCCGGCTGCATTCCAACATGGCCTCGGCCATGGGCCCGTGCTCTGACGCGGTGAAGGAGCGCTGGTACGCGGTGCTGGGCAAGGTGCATCCCGACTACGAGGCGGGCGTGCGCAAGGCCGTGGAAGATGACGTGAACGCGGTGCCGGTGACGGATGACTCGCAGGTGACGACGAGGGGCTGACCGCCCTGCCCCTTGCAGGGCGATGCTATCGGGCCATGACGCGCCCCGTGCCTTCCTGGCACGGGGCGTTTTCTTGCGCGCTCTGCTGGTCACGGCGCGGGTAGTCTGGTCTTGTCGGCATGCGGGCCGCGGCGGCCCACGCGAGGAGATGCCATGGAGCAGGCCCAGCCAGAACGCCAGCCAGACCGGTTCGCCCGGGTGCAGGATTTCGTCAAGCAGATCGTCTATGGCGGCAACGACGGGATCGTCACGACCTTTGCCACGGTGGCGGGCTTCGCGGGAGCCTCGCTTGAAGGGGGTGCGGCGATCGGGGGGCTGGCGGTGCTGGTCTTCGGCCTGGCCAATCTTTTTGCGGATGGAGTCTCCATGGGGATGGGAGAGTTCCTGTCCGGGCGGGCGCTGCGCGATCTTTACTGCCAGCGGCACAGGCGCAGCCTGCGGCAGATCGCGGAGGCGCCCGTGGAGCAGCGCGCGCGGTTCGAGGGGCTCTTGGCGCAGCGCGGGCTGGATCCGGAGGAGGCCGGCGCGACGACGCGGATCCTGGAACGCCACCCGGCGCTGATGGCAGAGATGGAGCTTGCCTGGGAGCACGGGATGCATGATTCAGGCCCCGATGCGCCGGGCAAGAACGGGCTGGTCACCTTTGGCAGCTTCCTGACCTTCGGGGTGGTGCCCCTGGTGCCATATTTCCTGTTCGATCCCACGCCCCTGACCTTCCGCGTCTCTGTCGGCGCGACGGTCCTGGCGCTGACCGCCCTGGGACTGCTGCGCTGGCGTGCAACCGGAGAGCGACTGGGGCGCACCCTTCTGGAGACCGTGGCCGTGGGGCTGCTTTGCGCCGGCGTGGCCTATGTGGTGGGAATGCTGGTGGGTGGCTGATTGGATCTGGAGGGCACTTTAATTTCCCCTGCAGCAGGCGCAATTGTCGTCTGACTGGAAACAAAATGCAGCGGCTCATTAATATTCACAATATTGAATAATTAACGGCAGGCCAGAAAAAAACCCGGCGCGCTTGGCGGCCGGGTTTTTTAGTCCGGGGAAATGGGCGCCTGATCTAGCCGATCATGCCGCTGTCCCGGGGTTGGCGGCTGTAGTGGCGGTGCAGCCGATCCAGGGCGATGCGCAGGACGATCTTGCCCGAGCGCGCGGACCAGCCCAGCTTCTTCTCTGCGGTTTCCAGCCCCTCCATGTGGCAGCAGACGCGCAGCGCCACATCGGCAAGGCCGGGGCCAAGCTCTTCCAGTGCGGCGGCCACGCGGCGGCCTGCGGCCTCTTGCCCCCGGCCACCGCCCTGCCCGCCAGAGCTGGTCACCCCGGCGGTCAGGAAGCGATCCCAATCCTGGGTCATGCGGGGGCCCATCTGGGCCAGTTCGAAATCCTCTCTCAGGCGTTCGCCGGCGCGCACCTGTTCGGCACGTAGGAAGGGCGCGCCGTCCCGGTCGCGCCGCCGCGCCAGGGCGGCCACGGGGCTATCGCTTTGATAAGGGCGGCCACGGCCGGGCGTGTCCTCTTCCCCGTGGTCTTCCACCACCGGGCGGGCGCTGCGATGATCAAAGCTGACCATGCCTTCGGCAAAGCCGCGCGCGGCGTTTTCTGACCGTGCAATCAATTGGTTGAGCATGGTGCGCCCGGCACTGGTGATGACGTAGCGCGACACGCGACCGGGCGACTTGCAGGCGATCCAGTCCTTGAGGGCCATGGCCTCTGCCAGGTCGCGTGTGACCACGTCCAGCCGGTCCGGAGAACCGTCGGCCCGGTCCCGGACGATCACGGCTTTCTCCATCTCCTGGGCGACGGCAAGGACGGTGCCGGCCTGGGCAAGCTGGCGCAGGACGGGCAGAGCGTCACGGCGCAGGGTGGCTTCGGATACGGGCGGTTTAAAATCTTCCGGCAGAGAGGGTTTCATCTGGTCTGGCTCCTGTTGGTCCGCGAGGGGGCTGGCAGGCCCCGCGCTACGCCCGATGCGGCTGAGCGCATGATCCACGAGGGGATCGTCGCGCAGGCTCTCCAGGCGGCGGATCTGGCGCAGGATGGTGGAGGCGTGGCAGCCCGCCTCCCGCGCCAATTGACGAATGGAAACGCCGTCCTGCCTATGCGCGATGTAATGCCTTGCGGCATCCGGCAGCCAGCCGGGCAGATTTGCGCAATGGCAAAGGTCGTCTTCTGACAATGTGGTCATGAGAGTATCGATCCGGCAAAACATGATTGCGGGGTGTCCCCAATTTGAACCACAGTGAACGGCGTTAGGGTTTCCTAAGGGTTAACGGTTAACCCCCATTCCGAGAATTGTTTCCAAATAATAAACTATCCTTGCCCCACCGTACGGCGTAATAGGGCCTGCGCAACGCCCGTCATGATTGAGTGACCCACCGGACAAGGCGTCCGGAGCACCGGGTTAACAGGGAATGATGACATGCAGGACATTCAGACAATGCTGGGGCAGCTGCGCCGTCCGAAGCTTCTGACCAGCGCCGCGCGGATCGCCGCAGAGAGCTATCGCCGTGAGCGGCACCTTACCGCGCTGATGGGTCAAAGCGTGCTGCCCCGCCACGGGGCAGCGGCGCTGCGGCTGCTGGAAATGGAAGCGGAGCTGGACCGCCAGCGCCGCAACAGCGAGGAGATCTATTCCCCCGCGCGCCATGTCAGCGTGCTGTCGGCCCTGCTGGGGGAAGTGGCGCTGATCCAGGCGGTCGCGGCCTGAGCCGGGCCGCCTTTGCGGATCGCTGTTCGCGGGGTATGCCTGAACGACACGAGCGGCCCCCAAAGGAGGCCGCCCGGTTCATGTCAGCTAAGGTGTATCCCGGTTTGGGCCCGCCCTGTCAGGGCGACGCTCAGGCGAAGACGGCGCTCAGGAGAAGGCGTCCGGCATCTCGCCCTTGCGGCGGGCGACATAGGCGGCCAGCGCCTCGGCTATGGCGGGATCGAGCGGGGGTTGCTGGTAGGTGTCCAGCATCTTGCCGACCCGCACCGCCGCCAGCTGCTGGCTGGAGCGCGCGCCTTCGTCGGACCAGGTTTCAAAGGGCTTGTTGTCCAACACCTCTGAGCGCCAGAAGGCGGTCTGGAAATGCCGCTGGGTATGGCCGCAGCCCAGGTAATGCCCGCCCGGCCCCACTTCGCGGATGGCATCCATGGCCTGGGCTTCCTCATCATGGGAGACGCCGCCGGCGATGCGGTGCAGCACGCCCAGCTGATCGGCATCAAGCACGAATTTCTCGACCGAGGCGGCAAGCCCGCCTTCCAGCCAGCCGCAGGCGTGCAGCATGAAGTTCACCCCGCCCAGCAGCGCCGCGTTGAGCGTGTTGGAGGTTTCATAGGCCGCCTGGGCATCGGGCAGCTTGGAGCCACACAGCCCCCCGCCGGAGCGGAACGGCAGCCCCAGTCGGCGGGCCAGCTGGCCGGCGCCGTAGAGGATCTGGGAGGCTTCCGGTGTGCCGAAGGTGGGCGCGCCGGAGTTCATGTCGATCGAGGTCACGAAGGCGCCGAAGATCACCGGCGCGCCGGGGCGGACAAGCTGGGAATAGGCAACGCCCGCCAGCCCCTCTGCCAGGACCTGCGTCAGCGTGCCGACGACGGAGACCGGCGCCATGGCCCCACCGACGATGAAGGGCGAGATGATGCAGGCCTGCATGTTGGCCGCATAGACCTCCAGCGCGCCCATCATCGTGTCGTCGAAGGTCAGCGGCGAGTTGATGTTGATCAGCGAGGTCATGTAGGTGCGGCTGAGCTCTTCCTCCTGGAAGAGGATCTTGCACATGTCGACGCTGTCCTGAGCGCGGCTGGGTTCGGTCACGGAGCCCATGAAGGGCTTGTCCGACAGGGTCATATGGGCATGCAACATGTCCAGGTGACGCTTGTTGACGGGCACATCCGTGGGTTCGCAGACCGTGCCGCCGGAATGGTGCAGCCACTTGGACATGTAGCCCAGTTTCACGAAGGTGCGGAAATCCTCCATCGTGGCATAGCGGCGCCCCCCGTCGAGGTCGCGCACGAAGGGCGGGCCGTAGACCGGCGCAAAGACCAGCCCCTTGCCGCCGATCTCGACCGAGCGTTCGGGGTTGCGGGCATGCTGGGTGAAGCTGCCGGGCGCGGTGGCGCAGAGCTTGCGCGCAAGGCCCCGGGGAATATGCACCCGTTCGCCCTGGATCTCCGCGCCGGCCTCTTTCCAGCGGGCCAGGGCTTCGGGATTGTTGACGAAATTGACGCCGACCTCTTCCAGCACCGTTTCGGCGTTGGCCTCGATCACCTGCAGCGCCTCTTCCGAGAGCATCTCCATGTTGGGGATCTTGCGCTCGATCGCCGGGACGTTGTCGAAGTGCACCGCACTGCGCGCCGCCCGCCGGGCTGCCCCGCCGCCGCCGCGTCCGCGTCTGCCTGTTGCTGCTTCACTCATGACCTTCTCCCCTGCCCGAGCGACTCGCACGATGGGGGTCGCGCAAGTCCGATGTTCTCCGTTGATAACGGCCCGGCGGGTCGCGCAAGGGCCGGATTGCGTCGCTTGGGACGAAAATACGACACTTTCCCTACGGGAGGGTTGAGAGCGCCCGGGGCGCGGCGGGCGCATCCCTGGGGCATCACGGGCGCGCATGGGCGGCGAAGGCGGCATTCCGGTACCGCTTTCTCTTGCGCGTTTCGCCGCCCCGCACTAATGCGGGCACATGAGCCAGATATCCCATGACCGCCTCCTGATCATCGACTTCGGCTCGCAGGTCACGCAGCTCATTGCGCGACGCCTGCGGGAACTGAAAGTCTATTGCGAGATCCACCCCTACCAGAACGTCACGGACGCGTTCCTGGAGGAGTTCGCCCCCAAGGCGATCATCTTCTCCGGCGGTCCGGATTCGGTGATGCGCGAGGGGTCCCCCCGCCCGCCGAAAGCCGCCTATGACAGGGGCGTGCCGATCCTGGGCATCTGCTATGGCCAGCAGGTCATGATGCATGACCTGGGCGGACGGGTCGAAGCGGGCGAACATGCCACCGCGGAATTCGGCCGGGCCTGGGTCACGCCGACGGAGGCCCGCAGCGATTTCACCGCCGGCTGGTTCCTGGACGGATCGGGGCGCGAACAGGCCTGGATGTCCCATGGCGATCACGTGGCCGAGATTGCCCCGGGGTTCGAGGTCTACGGCACCTCCCCCGGCGCGCCCTTCGCCATCACCGCCGACCTGGAGCGCCGCTTCTACGCCGTGCAGTTCCACCCGGAGGTGCACCATACCCCGAACGGCAAGACGCTCTACGAGAACTTCGTCAAGATCGCCGGGTTCGCCGGGGATTGGACCATGTCCGCCTACCGCGAGGAAATGGTCCAGACGATCAAGGACCAGGTGGGCGACGCCAAGGTGATCTGCGCGCTGTCGGGCGGCGTGGACAGCTCTGTCGCGGCAGCCCTGATCCACGAGGCAATCGGAGAGAACCTGACCTGCGTCTTCGTCGACCACGGCCTGCTGCGCCTGAACGAGGCAGAGGAAGTCGTGGGCATGTTCCGCGATCACATGAACCTCAAGGTGATCCACGCGCAGGAACAGGACCTCTTCCTGGGCGAGCTCGAGGGCGTTTCCGACCCCGAGACTAAGCGCAAGATCATCGGCAAGCTCTTCATCGACGTCTTCCAGAAATACGCCGACGGGATCGAGGGCGCAGCCTTCCTGGCGCAGGGCACGCTTTATCCCGATGTCATTGAATCGGTCAGCTTCTCCGGCGGGCCCTCCGTGACCATCAAGAGCCACCACAACGTCGGCGGCCTGCCCGAGAAGATGGGCCTGAAACTGGTTGAACCGCTGCGCGAGCTCTTCAAGGACGAGGTCCGCGCCCTCGGGCGCGAGCTGGGCCTGCCCGACAGCTTCATCGGCCGCCACCCCTTCCCCGGACCGGGCCTGGCGATCCGCTGCCCCGGTGAGATCACCCGCGAGAAGCTGGAGATCCTGCGCAAGGCGGATGCGGTCTATATCGACCAGATCCGCAAGCACGGGCTTTACGACGAGATCTGGCAGGCCTTCGCCGCCATCCTGCCGATGCGCACGGTTGGCGTGATGGGCGACGGGCGCACCTATGATTACGCGCTGGCGCTGCGGGCCGTGACCTCGGTCGACGGGATGACGGCGGATTACTTCCCCTTCAGCCATGATTTCCTGGGCGAGACCTCGACCCGGATCATCAACGAGGTGAAGGGCATCAACCGCGTCTTCTACGATTGCACCTCCAAGCCGCCGGGCACCATCGAACTGGAGTGATCCCGGGGGCGCCGCTCCTAGGGATCCACTGCAAAGCCCCCCGGAACGCCGTTCTGACAGAAAGACCCCTTCGCCCGAAGGGGTCTTTCCTGTCTCGGCAGGGCGGCGCGCCGGGATCCGCCCCTTCCTTTAGCCCCCCAGCCGGGGCCTGCAAACCCGGCTGACAACCGGCTGCCGCGCGCCCCAAGCCCGCCGCCGGCCTGCCAGCGGTTGACCCCGGGGGCCGGGAGCGGCAAATCTGACACAAGAGAAAAGCGCGGCGGACCACATGCCCAAGAAAGACACGATCCAGACCCGATGCGAAGCGTCCGGCCTGCGCATGACCGAACAGCGCCGGGTGATCTCCGGCGTGCTGGATACGGCGCGCGACCACCCTGACGTCGAAGAACTGCACGCGCGGGCCAATGCGCTGGATCCGCGGATCTCCCTTGCCACGGTCTATCGCACCGTCAAGCTCTTCGAGGAAGCGGGCATCCTGGAAAAGGTCGATTTCGGCGACGGGCGCTCGCGCTACGAGGATGCCGAACGCGAACACCACGACCACCTGATCGATCTTGCCACCGGCAAGGTGATCGAATTCGTCGATCCCGAGATCGAGGCCCTGCAGGAAAAGATCGCCGCCAAGCTCGGCTATCGCCTCACCGGCCACAAGCTGGAGCTCTACGGCGTCCCGATCAAGAAGGACTGATCCCGCCGGGATCCCTTTCATCTGGCCGGAAATACTTCGGGGTGAATGGCGCCAAAGGCGCCAGAGGGGCAGCGCCCCTGCCTTGCCCGCCATGATCCGCGCCAATTTCCCGCTTTAACGCAAACACTTGCCACAGGCCCCTTTCCTCGCATCGAGGGAGGCCCTAAGACTTGCCCAGACGCCATTTCTCAACAAGGGACATTGCCCCCATGAGCACCATCATCGATATCCACGCCCGCGAGATCCTGGACAGCCGCGGCAACCCCACCGTCGAAGTGGACGTGATCCTCGAAGACGGCACGCTGGGCCGTGCCGCTGTCCCCTCCGGCGCCTCCACCGGGGTCCATGAAGCCGTGGAAAAGCGCGATGGCGACGCATCCCGCTACATGGGCAAGGGCGTCCTGGAAGCCGTGGAAGCCGTCAACGGTGAGATCGCCGACACCATCGTCGGCTTCGAAGCCACCGACCAGGTCGGCATCGACCTCGCCATGATCGAGCTCGACGGAACCGAGAACAAGGGCCGCCTGGGCGCCAATGCCATCCTGGGCGTCTCGCTTGCCGTGGCCAAGGCCGCTGCCGATTTCACCGGCCAGCCGCTGTTCCGCTATGTCGGCGGCACCTCCGCCCGCGTGCTGCCGGTGCCGATGATGAACATCATCAACGGCGGCGAACATGCCGACAACCCGATCGACATCCAGGAATTCATGATCATGCCCGTCGCCGCGGAGAACATCCGCGAAGCCGTGCGCATGGGCTCTGAGGTCTTCCACACCCTGAAGAAAGAGCTTTCCGCCGCCGGCATGTCCACGGGCCTGGGCGATGAAGGCGGTTTCGCACCTGAGCTTGGCTCGACCACCGAGGCGCTCGACTTCATCCTGAAGTCCATCGAAAAGGCCGGCTACAAGCCGGGTGAAGAGATCTTCCTGGCGCTCGACTGTGCCTCGACCGAATATTACGTCGACGGGAAGTACGAGATGAAGGGCGAAGGCAAGTCCCTGACCAGCCAGGAGAACGCCGATTACCTGAAGGCGCTCTGCGACGCCTACCCGATCATCTCGATCGAGGACGGCATGGCAGAGGACGACTGGGAAGGCTGGAAGATCCTGACCGACCTGCTGGGCGACAAGGTGCAGCTGGTGGGTGACGACCTGTTCGTGACCAACCCCGCCCGTCTTGGCATGGGCATCGAAAAGGGCGTGGCGAACTCCATGCTGGTGAAGGTGAACCAGATCGGCTCTCTGACCGAGACGCTGAAAGCCGTCGATATGGCCCACCGTGCGCGCTACACCAACGTGATGTCCCACCGCTCCGGCGAGACCGAGGATGCCACCATCGCGGACCTGGCCGTGGCCACCAACTGCGGTCAGATCAAGACTGGCTCGCTGGCCCGTTCCGACCGGCTGGCAAAATACAACCAGCTGATCCGTATCGAGGAAATCCTGGGCGAGACCGCGGAATACGCCGGCACCTCGATCCTGAAGTAAGGCCTGCCCCATCAGCCCTGCCCCAGCCCTTGGGGGCCGGGCCATGGAAGCCTATGCTGAAACGAAGAAAGCCCGGAGCGATGCTCCGGGCTTTCTTGTCTGGATCGCCCTGCCGGGCACGGGGACTGTCAGGCAGGGGTCAGGCAGACAGGTTCAAAACTGTGTTCAAACCGGCTGGGGATTAGTCCCAGAAGCCTTCATCGACTTCTTCCAGCTGTTCCAGCTCTTCTTCGCTCTGGTTGGTGACCAGGGCGTATTTCTCGTCATCGACGGGCACGAGGCGCACGTTGCTGACGGGGATCATCACGTGTTTGTCCGCGATGTCCAGGAAACCACCGATTTCACCAACCACGCCGATCATCTGACCGGAGGAGTCGAGCACGACGTCTTCGATCTCGCCGATGTCGTTCCAGTCGTCGCCAACGGCGTCATAGCTGGTGTCCATCGACCATTCGTCGTCGGCTTCGTTCATGGTGTAGATCGTGCCACCGGTGATGTCGCGGGTGCGGATCAGCTTCGCGTCGCCCATCTCATGGGAGGACATGTTGTCGTGGGACGCCATGTCGGAGGTTTCAGCCGATTGGGTCATCTCGGTGTCGGTGGACATATCCGCTGCACCGTCGGACTGCGCGAGGGCGCCGGTTGCAGCAATGGCAGAAATGGCGGTAGCGCTCAGAAAAGTACGAAAGGTCATGTGGTTATCTCCATATTTGCTTCATCCACACAACGTTGGGTGCGCGTAGTTGTTCCTGAGAAAGTGCAAAATTTTTCGGCAGGCCTTCGATTGCCTGTCGCCGCAGGGTTGCGCGGTGCCCCCTGCCAGCAGCGCGTGACGCCGCCCTGCCCACCTAGCTTGGCGGCGCCTGAACCGGCACGGCAGCCTTGCCCTTGCGGGCGCGTTCGCGGTGCGTGATGTAGAGCGCCGAGGCGATGATCACCGCCGCGCCGATCAGCGTCCATGCATCTGGAATCTCTCCGTAAAGGAAGAACGCCATGAGCGCGACATAGGGCAACCGCAGGTAGGTCAGCGGCGAGATGACAGAGGCCTCTGCCGATTGCAGGGCGCGGGTCAGGCCGTACTGCCCCAGCGTGCCGCAGAACCCGGTTCCGATCGCCAGCAGGATCACCGTGCCACCGGGCCAGGTCCAGACCGACAGCGCCAGCGGCAGGATAAACAAAAACTGGCCGGTGGTCGCCCAGAAGACCATCCGCTCTGCCGGCTCCGTCCGCCCCAGCAGGCGCACGCAGAGCGTCACCCCGGCCATGGCGCAGGCGCCGAAGGCCGCCACCAGCGTGCCCAGCTCGAACGCGGCTGACCCGGGCCGCAGGATGGCAATCATGCCGGCAAAGCCGATGGCCACCGCGATCCAGCGGCGCAGGTAGACCCTTTCATGCAGGATCAGCACGGAGAGCACCACGACAAGGATCGGCGCGGCAAAGGCAATGGCAGAGACCTGGGCCAGCGGGATCTTGGCAGAGGCATAGAAGGTGCAGGTGAGCGGCACGGCGGCCAGCGCGGCGCGCAGGAACATCAGGCGCGGCTGGGTCGGGCGCAATGACACCCTCTGGTGGCGCAGAAGCGGCAGGATGAGCACCAGCCCCACCGCGGCACGCAGGAAGGCATTCTGGAACGGATGGCTGCCATGCAGGGCCATTTCCCGCGCCAGAACAGCCATGGAGCCCGTGCCGATGGCAGAGGCACACATCCACAGGAAGCCGGCGAGGATCTGGTTCGGCCTGTACCCCTCTGGTGTCAGGGGGTTGTCCTTGGGGGCCGGCATCTGAAGCATTCTCCGAAACTGGGGCAACCGGGCCATATCACCGGTTTCAGCGGGGGAAGTCCAACGGGAAGGCGCGTGATTGGGAGTGAGTGCGGGTTTGCCCCCTGCTGGCTTGACCGGGATTGCACCGGCCCGCCGGGCCGATATCCTGCGGCCCTGAGCCGGGCGCCGCGCGCGCCCGCAGGCGGCTTATCCCACCGCCTCCAACCAAGCCAAGAAGAGAGCCGCCATGACCCCGGAAGAGATCATCACCCTGCTTGACCTTGCCCCGCACCCGGAGGGCGGCGCCTACGTGGAAACCTGGCGCGCCGAGGCGGCGGGGGGCGCGCATCCTACCGGCACGGCGATCTATTTCCTGCTGAAGGAAGGCGAGGTCAGCCATTGGCACAAGATCGTCTCGACAGAGGTCTGGCACCATTATGCCGGCGCGCCCGTGGAACTGCGCCTGTCACCGACCGAGGCCGGCCCGGCAGAGGCCCATGTACTGGGCAAGGACCTGGCGGCGGGCGAGCGGCCCCAGGTCATCGTGCCCCCAGGCTATTGGCAGGCCGCGCGGCCAATGGGGGGCTGGGCGCTTGTGGGCTGCACGGTTTCGCCCGGCTTTGACTTCAAGGATTTCGTGCTGGCAGACCCGAGTTTCGACATCCCCGCGGCGCCTGACGGATCACGCTGAAACTTTCGCCGTTAGCCCCCCGTGTCTTCACCGAGGCAGGGCGTTGCGGGCCTTTCCCGACGGCCGCGCAACGGGCGAAGAGGCTTTCTGGCAGTCTCTTCGCCTTTCACTCTGTGCGCTTTCTGCGCGCGGGCGGATCAGGTCCCTGCGCGGATCGCGGCGATCAGCCCGGCAGTGGAGCCGTCCTTGCCCTCTGTGCCCTGCTCGCCCGCAAGGATCGGGGTGAGAGTCTTGGCCAGTTCCTTGCCCAGCTCCACGCCCCATTGATCGAATGAGTTGATGCCCAGCACCACCCCTTCGACAAAGACGCGGTGTTCGTAAAGCGCCACGATCTGACCCAGCACGAAGGGCGTGAGCTTGGGGTAAAGCAGCGTGGTGGAGGGGCGATTGCCCGGGAAGACACGGTGGGCCGCCTGGCGGGCCAGTTCATCGCCCTCGAACCCGGCCTGTTCCATCAGGCCCGTCGCCTCTTCCAGCGAGCGCCCGGTCAGCAGGGCTTCGGATTGGGCCAGGCAATTGGCCAGCAGCAGGTCGTGCTGATGGGCCAGGTCGGGCTCATGCCCTTCGATACCGGCCATGAATTCACAGGGCACGATGCGGGTGCCCTGGTGGATCAGCTGGTAAAAGGCGTGCTGGCCGTTGGTGCCCGGCTCCCCCCAGACGATGGGGCCAGAGTCCACGGGCAACGGGCCGCCATCCATGGAGACGCGCTTGCCGTTGCTCTCCATCTCGAGCTGCTGAAGGTAGGCCGGCAGGCGCAGCAGGCGTTGTTCATAGGGCAGCACGGCGCGGGTGGCATGGCCCAGGCCCTGGTTGTGCCAGATGCCGACGAGGGCCAGCAGGACCGGGAGGTTCTCTTCGACCGGAGCGTCGCGGAAATGCTTGTCCATCGCCTGCGCGCCGGAGAGGAAGGCGCGGAAGTTTTCAGGCCCCACGGCGATCATGATCGGCAGGCCAATGGGCCCCCACATGGAATAGCGCCCGCCAACCCAGTCCTGGAAGCCGAAGACACGGTCCGGCGCGATACCCCATTCGGCAGCCCCCGCGGCATTGGAGCTGAGCGCGGCAAACTGCGCGCCGGTGTCGCTGACCTTGGCCGCCATCCACTTGCGCGCGGTTTCGGCGTTGGTCATCGTCTCGATCGTGGTCAGGGTCTTGGAAGCGACGATGACCAGCGTGGTTTCCGGGTTCAGACCCGCCAGCACGTCATGCACATGCGCGCCATCCACGTTGGAGACGAAATGCACCCTGGGCCCGTCGCAATAAGGTGCCAGCGCCAGGTTCGCCATGACCGGACCCAGGTCAGATCCGCCGATGCCGATATTGACCACATCTGTGATCGCGCCACCCTGCCCGGTAAAGCTGCCGTCGCGCAGCGCGGTGGCGAAAGCCTCCATCCGATCAAGGGTGTCCAGCACCTCGGGCATGACGTCATGGCCATCGACCATGACCGGCGTGCCATCGAGGTTGCGCAAGGCCGTGTGCAGGACCGCGCGGCCTTCGGTTTCATTGATCTTCTCACCGGTGAACATCGCCGCGCGCTTGGCGGGCAGATCCACGGCCTCTGTCAGCGCGATGAGAGCCGTAAGCACCTGCTGGTCGATGCTGGTCTTGGAGAAGTCGAACAGCAGGTCATCGGCCCGCACCGAAAAGCGGCTGAAACGGTCCGGGTCCTGGGCAAAGAGGTCAAGAATGGAGCGGTCGCGCAGCTCATCGGCCAGCGAGGAAACCTGTTCCCACATCGTCTAAACTCCTTTTCAGAGCAATGGGTTACAATTCAAACTTAAATCTGTTCGGCGCGTTTACTCGGCCCAGTGGACCGTGGCCGCGGCCAGCACGGCGGCAATCGGGGCTTCTTCCGGCGGCAGGCTGCGCGCGCGCTCAAGCGCTTCGCGTTTCTCCGGGCCGGTGATGATCACATGGGTCGACAGCGCGCCCTTCAGGTAAGGCGCGGTGATGGTGATCCGGGGTTCGCCGGCGCCGGCTGCGCGCATCGGCAGCAGGATCGGCGCATCGGCGGCAAGCGCCTCTTCCAGGCGGTCGGCCCCGGGGAAGAGAGAGGCCGTGTGCATGTCCCCGCCCATGCCAAGCACCAGCACGTTGATCGGCATATGGGGCGCGAGCGCTTCGGAAAGCGCTTCGAGCGCGCCTTCAGGTTCGGGCGCATCGGCGTAAAGCGGCAGCAGCCGAGCGGCGGCGGCATGACCTGACAAAAGCCGGCGGCGCAACAGCCCGGTGTTGGAGCGCGGGCTGTCTTCGGGCACCCAGCGTTCATCATTCAGCACCACGTCAACGCGATCCCAGTCCAGCTTGACCGAGGTCAACGCATCGAAGATCGGCCCCGGCGTCGTGCCGCCGGGCACGGAGAAGGTCACGCGCTCCTCGTGACGCAAGGCTGCGCCCAATTCGCCCGCAAGCGTATCGGCCAGGCTGAGCGCCATCATGTCCCGATCGGGGTATTCCTGGAAATTCATGCCTTGATCTCCCGCCAGCGGCGTCCGTCCTTGTGCATCAGCATCATGCTTTCTTCCGGGCCGGTCGATCCCTGGTCATAGGCGAACGGCCTGTCGCCGCGCGTCTCCCAGCCGTCGATGATCGGGTCGGCCCAGGCCCAGGCGGCCTCGACCTCGTCCCCGCGCATGAACAGGGTCTGGTTGCCCCGGATCACATCCATGATCAGCCGTTCATAGGCGTCCGGCACGTCCTCGGCATCCGGGCCAAGCGCGTCGGCGAAGGTCATGTCGAGCGGCACGTCGACCAGGCGCATCCCGCCCGGCCCCGGTTCCTTGATCGTCACGCCCAGGTCCATGCCTTCGTTCGGCTGCAGGCGGATGGTCAGGATGTTGCGGTGGCTGCCGCTTTCCGGCCCGAAGATCGAATGCGGCGTCTCCTTGAAGACCACCGCGATTTCCGAGGTGCGCGCCCGCAGTTTCTTGCCCGTGCGCAGGTAAAGCGGCGTCCCCGCCCACCGCCAGTTGGAAATCTTGACCTTCATGGCGATGAAGCTTTCCGTGCGGCTGGTCAGATCGCCCACGTCGGAGAGGTAATCCGGGTTCTTGCCGGCAGAGGCATATTGCCCGCGCACGATATCGTCATGAGGAACGGGCTCCAGTGCCCTGATAACCTTGAGCTTTTCGTCGCGGACGGCATCGGGCTCAAACCGTGCGGGCGGCTCCATCGCGATCAGGCAGAGTAGCTGCATCAGGTGGTTCTGCACCATGTCGCGCATCGCGCCGGACTTGTCGTAATATTCGCCGCGCCCGCCGACGCCCACGGTTTCGGCAACGGTGATCTGGATGTGATCGACGTATTGCGCGTTCCAGAGCGGTTCGAACAGCATGTTGCCGAAGCGGACCGCCATGAGGTTCTGCACCGTTTCCTTGCCCAGGTAATGGTCGATCCGGTAGATCTGGCTTTCGTCGAAATGCTCTGCCAGGTCCTGGTTCAGCGCCCGGGCCGAGGCCAGGTCGTGACCAAAGGGTTTTTCGACCACGATGCGGGTGTTCTGATCGGCCAGCCCGTTGGTGCGCAGCCGTTCGGCCAAGGCGCCAAAGAGGCTGGGCGCGACGGAGAAGTAGAAGGCCTTGACCCGGTCGCCTTCCAGCTTTTCGGCCAGCGTCTGCCAGCCCTCTTCGCCAAGCGCATCGACATGGACGTAATCGAGGTGAGAGACGAACTCTGCCACGAGGTCCTTGTCATAGGCCTTGGCATCGAATTCCTTGATCGCATCGGCGATGATCTGCTGGAATTCTTCCTTGCTATGCTCCGATCGCGCGGCCCCGATGATGCGGCTTTCGCCCTCCATCTGGCCAGAGACGAACCGGCGGTAAAGCGCGGGCAGGATCTTGCGGCGGGCAAGGTCGCCCGTGCCGCCGAAAATGACCAGGTCGAACGTATCGACGGGAATCACTCGCGAAACCATCAAAGCTCCTTTCCGAACTGCGTTCCGGCGCGGCATCGCCTGCGCTGCGTCGCGGCGGGATCGCGGGCACCATAACAGATGCGCAAGACACCACAATGCCGACCGTTAGCGTTAACTGCGCCGCAAGTGGCGCATTACCTGCCTTTTTCGCCCAGCGTGTTCCACAGGGCACAGCCCCGGCGCCCGCGCCGCCGCGCAATCAGGCAGAGCAGGTCGGGACAGCGCGGGATCCGTGCAGATCCCGCCGTTGTCTGCGCTGTTCAGGCCGTTGTCTGCGCTGTTCAGGCCGTTTGGCGCAGGGCTGGCTGGCTGAGTTGGCCGCCAGGCTGCGGCTGGGGCACTGCGGTCGTGCCGGGGGCCGAGAGCGGCAGGCCACGGGCGCTGCGCACGGCCAGGTAGGCAAAGGCCTGGGCTTCCAGCATGTCGCCATCAAGGCCGACGTCCTCTACCGCGACGGCCGGGATTCCGCAGCGCGCCGCCAGCATCTGCATCAGGACCGGGTTCATGCGGCCGCCCCCAGTGACCAGAAGCTGTGCCGGACGGGCGGGCAGAAGCGCCAGGCTGCGGGCCACGCTTTCGGCGCAGAGCGCGGTCAGAGTCGCAGCGGCATCGGCATCCGACAGCCCTTCGCAGAGGCCGGTGAGATCACCGAAATCGTTTCGATCCAGGGACTTGGGCGGCACTCTTGAGAAATAGGGATGCGCCAGAACCTTTTCGACCAGCCCTTCATCCGGCGTGCCCTTCGACGCCAGCGCCCCATCGGCATCATAGGCGAGGCCCAGGCGCGCCATCAGCAGATCGTTCACCGGCGCATTGGCCGGACCGGTATCAAAGGCCAGCAGTGCCCCCGGCATGGCCGGCTCCGCGATCAGCGGGTCGACCCAGGTGACGTTACCCACGCCGCCAAGGTTCAGGAAGGCCACCGGTTCCTCTGCCCCGATCCAGCGCGCACAGGCGTGGTGGAAGAAGGGCGCAAGCGGTGCCCCTTCGCCCCCCGCCGCCACATCGGCGGTACGGAAATCCCAGGCCACCGGGCAGCCCAGCCGCTCGGCCAGGGCCGCGCCGTCGCCCAGCTGGTGGGTGCCGCGCCCATGGGGATCATGCGCCAGGGTCTGACCGTGGAACCCGGCCAGCTCTGCCTCTGGAAAATCGCTGAGCAATTCCGCGTGCGCGTTCAGGGTGACCTCTGCCGCGGCGGTCAGCCGTGCGTCCTCACCCGGCCAGAGGCCAAGCGCTGCGGCCAGTACCGCCTGTTCGTCCTTGGAATAGGGCCGGTAGCCACTGCGACCGAAGCCGAAGATCGCCTGCCCGTCGGTTTCCACCATCGCCGCGTCGACTCCGTCCAGCGACGTTCCCGACATTGCGCCAAGCGCCTGTATCGCCCCTGCCTTCATGGTCTTTTCCTTTGTCTTGCCCGAGCGTATAGAGTGCCCTGCAACACAAACCTGGACAAGTGTCATGACCTACATTCCGAAGTCGGATTTCCTGGCCACCATCATCGAGCGCGGCTTCCTGGCCGATTGCACCGATCTGCAGGCCCTGGACGAAGCGCTGCTCAAAGGCGTGGTGCCCGGCTATATCGGTTATGACGCCACGGCGGCGTCCCTGCATGTTGGTCACCTGATGAACATCATGCTGCTGCGCTGGTTCCAGAAGATGGGCGGCAAGCCGATCACCCTGATGGGCGGCGGCACCACCAAGGTGGGCGATCCGTCGTTCCGCGCGGATGAGCGCCCGCTGCTGACCCCGGATGCGATCAACGCCAATATCGACGGCATGGGCCGCGTCTTTGCCCAATACCTCGATTACAGCGACAGCCCCAATGGCGCGCTGATGCTGAACAATGCCGAATGGCTGGACGGGCTGAACTACCTTGAGTTCCTGCGCGACATCGGCCGGCATTTCAGCGTCAACCGGATGCTGTCCTTTGAATCCGTGAAATCCCGGCTGGACCGCGAGCAATCGCTGTCCTTCCTGGAATTCAACTACATGATCCTGCAAGCCTATGATTTCCTTGAGCTGAACCGCCGCTACGGCTGCATGGTCCAGATGGGTGGATCGGATCAATGGGGCAATATCGTCAACGGGATCGACCTGACCCGGCGCGTCATCGACCAGGAGATCTACGGGCTGACCACCCCGCTGCTGACCACCAGCGACGGGCGCAAGATGGGCAAGTCCGCCAATGGCGCGACCTGGCTGAACGGCGAGATGCTGAGCCCCTACGAGTTCTGGCAGTTCTGGCGCAACACGACCGATGCGGACGTGGGCCGGTTCCTGAAACTCTACACCGAGCTTCCGGTGGACGAATGCAACCGACTGGGCGCGCTTGGCGGCTCCGAGATCAACGAGGCCAAGGTGATCCTGGCCAACGAAGTCACGGGCATGCTGCACGGGCCCGAGGCCGCCGTGACCGCAGAGGCGACCGCGCGCGAGGTCTTTGAAAAAGGCGGCACGGGCGATGACCTGCCCACCCTTGAGCTGACCGCGGAAGAGGTTGGCGCGGGCATTTCCGTGTCCCAGCTGATCGTGCGCTCTGGCCTGGCCAAGACCGGCAAGGAAGCCAAGCGGCTGATCGCGGACAATGGCGCGCGGATCGACGATGCGCCCCTGACCGATGCCGGCCTGATGCTGGACGCCACCGCGCTGGCCTCTCCGGTCAAACTGTCGGCCGGCAAGAAACGCCATGCGCTGGTGAAACTGGCCGGCTGAGGCCTTTATCCCCCGAGGCGGTCCCATCGGGATGGCTTCGGGGGCATTTCCAGGCACGCACCCTGCCCGCGGTTTCCCGCCATATGCTGCACGTCCCCCTTCCCTAAGGTAAGCGGATCGTCCTAGGCTGGCTGGATTAGCAGCCTGGGAGTGATCCGATGATCGACATAGACCTTGATATCGAAAAGGGCATCCTGCTGGCCACCGCGCGCGGCACGGTGACCGGCGAAGATTACGAAACCCACCTGGCCCCGGCGGTCGAACGCATGGCGGCAGAGCATGGCAAGATGCGCCTGCTCTACTGGTTCGGGCCGGAGTTCGAAGGGTTTGAGGCCAGCGCCATGTGGTCCGACATGAAGCTGGGCCTGTCCCACATGAGCGCCTTTGAGAAGGTCGCGGTGGTGACGGATGTGCACTGGCTGTCGGCATCCGTGCAAGGCATGGGCTGGCTGATCCCGGTACCGGTCCGCGTCTTTGCCAATGACGCCATCGGCAAGGCGAACGCTTGGCTGATCGAAGACAGCTGACACAGCGGCACTGGTGATTTTCGCGCAGCCACGTGAAAAATTTGCACCAGAAACCCTTTGAAATCCCCGAAGCAGGGCCCTATATCAGCCTTGTCCCTTCGGGGACTATGGACATAAACGCGCTCGTAATAAGCGGCTCGGACCCGGGGGCGGTACCCGGCGGCTCCACCAAATATCCTGTGTTGGAAGGATCATGGGGCCGAAATAGGATCGACGAACGTCTAAAGGGGTTAGCTTTGTCTCGGCTGTCTGCCACCGTTACCGGCGAAATCAGTACAATTGCCAACAACAATCGTGCTCCGATGGCTCTGGCAGCGTAAGCTGTCCGAAACATCGAAACTTAAGCCCTTGGGCCTAGCAGCTTAAGGCGGGGTTCGCAGGTACCTGGCAACAGAAACCTGCACTTCCCTTCCCCCACAGTTCCACCAGTGATCAAGCCGGCCAGAGGCAGGCGGATTTTGCGCGCGCGTTGCAGATGGGCGCAAGCTTGTCCTCGCAGAGGGGCGCGTTTGTCTGTATGAGCCAGCGGATGAGCGACACATTCGAGATATTCTGCGCCGTGGCCCCCGGGCTTGAAGACTGCCTTCGCCAGGAAATGGCCGAGGCGGGCTTTCCCGATCCCCAGGCGACCCCCGGCGGCGTCACCTTCCAGGGGCGCTGGCCCGATGTCTGGCGGGCCAATCTGGAGCTGCGCGGCGCCGCACGGGTGCTGGCCCGCATCGGCGGTTTCCCGGCCTTCCACCTGGCGCAGCTGGACAAGCGGGCGCGAAAGTTCCCCTGGGGGGATTTCCTGCGCGCCGATGTCCCTGTGCGGGTCGAGGTCACGACCAACAAGAAATCCAAGATCTACCATGGCCGCGCCGCCCAGCAGCGGATCGAAACCGCCATCCGAGAGACCCTTGGCGCAGAGATCGCGCCCGAGGCAGCGGTTGTCGTGAAGACCCGCATCGACGACAATATCGTCACCTTCAGCCTTGATACCTCTGGCGAGCCGCTGCACCGGCGCGGCAACAAGGAGGCCGTGGGCAAGGCCCCGATGCGGGACACCCTTGCGGCGTTGTTCCTGCGCGACTGCGGCTATAACGGCGATGAACCGGTGCTGGATCCGATGTGCGGCTCTGGCACCTTCCTGCTGGAGGCCGCCGAAATCGCGCGCGGGCTGAAGCCGGGGCGCAACCGGGCCTTTGCCTTTGAGCAGCTGGCCGGTTTCGACCCCGAGGCCTGGGTAGCGCTGAAGGCGCAGGCGCCGAAGGCGGGCGACCTGCCCCGCTTTTATGGTTCTGACCGGGATTCCGGTGTCATCGGCATGGCCGGCAAGAACGCGGGACGCGCGGGGCTTGACGGAGACATCGATTGGACCTGCGCGCCGGTCTCGGCGCTTGTGCGCCCGGATGGCCCCGCCGGGCTGATCCTGACCAATCCGCCCTACGGCGCGCGGATCGGGAACAAGAAGCTGTTGTTCCCGCTCTATGGATCCCTGGGCAAGGTGCTGGCCGAGCAGTTTTCCGGCTGGCGCGTCGGGATTGTCACCTCTGAACCCTCGCTGGCAAAGGCCACGGGGTTGCCCCTGCTGCCGCCGGGCCCACCGGTGTCTTTCGGGGCGCTCAAGGTGCAGCTTTGGAAGACCGCGCCGCTGCCCTGAGGGGGTCCTTCCCGGGCAGTGTTGCGCCAGGTCCGCAACGGCAAAGGATCGCCGGCTTCCCGCAGGATAAGCGGGGCGAAGGCTTGACCACGCCCGGGGGCTCGGCAAACCTTGGCCCAGAGCAGCCAGCCCCGAGGATTCCATGCCAAGCCCCGATACCCCACCCAGCTGGGGCGCCCTTTTTGCGGCTTTCGGAAAGATCGGGCTGGCCAGTTTCGGCGGCCCGGCGGCGCAGATCGCCGTCATGCACCGCGAGCTGGTCGATACGCGCGGCTGGCTTGCCGACAAGGCCTTTCTGGGCGCGCTGAGCTTCTGCATGCTGCTGCCCGGCCCCGAGGCGATGCAGCTTGCCACCTATACCGGATGGATGAAGCGCGGCCTGGCCGGCGGGCTGCTGGCTGGCCTGCTGTTCGTTCTGCCCGGGGCCGTGGTGATCGGCGCGCTGGCGCTGCTGTACCTGGAATGGGGCAACGTGCCGCTGGTGCAGCAGGCCTTTTTCGGGATCAAGGCGCTGGTGGTGGCCATCGTGGTGCAGGCGCTTGTCCGGCTCAGTGGCAAAGCGCTCGAGGGGCGCGCCGCCCATGTGCTGGCCATCGCCGCCTTCCTTGCCATCTTCGCCTTCGGACTGCCCTTTCCGCTGATCGTGCTGACGGCCGGGCTATGGGGCTATTTCCTGGGCGCCCAGACAGAGGCGCAGAGCCCGCTGCCCGGCCCCGCGCCCCATTGGGGGCGCAGCCTTGGCGCGCTTTGCCTCTGGGCGGTGCTGTGGCAGTTGCCGGTTCTGGCGATCTGGCTTTCCGGGGATCGCTTCCTGTTCGAGCTGGCGCGCTTCTTTTCCCTGCTTGCCGGGCTCAGCTTTGGCGGGGCCTATGCGCTGCTGGCCTGGATGACACAGGTGGTGGTGCAGGATTTCAGCTGGCTGACCGCCGACCAGATGATCGACGCCCTGGGGCTGGCGGAAACCACGCCCGGCCCCCTGATCCTGGTCACGCAGTTCGTGGGCATGCTGGCGGCTGCCCTGCGCGACGGGCCGCTTTACGGTGTGGCTGCCGGGGCGCTGGTGCTTTGGGTGACCTTCGTGCCCAGCTTCGCCTTCATCTTCACCTTCGCGCCCCACGTGGAGCGCCTGTTGCACCAGCCCCGCCTGGCCGCCGCCCTGCGCGCCATCACCGCTGCCGTCGTGGGCGTCATCGCGAGCCTCGCGATCTGGTTCACGCTGCACGTCATCTTCGACGTGGTGGTAGAGACCGGCGTCCTGCCAATGCCGGACCCAAGCACGCTGCAGCTGCGCGCGCTGCTGCTCATTCTATGTGCCTTTGTCCTTATCTTCGCGCTGAAAGTCCGGCTTTTCCCGGCCCTTGCCCTCATGGCCCTAGCGGGAATTGCCTTTGGCGCCAATACGATACCCGCGATAGTTTAAGCGGGCTGTTTCCGCTACGTCCCCCCAGATGCCCGGGGCGGACTGGCGCAAAATCTTGCCGGGTGATCTTTTGTTTTGGTTCGAATCCCCTATGCTCGGGGGAAATCAGACTTGGAAGACGCCAATGGCCCGGACGATCGACTACGGCAACCTCATGCACCGCGCGATGCGGGGACTTATCTTCGATGTCCTGACGGATGTCGCGGAGAACGGCTTGCCGGGGGCGCATCACTTCTTCATCACCTTCGACACCACTCATCCGGATGCGGAACTGGCCGACTGGCTCAAGGATCGCTACCCCAGCGAGATGACCGTGGTCATGCAGCATTGGTTCGATGATCTGCAGATATCGGAATCCGGCTTTGCTGTGACCCTGAACTTCGGCGATGCGCCGGAGCGCATGTTCATCCCCTTCGACGCCATCCAAACCTTTGTCGATCCCTCCGTGGAATTCGGCCTGCGCTTTGAGACGCAGGATTACGATGACGACGAGGAAGAGGACGACGAGGACGACCTGGGCATGGGCGATGACGATCCCACCCCGCCGGAGCCGCCGCGCCCGCTGCGCGACCGCTCCAAGAAGGATCAGCCCGCCGACTCCCAGGAACGCCCCACCGGCGAGGCAGAGGTCGTGCGGCTGGACAAGTTCCGCAAGTAGGCCGCTCGCGCTATCGCGGATCGGTGACGGTTTCACGACGCCGCTGCGACGACAGAATGAAGAGCCGCGCCCGGGCGCGGCTTTTTTCATGGTCACATCAAGGTCACTGCCCAAGCCCATGAAACTTTTGTAAATTCCGAAAATCCTGCTTGCCGGGCACCCCGGTCGATCGCTTAAGTCGCGCCAAGGATCACCCATGGGGAGAGAGCGACGTGCCTAGCGATTTCACGGTGTTTATCGGACAGATGATGCGCAAGCCGAAAGAGGTTTCGGCCATCGCGCCCTCTTCCGCGGCGGTGGCGCGCAAGATGACCGAAGGGGTCGAGATGGTCGAGGGACCGATCCTTGAGATCGGACCGGGCACCGGCAGTTTCACCAAGGCGATCCTGGATCGCGGCGTGCCGCCGGAACGGCTGATCCTGATGGAGCTGAACCCACGCTTCTGCGACGCGCTGCGCGCGAAGTTTCCCGGCGTCCGGGTTCTGAACCGCCCCGCGCAGGAGATTGAGGAGATCGGCGTGACCAACCTGGGCTGCGTGATTTCCGGCGTGCCGGTCCTGGCCCGGCCCCAGATCCAGAGAGAGGTCGTGGGCCGCGCCTTCAACGTCATGTCGCCAGAGGGTGTCTTCGTCCAGATCACCTATTCCCCCAATGCGCCGATCCCGCCCGAGGTGCAGGCAGAAATGGGCATCCACGGCGAAAGGCGCGCCACGGTCTGGGCCAACTTGCCGCCCGCGCGGGTCTTCGAGTTCCGCCGCCGCGCGCAATAGCGCCCCGCCAGCCAAGCGTGTTCCGGCCCGCAAGCGTTGTGACCAAAGCCCAACCCATTTCGTGATCACAGAGGGAAAATGCGTGATCACATCCAGGGAAATCCCTCTTGTTTTAACGGTTCGCCCCGGACCGTTAGCGGGAACGGCATTGATTTCGCCGCTGCTTTGGCTAAACCGGCTGCGATATTCCAGCATGGAAATGGGAGAGACGCATGACCGCGACCCGCACCGAGACCGACAGCTTCGGCCCTCTTGAAGTCCCCGCCGACAAGTATTGGGGCGCTCAGACGCAGCGCTCGATCATGAACTTCCCCATCGGCTGGGAAAAGCAACCGGTGCCGATCATCCGGGCCCTGGGCGTGATCAAGAAGGCCTGTGCCATGGCCAACAAGGCCAATGGCGACATGGAGCCGGAGATTGCGGATGCGATCATCGCCGCAGCCGGAGAGGTCATCGAGGGCAAGTTCGATGACAACTTCCCGCTGGTGGTCTGGCAGACCGGGTCGGGCACTCAGTCGAACATGAACGCGAACGAGGTGATCTCGAACCGCGCGATCGAGATGATG
>NZ_JAATOW010000044.1 GCF_011806405.1 Pseudooceanicola sp. HF7 | reverse complement strand
GCCGAAAAACTCTGGGGGGAACGAAACCGGGGGGCATCGAGCCCCCCTGTTTCGTGGGGGGCAAAGCCCCCCGCCACCGCTTAAGTCTTCGCGAACGCCCCGTTCGCCGCGCACCGACGTAATACCGACGTGATACCGACACGATACAGACGCCGTACCGACGGGATCGAAACGCCGGTTCAGCCGCCGAACCAGGTCCGTCTTAAGGCATCCATAACCACCCCGACGGTAGGCTGCGCCAGATGGCGCTGCAACGTGATGAACCCCAGGCTGGCGGGAACGGAAACCGCCTCGGCAACCGACAGGCCCGCGGTCTGGCGCTGGTGCAGCGCGATGGATTCCCGGCTCAGGCTCAGCCCCACCCCCGCGCGCACCATCTCCAGCATGGAGGCCTCTTGGTCCACCTCCGCCACCACCCTCTGGCGCACCCCGTGGCGGGCAAAGATCGCCCCCAGAAGGCCGTGATGGGCCGAGGTCGGCGGCGTGCCGATCCAGGGCATCTCCGCCAGGGCCGGCCAGTCGGCGCTTTCCACCCGGCTCTGCCAGCCCGGCGGCGCGATCACCCGGTAGGTGAAATCGGCCAGCCACATGACATGCAGCCGGTCGTCCTCGGTTCGCGGTTTGGGGATCTCAGGCCCATTCAGGAAGAAGCCGCCGTCGATCTGGCCGCGCATCAGCCGGGCCAGGGTCTCTCCGCTGACCGCATGGCTCAGCTCTGTCGCCACATCCGGGTAATCGGCCCGCAGCGCCTGCAACAGCGGACCGAGGCGGATGAAATCGGGATCCAGGATCGTGCCGATCCGCAGCCGCCCGGCGATCCGCCCCGCCTGCTGCTGCGCCCCGCGGGTGAACTCGCTCATGGCCTCCAACACGCGTTCGGCCCGGGGCACCAGCGCGGCCCCCTCCCGGGTCAGCTCCAGCCCCGTGCCAGTCCGGCGGAACAGCTGCGTCCCGGTCTCTTCGGCCAGCCGCTTCAGCTGGTGGCTGACCGCCGGCTGCGTCAGGTTCAGCCGCTCGGCCGCCCGGGACACGCTGCCCTCCTGGGCGACGGTGGCAAAGGCCAGCAGCAGGTTGATGTTCGACAGGCGCTCCATATTAAAATCTATAATATCGGATTGTGGCAAAAGTCATTGGAAAAGCGTTTCTGGGGTCGATACCCCTTTTCGCAGGCGGAGGAGGAGGGTCCAATGACGGGCGACATGGAGTTTGATTATATCGTCGTGGGCGCCGGAACGGCCGGATGCCTGCTGGCAAACCGGCTCAGCGCGGATCCCTCCAACCGGGTCCTGCTGCTGGAAGCGGGCAAGCCGGACAATTACCCCTGGATCCATATTCCCGTCGGATACCTCTATTCCATCGGCAATCCGCGCGTCGACTGGCTTTACAGCACAGAGGCCGATCCGGGCCTGAACGGGCGCAGCCTGAAGTATCCGCGCGGCAAGACGCTGGGGGGCTGCTCCTCCATCAACGGGATGATCTACATGCGCGGCCAGGCGCGCGATTACGATGCCTGGGCAGAGCTGACAGGCGAGGACGCCTGGGGCTGGGAGAGCTCGCTCGAAGACTTCAAGCGGCACGAGGATCACTACCGCCTGGATGATGGCGCCGATCCGCAGACCGGCGACAACAGCCGCTTTTCGGACCTGCATGGCACGGGCGGGGAATGGCGCGTGGAAAAGCAGCGCCTGCGGTGGGACGTGCTGGACAGCTTCGCGGAGGCCGCGGCGGAAACCGGCGTCGAAAAGACCCAGGATTTCAACACCGGGGACAATTCCGGCGTGGGCTATTTCGACGTCAACCAGCGCTCCGGCTGGCGCTGGAACACCTCCAAGGCCTTCCTGCGCCCGGCAAGGAAACGCCCCAACCTGACCATCTGGACCGAGTCCCTGGTCGAGAAGCTGACATTCGAGGGCACCCGGTGCAGCGGCGCGATGGTCAACCGCGCCGGCCGCAGCACCCCTGTCACCGCCCGGCGTGAGGTCGTGCTCTCGGCAGGCGCCGTGAACTCGCCCCAGATCCTGCAACTCTCCGGGATCGGCCCGGCGGCACTGCTGCGCGAGCACGGGATTGAGGTGGTGCGCGACATGCCAGAGGTGGGCGAGAACCTGCAGGATCACCTGCAGATCCGCACCGTCTTCAAGGTCGATGGCACCCGCACCCTGAACGCCCTGGCCGGCACCCTGATCGGCAAGGCGACCATCGGCATGGAATACCTGTTCCGGCGCTCCGGCCCGATGAGCATGGCGCCCAGCCAGCTTGGCGCCTTCACGCGCTCGGACCCTTCGCGCACCCATGCCAACCTGCAATACCACGTCCAGCCGCTCTCCCTGGATGCCTTCGGGGAGCCGCTGCATGCCTTCCCGGCGATCACCGTCTCGGTCTGCAACCTCAACCCCAGCTCGCGCGGTCACGTGCGCATCGGCTCCGCCGATTTCCGCGACGCGCCGAAGATCACGCCGAACTACCTGTCGACAGAGGAGGACCGAAAGGTCGCCGCCGACAGCCTGCGCCAGGTGCGCCGTATCATGGCCCAGCCCGCGATGGCCGGCTATGCGCCGCAGGAACATAAACCCGGCGTGCAGTACCAGTCCGATGAAGAGCTGGCGCGCCTGGCCGGCGATATCGCCAGCACGATCTTCCACCCCACCGGCACCATCCGCATGGGCCACGCGGAGGAGGAGTCCGCCCCCCTGGATCCGCATCTGCGGGTGCGCGGGATCGCCGGGCTGCGGGTCGTGGATGCCTCGATCATGCCGCGGATCACCAGCGGCAACACCAATTCGCCGACCCTCATGATTGCCGAAAAAGCCGCGGGCTGGATCCTGTCCGGGCAGTGACCCGGCTGCCAAGCCCCCTCAACCTGTCGGAGCGCCCATGCGTCAGACCTTTTCCCACCTTCCGCTGACTGGCGTGAAAGTCGTTGATTTCGGACAATATATTGCAGGCCCCGCCGTGGGCATGCTGCTGGGGGACCTTGGCGCCACCGTGGTCAAGGTCGATCCGCCCCAGGGTCCGATGTGGGACAGCCCGGCCAATGCCACGCTGAACCGCAACAAGGTCATCGTGACCCTTGACCTGAAGACAGAGGCAGGGCTGGCCGATGCCCGCGCGCTCTGCGACGAAGCCGACGTGATCATAGAGAACTTCCGCCCCGGCAAGCTGGCCGCCCTGGGCCTGGATTTCGACCAGATGTGCCAGGACCGGCCAGAGCTGATCACGCTGTCGATCCCCGGCTTTGCCTCGAACGACCTGGAGCGCCGCGAACAGCGCGCCTTTGAAAGCGTGGTCGCGGCCAGCTCCGGCGTGTTCACGGACATGGGGCTGAACCGGGTGCTGATGGGGGTGAACCCCTCCTTCTCTCCGCTGCCGCTGTCTTCTGCCTACGCGGCGCAGATCGCCGGCTCTGCCGTGGTGCTGGCGCTGCAATCGCGCCAGGTGACCGGGCGCGGCGACCAGATCGAGGTGCCGCTGGCCGCCGCCATCATGGAGGGGCTGTGTTACAATTCCATCCGCGTCGCCGACATGCCCGAACGCTACCTGACCCAGCGGGAAAAGGAGATCGAGCGCCGCCGGATCGAAGGCCTGCAGATGAATGTCTCCTACGAAGAGCTCCAGGAACTGCTGGATCCCTTCTTCCGCAGCTACATGTGCAAGGACGGGCGCATGTTCTACGTCGTCTGCCCCAGCCACAAGTACCACGCCAGGCGCTGCCTGGAGGTTCTGGGCATCTACGATGAACTGGTCGAAGAGGGGCTGACCTCGGAAGAGGACACCTATCGCCCCTATGCCGAATGGTCCGCCCATGTCTCCCTCGGGGTCTACCCGATGCCAAAGGACTGGGCCGATCACATCGCCGCCCGGATGAAAGAGGTCTTCATGACCCGCACCGCGCGCGAATGGGTCAAGCTGTTCGGGCGCGCGGGCATTCCCGGCGGGCCACAGCTGTGGTTGCAGGAATGGATCAACGACGAATACGCAGAGGCCTCCGGCCTGATGATCGACCTCTGGGATCCGGTCTACGGTGAGATGACGATGCCCGGCCCGGTGGTCTGGATGGAGGAAAGCGGCGAAGAAGCCCTCAGCCCCGAACCCCGTCGCTGGGTCGAGATGCCGGAGGCGCTGAAGATCCTGCGCGCCCTGCGCACCGACATCCCCGCCGCCACCGAGGACAACGACCAGGAGGCCTGGCTGAGCGGCGTGCGCGTGCTGGACCTGTGCAACGTCATCGCCGGCCCGCATTCGGCCAGCTACCTGGCCCGCTTCGGCGCAGAGGTGATCAAGCTCGATCCGGCCCAGCCGATGTATGACAGCTGGAACACCGTCATCTACGGGATGAGCCAGGGACGGGGCAAGAAATCCATCCTGGTGGACCTGAAATCGCGCCATGGCCAGCAGGTGCTGGAGGATCTGGTGAAGACCGTGGATGTGATCGTCTGGAACGCGCCGGACAGCCAGATCCGCAAGATGGGCCTGGATGCAGAGCAGCTGCGCAAGCTCAACCCGGATGCGATCTTCTGCAAGCTGGATTGCTTCTCCGGCGTGCGGCGCGGGGTGCGCACGGATTACATCGGTTACGATGACCTGGTGCAGGCCGCGACCGGCATCATGACCCGCTTTGGCGGCGCCATGGACCGGCCAGAGGAACACGCCCACGTCGGTACGATCGACGTCATGTGCGGCTTCGGCGGCGCGCTTTCGGTGGCCGCGGCGCTCTACCAGAAGTACCGCCATGGACGCATCGGGCGCGGGCGCACCTCGCTCTCTGCCAATGCCGGGCTGCTGCAGGTGCCCTTCGCCTATGACTTCAAGGGCAGGGGGCTTTTCGATGAACCCTCCGGCCCCGATGTCAGCGGCTGGAACGACCTGGCGCGCTTCTATTCCACCGCCTCGGGCCGTCACATCCTGCTATGTGCCTGGGAAAACGATCTGCCCCGCTTCCGGGCGGTGGAGGGGCTGGAAGACCTGCCCGATATCCCGGTCGAGGATCGCGCGGCCTACCTTGCCACCGCCTTCCAGGCCCAGCCGGCCCAGGAATGGGTCACCCGCCTGCGCGCCGCCGATATCGGCGTGGCGATCTGTGAGAACATCGACGCCCTGCGCGCCCGCAACGAACATGAGGCCGATGGCACGCCGGGCACGCAGAACGGCAGCTATTCCTTCTCGATCTACCGCGATCACCCCTCTGGCCACGAGGTCACGCAGCTTGATCCCTACGCGGTGCGCACCCGCCGTGGCGCGGTGATGGCCGTGAGCCCGGCGGAAAAGTTCGGCACCTCCACCCGCGAGATCCTGGCAGAGCTGGGCTATAGCGAGGCGGCAGTTCAGAAGATGCTGGATGCCGGCGCGGTCAGCACCTCCTGGAGCCGGGAGTATCTGCCCAGCTGACCGCTCCTCTCCCTCGGCCGGCGTGCCTAGCGCGCCGGCTGTGCCACGGTGCGCGAGATCAGATCGCGCACCCATTTGTGCAGAGCGGAGTGATGGTTGCGCCCGCTCCAGACCATCTTGACCTCCACCGGCGCGCCCACCGGGCAATCCAGCACCCGCAGCTGCGCGCCGTGGTTCAGCGCCAGCCGCCGCGGCACCGTCGCCACCAGGTTCGACCCCGTCACCAGCCGGTCGATCCCCGCCGGGCTTGGCACGCGCAGGGCGGGGGTGATCTGGTGCCCCATGCTCTCGATCTCGTGGATATAGGGAGAGATCCAGTGCCCCCCGTAAGTGATCAGGATATGTTCGAAGGCCAGGTATTCCTCCAGCGTGAGTACCTGGTTGGCTGAGGGGTGGCCGGGATCCATCAGGCAGGCGTAGCGGTCAATGAACAGCATCCTTTCGTAAAAGGACACATCCTGCCGCCGGTAGGGGCCGATCAGCAGATCCGCGTCGCCCTCCAGCAGGCGCGTATGCCCGCCGCCCGCCGCATCGATCACCTCCAGGTGCAGCAGCGGGGCCTGCTTGCGCAGGGTGGCGATGACGGCGGGGATCATCAGCGAGCGCTCGTAGTAGTTGCAGGCGATGGTGAAGCGCGCGGTGGTGGTGGCGGGATCGAAATCCTTGCCCGCGCGGATCGCCTCGAAATCCGACAGCAGGCCAGAGGCATAGCTGACCAGCTCCTCGCAGCGCGGCGTGGGCAGGGTGCTGCCGGCCTCGCGCACGAAAAGCGGATCATCAAAGACCTGCCGCAGCTTCTCGATCGCATAGCTCACCATCGACTGGCTCACCCCAAGCACCTCCGCCGCCTGGCTGAAGGACCGCTCGCGGTGCACCACCGTCAGGAAATGAAAGGCACGGAAATCAAGCTGATGCGGGTCTGTCATGGGGGCTCCTCCGCAGATCGTCTAGCAGTATCTGATTATCCGATCAAACCCATCAAGCCCATCTGGTTGAAAGATTGCGAGGCCTGTGCCCTTCTAAGCGAACACGTTCTTTGGGAGGAGGCGTCGACAATGCCATTGGCACCGGTTGATGAAAGCGTAATGATCAAGGACCTGGTCCTGGATCCCTATCCGATCTACCGCCGCATGCGGGCCGAAACCCCGGTGGTCCGGGTGCCCTCGGTCAACCGCACGCTGCTGACCAAGGCGGAATTCACCAAGATGGTGAAGGACGATGCGGAGCTGTTCAGCTCCAACGATCCTGAATCCCCGATGCACCCGGCCTTCCGCGCCCATACGCTGATGCGCAAGGATGGCGATGAGCACCGGCGCGAACGGATGGCCATGCAAAAGGCCTTTACCCCCAAGATCATCAAGACCAACTGGGCCCAGGTCTACCGTGACATCACGGCCGAATACCTGGACCGTCTGCCGCGCGGCGAAACCGTGGATCTCTACCAGGAAATCTGCGGCCCGGTCTCGGCCCGCATCCTGATCCATATCCTGGGCCTGCACGGCGCTTCGGACGAGGACATGATGCGCTGGTCACAGCAGCTGATCGACGGCGCGGGCAACTTCGGCTGGGATCCCGATCTCTTTGCCATCACCGACCGCGCGAACCAGGAAATGAACGTGCTGATCGCGGATTGCGCAGAGCGCCTGCGGGCAGAGCCCGACGATTCCGCCCTGTCCCTGATGGTCAACGCGGCCGATCCGATCCCCTGGAGCCAGGTCGAGGCCAATATCAAGATCGCCATCGGCGGCGGCATCAATGAACCGCGCGATGCCATGGCCACCATCATCTACGGCCTGCTGACCAACCCCGAGCAGCTGGAAGAAGTCCGCCGGCAAGAGGCCTGGGGCGCCGCCTTCGAAGAGGGCGTCCGCTGGGTCGCGCCGATCCAGTGTTCCTCTCGCGTGGCGATGGACGACATCCAGATCGGCGGCTGCGACATCGCCAAGGGCGATATCCTGATGACGGTCCAGGCCTCGGCCAACCGGGACGAGGATCTCTATGAAGACAGTGAGAATTTCCACGTCTTCCGGGACAAGAACGTCCACCAGGCCTTCGGTTCCGGCCCGCACCATTGCGCGGGGGCCCATATCGCGCGCCGCACCGTGGGCGAGATCATGATGCCGGCCCTGTTCGAACGCTTCCCGAACATGACGCTGCCCGATCCGGAGGCCGTCAAATGGCGCGGCTTCGGATTCCGCGGGCCGATCAACATGCCCGTGACGCTCAACTGAGCGCCGGCAAACGACACGAGACTTCAGGAGGAGATTACCATGGTCAAGGTGACCTATGTCGCGGCCGATGGCACGCGCACCACGGTCGATGCCGCCCCGGGCAGCAACGTGATGCAGACCGCGCTGGACAATGACGTTGACGGCATCGTGGGCGAATGCGGCGGCGCTATGATGTGCGCGACCTGCCATTGCTACGTGGATGACGACTGGACCGAAAAGACCGGCGAACGCCATGACGGCGAAGACGACATGCTGGATTGCGCCGCGGACGAGGTGAAGGAAACCTCGCGCCTGTCGTGCCAGATCAAGCTGACCGAGGACATGGACGGGCTGATCGTCCACCTGCCCGAAGAACAGGCCTGAGCAATGCAGAACGTCGTCATCATCGGGGCGGGGCAGGGCGGTCTTCAGGCCGCGATGAGCCTGCGCCAGGAAGGCTTTGAAGGCGCCATCACCCTGATCGGCGCGGAAAAGGGCCTGCCCTACCAGCGCCCGCCGCTCTCCAAGGCCTATCTCAAGACCGGCGATGCCGATGCCCTCAGCCTGCGCCCGGCCAGCTTCTTTGAAAAGAAGCAGATCACGCTGGTCGATGGCACCCATGTGGAGGCGATCGACCGCGCGGCGCGCCGCGTGATGGCGGGGGACCGGTCCTTTGACTACGATCACCTGATCCTGGCCACCGGCACCCGCAACCTGCGCCCGCCCATTCCCGGCGCGGAACAGGCGCTGGACCTGCGCACCCTCGATGACGCCCTGCGCCTGCGCAACGCGCTGGACCGGCCGATGCGCTGCGCCGTGATCGGCGGCGGCTTCATCGGGCTGGAATTTGCTGCCGTGGCCCGCGCTCTTGGGCACGAGGTCACCCTGGCCGAAGCCGCGCCGCGCCTCATGGCGCGCGCCGTCTCGCCGGAAACCTCCGAGCGCTTCCTGGCGCTGCACCGCGATATGGGCAGCGATATCCACCTGGGCGATCCGGTCTGCGCCGTGCGCGCCGATGGCATCACGCTGAAAAGCGGGACAGAGATCCAGGCGGACCTGGTGCTGATGGCCGCCGGCGTCGTGCCCAACAGCGAACTTGCGGCCTCTGCCGGTCTGGCGGTGGACAATGGCGTTGTCGTGGACACCCGGATGCTGACAGAGGATCCCGCGATCTCGGCCCTGGGCGATTGCGCGGTCTTCCCCGATCCGGTCACCGGACGGGCGGTGCGCCTTGAATCCGTCCAGGCGGCCACCGATCACGCGCGGCTGATTGCCAAGCGGCTGGTGAAACAGGTCGATGACCCCTACGGCGCCGTGCCCTGGTTCTGGTCGGACCAGGCCGATTGCAAGCTGCAGATCGCCGGCCTGGCCGCCGAGGGCGACGACACGATCCTGCGCCCGGATGGCGCGGTCTTCCGCTTTGCCGGGGATCGCCTGTCTGCCGTGGAAACGGTGAACGACGCCAAGACCCACATGCAGACCCGCAAGCGCCTGGCCCAGGGCCCCGTCGCCCGCGCCGCGCTCGAAGCTGCGGAGTTCGACATGGCCCAGGTTTAATGGGCCCAGGTCTGAGGGGCCAAGGTCTGAAGGGTTCGGCCTGAGGAGGAGACGAACCCAATCAACGACCCGCCGCGTGCCTCCGGCGCGCGGCGGCAAGACCGGCACAGGGCCTCGGCCCGCTGCCGCAACGGACCGGATCACCCGGCCGTCCATAGGGAGGAGGACCCAATGATCAGAACTCTTATCGGCGCCTGCGCCGCAGTTTCCTTCGCCGGTGCCGCACTGGCCGAAGACATCAGCTTCGCGCATTTCGTGCCCCCGCAGCACACGCTGACCTCGGCCGTCATCGAACCGCTGGCAGAGGCCGCGGGCTCCGGCGAGTCCGAGCTGGAAATCAAGGTCTACCCCGGCGGAGAGCTGGGCGCCGGCCCGCTGGAACAATATGTCCGCGCCGTTCAGGGCGTGGCGGACGTGGTCTGGGGCCTGCCCGGCTATACCTCGTCGCAGTTCTCCAAGACCATGATCTCCGAGCTGCCCGGCGTGCGCGGCCCGGACGGCCACGGCTACGAGCTGCTCTGGGATGCCTGGGACGCGGGCCTGCTGGAACGCGAATTCCCCGCCACCGTGCCGCTGGCGCTCTGGCTGGCTGAGCCCAATGTCTTCATCACCAAGGACCGTGAGATCCGCACCCCCGAGGACGTCGAGGGCCTGAAGATCCGCGTTTCCGGCTCTGCCGCCGCCCGCGTCATCGAATCCCTGGGCGCCACCCCGGTGCAGATGCCCGCGACAGAGATGTACAACGCCCTGCAGACCGGCCTGATCGATGCCATCGTCACCGGCTCTTCCGCCATCGGCGACTTCAAGCTGGACGAGGTGGCCAACAGCTACACGCTCGGCCCGTCGATGGGGCAGATCTCCTTCTACGTGGTGATGAACAAGGCCCGCTACGACGCCCTGGGCGAGGCTGAGAAAGCCGCGCTCGACAGTGTGCGCGGCCGCACCCTGTCCCAATCAGCCGAAGAAGGCTGGTTCGCCCGCGCCGACCAGATCATCGAGGGGCTGAAGTCCAAGGAAGGCACCACGGTGATCGAGCTTTCCGCGGAAGAGGCCGCGCCATTCAACGCGCTGACCGAACCGCTGACCGATGCCATCGCCGAAGAGGTCGACGGCGCTGACGTGCTGGCCATCATGCGCGGCGACGGCTGAGATGCTCGCGCGCCTCGACAGATGGGCGGCGGGGCTGACCAGCCTGGCCGCCCTGCTCGGCACGCTTGGCCTGCTGACAGAGGTCGTGATCATCCTTGTCGACGTGGTGGGGCGCTATTTCGGCGCCCCCCTGCGCGGGGCCCAGGACATCACGACCATGACCATGGTCATCGTGGTCTTCGGCGGCATGAGCCTGTGTGACCGGCTCGGCGGCCATATCGCCGTGGATCTCTTCGAACCGGCCATGCCGGCCTGGCTGCGCCGCGCCGGGGATATCGCGACCGCCCTGCTGGGCGCGGTGATCTTCTTCGGCATCGCCTGGACCGTCATGGAAAGCGCCGCCCTGTCGCGGATGCTGAACCTGTCGACCAATATCATCCAGCTGCCAAAGGCCTGGTTCCAGACCGTCCTGGCCGTCTTCTCGGTGATCACCGGGCTGGGCATGACCCTGCGCGCCCTTTCCCTGCTGGCCGGTTCGCCGCGCCCGGCCGAACCCCGAAGTGAGTGACCCAAATGACTGACATGTCCATCGGCCTCACGGGCCTGGCTGTTCTGCTGGTCCTGCTGACGCTGCGCATCCCCGTGGCCTTCGCCATGTTCGCGGTCGGCTTCACCGGCATCGCCCTGCTGCGCAGCTTCGACGCGGCCACCGGGCTGCTGGCCTCGGAAAGCTTCACGCTGGCTTCGTCTTCCGAGCTGATCGTGGTGCCGCTCTTCATCCTGATGGGCAATGTCGCCACCTCCACGGGGATGAGCCGCCGGCTCTACGATGCCGCCTATGCGCTGATCGGGCAGATCCGGGGCGGGCTGGCCTCGGCCACGGTCATCGGCTGCGGGGGCTTTGCCGCGCTCTCGGGCTCTTCGGTGGCCTCGGCGCTGACCATGGGCAAGGTCTCCCTTGGGGAGATGGAGCGCTTCGGCTATGACTCCCGCCTCTCTGCGGGCTCCGTCGCGGCGGGGGGAACTCTGGGCATCCTGATCCCGCCCTCCACCGGCTTCGTGATCTACGCGATCCTGGCCCAGGAAAGCATCGGGCGGCTCTTCCTGGCCGGCGTGCTGCCGGGGCTGCTGCTGCTGTCGATGTTCGTGCTGACCATCACGCTGCTCTGCTGGGCGCTTCCCGCGCTGGCCCCCGCCGGGCCACGCACCAGCGCCGCGCAGAAGCTGCGCGCCCTTGGCGGGGCGGCACCGATCATGACCGTGATCGTGCTGACCATCGGCGGCATCTACGGCGGCCTGTTTTCCCCGGTCGAGGCCGCGGCGGTGGGCGCGGGGCTGGTCATCCTGTTCGGGATCCTGTCGCGCACGCTCACCCTCGCCATCCTCTGGCAGGCGTCCCGGGATTCGGTCGTGACCACGGCGACGGTCATGCTGATCCTGATCTCTGCCCACATGATGAACCCTTTCTTGGCGCTCTCCCATATCCCGCAGGCGATCGGCGCCTTCCTGGGGGGCATGGACCTGCCGCCCATGGCGGTGCTGGGGCTGATCCTGCTGTGCTACCTGGTGCTGGGCTGCTTCCTGGAAGGCTTCGCCATGCTGGTGCTGTCGATGCCGATCTTCTTCCCGGTGATCGTCTCCCTGGGGATCGACCCGATCTGGTTCGGCGTGCTGGTGGTGCTGACGCTTGAGATGGGGCTGATTTCCCCACCCGTGGGGGTCAATGTCTTTATCGTCAAATCCATCGCGCCAAAGGTGCCGCTGGGCCAGATCTTCATCGGGGTCATCCCCTTCTGGATCGCCATGCTGCTGACGCTGGGGCTGCTGATCGCCTTCCCGTCGATCTCGCTCTTCCTGCCGGATACGATGATCGGCACGGGCTGACCCTGCGGGGGCCTGACAGGTGAAAAAGGCTGAAACCGGGCGGGACCTTCCTGCCCGGTTTTGCCTTGGGCGCTGCCCCTCTCTGGCCGCCCGCGCAGAATGTGACGCCGCCCCCCTTGGGCCTGCCGGCCTTCGGGCGTATCACCCTGTCGTGGTCTTCCGGGCCGCCTTCGGATCACAGAGCAGGACGTCGCAGATGACAGAGCGCAGACCCTCCCTTGCCCATCTGGGCGGCCAGGCCCGGCGGATCGCGCCGGGGCTTCTGCTGGCGCTGGTGATCGGGCTGGCGGCGGGGTTCCTTTCGGACCACTACGGCACGCCGGTCATGCTGCTGGCGCTTCTGCTGGGCCTTGCCTTCCACTTCCTGTGGGAAGAGAGGCCCTGCGCGGCGGGCGTGGATTTCGCCGCCACCACGCTGCTGCGCCTCGGGGTCGGTCTGCTGGGGATCCGCATCACCTTTGCCCAGATCGCAGAGATCGGCCTGGGTCCGCTGCTGCTTGTGCTGATCTGCGTGCCCGCCACGATCCTCTGCGGGCTGATCGTGGCGCGGCTGACCGGGCGCGACTGGACCTTCGGTATGGTCGCTGGCGGGGCGGTGGCGATCTGCGGCGCCTCTGCCGCGCTGGCCATCGCCGCCGTGCTGCCCCGGCGCCCGGAAAGCGAGCAGAACACGCTGTTCACCGTCATCGCCGTCACCGGCCTGTCGACCCTGGCCATGATCCTTTACCCGATCCTGTTTTCCGCCGTCGGCTTCGGCGATCATGAAATCGGGATCATGCTGGGCGCGACCGTGCATGACGTGGCCCAGGTGGTGGGCGCTGGCTATGCCGTCTCGGACGAGGCCGGCGATATCGCGACCTTCGTCAAGCTGGTGCGCGTGGCCCTGCTGCCCGTGGTCATCCTGGTGTTGATCTTCACCACCCGTGGCAGCGGGCAGGGAACGCGCGCGGGCCTGCCCTGGTTCGTGGTGCTCTTCGCCGCGCTGGCGCTGATCGGCAACCTTGGCGTGGTGCCGCCCACCCTGGCGCAGGGCCTGTCGGAGCTGTCGCGCTGGCTGTTGGTGATCGCGATCTCTGCCCTGGGGGTGAAGACCTCTCTCAAGCAGATGTTCTCTGTCGGGGTCGGGCATTTCGCGGTGGTGGTCGTGACCACGGGGTTCCTGGCGGTTCTGGCGATCACGCTTTCCACGGTGCTCTGAGGGGGCGGCTTTCCCCCATCTCTGCATTTACGCACATTACCGGGATGTGACCCCACCGCGCGCCGCGCACCGACGTGATACCGACGTCACACCGACGCGATACAGACCTGCCACAGACGTGGATTTTCAGCACCAAACAGCCCTGCGTCAGCGCACAAGAACCCGGCGGGCAGGGGGCCTTTCGCGGGGGCTGCGCACTTGGCCCCGAAACGCAGGAAGCCGGGACAGGCCCGGCTTCGCTTGTTTGTCTGACCGTGTGAGAGGTGGCTCAGTCGAGCGCCTTCCACATGTCTTCGACCCAGGACTTGATCGTCAGCGCCTCTTCCCAGCGGTTGGACATTTCCTTTCCATCTGAACCGGTTATGGCATAATCCGGCGGCCCCAGCTCACACAGGAAAACGCAGGAGGCATCCTCCGCGTTGCGCTTGCGCCAGCCGGCAAAGCCCTCTTCCCACCAGCCCTTGAACAGCTCCACCCACTTCTGGTTCTGCGGGAAATCAAGCTGCAGCTGCACCTGCTGGCGCCCCGCGATGCGCCCCTGGAAACTGTCCGAGCGCGCCAGGATCCGGCTGATGTGCCCCAGCTCCCGCTCCGGGATCGGCAAGGTCATCTCCCGCCCCACCACGTAATGCGAAAGATCCGCGCACAGCCGCATTTCCGGCACCGCGTCCAGCAGGCAGAGCGTGGTGTAAAGGTCATTGGTGATGCAGTTGCGATGGGTCTCGAAAAGGACCGGCATGCCTTCCTCTTCGGACATGGCGATCCAGGCGCGGATCACCGGGATCATGCCCTCGACAGTCAGCGGCATGACCTGCCCGATGACCACGACGAAGGGGGCGTCATGCTCCTTTGCCAGCCGCAGGGTGGGGCGCAACCCCTCGATTGTCTTGGGAAAATCCACCAGGAAGGGCCGCAGCCCCGCCTGAGCCATCATCGGCAGGATACGCTTCACATCCTCCGCCGGGGTGGCGCCGAAATCCAGCGCCATGCCGCGGTAGCCGGCCTCGGCCACCATGCTCACCACCTCTTCATAGGGCAGCTTGATCCCGCTCTGGTCATGGGGCTGCATGGCCCAGAGCGAGGTATAGACATCCAGAGTCTGGCCCATGGTCATTCCGCGGCCATGCGCACTGTGCGACCGCCCCGGGTGGGCAGTACCCAGACCTCGTTCATCGGGTACTGGCTTTCGTCTTTCTGGCGCAGCTTGCCGATCACCTCGATCTGGAATTCGATCCAGCCCATCCGCCAGACCTCGCCTGCCTTGTCCTCGATCTTGGCATTCAGGTGCTTCAGCTTCCAGAACGGCACGGAGGGGAAGGTGTGATGCGCGGTGTGGTAAGGCATCTGCCAGCAGAGCCAGCGCATCACCGCGTTGGTGCGGGTCGAGCGGGTGTTCTCCAGGATGTTCTGCTCATGGCTGAGGCCCAGGTGCTCGATCGTGTTCTGCAGCTGGTGAACGGGTTTGGTCAGCACCATTGGGATGATCCAGAAGGTCGCCCAGGCCCAGCTGCCGAACGCCGCGAAAACGGCGATGATCGCGATGTAAAGCGCCAGGTGGATGCGGCTTTCGCGGATCACCTTGGCCTCCTGATCGGCGCGGATATAGGGCTCGATGATGATCCCGCGGGCGCGGCGCACGATGCCCAGAACCCTGTTTTTCCAGTAGGATACGCCGGAGAGCCACAGCAGGTAGGTCCGCAGCGTATAGGGTTCGCGCACCAGTTCGCCATCGCGTTCCCAGTCCTGGGTCCACTGGTGGTGGGCGAAGTGCATGATCTGGTCGTAATCGCGCGGGAAGAGCATGAAGAAGCCGATGACCCGGCCCCAGAATTCATTCACCTGCCGGGTGGCGAAGACGGTGGAATGGGACAGCTCATGCTGGGCCGCGTATAGGAAGTTGATCAGCACCCCCAGCACGAAGCCGGTCAGCAGCACCCACCACGTCCCCATGGCCAGGTAATGCAGCCAGCCCGTCACGGCGATGGCCCCAAGGTGGCTGCCCATCTGCAGCCAGCCGCGCAGATCCGAGCGCTGGTTCAGCGCCTTCAGCTCTGCGGGTTCCAGCAGTTTCCGGCGTGAAAAGCTCGCTTCCATGGCGTGTCCCCTTGTCCTGTTGCCTGTCCTGTTGCGCGCCAAGGGTATTTCATCAATATTCTGCATGTCTATTGACATTATTTCCGCAATCACATGCAATTCCTGCATGAATCTACCACCCATCTCTGCTCTGGAAGTGCTGGAGGCCCTGGCCCGCACGGGATCCGTCAGCCGCACGGCAGAGGCGGTGCACCTGAGCCAGAGCGCGGTGTCCCACAAGCTGAAGGCGCTTGAGGCGCACCTGGGGTTCAGGCTGACCACGCCGCAGGGCCGGGGCGTGGCCCTGACCGGAGAGGCGCGGCGCTACGTGGCGGCGGTCTCTCCTGGGTTGGCGGCGTTGCGGGACGCGCACCGGGGATTGGGCATGGCGCGCGGCGGGCTGGACATTGCCGTGTCCTCCGGCCTGGCGGCCACCTGGCTGGCCCCTAGATTACGCCGTTTTCTCAATGGCTTCCCTGAGATTTCCCTGACCCTGCGTAGCGTGGCGCTTGGCGAGAGCTTTCCGCCCTGCGACCTGGAAATCGCCTTTACCGCCACGCCCGGAGAGGGGGCAGAGCACCTTTTTGACGTGACCTTCTTCCCAGTGTGCAGTCCGGATTTCCTCTATGCCAACGCGGGTCTCACGCCGCAGAGCCTGGCGCCGGACATGCTGCTGCACCTGGATAACCGCGACGACTGGGCTCACTGGCTGACGGCCGTGCAAAGCCCGGTGCCGACCAGCGGTGGCGGCATTCGCTTTACCGGCCTGCTGGCGATGTACGCGGCGGCAGAGGCGGGGCTGGGCATCGGGTTGGGCGATGCGCTGACCTCGGCCCGCGCGCTCAGTACAGGGCGGCTGGTGCGGGTCTTTGATCATGAGTTGCCCTCGGGCGCGGGCTACTGGATCACGCCGACGCCCGGCGGTCTGACCGCGCCGGCCTCTGCCTTCCTGGACTGGATCCGGGCAGAGATCGCCGCGACCGGCCCCTGAGAGTGCGAAAAAACCTGGGTCTTTGACAAACGGAATTGCACAAGTGCAGGCATGTGGGCCACTCTGGTTAAATGCAGCGCGTTCCCTCCACCCAGGCCCTTCGGGCGCTTGAAAGCTTTTCCCGGCTGGGCACTGTCTGGCAGGCTGCGGAAGAGCTGCACCTGACCAAAAGTGCCGTTTCCCACCAGCTCAGGCAGCTGGAAAGAGAGCTGGGATTCCCCCTGACCACCCGCTCCGGCACCCGGCTTGAGCTGACGCCCCTGGGCCGGGGCTATGCTGCGGACATCCGCCGGGCCTTGGACATCCTGGCCAATTCGGCCGTGCAATCGGCGACGCGCGGGATCACCGGGCACCTGACGGTCAGCGCGCCGCCTGCCTTTGCCTCCAACTGGCTGTGCCGGGTCATCGACAGTTTCATAGAGGCCTATCCAGAGGTCAACCTGCGGCTGGTCACGCCAAGGCGGCTGGATGATGTCAGCAGCCCGGACGTCGACCTGTTCGTCGCCTTTGGGCAGGATTTCACTGGAAATGTTGAAATTGAGACCCTGGAACCGATCGAATACACGCCGCTCTGCAGCCCGGCCTACCTGAACCGTTTCGACCGTTTCCCGGATCCCTCCCGCCTGGCGGGGGCCACGCTGCTGCACCTGGTGGATAAGTCGGAATGGGACGGGTGGCTGCGCCTGATGGGTCAGCCGATGGGATTGGCGAGTCGGGGAATCATATTTTCAGACATGAACCTGGTCTATTCGGCGGCCATGGCCGGGCAGGGGATCGCCATGGGTGATGAATTTGTGTGCGGAGAGGCTCTGGACCGTGGATTACTGGTCCGCCCATTTTCGCAGGCCCTGCCGACGGAAAACGCATATTGCCTTGCCGTGCCCCGAGATCGCGCCGACACGCCGGTTCGTGATGCATTTCTGGGCTGGCTTCGAGAGGCTTTGCGCAATCGCTAGGCGGGTTGTGAAGAATTTCCCCCAATGGCAAGTTTTATTTGTCGTTTGTGCAAATATGTTTCACTTGTACCTCTGGCCCCTGACCTTCCTATTCTTGAGCTGACAAGCCAAACGGAACAGGACGGACAGTGTGAATACCTCTTCGGCAGCCATCGAAGCCGTCGCTATCGGCAAGGATTTTGGCAGTTTCACCGCGCTGGATGACATCTCGATGACGATCAACCCCGGAGAGTTCGTCACGCTGCTCGGGCCGTCGGGCTCCGGCAAGACGACCTTCCTGATGATCCTTTCGGGTTTCGAGCAGGCCACCCGTGGATCCCTGCTGATCGATGGCATGGATCGCACCCTGTCCCCGGCAGAGGCGCGCGGCTTCGGCATGGTCTTCCAGGGCTACGCGCTGTTCCCGCACATGACGGTGGAGGAAAACATCGCCTTCCCGCTCAAGGTCCAGAAACGCTCGGCGGCGCAGATCAAGAGCCGCGTGGCAGAGATGATCGAGCTGGTGGGGCTTGCGGGCCATGGCCACAAGAAGCCGACGGGCCTGTCGGGTGGTCAGCAGCAGCGGGTCGCCCTGGCCCGCGCCCTGGCCTATGAACCCCCCGTGCTCCTGCTGGATGAACCCTTTTCCGCGCTGGACAAGAACCTGCGCGGCCAGATGCAGGAAGAGATGCGGCGCATCCACGCCCGGATGGGCACCACCTTCGTCTTCGTCACCCACGACCAGTCCGAAGCGCTGGCGCTGTCCTCGCGTATCGCGATCTTCAACCACGGCCGTTTGCAGCAGATCGCCACGCCGACGGAAGTCTACGAGCGCCCGGCCAACCGTTTCGTTGCCGAATTCCTGGGTGAGATCAACGTGATGCCGGCCAGCTTCACCAGTGGCATGGCGCAGGTGGGCGGCATCAGCCTGCCGCTGCCCGGCCCGGCAGAGGGCGCAACCCACCTGGCCGTGCGCCCCGAGAAGATGACCCTTCTGACAGGGGCAGACGCCACCGCCATGCCCTGCAAGGTCACCGACAGGATCTACATGGGCGCCACGTCGCGCCTGCTGCTGGAAAGCACCACGGATGCCACGCCGCTGGTCTTGGACCAGCCCACAGCCGATCTGCCCGACGGCGTGCAACCCGGACGCCAGATCTGGGTCCGTTGGGCCCCAACAGACAGCCTGATCTTCTGATCCGGCTGCGCCTACAGAACAGAGAGGAAACCACATGAACGGACATTTCCAGAAGGACCAGGCGCTGCTCCTGGCAGAGAAATTCAAGAGCGGGCGCATCAATCGCCGCAGCTTCGTGCAGGGGCTGGGCATGCTGGCCGGCGCCTCGGCGCTTGGTCTGAACGCCGCCACCGCCAAGGCCGACACGAAAGAGATGATCTACGTGAACTGGGGCGGTGACGCGATCGACGCCATGGCAGAGGCCTTCGGCGACAGCTTCACCGAAGAGACCGGGATCACCATCCTTTACGACGGCTCCGGCCCGACCGAAGGCGCGATCAAGGCCCAGGCCGAAGGCGGCAGCCCCACCTGGGACCTGGTCGATTGCGATCCCTTCTCTGGCCAGGCGCTTGGCCGCCAGGGCCTGATGGAGCCGATCGACTGGTCCATCGTCGACGAAGGCAAGCTTCGCGAGGGCTTCAAGTGGGAATACGCGGCCTCCAGCTATTTCTACAGCTACGTCATCGCCTATGACAAAACCGTCTATGACACTCCGCCGACCTCCATGGCCGACTTCTTCGATACCGAGAAGTTCCCGGGCAAGCGGTCCATGTACAAATGGGGCGTGGGCATGTGGGAAGCGGCGCTGCTGGCCGATGGCGTTGCGCCCGAGGACCTCTATCCGCTGGATATGGAGCGCGCGCACGCCAAGATCGCGGCCTTCAAGGACAACGTTGGCGCCTTCTGGGGCGGCGGGGCGGAAAGCCAGTCCCTGCTGCTGAACGGCGACGTGTCGATGGCTCTGATCTGGAGCACCCGCGCGATGCTGCTGGACAAGGACACCGATGGCGATATCGCCATGACCTGGGCAGAAGGCATCATCGCGCCCGGCTCCAACGGCGTGATCAAGAACAACCCCGGCGGCGCGGAAGCGGCGATGCAGTACATCGCCTCTACCCAGGATCCCGAGAAGCAGGTCGTGCTTTTCGAGATGCTCGGCAACGGCCCGGCGAACCCTGCCGCCGATGCTCTGATCCCGGATGAAGAGAAGTTCTACAATCCCGTGGACCCGGAGAACTATGCCCAGCAGATCCCGCTGGACATGGACTGGTATGAGGAAAACTACGGCGCGGCCCTGGACGAATACCTCGGCATCATCTCTTCCTGATCAACACCTTGCCGGTGCGGTGCCCCCGCGCCGGCAGCCCTTTCAAGGCCGCTTCATGTCCCGCACATTGCTCATCGCTCCGCTCCTGCTGTTTCTTGGCGTGACCTACCTGGTTCCGCTGGCGGGCGTCCTGCTGCAAAGCGTCACCGTGCCCGAACCCGGCCTGCAGAACTACCAGGAGGTCCTGGGGGACCCGCTGGTCTGGAGCGTCATCTGGCGCACGCTGCGCATCTGCCTTTTCGTCACCGTGCTGGCCACGGTGCTGGCCTATCCGCTGACCATGCTCTGGGTTCGGGGCAGGCGCCCCGTGCAGATCGTGGTCGAGCTTTGCATCATGATCCCCTTCTGGCTTTCCGTGCTCAGCCGGACCTTCGGCTGGCTGTCGATGCTGTCCAACCGGGGCCTGCTGAACACCTGGCTGAAGGACCTCGGCATCATCGACATGTCGCTGACCATGGTGCGCAATGATTTCGGCGTGATCGTCGGCATGGTGCATTTTCTCATTCCCTTCGCGGTCTTCCCGCTGGCCTCGGCCATGCGCAACATGGATGAACGCGTGCTGATGGCCGCGCGCGGCATCGGCGCCTCTCGGTTCCGGGTCTTCTGGCAAATCTTCGTGCCGATGACCTGGGGCGGCATCATGGGCGCGGCGCTGCTGGTCTTCGTCTTTTCCATCGGCTTCTACGTGGTGCCCACCCTGCTGGGCGGCGGGCGCTCGGTCATGATCGCAGAGCTTATCTACCTGCGGATCTTCCAGATCCCGGACTGGGGCATCGCGGCGGCGCTTTCGGCGCTGATCATGGTGGCCGTCGGGGGCTTCCTGGTCACCATCATTCGCCGCACGGGGGTCGGTTCCCAATGAAGACACGTACAGGCCCCTTCACGGCGCTGATCGGCGGGCTGACCGCGATCTTCCTGCTGCTGCCCTTGCTGGCGGTGATCCCGGTCAGCTTCACGCCCAAGCGTTACCTCAGCCTGCCCCGCGGCGAATGGTCCACCCGCCACTACGAGGCGCTGATCAGCAAGCCCGAGTGGGCCGAGAGCATCTTCCTGTCGCTCAAGGTCGGCTTGCTCGCGGCAAGCCTGTCGACCCTGCTGGCGCTGGCCTTCGCGCTTGGCCTCTGGATGATGCGGCCCCGGGGCGGCAGCCTGCTGGCCGGCGTCGCCCTGCTGCCCATGGTGGCCCCGCCGGTGGTTTCGGCCCTCACGCTCTATTACTTCCTGCGCCAGGCGACAGAGTGGAATTCGCTGGTGATCTACGATGGCTGGGTGGGCGTTGCGGTGGCGCATACGGTCATGGTTGTGCCCTATGCGGTGGTCGTGATCATGGTTGCGCTGTCCCAGGTGGATCGCAAGATCGACCTGGCCGCCCGCTCCATGGGAGCCACGGTCTGGACCCGGATCACCCAGGTGATCCTGCCCAACATCCGCTTCGGGGTGGCCAGCGGCTTCCTTCTCAGCTTCATCTTGTCCTGGGATGAGATCGGCGTGACCCTCTTCATCACCTCGGTGCGGGCCATCACCCTGCCCAGGCGCATGTGGATGGGCCTTCGCGACAATATCGACCCCTCGGTCGCGGCGATTTCCGTGCTACTGATCGCCCTTGTCACCTTCGTCATCCTTGGGCGCGTGGTCTGGCAGATGACCCGCCGCGCCTGATCCCTTTCAGAAGCGAAGACCTGAAATGACCCAGCATACCTACAACCAGCCGCTTGGCGGCAATGACATGCCCCGCACCGGCGGCCCCGCCACCATGATGCGCCTGCCCACACAGGAGACGGCCGCGGGGCTGGATGCCTGCTTCGTCGGCATCCCCATGGACATCGGCACCTCCAACCGGCCGGGCACGCGGCTGGGCCCGCGCCAGATCCGCGATGAAAGCCGCATGATCCGGCCCTACAACATGGCGACCCGCGCCGCACCGTTCGAGCATCTGCAGGTGGCCGATATCGGGGACGTTCCGATCAACCTCTTCGACCTGAAGAAGAGCGTCGACATCATCACCGACCATTACCGCGAGATCCTTTCCCACGGCGCGATCCCGCTGACGCTGGGCGGCGATCACACGCTGACCTGGCCGATCCTGCGCGCGATCCGCGAAAAGCACGGGCCGGTGGCGCTGATCCACGTGGATGCGCATTCCGATACCAACATGGAGATGTTCGGTGAAACGGTCGCCCATGGCTGCCCCTTCCGGCGCGCTTGGGAGGATGACTGCCTGATCAACGACAAGGTCTTCCAGATCGGGCTGCGCGGCTCCGGCTACGCGGCGGATGACTTTGACTGGGGCCGCAATCAGGGCTGGACCTGCATCCAGGCCGAGGAGTGCTGGCACAAGTCCCTCACCCCCCTGATGGCCGAGATCCGCGCGAAGATCGGCGATGCGCCGGTCTACCTGACCTACGATATCGACAGCCTGGATCCCGCCTTTGCCCCCGGCACCGGCACGGTCGAGGTCGGTGGGCTGACCACCATGCAGGGGCTTGAGATCATTCGCGGCACAGCCGGTCTGAACCTGGTGGGCTGTGACCTGGTGGAGGTGTCTCCGCCCTATGACCCGTCCGGCAATACCGCCGTCATCGCCGCGAACTTCCTGTACGAGATGCTCTGCGCGCTGCCCGGCGTGGCTCGCTGATGGCAGCGCTGCAGGGCGTCTGGCTGTCTACCGGCTTCGACCTGGGCGAGTTCTTTGGCCAGGCGCTGGCAAAGGCCGACCCCGAGGGCGACGTGCAGCTCTTCTACCCGGAGGAGGTGCCGGACCCGGCGGCGATCCGTTTCGCGCTTTGCTGGCGGCCGGCGGCAGGGGCCTTTCATCCCTATCCTAACCTCGCGCTCGCCATGTCGGTGGCGGCTGGGGTCGACGGGCTGGTGGATCACCCGGGCCTTGCACCGGCGATCCCCGTGGCCCGGATCCGCGATCCCAACCAGTCCAGCCAGATGGCAGGCTACGTTGCCCATGAGGTACTGCACCGCGAACGCGCCTTCGGACAGATGGCGGAGAACGCGGCGCGGGGCAGGTGGCAGCGCATTCCCCTGCGCGCGCCCGGCTCCACCATCATCGCGGTGCTGGGCCATGGTAGCATGGGGCGCGCTGTTGTGCTGGCGCTGAAGACGCTGGGCTTCGCGCTGCGCGTTGCCTGCCGCTCTGCCCCGGCAGAGCCCCTGGAGGGCGTGACCTACCTGACCGGAGAGGAGGCCATCGCCCAGGCGGTGACCGGCGCTGATTACATCGTCAACGTCCTGCCCCTGACGCCGCAGACACGTGACGTGCTAGACGCCGCAGTCTTTTCGCGCCTCAAGCCCGGCGCGTGGCTGATCCAGATCGGCCGGGGGGAACACCTTGTGGAAGAGGACCTGATCCCGGCGCTGGATGCGGGTCAGCTGGCCGGGGCGACGCTGGACGTGGTCCGCCAGGAGCCGCTGGCGCCGGATCATCCCTTCTGGTCTGATCCACGCCTGCGCATCACGCCTCATGTTGCCAGCGACGCCCTGCCGGAGGTCGTGGCGGAACAGGTGCTGACCACCCTGCACGCGCTGCGCGACGGGCAGCCGCTTGACCTGGCGGTGGACCGGGGCAGGGGCTACTAGCCCTCTGGCCGCTCCCCCCAACGATCAGCAAAGATCATCTCTTCCAGTGGTGTCTTGCGGCCCCATCCGCGCAGCTCAAGCTCGGGGCTCTCGTAAAGTTCGCTGACGTGGCCAAGGCAAAGATAGGCCACCGGCACCACGTGATCGGGCAGGGCGAAGATGCGGCGCAGGTCGCTGTCGTGAAAGATGCTGACCCAGCCCACTCCGATCCCCTCGGCCCGCGCGGCCAGCCAGAGGTTCTGCACCGCGCAGACGGTGGAATAGAGGTCCGTGTCGCGGTTGTGGGTGCGGCCCAGAACGGTCGGCCCGCCCCGCTCGCGGTCGCAGGTGATGAACAGGTTCACCGGCGCATCGCGGATGCCCTGCAGCTTCAGTTCCGAATAGAGCGTCCGGCGCGCGCCGCTGAACATCTGCTCGGCCTCGCCATTGGCGCGTTCGAAGGACTGGCGGACCTCTTCACGGATCGTTGCATCGCGGATCACGATGAAGTTCCAAGGCTGCGACAGTCCGACCGAGGGCGCGTCATGGGCCGCCCCCAGGATCCGCATCAGCACATCGTCCGCGATGGAATCGGGCTGGAACTGGCTGCGCACATCGCGGCGTTCGCGGATGGCCCGGTAGACCGCGGCCCTTTCAGACTCGGAAAATGCGCCTGCGGGCTGCAACCCGTCCGGTTTCGACTCTTCTGGCTTCATGACATACCCCCTGCCTGACACGCCTGCGATCGCGACGCCGTCCACGCGCCGGGATCTGTAATGTCCGGCCGGTCTTCTGACTTGGTTTCGACCCGAAGCGGCACCTTCCCGGCGCATCGCCAGTGGCCTTTGCCGCCCGGTCCACCTTACAGCGTTGGGCACGTCACGGGGTTGCACCGTGTTCCCGATTATCCCGGCCTTTCAGCGGGGCACCGAACCCCTAACGAGGTAAAGACCCGCGCGCCCGGACGCAACAGTTCCGTGCTATGCCGGGGCGCCCGTCAGCCCGCGCACCCAGTCCACAAAGGCCTGGCCATCCGTGGAAAGATGCGGCGCCCCGGTTATGTAGTAGCTGGTGCCCAGGTCCACCGCGCCCCCCGGCCAGGAGCGCAGCGCGCCGTCCTGTTCTGCCCGGGCGGTGATCGAACGCCAGCCCAGCATCAGACCGCGCCCGTCCAGCACCGCCTGGGCCGCCTGGACGTAGTTGTTGAAGCTCTGCCCGCCCATGCGCGCCCGTGCGATGCCGCGCCTCTGAAAGTATTCCTCCCAGCCGGCCCAGTGCTGGTTGCGGGGGCTGCGGACATGGATCAGGGCGGCCTCTTCCAGGCTGCGCCCCTCCGCCAGGTAGCGCGCGACCAGCTCTGGCGCGCCGACCGGGCAGACCTGTTCATCGAACAGCTTTTCCGTTCCTCCTTCGCGCCAGCCGCCGGTGCCGTAGCGCAGCGCCACGTCGACACCGGGCGCCAGCAGCGGCAGATCCGTTGCCGGGGCCTGCACGTTCACGGTGATCTCCGGGTGGCGGGCGTAAAAATCCGGCAGGCGGGGCATCAGCCAGTAGGTCGCCATGCCCAGCGTGCAGCTGACTGTCACCTGCCTTTCGTCGGCTCCCTGCAGGGCGCGGATATCTTCCAGCGTCGCGGTGATCCGCCCCAAGCCCTCGCGCACGGCGCGGGCCAGCATCTCTCCGGCCTCGGTCAGGCCGGCGGGGCGGGTGCCGCGGTCGATCAGGGAGACGTCCAGGTGATCCTCAAGCGCGCGCAGCGCCTGGCTGACCGCCGGCTGGGTCACGTTCAGCCGCGCGGCGGCCTCCCGCATGGAGCCATGGCGCGAAAAGGCCTCGAAGGTGGTGAGCAGGCGCAGGGGGGGCAGGCGGTCCATGACATAACCCGTAACTTAACGAATGGCTTATCTTACCTTCAGGGTAAACGATCTGTCGGCGGGCGCAATTCCCTGACATCTTCCGGGGCAGATCCTCCCCCAAATATCGAGAAAACAAATGAACGTTCATGCACCTGCATTGAAAGACCCCCGGCATGTCACGCTGCATGATACCGGGCTGGAGCTGCCCCTTGCCGATGGGCTGGAGCATTACTTCAACTACTATTGGTTGCGCGACAATTGCCCCAGCTCGTTCTCCCCTGTGACGCGGGAGCGCAGCTTCGACATCTTCCACCTGGACCAGCCGCCGCGTGCCGAAACCGCCGTGGTCGAGGGCGATGCGCTGGTGATCCACTGGCAGGGCGAAGACCACGTGACCCGGATGCCGCTGTCCTGGCTGGAAACCTATGCCGGCGGCAAGACCCGTGCCGATGTGGCTGACCTGCCGCGCAAGGCCTGGTTCGCCGATCACTACGCCGATGTGCCGCGCTTTTCCCAGCCGCGCCTGGTCGCGGATCCCGCCGAGCGCGCGAAATGGATGGAAGCGATCCTGGTCGAAGGCTTCGCCATCGTGTCGGACATGCCCGATACCGAAGCCGGCATCACCGAGCTGGCAGAGCTGATGGGATCGGTGCGGCCGACCTTCTTCGGCACCTACTTCGATGTCTACATGCAGATCGATCCGACCAATACCGCCTATACCGCAGGCGCGCTTGAGCTGCACACCGACACCCCGGCAGAGGAATTCGCCCCTGGCATCCAGTTCCTGCATTGCCGCGCCAACAGCGTGGATGGCGGCGAAAGCCTTTATGCGGATGGCGTCGCCGTGGCCAACGACTTCCGCCACCGCGATCCCGAAGGCTTCCGCCTGCTGTCGACCGTGCCGATCCCCTTCTTCTGCGAGCATGACACCTATGATGCACGCTCGCGCCAGACGGTGATCGAACTGGACGCCCACGGAGAGGTCTCCGGCCTGACGATCAGCCAGCACATGGCCGATATCTTCGACCTGGATCAGCGCCTGCTGGATGACTACTACCCCGCCTTCTGCCGCTTCGGCCGGATGTTGCAGGAAGAGAAATACGTGATGCACTTCCTGATGAAGGCCGGGGAATGCATGGTCTTCGACAATCACCGCATCGTCCATGGCCGCGCCGCATATACCGCCACCAGCGGCGAGCGGATGCTGCGGGGCTGCTACGTGGACCGTTCCGAAATGCGCTCCACCTACCGGGCGCTGGTCAGCGAAGGGCGGTTCAAGGCATGAAGGACCTGACTCCAGACACAGCCCCCCAGACGGAGCAGGCGCTGCGCCGTGACCTGTCGGATGCCTTCCGCATCTGTCACGCCATGGGCTGGAGCGAATCCGTGGGCAACCACTTCTCTGCGGCGATCTCGGCGGATGGGCAGGAATTCCTGCTCAACCCGCGCTGGCAGCATTTCGCGACCATCGCCCCTGAAGACCTGCTGCGGCTGGACAGCCGCAACAGCGACACGCTTGAGGGGCCCGATGCGCCCGATGCCTCTGCCTGGTGCATCCATGGCACGATGCACGGGCAGCTTCCGGCCGCGCGGGTGATCCTGCATTGCCATTCCCCCTATGCCACGGCGCTGTCCTGCCTGGCCGATCCCACGGTCATTCCGCTGGACAACAACACTGCCCGTTTCCACGGCCGCACCGCCTATGACCTGTCCTTCGGCGGCATCGCCGATGCCCAGGAAGAGGGCCAGAGGCTGGCGGAGTCCCTTGGCGACAAGTCGGTGCTGGTGATGGGCAACCACGGGGTGACCATCGTGGGCGATACCGTGGCAGAGGCCTTCGAGGATCTCTACTTCTTCGAAAAGGCGGCGCAGACCATCGTGCTGGCGCGCTCTACCGGGCAGAAGCTGGCGGTGCTGTCGGACGCGGTGGCGCAGAACACGGCAGAGGGCTGGCAGGCCTATCGCGGGATGGCGCAGAAGCACTTTGCTTACCTGCGCTCAACCCTGCCGCCTTTGGGCTCCTGAACGTTCAGGGCCCAAAAGCGCGCCATCTGCTGCGACCGGAGGGGGCGGGACAAACGGAGGGGGCGGGACAAAACCCGTCCCGTCCACTCGAGCCCGGCGGGGCCTAGAAACCCAGCTCCCGCCGGGCTCGCAGCGCACGCGGAGGCAGGCCGAACTCGACCCGGAAGGCCCGTGTCATGGCGCTGGCATCCTTGTAGCCGCAACGCACCGCGATTTCGGCCACCGAGAGAATCGTATTCTCGACCAGGCGGCGGGCCTCGCGCAGGCGGACGGCGCGGTAAAGCTGGCTGGGGCCGATCCCGTAGCGCGCCCGGCACCGCTGTTCCAGGCTCTTGCGGCTCAAGCCCAGCTCTGCGGCGATGGCCTCGACGGGGAGCGGGGCCTCGATCCGGCGCAGCATTAGCGCCATTGCGGCTTCTGCGCTGCGTCCCGGGCGCGGGCCTGCGCCGGCCTCCATGTCGCCATCCAGGAACAGGGCGGCCACCTCAAGGCGCATCACCGCGCCCTGGTGGCGTTCGATCAGCGCCAGCGCCAGCTCGAAGGTGGTAAGTGCCCCGCCGCAGGACAAGAGATCGCCGTCATCCACCACCCGGTCCGGCAGCACCTGCACCTCTGGAAAGCGCTCTGCCAAGGCGATCTGTTCTTCGCGGTGGATGGTGGCGCGGCGTCCCTCCAGCAGCCCGGCGCTGGCCAGCAGCCAGCTGCCCGTGTCCAGCCCCGCAACCGCACCGAACCGCCCCCGCGCTTGGCGCAGCGCGCGCTGGCAATCGGGGCCGTCATGGGCCTGGACATCATAGCTGGGCATGACGAACAGGTAGGCCCCGCGCGCCTGATCCAGCGCCTCCACCTTGACCGTCATCCCGCTGGAAGAGGTCACCTCGCCCGCCTCCAGGCCGACGAACCGCCAGCGGTAGCAGGCTTGCCCGGTCAGGTTGTTCACCGCGCGAAAGGGCTCCACCGCATTGGCCAGGCAGTAGTTCGAGAAGGATGAGAACAGCAATACGGCCAGTTCACGGGGTTCAGTCGATTTTATCGCTTCCTGCATGGTACCCGGCCAGAACTGCATGATTGTCCTGGCCATTCTCTTTCATTGTGCAGCCAATCATTCAAGAGGGCACAGATGCATTTCGGACTTACCGATGAACAGGAGATGATCGTCTCCACCGTCCGCTCCTTCGTGGAGAACGAGATCTATCCGCATGAAAACACCGTCGAAAAGACTGGAGAGGTCCCGGCGGAGATCGCGCAGGAAATCAAGCAGAAGGTCATCGACCTGGGCTTCTACGCGTCCAACTTCCCCGAAAGCGTGGGTGGGCCCGGCCTGTCGCACCTGGAGTTCGCCCTGGTCGAACGCGAGCTTGGCCGCGGCTCCATGGCGCTGACGCACTTCTTCGGGCGGCCGCAGAATATCCTGATGGCCTGCGAAGGCGACCAGGTGGAACGCTACCTGATGCCTGCCGTGCGCGGTGAAAAGATGGATGCCTTGGCGATGACGGAGCCCGACGCAGGCTCTGACGTTCGGGGCATGAAATGCAGCGCCACCCGCGACGGCGGCGATTGGGTCATCAACGGCTCAAAGCACTTCATCTCAGGCGCGGATCACGCGGATTTCTTCATCGTCTTCGTTGCCACCGGCGTCGATGAAACCCCGCGTGGGCCAAAGAAACGGATCACCTGCTTCTTGGTGGATCGCGACACGCCGGGATTCGAGGTGGCCAAGGGCTACAACTCCGTTTCCCACCGGGGCTACAAGAACTGCATTCTCTACTTCGACAACTGCCGCCTGTCGGACGCCCAGGTCCTGGGCGAGGTCGACGGCGGGTTCGAGGTGATGAACGAATGGCTCTATGCCACCCGCATCACCGTCGCGACCATGTCCGTGGGCCGCGCGCGGCGCGTCTTTGACCACGCCGTGGACTATGCGGCCGGGCGCAGCCAGTTCGGCCAGCCCATCGCCAAGTTCCAGGGCGTCAGCTTCCAGATCGCCGACATGATCACAGAGATCGACGCGGCAGACTTGCTGACGTTGTCCTCTGCATGGCGGTTGGACCAGGGCCTGCCCGCCAACCGAGAGATCGCCTCGGCCAAGGTCTATGCCTCTGAAATGCTGGCAAAAGTTACCGATGCCGCGCTGCAGATCCATGGGGGGATGGGCCTGATGGACGAACTGCCCATTGAACGCTTCTGGCGCGATGCCCGGGTGGAGCGCATTTGGGACGGGACCTCTGAAATCCAGCGCCACATCATCAGCCGGGAGATCTTCCGGCCGCTGGGGGCCTGAGATGAAGGACGCGCCGGAAAAGGCCGCGCTTGCGCGGTTCCTGACGCCGCGGGCCATCGTGGTGATCGGCGGGGGTACCTGGTGTGCCTCCGTCATCGCGCAATGCCGGGACAGTGGCTTTACCGGGCCGGTCTGGCCGGTCCACCCCAGCAAGCCAGAGATCGCGGGCGAACGCGCATATGCCAGTCTGGCCGATCTGCCGGGGGTGCCGGATGCGGCCTTCATCGGCGTGAACCGCTCGCTGACCGTCAGCGTCGCGGCAGAGCTTTCGGCGATGGGATGCAGCGGCGCGGTCTGTTTCGCCGCTGGCTTCTCCGAAGCCACGGCAGAGCTGGCCGACGGGGCAGAGCTTCAGGCGCAACTGGTTGAGGCCGCAGGGGAAATGCGCGTCCTTGGCCCAAATTGCTATGGCATGGTCAACATGTTGGACGACGTCGCGCTTTGGCCCGACCGGCACGGCATGACCCCGCTGGAAAGTGGCGTGGCGGTCGTTGGGCAAAGCTCCAACGTGCTGATCAACCTCACCATGCAGCAACGTGGCTTGCCGCTGGCCGCCGTCGTGGCGGCAGGCAACCAAGCGCAGACCTCCATGGCTGATCTTGGCGTGGCGCTGCTGGAAGATCCCCGTATCACCGCCCTGGGTCTGCATATCGAAGGACTTTCCGACATCCCCTCGATCGAAGCTCTGGCGGCCCGCGCCCGTGCCCTTGGCAAGCCCATCGTGGCGCTCAAGGTCGGCTCAAGCCAGCAGGCGCAGGAGGCCGTCGTGTCCCATACAGCTTCCCTCGTGGGCAGCGATGCGGGCGCGCGGGCCCTTCTGGCCCGTCTTGGCATCGCGCAGGTCGACACCCCCGCCGAACTGGTCGAGGCGCTGAAGCTTCTGCATGTGACCGGCGGCTTGCCCTCTGCCAGCGTCGCCTCGGCTTCCTGCTCGGGTGGAGAGGCCTCTCTAATGGCTGATATCGGCGAGCGAGCCGGCCTGCACTTTCCCGTGCTTGATGAGGGGCAGAAGATCGCCCTGCGCGCCGCTTTGGGCCCGCGCGTCGCCCTGGCCAACCCTTTGGATTACAACACCTATATCTGGGGTGACGAAGCGGCGCTGCAGGCCTGTTTCGACGGGCTGGCCAATGGCGCGCAGGCGCTGACGCTGGTCATCCTGGACCTGCCGCGGGCCGATCGCTTCACCGCCCCCGATTACGACCAGGTGCTGTCCGCCATCGAAGCGACCGCCGCGGCGGGCAAGCGCATGGCGGTGCTGTCCCTGCTGCCCGAAGGGCTGCCGGAAGCGGTTTCCGCCAGGCTGATCGCTGCCGGCATCACCCCGCTGTGCGGTATGGGCGAGGCCGCCGTGGCGATCCGAGCGGCCGCGCTTGTCGGTGCGCCGGGTGACGTCAGCGGCGAAGCCTCGCCCGTTCTGTTGCCAGTTCAACAGCCTGGCCCGTCGGGCGATCCCGCGACGTCCCCCCGTCTGTTCGCAGAGGCAGAGGCCAAGCCGCTTCTCTCTGCCGCCGGGCTGCGCGTGCCCGCTGCGGCCCGCGCCCTGAGCCCCGAAGAGGCCGCGACAGAGGCCGCGCGCATCGGCTTCCCTGTGGTGCTGAAGGGCGAAGGCGTGGCGCACAAGACAGAGGCCGGCGCGGTGGTGCTGGGCCTTGGCACCGCGAAAGCGGTCGCCGCCGCCGCCCGCGCCATGCCCTGTGACAGCTTCCTGGTGGAAGAGATGGTCACCGGCACCGTGGCAGAGCTGCTGATCGGGGTCACCCGGGATCCCGCCCATGGCTTTGTGCTGACCATGGGCCTTGGCGGCATCCTGACGGAGCTGATCGGGGATACGACCTCGGTCTTGATCCCGGCGACGCGCGCCGAGATTGACAAAAACCTCAAAAGCTTGCGCACAGGCGCGCTGCTGACAGGCTACCGGGGCCGCCCGAGCGCCGACCTGGACGCGGTGCTCGACACCATCATGGCCCTGCAACAGTTTGTGACGGCGAATGCCGCGACGCTGCAGGAACTCGAAATCAATCCGCTGATGTGCCTGCCCGACGGGGCCGTGGCCGCAGACGCCCTTATCCGCATGGGAGACCCCGCATGACCCGAAATATCCTGGTAGAGCGCCGTGGCGCCGTACTTGAGGTCACAATCAACCGGCCCAAGGCCAATGCCATCGACATGGAAACCTCTCGGGAGCTGGGGGAAACCTTCCTGGCCTTCCGCGACGATCCGGAGCTGCGGGTGGCCATCATCACCGGCGCGGGAGAGAAGTTCTTCTGCCCCGGCTGGGACCTGAAGGCGGCCGCGGAAGGCGAGGCACCGGATGCCGATTACGGCCCCGGCGGCTTTGGCGGCCTGCAAGAGCTGCCGCGCATGAACAAGCCCGTCATCGCCGCCGTCAACGGCATCTGCTGTGGCGGCGGGCTGGAACTGGCGCTTTCGGCCGACATCATCCTTGCCGCCGAACACGCCAGCTTTGCCCTGCCGGAAATCCGATCGGGCACCGTGGCCGATGCTGCCACGCTCAAGCTGCCCAAGCGCGTGCCCTACCACGTCGCGATGGAGCTGCTGCTGACGGGCCGCTGGTTCGACGTGGACGAAGCCCAGCGTTTCGGCCTGGTGAACCGCATCCTGCCGGCGGCAGAGCTGATGGAGGCCGCCCGCGCGCTGGCCGATGAGCTGGCCTCCGGCCCGCCGCTTGTCTTCGCCGCGATCAAGGAAATCGCGCGCGAGGCCGAGGACATGAAATTCCAGGACGGTATGAACCGCATCACGCGGGCCCAGTTCCCCACCGTGGAAACGCTCTATGCCTCCGAGGACCAGAAGGAAGGCGCCCGCGCCTTTGCAGAGAAACGCGATCCGGTCTGGAAGGGCCGCTGAACAGGAGATCCCGATGCCGCTTCAGATGAACCGCAAGCCCTTCATTACCGCTGCCATCACCGGCGCAGGCGCCACCCAGGACAAGAGCCGCCTTGTCCCGCGCTCGCCGCAGGAAATCGCCGAAGCCGCCATCGATGCCGCGCGCGCCGGGGCGGCCATCGTGCATTGCCATGTGCGTGATCCCGAAACCGGCGCGCCCTGCCGCGATGTCGCCTATTACGAGGAACTGACCCGGCTGATCCGCGCCTCGGACGTGGACATGGTGCTGAACCTGACGGCGGGCATCGGCGGTGACCTGACCCTGGGGGCCCCTGAAACACCGCTGGCGCTGGAAGAAGCCGACACCGACATGATCGGTGCGACCGAGCGGATGGCCCATATCCGCGCCTGCCTGCCGGAGATCTGCACTCTGGACTGCGGATCCATGAACTTTGGCGATGGCGATTACGTCATGACCAATACCACCAACATGCTGCGCGCCATGGGCCGTCAGATGACCGACCTTGGCGTGAAGCCGGAGATCGAGGCCTTCGATACCGGCCACCTCTGGTTCGCGCGCCAGCTGGTGAAGGAAGGCGCGCTCGAGGATCCTGCGTTGGTGCAGCTTTGCATGGGCATTCCCTGGGGCGCGCCCAATGACATGCTGACTTTCCAGTCGATGGTGCACAACGTGCCCGCCGGCTGGACCTGGTCCGCCTTCTCCCTGGGCCGGGACCAGATGCCCTATGTCGCGGCCGCCGCCATCGCGGGGGGCAACTGCCGCGTCGGGCTTGAGGACAACCTCTATCTTGAACGCGGTGTGCTGGCCACGAATGCGCAACTGGTTGAAAAGGCGGCAGGGATCCTCAAGGGTCTGGGGGCAGAGCTGATGGGCCCGCAAGAGGTGCGCGACCTTCTGGGCCTGACGAAACGCGTGCCCGAAAGCCTGTCGGCATGAGCCGCGCGGCGATCATCGGCGGTGGGGTCATCGGCGGCGGCTGGGCCGCGCGCTTCCTGCTGAACGGCTGGGACGGGGCCCTGTTCGACCCCGACCCCCCAACCCCCCGCAAGATAGAAGAGGGGCTGGCAAAAGCCCG
>NZ_JAATOW010000004.1 GCF_011806405.1 Pseudooceanicola sp. HF7 | reverse complement strand
GGGCCGCGGGGGCCGCCCAAGCTCCCGGCCCCCTACACCCCTCACAACTAGGAACGGGGCCCCGCCCGGCGCGGGCAAGACCACCCGCGTGCCGCTGGCCATGCTGGAGGCTGGCCTTTGCGCGGGACGGATCCTTATGCTGGAGCCGCGCCGCCTGGCCGCGCGGGCCGCTGCCGAGCGCATGGCCGAGACCCTGGGCGAGCGCGCCGGAGAGACTGTGGGCTACCGGGTGCGCGGCGAAAGCAAGGTTTCCGGTCGCACCCGGATCGAGGTGGTGACAGAGGGTATCCTGACCCGGATGATCCAGTCCGATCCGGAGCTTTCCGGCGTGGGGGCGGTGATCTTTGACGAGTTCCACGAACGCTCCCTGAACGCCGACCTTGGCCTGGCGCTTTGCCTTGAGATCGCCGGGGCCCTGCGCGAGGACCTGCTGCTGCTGGCCATGTCCGCCACGCTGGACGCGGGCCCCGTGGCCGCGCTGATGGGCGATGTTCCCGTCGTGACCTCTGAGGGGCGCGCCTATCCGGTGGAGGTGATCCATGCGCCCGCGCCCCTGCCCAAGGGGGTGAAGCTTTGGCCCGCCGTGGCGGAGCTGGTGCTGGAGGCGCTGGGGCGCGTCGATGGCGGCGTGTTGGTCTTCCTGCCCGGCGCCGGAGAGATCAACCGCCTGGCCCGCACGCTCGAGGGGCGTGTGCCGGCGGGCGTTCATGTCCGCCCGCTTTATGGCGCGATGAAGTTCGCCGATCAGCAGGCCGCCCTGCGCCCGCCGAAAGAGGGGCGCAACGTGGTGCTGGCGACCTCCATCGCGGAAACCTCGCTGACCATTCCGCAGGTGCGTGCCGTGGTCGATGCCGGGCTGGCACGCCGGGCGCGGTTCGATCCCGGCTCGGGCATGTCGCGGCTGGTGACGGAGAAGGTCTCCCGCGCGGAGGCCGCGCAGCGCGCCGGCCGGGCAGGCCGGGTCAGCGAAGGGATTTGCCTGCGGGCCTGGACAAAGGGCGAAGAGGGCGCGTTGGCGGCCTATCCCCCGGCCGAGATCGAGGCCGCGGATCTGTCCGGCCTGGTGCTGGAACTGGCGCTCTGGGGCGCGGGGCCGCAGGCGCTGGCCTTTCTCACGCCGCCGCCCGAGGGCGCCTATGCCGAGGCCCAGGCGCTCTTGCAGATGCTGGGCGCGCTGGATGGCCGGGGGCAGATCACCGCCCATGGCCGCAAGCTGGCCGCCCTGCCGCTGCATCCCCGACTGGCCCATATGCTGGCGGTCGCCGGGCGCGGCGCGGCAGAGCTGGCCGCGCTGCTGGCGGACCGCGATCCGCTGGGGCGGGGTGCGCCCGTGGACCTGACGCTGCGCCTGAGGGCGCTGGGGGGCAGCCGCGATCACGGGGCGGATGCCGGCGCGGTGCAGCGCATCCGGACAGAGGCCAAGCGCCTGGCGCGCGATCTGCCCGCCGGCCCCGCCCTCAGCCCCGCAGAGATGGCCGCCCTGGCCTATCCCGACCGCATCGGCCTGCGCCGCCCCGGCTCTGCTCCGCGCTACCTGCTCTCGGGGGGCAAGGGCGCCGTGCTCAGCGAAGAGGACCCGCTTGCCGGCGCGCGCCTGATCCTGGTCACCGATACCGATGGCAACCCGCGAGAGGCCCGCATCCGCCAGGCGCTTCAGATCAGCGAAAGCGCCCTGCGCGCCCTCTTCCCGGACCAGATCGTGCAGCATGCCTTCTGCGAATGGTCGCGCCGCGATCGCCGGGTGCTGGCACGGGTGCAGGAGCGCTTCGGCGCGCTGGCCCTGTCGGACCAGGCCTGGACGGATGCGCCGCAGGACCAGGTGGCCCGCGCCATGCTGGACGGCGTGCGGGAGCTGGGCCTGCTGCCGGGCGAAAAGGCACGGCTGTTCCTGGCCCGCGTCCGGCTGGTGCCGGAGCTTGGGGATTTCTCCGACGCGGCGCTGATGGAGAGCCTGGAGGACTGGCTGCTGCCCTTCCTGGGCACCACCCGCACGGCGGGCGAGTGGAAGGCCTTCGACCTGCTGCCCGCGCTCGAGGCGCGGCTGGGCTGGGAAGGCAAGCAAAGCCTGGATCGCGCCGCCCCCGGGGCCTTCACCACGCCGCTGGGCCGCAAGATCCCGATCGATTACGCCGGCGAGGCGCCCGGCATCTCGCTGCGCCTGCAGGAGATGTTCGGCCAGACCCGCCATCCCACCGTTGCCGGACGCCCGCTGGTGGTCACGCTGCTCTCGCCCGCCGGGCGGCCGGTGCAGGTGACCCAGGACATTCCCGGCTTCTGGACCAATTCCTATGCGGATGTGCGCAAGGACATGCGGGGGCGCTATCCCCGCCATCCCTGGCCCGAGGATCCGACGCAGGCGGATCCGACCCTCCGCGCGAAAGCGCGTAAATAACTTGGATCCGACGCAGGCGGATCCGACCCTGCGTGCGAAAGCGCGTAAATAACTTGGATCCGACGCAGGCGGATCCGACCCCGCAGCCAGCCCCAACAGCAGGCCCCACGCCGCGCCACCACAGAAACGCCACGAAAAGTCCTCCGCCCCAAGCGCGGGGCTTTCGCCCCTCCGGCGCTTGCTTTAAAGGGCGGGCAGGGGCCCCGCACCGCCGGGGCGCGTCACGAAGCTTGCAGCCTAGGCTTGACCTTCCCGCTGCACGGGCCTAAAGACACCCGACAAGATTCAGGGCGCCGCCGCAGCGGTGCCCGTTTGCATTGAACTGGGCGCGACCCGCCCTTCTGATGAGACGAGGATAGACCCATGTCGCGCCGCTGCGAACTGACCGGTAAAGGCCCCATGACTGGCAACAACGTCAGCCATGCCAACAACAAAACGCGCCGCCGCTTCCTGCCGAACCTGAACGACGTTTCGCTGCGTTCGGAAGTGCTGGGCCGCAACGTGAAACTCCGCATCTCCGCCCACGCTCTGCGTTCGGTGGACCACCGCGGTGGCCTGGACAAGTTCCTGGCCAAGGCGAAAGATGTCGAGCTTTCCGACAACGCGCTGAAAATCAAGAAAGAAATCGTCAAGGCGACGGCCGCTCAGGCCTGATTGCCCTGCGCGGGGCCTGACCCCGCCGCTGGATTTCGACCAGTTTGAACCCCGCCCTCACCGGCGGGGTTTTTCCGTTTCCGGCCTGCGCCCCGGGCGCGGCGGCATCCCCGGGCGCAGGTCACGGGATTGTTCCTCCCCCGCCCCGGGCATCTCTGCAATGCTGGGGCAGGGGCTGACAGGGTCCCGCCCGTGCCCGGGCCTGCGGGCCCCTTGCGCCCGATCCCGTCACCGCCCGGACCGGCGAAGTGATTCTCGCGGAAAGGAAAGGCCATGACACCGCTGCGCAAAGTGATTCCCGCCGCCCTCTTCTGCCTCTCGCTGGCAGCGGGCGTGACCGCAACGGCGGCCCGCGCCGATATCCAGGTCAGCAACCCACAGCTGGTGCTCGATCCCGCCGGGGGCAGTGCGGCGGGCTACGCCACGCTCAGGAATTCCTCGAGAGAGCCGGAGCGGCTGGTGGGCGCAAGCTCCGCCCAGGCCAGCGTGCAGCTGCTGACGCCCGGCAAGGGCACATTGGTCGATGTGGGAAGCGGCCTGACGGTCCGCGCGAAAAGCACCCTGCGCCTGCAGCCCGGCGGCAGCCAGCTGCGGCTGACCGATCTGCCCCCCGGCCTGCAACCGGGTCAGGGGATCAAGGTCACGCTTAAGTTCTTCGGCATGCCGGGCAAGCAGGTGACCTTCCCCGTCCAGTAACCGCCCGCAGGCTCAGCGCCGCGCCTCTGCCAGCATCTCTTCGACCCAGGGCGGCACCAGCTCCGTGGCGCGCCCCTGGCGGGCCTCCGCGAAATGGCTGGCACTGGTCGAGGCCTCAAGGTTCAGCTCCAGCGTATGCGCCCCGGCGGCATCGGCCTCCTGCACGAAACCGGCAGCCGGGTAGACATTGCCAGAGGTGCCGATGGCCACGAAATAGCTGCACCGCGACAGGCGGGCAAAGATCTCCTCCATGTGATAGGGCATCTCGCCGAACCAGACGATATCGGGACGGCCCGCAGGGGCGCCGCAGGCGGGGCAGGGCTCGCCCACCTGCATCTTCATGGGGGCGGGCCAGCGATGGCCACAGGCCGCGCAAAGCGCCCCGTCCAGCGATCCATGCATGTGCAGCACCTCGGCCCCGGCGGCCTCGTGCAGGGCATCGACGTTCTGGGTGACGATCAGCACCTCTCCGGGATAGTCGCGTTGCAGCTTCGCCAGGGCCAGGTGGGCCGCATTGGGCGCCACCTCCGCCGCGCGCTGCCGCCGGTCGTTGTAGAAACGCTGCACCAGGGCGGGATCGCGGGCGAAGCCCTCGGGCGTGGCCACGTCCTCCACCCGGTGCGCCTCCCACAGCCCGTCAGAGGCGCGAAAGGTCGCAAGCCCGCTCTCTGCCGAAATGCCTGCGCCTGTCAGGATCACGATCCGCTCCATGGCCCTTTTCCTCCGTGCCGCTGCCCGTTACCTCTGGACCAAGACTGCCCCAGAGGAGCGCCCATGACCACATCCATCCTGTTCGTCTGCCTCGGCAATATCTGTCGCTCGCCCACGGCAGAGGCGGTGATGCGTGGCCTGGCCCCGCAGCTCGACCTCGACAGCGCCGGCACCGGCGGCTGGCACGCGGGCGAACCGCCCTATGGCCCGATGCAGGCCGCCGCCCGCGCCCGCGGGCTCGATATGTCGGGCCTGCGCGCACGCCAGTTCACGCCGGCGGATTTCACCCGCTTCGACCTGATCGTCGCGATGGATGGCAGCAACCTGCAGGATATCGAGGCCCAGCGCCCGGCGGGCAATGGCACCCCCGTGCGCCTCTTCACCGATTACCTTCCGGAAGACGGCCCCTTCGCCGGCGCGACAGAGGTGCCCGACCCCTGGTACACCCGCGACTTCGACGGCACGCTCGACCTGGTCGAAGCCTGCGCCAGGGCCTTGCAAGCCCGCCTCTGACCCGGCACGCCCCCGCTAAAGACCGGCACCACGCCCGCCGCCCCCATCGAGGGGGTCGCGCGCGTTGTCGGCTGCGCCTCCCGGATTCACCGCGCGCGCCATGCTTCTTCTTCTTGCCGAAAAACTCCCGCCGGAGGCATCCTGCCCCCACCGCCCGCGCGACACCGGGGCCTGTCGCAACCGCCCCCGCGTCTCAGTCCCTGTGCGTCAGTCCCCGGGCCTCACTCAGGAACACATTGCCTGTGCGGTATCCCCGAAGGCCGTGTAGCGATCCCAGAAGGCATCGTCGCTCGCCTTGCGGGACATCTTCACCTCTTGCGCCTTGTCCGGCGCCTTCAGGATCTTGGCCGCCATGCGCTGGTCGCGGCGGCTCATGGTCATGTCCGCCACCTGCTGGATGCAGCCGCAAAGCTGCGGCCTGGCCGAGGCCTGGGGCAGCTTGAGGCAGGCGCGGTTGATCGGCCCGGCCTCTGCCATGCGTGGCGCGGCGATGCTGAAGCTCATGCAGGCCGCGGCCGCGAGCCCTGCCGTCAGAACGGCCTTCGGTAAATGTCGGATCATGTGGTTGCCCTCTGTCCCGGCCCCGCTCATCGCGGGGTATGCTGCCTGAAAGCCCCGACGAAAGATGCCCGTCAGCGCTGCTCCGTCTTGTGCGGATTTGGGCAGGAATATGCCTAACAGTGTCTTAATTCTCAATCGCGGGACTGTCGCAGCCCCGCGTTTACAGGGGGCTTCCGGCGGATCCTCGCCGATCAGGTGCTTCCCCTGCCCACAGGACAGGCCTCTGCCCGCCACGGCAAAAGGGCCGCCGAAGGGGATCCCTTCGCGGCCCTTGCCACGTCATGCAGTCACATCATGCGGTCACGTCATGCCCTCAAACGGCCCGATCTCTCAGGAGTACCAAGGCCCCATGACCACTTCCGTCTGCACCTCCTGCTCGGAGAGCAGCTTCTTGAACAGCTCGGGATCGCTGTCGCGGTAGTGATAGGGATAGACCACCCCCGGCGCGAAGGCCCCGACGCCCGCGGCGGCCTGTTCCTCGGTCATGGTGTAGGGCAGGTTGAAGGGCACGAAGGCGATGTCGATATCGCTCAGCGCCTTCATCTCCTCGGTGTCCTCGGTATCGCCGGCGATATAAACGCGCTTGCCACCCACCTCGACCAGGTAACCGTTGTCCCGGCCCTTGGGGTGATACTGCAGGCGGTCCTCGGTGTAATTATAAGCCGGGATCGCCTCGATCGGCAGGCCCAGCAGCGTGCCGCTCTCGCCGTTTGCCAGCACGGTGTTGGCCTCGGCCAGCTCGGGCGCCAGCTCTTCGCCCACCTTGGGGTTGGTCAGCATCGGCACCGGCCCGCCCGCGCGCTCGCTCAGCCCGGCCAGGGTCTCCGGATCGAAGTGATCGCCGTGATGGTGGGTGATCAGGATCGCATCCGGCGCGGGCAGGGCGCCATAGGCCGCCGCACCGCCCACCGGGTCCACGTAGATCACGCCCGCGGGGGTATCCATGACAAAGCTCGCATGGGAAATGGGATGGATCGACAGGCTGCCGCCCCCGTCCAGCCGGTAGACATCCCCGGTCAGGTTCTGCGCCATGGCAGCGAAGGGTCGCAGGATGGAGGCCCCGGCAGCCCCGGCGGCGGCAGAGGTAAGAAGGTGTCGGCGGGTAATCATCTGGCACTCTCCCTGATTGTGCATGACCCAGTGCGGTCTGCCGGAAAGGTAGGGCAGAACCGCGGCGGGGCGAGTTCACGTTCCCGTCAGCCTGGCGCCGGTGCCGGCCCTGGCCGTATGATCCGCCACGCCCTCCACCAGGTAAACGCTCACCATCGGGGTGCGCCGTGCCACCCCGCCCAGACGTTCCAACACCGCGTAACAGAGGACCCCGCCGTGACCGGGCCTGCGACGGAGCCTGCCCGACCCGAAGCGGCGCGTGGCAGCAGAGGCAAGGCCGGTGACCGTTTGCCGCCCCCTGCCAAGGGCATGGGGGGGCAGCGCATGGACGTCGCGCCACTCTCCCGAAGGGGGCCTTTGGCGATGTCATTCGCAAGAGGCCAGGCGGAGCGGCTGAAGGGCGCCTGCGCTGCGACTGGTGCGAATGCGCCGACGCGGGCGTCGGCCTTGGCGGTTCAAAGAACCCCGAAGAGCTTGAGGCCGATTTCGACGATTTTCCAAAGCAGAACGGCAGTATCCTTGGCGAGATAGGCCAACCGGATGGTCTTGACTGCCGGGCTGTCAAACGTCTTTGCGGATCGCGCGAGGGCCTCGGTCAGAGCTGCATTGCTCTTTCCGAGTATGGCTTCTCCCTTGTCAGACTCATCATTCAGGAGAACCTTCATCCGCGAGGTGCGATGGAAGATCCTCATGCTTTCGTCGACACCGGGCAGCGGCGGTGCGCTGGAGGGCAGCGGCGTGGTGGCATCGTTGATCAGTTGTGGAATGTCACGGGCGAAGTCATCAGCCATGGTGCCCTCGCTGAGGGCAACCAGTATCGGCTCTGCGGCTTGTAGAAGCTCAAGGTCCTCGCGGTCGATTTCCTGCAGCTTCTGCTGCGCGATGCGCTGGCGGTTCTCGGCAATCTCCGGATGCTGAGCGCGGATCGCCAGGGCGCCTTCCTCCACCGCTTCGAGCAGGGCGAGGTTGTCCTCAGTCTCCGCCAATTCGTGAGACTTGAGCTCCCGGCGCAGGCTGATGGCGACAGAGGTGTAATCCAGCTCGATCCGCTGGGGATCGTTGCCGTATCGCTGATGGGTGCGCTGGAGCGTCTTCACGGCCCGCATGTCGGTGCGCAGACCGTTCGAGCCTAGCAGGGCGTCTTCCAGCGCGTCCTCGGTGCGGGAAAGCAGCGCAGATATGAGCGGCGCATTCTCAAGCGGTCTTGGCGTGACCAAGAAGGTGCCAGTCGCCGGGTTGAGCGTCACCTCTTCGGACAGCTGGGTGGTGCGGGTGAGGTAGTCCGCCTCAATCTCCGCGATCCGCTCGGCCACGGCTTCGGGGCCTTGCTTCCAGATCTCTTCGGGGATCAGCGCAACCTCTCGCTGGAGATCCCAGGGAAGGGGATCACCCGCCATGGCGCGCTCGTACCAGCGGGACCAGAAATCCCAGTCCCCGCCTTCGGTCAAAACCCAGGTCCTGCCGTCTTGCTTGCTCAGTTTCTCTGTAGCGTCAGTGATTGCCTGAAGACGTTGCACGCGGCTTTCCAGCATGCGGCGCGGTTCGACTGGGAGCGCTGTATCGGCATAGGCGGCGGCACGGGCGGCGGCGTCGGGGGGATAGGGGGCATCAGCGGCATCGGCGGCGGCACGGGCGGCGGCATCGTGGGGATAGGGGACATCGGCTACATCGGCGGCGGCACGGGCGGCGCAATTGGCGGCATGCGCGGCGACGCCGACGGCATCGGCGGCACAGGCGGCACGGGCGGCGGCATTGGCGGCATCGTCTGCGTAGGCGCGATAGTAAGGAGGGTTGGAGCCAAAGCTGGCTGCATAGGCGGTATGGGAGGTGGCATCAGCGGCGGCTCTCACATCGGGGGTCGGTCCCACGGCCGCGACCCCCGAAATTAGGATTAAACGAAACCTAGACAGAACATGGCGCTCCCTGCGCTCAGAACCGGTCTCAACCGAGCAAACCAGCGGCAACACCCTGAGCGCCGCCCGCACGGCGATCGCCGTGCAAACCTCCCGCGACTGCTCCCTTAGCCACGCCCTGAACTGCTCTTCGTTCTTTACCGTCATGCCGCCTGACCGTCCCCGCCTCTCCCCGTACCCTAGCGTCGCTCCCGGCGCGCTCAACCCCTCCCGCAACCCGGGGCTCCGCCCGCGCGCGCCTCGATTGATCCCCCGGATCAATCGCCGACTGCGTCGGACCGGCGCGCGCCCCCTTGCCAACTGCCCTTTTCCCCCGCATATGCTGCGCATCATGACCGATCTCGCACATATCCGTAACTTCTCCATCGTCGCCCATATCGACCACGGGAAATCCACCCTGGCCGACCGGTTGATCCAATCCACGAACACCGTCACCGAGCGGGAGATGAAGGAGCAGCTCCTCGATGCCATGGACATCGAGCGCGAGCGCGGCATCACGATCAAGGCGAACACCGTCCGGATCGAATACATCGCCGACAACGGCGAGCTCTACATCCTGAACCTGATCGACACCCCCGGTCACGTCGACTTCGCCTATGAGGTCTCCCGCTCCATGCATGCGGTCGAAGGCTCCCTGCTGGTGGTCGACAGCACCCAGGGCGTGGAGGCGCAGACGCTGGCCAATGTCTACCAGGCCATCGACGCCGATCATGAGATCGTCCCCGTCCTGAACAAGATCGACCTGCCCGCCAGCGAACCCGAACGGGTCGCCGAGCAGATCGAGGATGTCATCGGCATCGATGCCTCCGACGCGCTGCTGGTCTCTGCCAAGTCCGGCATCGGCATCAAGGAAACGCTCGAGGCGATCTGCCACCGCCTGCCCGCGCCCACGGGCGACCGCGATGCGCCGCTCAAGGCCATGCTGGTGGACAGCTGGTATGACCCCTACCTGGGCGTCGTCGTGCTGGTGCGCATCATGGACGGCGTGATGAAGAAGAACGACCGCGTGAAATTCATGCGCAATGGCACGGTGCACCAGATCGACCGCATCGGCGTCTTCCGCCCGGCCATGCAGAACGTGGATGAACTGGGCCCGGGCGAAATCGGCTTCATCACCGCCTCGATCAAGCAGGTGCGCGACACCAAGGTCGGCGACACGATCACGACAGAGAAGAAGGGGACGGAGAAACCGCTGCCCGGCTTCAAACCCTCCATTCCCGTCGTCTTCTGCGGCCTCTTCCCGGTGGATTCCGCCGAATTCGAGGACCTGCGCGACGCGATCGAGAAACTGGCGCTGAACGATGCCTCCTTCTCCTATGAGATGGAGACCTCGGCCGCGCTGGGCTTCGGCTTCCGCTGCGGCTTCCTGGGGCTGCTGCACCTTGAGGTGATCCGCGACCGGCTGGAGCGCGAATACGATATCGAGCTGATCACCACGGCGCCCTCTGTGGTCTACCACGTCTTCATGAAGGACGGGACGATGCAGGAGCTGCACAACCCCGCCGACATGCCCGACCTGACCTATGTCGATCACGTCGAGGAACCGCGCATCAAGGCTACCATCATGGTGCCGGATGAATACCTGGGCGACGTGCTGAAGCTCTGCCAGGACCGCCGCGGCATCCAGGAAGAGCTGACCTATGCCGGCACCCGGCCCCTGGTGGTCTATGACCTGCCCCTGAACGAGGTGGTCTTTGACTTCTACGACCGGCTGAAATCGGTGACCAAGGGCTATGCCAGCTTCGATTACCACCTGACCGGCTACCGCCAGGACAACCTGGTGAAGATGTCGATCCTGGTGAACGACGAACCCGTGGATGCCCTGTCGATGATGGTGCACCGCGACCGCGCGGAGATGCGCGGCCGGGCGATGTGCGAAAAGCTGAAGGACCTGATCCCGCGCCACATGTTCAAGATCCCGATCCAGGCAGCCATCGGCGGCAAGGTCATCGCCCGAGAGACCCTGTCCGCCATGCGCAAGGACGTGACGGCGAAATGCTACGGCGGCGACGCCACCCGGAAGCGCAAGCTTCTGGACAAGCAGAAGGCCGGCAAGAAGAAGATGCGCCAGTTCGGCAAGGTGGACATCCCGCAAGAGGCCTTCATCTCTGCGCTGAAAATGGACAGTTAAAGAAAACCCGGGCAAGCGCCCGGGTTTTTCTTCTTTGGACCATTTTCGGTAAAGCTCCTGATTTTTTATTTTTGGGTTGGCTGGCAACTTCGTTGCGGCCCAGAATGCCAGACAAAATAGCGGGAGAGTTGAGAATGGCGAATGCCGAACCACCTCATGAACGGGCCGAGGACGACCGCAGAATCGAGGGCTTGATTGAATGGCTTCAGAGGCTTGGCGTTACTAGGCTGCCTAGGGAAATTGTAGAAGAAGAGATTGCGCGAAGGCGAGTTGATCAGCAATCGGAAGCTAACTACTGGCAGTTGAATAATGAGCTTTGGCAACAAAAGGAAGATCGCCTCTTGGAGGGCGAATTGGCGACCACGGCCGCACTTTTCGACAAAAGTTCTTCCTACAATAATGTTGTTTCGACTTTAGGTTATGCTGGCTTCTTTTTCATATGGAATTTCTGCCACGACTCCATGACGAACGCGCAGAACGCTTTTGTTGGCGTGTTCTTGGGGTTTTCTCTCCTCGTGTTTATCTCATGGACTTTGCTGATCTCCGTCGTCACGGCTCAAATGGTCAGATGGCGTGCGGCCGTGCTCGAAGTCGATCATGGATCACGTCAAGAATTGCTCGAAGCTGTCAACGAAGTGAACCTAAGGGTAAAGAGCCGGGAGCTAGAGCTGTCAAAGTACTGGCTGCCGGTTTTTTGTGTTTCCGTGGGTACCGCCTTGGCCGCAGGAATCTTCTTGTTGGCTTTGTTGTTCTCTCAGATGACAGGTTTGGATCTGAGTGGCGTTATCTGCTACATTCCGCCGCAATAGGTTCGTAGCGAGAGGAAGGTGCGTGCTCGCACGCACCTTCCTCTCGCACCACCCTCTCGCCCCATCCACCGCCAAAGGTGCGTGCAAGCACGCACCCTACGGCGCCCGATCCCGGTGGACCGAGGAATAGGGCCAATCCTCCGCCCGTTGCACAAGCCCATGCTTGACGGGGTTTTCCCAGCAATACCGCAGATGCGCGGTATGATCCGCCTCGTCGCGGATGTGATGTTCCCAGAAGCGCCGCTGCCAGATCCCGCGTTCGTGGCGGGCACGGGGGCCGGCCCGGAGCGGCCCCGGCGGCCTACCGCGCGAGAAGCCGGACTTGATCTGCCGCCAGCGGGTTGCATAGTCCGCGTCCCCTTCAGGCAGCGTCCAGATGCAATGCAGATGATCCGGCAGCACCACCCAGGCATCGATGTGAAAGGGCCGGCGGGCCTTCACGCCGGCTACGGCGGTCCGCAGCGCCTCCACCTCCCGCACCAGCAGGTCCGATCCCCGCTCTGCGAGCGTGACCGTGAAGAAGATCGTGGCGCCGGGAATGTGTGGGCGAAGATAGCGGGGCATGCCCAAGTTTCGCCCGAACAGGGTTAACAAATCCTGGGGCGGGTGACCCCCACCACCCCCTTCGCAAATTCTGCGACGGAATCCCGCGCCTCCTGCGTTAAGCTTTCAAACGCGCACCCATCGTCAAAGGCATATCCCATGACACGAATCCCCCCTGCCATCTATTCCAAGCCGCAGATCTACCTGCACTGGGCCATCGCGCTCCTCGTTCTGTTCCAGCTCATCTTCGACATGGGCATGGGCCGCGCCTTCCACCAGATGATGGAGGGCACCGCCACCGGCCCCGGCCTGGCCATCGTGCATATCGTCGTGGGGGTCACCGTGCTGGTCCTGATGATCGCGCGGCTTGGCCTGCGGCTGACCCGTGGCGCGCCGCCCCTGCCGCAGGAGGAACCGGGCCCGCTGAAGGCGCTCGCCGGAATCGTCCACTGGGTCTTCTACGCGCTGCTGGTGCTGATCCCGCTCTCCGGCCTCGCGGCTTGGTTCGGGCAGGTCGCGCCCGCCGCTGGCGCGCATGAGGTGCTGACCACGCTGCTCTGGGCGGTGATCGCGCTGCATGTGGCCGGGGCGCTTTACCAGCAGTTCGTGCTGAAGACCGGGCTTCTCCGCCGCATGTCGCCCCACTAACGGCGCGGGCTCCATCGCCAGGTCAAAGGTTAACGCCCCCAGCGCGCGGGGCGTTAACGGCGGGGGCACCGTACGCTGCGCACCGACGTGATACCGACGTCATACCGACGCGATACAGACGTCGCACCGATGCCCCGAAACCCCAGTTAACCAAGGCCCGGGGTGGCGATTCGCCCAGCCCGGGCCGTCAGGGGCATACTTCGGCCCCAAACCTTTCCAAAACATGAAAAACCCCTCCGGAGCGCGCGGCTCCGAAGGGGTTTCGGCATTTCTGCCAGGCTTTGGAAAAGGCCCTGTTAGGGGTCTTACATCTCGGCCTGGGTGTCGTTTGCTTCGGTAGAGATCGCCTGGCCGGCGTTCTCGATATCCTGGCCTGCGCCTTCGACGGTCTCGCAGGCGGCAAGGGCGCAAAGGACGGCAAGGGATGCAACGATACGGGTCATGCTATTCTCCTGTTTCTGGCTTCGCAGGCCCAACCCCCGGCGCGCCAAAGGGTTCCGCCGGATCGAGAAAAAGCCAGAAAAAACAATCCGCGCTCAGCCCCTCAAAGCTTGCTCTGCGTCTCCGAGGCGGTGCTGGAAATCGCCTGGCCCGCGCTCTGGATGTCCTGTCCGGCGCCGCGCACCGTGTTGCAGGCCGTCAGGGCAAGAAGCGCCGCAAGGCAGCTCAGAAGTCTGATCATCTGTCTCTCCGTCATACCGTTCGCGCCTCTGCGCGCGCCGGAGCAGATTAGCCGCAGCCCGCGCGCCGACGCCAGCGCAAAAGGTGTCGCCTGGCGTTGATCCACGTCAAGGCCGCGCCGCGCCCCTGGCGGCATCATGACGGCAGGAAAGGGAGTCCTGCCATGACACGTTTGCATGTCCTGCTGTTCAGCCTGACCGCGCTTGCGCTCTGCGGCGCCGGTGGCACCTTTGTCCTGCTGCTGGACCTTCCGGGATGGCCCGCGCTGGCACTGACCTATCTTGCTGGAATTGCACTGGCTTTCCCGCTCTCGCGCGGGATCGAGGCCGCGGTTGCCGCCGCCGATCAGCCCGGGCAGATCGCCGCCGCCAGCGTCAGGCAGGCGTCAAAGGGTCAGGAAATGGGCCACCGCGGCTTCGAATTCCCGCGGTTTGTCCGCATGTAGCCAATGGCCCGCACCGGGCAGCTTGGCAAAGGCGGCACGGGGGAAGAGCGCCTTGATCCGGTCGCGGTGCTCGGGCAGCACGTAATCGCTGTCCGCCCCGGTCAGGAACAGCGTGCGCCCCTCGTAACTGCCCGTGATCTCTGGGAAACCGGTGATCTTGTCCATCTCCGCCTCCAGCACCTCCAGGTTCAGCCGCCAGCGCTTTTCCTGCACGTCCAGGCTTTGGGTGAAGAAGCTTTGCAGCGCGCGCGGCACGCCGGCCTCGGCCAGCTGGGCCTCTGCGTCGGACCGGCGGCTGACCGTGTCCAAATCGACGCTGCGCATCGCGTCGATGAATTCCTGCTGGCTGTGGCCATAGGTGACCGGCGCGATATCGGCGATGACCAGGCGTTCGACCAGCGCACCATGGCGCAGCGCCAGCACCATGGCAGCCTTGCCGCCCATGGAATGGCCCAGCACCGCGCAGGGGCGCCCCTCGGCCTGCAGCACCTCGGCCAGGTCATCCGCCATGTCGGGGTAGGAATTGCTATCGCTGCGCGGGGACAGCCCGTGATTGCGCATGTCCACGGCGATGACGGGGCGCTCTGTGGACAGGCGCTTGGCGATGACACCCCAGTTCCGGCCAGAGCCGAAAAGCCCATGGGCGATGACAAGCGGGGTGGCCTCTGCGGGGCCGTCATGGCGGATCACGTTCAGCATGAGCAAGCCATAGCCGATGGCCCGGGGGCATTCCAGACCAATTGGAATCGCCGCGCGAAACCGCTAACCTGCGCGGATCAACCGGGGGGCAGGGCATGTCGGGTTTCTCCAGCGTCGAGCCGGAACTGAAAAAGGTAGAGCGGCAGTTGCACCGCAAGTTCGGTCATTCCCGCTGGGGGATCGACCGCTTGATGCGCCGTGCCGGACGCCGGCTGCCGACCCGCGCCCATAAGGCCGCGGCAGAGATCCAGGAGGCCCGCCAGATGGCCCACCACCCCCGCCTGGCGCGGGTCGTGGATGGCGAGCGGCTGAAGGGCTCCGTCCGGGTGCTAGGGGATGCGGTGCGCGATTACGATGACAAGGCGCGTCGGATCGACCTGCTGCTCAGCGTGCTGCGCGCCCTGGCTTTCAACCTGCTGGTGCTTGGGGTGATCATGCTGGTCCTGGCCCACTGGCGCGGCCTTATCTGACAGGCTCTTACCTGGCGGGATCCTGTTCCGCAGGTACTTGTTCGCCAGGGCTTTCCCCGAAAGCTTCGGGCCTGAAGGGCCGCGCTGACAGCGCATCGCGCAGCACCAGCGTCACCGTGGTGAAGCTGACGAAGAACAACAGGTACCAGGATCCCATCTTGCCCCAGCTCACCAGCTGGAAATCGCGCTGCCCTGCATAGGCCCAGGTGCCGGTGAAGGTGCCGATGTTCTCTGCCACCCAAAGCGCGAAGGCGATCATCAGCGCGGCCAGCGGGAAGGGCATCCAGTGATAGCTGCCCCCCACCCGGAACCACATCCGGGTGCGCGCGAACAGCAGCAGGCTGGCCGCGAAAAGCCCCAGCCGGATATCCACGAACCAGTGGTGGGCAAAGAAGTTCACGTAGATCGCCACCGCCAGCAGGACAGAGGCCCAGTAGGGCGGGTAGGGGGCGAAGCGCGCATCGAACAGCCGGATCGCGCGGGCGATGTAGCTGCCGACAGAGGCATACATGAAACCGGTGAAAAGCGGCACGTCGAAGGCCTTGAAGATCCCCGGCTCCGGGTAGCCCCAGCTGCCCGCGTTGACCTTGAACCACTCCATGGCCGTGCCGGTGAAATGGAACAGCAGGATCACCTTGGCCTCGTCCCAGGTTTCCAGCCGGGTGGCGATCAGCACCACCTGTGTGGTGATGGCGATCAGGAACAGCGCATCATAGCGTTGCAGCGCCCAGTCCGGCGACCAGATGGCCCGCGTCATCAGGATTGCCCCCAGGATGATGATGGCGAAAAGCCCTGCCCAAAGCTGCTTGGCAACGAAGATCGCCAGCCGCGCCCAGACGGGCGGCAGGCGGTGGCGCAGCGCATCGGCGGCACGGGTCAGGGGGCTGTCGGGGCTGCGTCGGATCATGCCGGTTTCTCACCCGCAGGGGGCCGGCTGTCCAGTCCTCAGTCGAACTTGCGCGAGGGCGCGAGCACCAGCGCTTCGCCCGCCAGCACCTTCTTGCCGTCCACCGTGCAGCGGCAATCCAGCGTGACCCGGCGCTTGGCGTAATTGATATCGGTGACCTCCACTTCGGCGGTCACCATGTCCCCCGGACGGACCGGTCCCAGAAACTTAAGACTCTGTCCCATATAAACGGTGCCATGACCGGGCAGCTGTTCCCCGATCACGGCCGAGATCAGCCCCGCCGTCAGCATCCCGTGGGCGATGCGCCCCTCGAAGATCGTGTCCTGGGCATAGGCATCGTCCAGGTGCACCGGGTTCCGATCGGTAGAGACCTGGGCGAACATCTCGATATCCTCGTCCGTCACCACCTTCCGGATGTGACGGGTCATGCCCATCTCCAGGTCTTCCAGGCAGATCGTGCCCCGGGGGAAATTGTCCAACATCCGACCCTCCAATGGGTGAGTAATATTGCGCCACATGAATCTTGCCTTGAGCAACAATATTACTTCGCAGATGCAGAATCAAGTCTTACCGCAGCTTGCCGATAGCGAATGTCGGGGTCAGTTCCTGCTCTGTGATATAGGCCTCCAGCGCTTCGGGATCGGGCTGGTCGGTGGTGCGGGTTTCCTCAGCCGCAAGGCCCCCGGTGATGAACAGGCTGTCGATCCCTTCCCCGAGCGCGCCCAGGATATCGGTACGGATCCCGTCGCCGATCGCCAGCACGCGGGACGGGGGCACATCCGCGCCGGTGGCGGCCAGGCGCAGGCGGGCCAGGTCGTAGATCGGCGGATGGGGCTTGCCGAAATACAGGCTTTCCCCGCCCATTTCGGTGTAAAGCTGGGCCACGGCCCCGGCGCACCATTCGCGCACCTCGCCCCGGTCCACGACGATGTCGGGGTTCGCGCAGAGCAGCTTCAAGCCATTGGTCTTGCCCAGCAAAAGCTGCGGGCGCAGGACCGAAAGATCGGCCATCGGATCGAAGGGGCCGGTGCAGACGATGCCCTCTGCCTCTTCGATGGGGAAGATCTCGACGGATTCGGGGTTTTCCAGGATGTTCAGCGGTTCGAAGAAATGCTGCTCGGCCTCGGTGCCGATGAAATAGACCTTGTGGCCCACGGTTCCCTGGAACATGGCCGATCGCGCGCTGTCGCCCGAGGTGGCGATCGTGTCCCAGCAATCTTCCGGCGCGCCGAAGACCTTGAGCTGCTTTTCCACCTCGTGGCGGGTGCGCGGAGAGTTCGTCAGCAGGACAACGGTGCCACCGCCCTTGCGGTATTCCTGCAGCGCGGCGACGGCCTCGGGGTAGGCTTTCACGCCGTCATGAACGCAGCCCCAAAGGTCGACGAACAGCGCGTCGTAGTCAGAGGCGATCTCGGAAAGGGCGGAAACGATGCGGGTCATGGAAATCTCGCGCTGGAAAAGGGTCAGGAACCGCGCCCGCGATCCGGTGGGGAGCCGGCGCTTTCCGAAGATATGGCGCAGCTTGCCCTGCGGGACCAGCAGAAACCGGAACTGGGCGCTGAACCGGCGCGGGATCAGCCCTGCGGCAGCTCCGCCGTCAGCCCCTTCAGCACCGCGTCCAGCACCGCCAGCAGGTTGCCCTCCACCTCTTCGTCGGGCAGGCACAGGTATTCCGCCACCAGCTTGGGATGGCTGTAGCCGACCAGCGCGGCCTGCACCACCTTGGCGGCGTGCTCCGGGTCGGGCAGGGCGGGATAGGCCTCTGCCAGCAGGGTGGTAATCTCAAGCCGCTGGTGGGCGATGTGGTGCAGCACGACCTCTCTCAGCCGGTGCGAGAGCAGGTCGAAGGCGGCGAACAGATGCGGTTCCTTGCGCGCGGCCTCGCGCTTCAGGCGCAGCCGGGTCAGCGCCCAAAGACGCAGGCGCTCCTGCGCCGGGCCCTCACCGGCGACGATCTCTGCCAGGGGCACGCGGGAATGGTCCAGCCAGTCGTCGACCACCGCGTCGATCAGCGCCGCCTTGCCGGAGAAATGCGCGTAAAGCGCGGCATGGCTGACCCCAAGGGCCCCGGCCACATCCGTCACCCGGAACTTGTCACAGCCCATCACGGCCATCCGCTCGCTGGCCACCGCCACCGCGCGTTCCTTCAGTTCACCTGCATTCAATCCTGTCCGTGGCATGGTGTCTCCGCTCCCCTTGCCAGCGTTTATGTTACAGGTTACAAGTTTTGTAAATTGTAATCTGTCCCCATAGTCTGTCCCCACAGCACGCCCGTCCCGAAGGTAATTTTCGATGTCCGCTCTTCTCAAGGACCGCCGCGCCATTGCGCTCATGCTGGCGGCCTCTCTCACGGTGATGTCCAACGCCATCATCAGCCCCTCCCTGACCGGGATCGAGGCGCATTTCTCCGACAACCCCAACGCTGAGCTTCTGACCCGCATGCTTGTCGCCGCGCCCTCGCTGCTCGTGGCGATCGTGGCGCCCTTCGCGGGCATGATGGCGGACCGGTTCGGCCGTCGCCGCCAGCTGCTGATCGGTGTGGCGCTCTTCGGGGTCTGCGGCACCGCCGGGATCTGGCTGCCCAGCCTCGAGGCGATCTTCGTCAGCCGCCTGATCCTGGGGATCGGCGTCGCCATGATGATGACCGCCGTCACCGCCCTGGTCGGAGACTACTTCCAGGGAGAGCTGCGCGCGCGTTTCATGGGCATGCAGATCGCGGCGATGAACTTTGGTGGGCTGGTGCTGATCGCGCTCTCCGGTGGGCTGGCGGGCGTGGATGCCATGCTGCCCTTCCTGCTTTACGGGGTGGCGATCCTTTACCTGCCGTTCCTGATCTTCGCGCTGGATGAACCCAGCAAGGCCTCCCGCGATGCCGCCGCCCATGCCCCGGGCGGAGAGGGCGCACAGGGCTGGGTCGGCCTGCTGATCGCCGCCGTGGTGCTGTCCGGGATCACCTTCCTGACCTTCTACATCCTGCCCACGCAGGCGGCCTACTTCCTGCCCCTCATCGGCCATCCGGAACCGGCGGCCGCGGCGATGCTGATGGTCGGCGTGACCTTCGCGGCCGGGGTCGTGTCGCTTGTCTACGGGCGCTTGCGCGGCATCCTCGGGCGCGCACGCACGCTGGCCCTGGGCTTCAGCGTGGCGGCCCTGGGCTTCCTGGTGATGGGCTTCTCCTTCCACCTCTGGATCGCCGCCGTGGGGGCGCTCTGCGTCGGTGGCGGGGCCGGGCTGATCATGCCCACCCTGATGGGCGTGGCGCTGGACCTGGCCCCCGCCGCCCGGCGCGGCATGGCTGCCGGCTCTGTCTCCATGGCGATCTTCCTGGGCCAGTTCCTCTCGCCGCTGTTCAGCCTGCCGCTGGTCAACCGGCTTGGCTACTTCGGCACTTTCGAGGTTTACTGCGCGATCCTGGCGATCTGCGCCCTGATCTCCCTGGTGATCTTCCGCGAACGCCGGGGCTTTGCCCTGCAGTTCTGACCGGGGCCGCCATTCTGCCAGACAAACAACAGGGAGGGTCCGGGAAACCGGGCCCTCCTTTGCCATAAAAGCGCCGCGCTGTCAGCGGGCGGTCAGGCCCGGCGGGCTGTGAACAGCACCTGGCCGCGCGGCAGCATCACGCTGTCGCGGGTGACCTGCCAGCCGGTCGTGGCCGCGATGTGCAGCACATCGGCCTCCAGCAGGTGATAGGGCGCGCGGATGTCATGGGTGACCACGCCGTCGGGCTGGCGATAGGGCAGGGCGGCAGCCCCGGCATCGGGGGCCAGGAAGACGGTGAACAGGACCTGCTCCAGCACCGGGAAGCGCTGCAGGCCGGTCAGGGCGCGGCGCAGGTAGGCCATGTGCAGATGGGGAAAGACGGCAAAGGCGATGGCATGGGTGATGCGGTCGCTGACACCGGGAAAGGCAAAGTTGGCATCCTCCACCAGTTGGGCGCGGTCCAGCCGGGCGGGGTCTTCCAGCTCTGCCGCGTGGCCGGCCAGCAGCAGCGCGCGCGACGCATCCGTGCCCCAGTAATGGCCCGGCTCAAGGTAGGGCACCGCCTTGCAGCCCAGCCGCAGGGACCCCGCGCCGATGTCCAGCAGGTGGTGATGCGGCTCCAGTCCGGCGGCCCGCAGCACCTGCATCTGCACGCGCCCGGTCTCGTCCCAGCGGCCGCCGACCACGTCGCGGTGCCGGCCCTTGGCGATGGCGGCATCGTAGAAACCGGCGGCTTCATATGGGTTCTTGGTCATGGGGCGGGCGGGCCTTCGCGGCAGGGGCGTGAGAAAGCGCCCTATGCGCGCCCCGCCCGCCCTAAGTCAATGCCCTGAGGCGATGGCGCCAATGCCGCCCCCGATGCACCGCCCCTTGCCGGACCCCCGGCAGAGGCTTAGATATGAAGGGCACGCCCGGCCGGAGGAGGCCGCGCGGCGCTCATCGAAATCATCGCCCTGACGCCTTCAGGCAACCCTGATCTAGCTGAGGATCTATCCGTCCGGCATGTCGCCGGAGCGGTGTTTCAACCCGTGAGGTCATGATGGGAAAAGGCAACAACAAGCGCGGCAACAAGGAAGCCAAGAAACCGAAGCAGGAAAAGCCCAAGGTTCTGGCAACCGCCAATTCCGGCGCGGCGAAACCCTTCTCTCTTGGTGAGAAGAAGGGCAAGTGAGCCGCCCGCGCCGGCTAGCCGCCCCCGGCAGCCGGGTCTTTCCGCTGAACGCAAAAAGGGCGCCCGAAGGCGCCCTTTTCAATTTCCGCTCCTAAGGCTTCAGACTTTCAGGTTCGGGATGATCTGCTTCTTGCGCGACATCACGCCTGGCAGGACAACCGCGTCACCTTCGACCACGGCGCCAAAGCTCTTCTCGGCCACGGTCTTGACCAGGTCGTTGGGCACGAAGAGGGTCGCTTCCTCGTTCAGGATGTCGACCACGAACAGCAGGACCTGGTCCACGCCGTCTTCGGCTTCCACAGCCTTGAAGCTTTCCATCAGGCTGGCCTTGCGGTCCAGGACGATCTTCGGCGCGGTGGTTTCCAGGACGGAGACGCGGAACTTGGTGCCGTCCACGGCGTATTCCTTGGAATCCATGCGGATCAGCTCTGCATCGGAGAAGGCAGAGACGTCGGACTTGGCTTCGAACATCTCGCTGGCATAGGCGCCCAGGTCCAGGTTCAGCTCACCGGCCAGTTTCTCGGCCAGGGCCTTGTCCACGTCGGTCGTGGTGGGCGAACGGAACTCCAGCGTGTCCGACAGGATGCAGCTCAGCATCGCGCCCTTGATGTTGTCGGGCATCTTGGCCGCGTCATCACCCATCATGTCGTGCATGATCGTCGCGGTGCAGGCCAGCGGCTTGATCGTGATGTCGATCGGGCCCTTGGTTTCCAGCCCGCCGACCAGCTTGTGGTGGTCGATGATCTGGATGACGTTCGCATCGTTGATCGCTGCGGGCAGTTCGGCCGGGTTGTTGGTGTCCACGATCACGACATCGTCGGATTCGCCCACTTCAGAGATGATCTCGGGCTTCTCGAAGTTCCACTTTTCCAGCACGAAAGCGGCTTCGGTGTTGGGCTCGCCCAGAAGCTTGGCTTCGGCCGGGGTGCCAGCGATTTCCGAGAGATACCAGGCCCAGATCAGCGGCGAGCCGGTGGAGTCTGTGTCGGGGGATTTGTGGCCAAAGACCTTGATCGTCATGTGATGCATCCGTTTGAAAGAAGGAAAATCCGGCGCCCTTATAATCGGGCGCAGGGGCAGTGTCACCCGGTCCACGCTGCGATGCCGCAAAATCGCCGCTCAGCCAAGGTCGCTCAGCACAAAGGCCAGGATAAGGCCCAGCGTTACGGCAAAACCGGTCTCCTTGTGGTCATGTTGGTAGGCCTGCGGAAAGACCTCTGTCGCCAGCGAAGCGGTGACCGCCCCGGCGGCAAAGGCGCGGATGGCGGACAGCGGGACCTCTCCGATGTCGCGCAGGGCGAAATTGCCGATCAGGGCGCAAAGGGCCAGGACCAGGGCCGTGCCCGACCACAGCAGCAGCACGCGGCGGCGGCTCAGCCCGCCCTTTTTCATCTGGTTGGCCCCGCCCGCGGCCTCCGGCAAATTCGACAGGAAGATGGAGCCCGCCAGCGCCGCCACCGCCTTGGCATCCGCGCCGATCAGTGCCACGCCAAGCGCCAGGTTCTCCGGCACCCCGTCGAAGGTGATCGCCAGCAGCAGCCCGCCGCCCTTGCTGTCGCCCATCTTCTTCTCAAGCGCGGTATCGGCCACGGTAAAGGCCACCGCACCGGCGGCAATGGCCAGCGACAGCCAGGGCAGGGACAGGTTGGCATGGGCCGGGCGGATCAGCTCTTCGGTGACAGAGACGATCAGCGCGCCGCCCGACAGGGCCACCAGGAAGCCTTCGGTGCGCGGCGTCAGCTTGCCCGACAGGCCCCAGACGGCGCCCAGGATCAGGGCAAGCGAAACCAGCGTGACGGTGATGGCAACTAACATCGGAGGGCTCCGGCGAAGATTGGAATCCGGGATTGGACTTGGGCAGTCGGGACAATCCCAAGCTAGGCGGCGCGGCCCGCTTGTCCAGCGCCCTCACGCCGCATGGCCCCTGTCGTTTTTGCCGCCGTTCTTTTTGACGTTGTCGGGCACGGGGGCGCAGGCTAGGCCTGTGGCATGGCAAAGCTGCGTGAAACAGATCTTTACGCTCCGGTGAAAGTCTTCCTTCAGGCGCAGGGCTACGAGGTCAAGGCAGAGGTCGCCGGGGCCGATGTCATGGCCATGCGCGCCGATGACCCGCACCCCGTGATCGTGGAGCTCAAGACCGGCATGACCCTGGCGCTGCTGCAACAGGGGATCGCTCGGCAATCGGTCACGGATTTCGTCTACCTCGCGATCCCGGCCATGCGCGGGCGCAAGCAGCTGGCGGCCCATGTCGCGCTTTGCCGTCGCCTGGGGCTGGGCCTGCTGACCGTGCGGCTGCGCGATGGCTTCGTCACGCCGCATTGCGATCCCGGCCCCTATGCCCCGCGCAAGTCGCGCCCCCGGCAGGGCCGGCTGCTGAAGGAATTCCAGATGCGGCAGGGCGATCCCAATACCGGGGGATCGAACCGGGTCACGCTGGTGACCGCCTATCGCCAGGACGCGCTGCGCTGTGCCGCCCAGCTTGCCCAGGCCGGCCCCAGCAAGGGGGCAGAGGTGGCGCGTGCCACGGGCGTGCCACGGGCAACCCGCATCATGCGGGACGATCACTACGGTTGGTTTGAGAAGGTCTCCACGGGCATCTATGCCCTGACAGAGGCGGGGCAGGCCGCTGCCGCGCAGGCAGGCCAGGCCCCCTCTGTCCCTGATCCCAGTGCCCCCGGGGATGTGGTCCCGGAAGCGGGGTCGCATTCTGCAAACACGAAGGGCGCCCGATCAAAGGCGCCCCGTTCCAAGGCCTCGGGTTAGCCGAGCCTTTGGTGGCCGTTCAGGCCACCAGGGTGTCTTCGGGATCGACCTCGGTGCCCGGATCGATCGGGGTGCGCTGGTGCTGGATCATCTGCCAGCGCCCGCGCCGCACTACCCAGCAGGAGGTGCACCAGCATTCGTAAAGCTCTGCGGTGCGGGCACGCACGGCCTGGGCCCGGTAGGCCAGTACGGCGGCGCCATGGTGTTCGGAAACCCGCTTGCCCAGCATCTTGACGGAGGTCCAGCGCGGGGCCTCTTTCAGCCCTTCCAGGATCTCCTTGCCCTTCAGTATGCCCGCGCCCGGGAAGGCCATCAGGCAGAACGGAGTGATCCGTTCGGCGAAGCTGTCGACTCCGCTTGTCCAGAGCGTCCGCTCTTCATTCCAAAGGGTCTGTTCAATCGCTTCAAGCATCCGGTCTCCTCCGGTTTGCGTTCCACGAAACAAGCGCTGAAACCCGCAGAAGTTCCTTGGAATCGTCCGATTTCGCGCTCTAGGCGTGCTTTCAGGCCGGTTTCCCTAAGGGGATCAAGGGGCCGCAAAAGGCCGCAAACCCCAGAGAAATAGACCCTTCGCATTGCCTCATGCATACGATTACGCATGTTGGGTAAACGCCGCGTGTCGTTGCCGCTCAAAGTGCTGTTGGCAGCCGGCCAAACCGGCTTTCCGGTCTGCGCACGGGGCCGGATCGCAATCGGCAGGCAGAAGCGGCCGGATGGATCCACTGCGGCGCATGTCCGGCTTGAGCGCATATTGCATAATGCTGCAGCGCGGCTAAGCTGGTCTTATGATCAGCATGGCAAGCAGCAACATCCGCGTCCTCGCACCTTTGGAAACGCTGGACTATTTCGACAGTCAAACCGTGCGCTTGCCGCGCGAGGTCACACCCTTGCAGGCGTGGAACCTGATCATGGAAGATCCGCAGCCTCTCTTGAAAATCGCCTTCAAGCTACGCGATGCAGTTTCCAGAGGGTTTGGCGTGAAATCCATTGGCGGCTTTTCCGGCATGTCAAAAGAGACTGTCCGCGCAGGTGACTACCTGGACTTCTTCCTGGTCGAACACAGCGACGACACGACCTTGGTCCTGACGGAACGGGATCGGCATCTTGATGTGATGACCTGCGTGTCGGTTGAGGGACAGGAGGTCTCCATCACCTCCTCTGTGACCGTGCATAACGCGTTTGGCACAGCCTACATGCTGCCGGTGGGCATCGCTCACAAGGTCATTGTCAGGAATATGCTGCGTCGCCTTCAAAGGAAACTCGCGGCGTAGGGCGCAAACTCCCGCACAAAGGACCCAATCTGCCCTGCGGCGATCCGCCGGTCGGGGATTTCCCGGTGCCGCTCGCCTTGAAACGGGTCGGGCAGGGCGCCACCTGCGGGGCAGGACAGGCCAGTGATCCCGCCAGCGTTTGCGCCACAAGGGGCGCCCGCCCCCGGGGCGGCGAAAAATTCATATCACTGTCGTTGACTCGTTGGGTCGCTTTGCCTATCTCACTGTCGTTAGCACTCGCCACTGGTGAGTGATAATACCCCGCTGATCGGCGGGACAGGAATTAACTTTGAGCCAAGGAGCCTCAGAGATGGCATTTACACCGCTGCATGACCGTGTGCTTGTGGAACGCGTCGAGAGCGAAGAGAAGACCGCAGGCGGTCTGATCATCCCCGACAGCGCAAAAGAAAAACCCGCCGAAGGCGTCGTTGTTGCCGTTGGCGCAGGTGCCAAGGATGAAGATGGCGAACGCGTCGCCATGGACGTCAAGGCAGGCGACAAGATCCTGTTCGGCAAATGGTCGGGCACCGAGATCACGCTGGACGGCAAAGAGCTGCTGATCATGAAGGAAAGCGACATCATGGGCATCATCGCGTAAGCGACTGCCCTTTTCGCATTTCCCGGTTTCAAACAATCTAGTCAGGAGAGACAGACATGTCTGCCAAGGACGTTAAGTTCAGCACCGACGCACGCAACAAGATGGTCAAGGGCGTCAACATCCTCGCCGATGCCGTCAAGGTCACGCTGGGCCCGAAAGGCCGTAACGTGGTTCTCGACAAATCCTTCGGCGCACCGCGCATCACGAAGGACGGTGTCTCGGTTGCCAAGGAAATCGAACTGGAAGACAAGTTCGAGAACATGGGCGCCCAGATGGTGAAGGAAGTTGCTTCCCGCACCAACGACGAAGCCGGCGACGGTACCACCACCGCAACCGTGCTGGCGCAAGCCATCGTGAAAGAAGGCACCAAGGCCGTGGCCGCGGGCATGAACCCGATGGACCTCAAGCGCGGCATCGACCTTGCCACGCTGAAAGTCGTCGAAGCCATCAAGGCCGCATCGCGCCCCGTGAACGACTCCGCTGAAGTCGCACAGGTCGGCACGATCTCCGCCAACGGCGAAGCCTCGATCGGCACCATGATCGCGGAAGCCATGCAGAAAGTCGGCAACGACGGCGTCATCACCGTGGAAGAAGCCCGCGGCATGGAGACCGAAGTCGAAGTCGTCGAAGGCATGCAGTTCGACCGCGGCTACCTGTCGCCCTACTTCGTGACCAACGCCGACAAGATGACCACCGAGCTGGAAGACTGCATCGTGCTGCTGCACGAGAAGAAGCTGTCCTCCCTGCAGCCGATGGTTCCCCTGCTTGAGCAGGTCATCCAGTCCCAGAAGCCGCTCCTCATCATCGCTGAAGATGTCGAAGGCGAAGCGCTGGCGACCCTCGTGGTCAACAAGCTGCGCGGCGGCCTGAAGATCGCAGCCGTCAAGGCCCCGGGCTTCGGCGACCGTCGCAAGGCCATGCTGCAGGATCTCGCGATCCTCACCGGCGGCCAGGTGATCTCCGAAGATCTGGGCATGAAGCTCGAATCCGTGACCATGGACATGCTCGGCTCCGCCAAGAAAGTCTCCATCACCAAGGACGAGACCACCATCGTCGAAGGTGCAGGCGACAAGGCAGAGATCGAAGCGCGTGTCGCACAGATCCGCAACCAGATCGAAGAAACCACCAGCGACTACGACCGTGAGAAGCTGCAGGAACGCGTTGCCAAACTGGCAGGCGGTGTTGCTGTCATCCGCGTTGGCGGCATGACCGAAACGGAAGTGAAAGAGCGCAAGGACCGCGTCGATGACGCGCTGAACGCGACCCGCGCTGCCGTTCAGGAAGGCATCGTCGTCGGCGGCGGTGTGGCCCTGGTTCAGGGCGGCAAGGCCCTCGAAGGCATGACCGGTGCAAACTCCGACCAGGAAGCCGGCATCGCCATCGTGCGCAAGGCCCTGGAAGCACCCCTGCGCCAGATCGCTGAAAACGCCGGTGTCGACGGTGCCGTGGTTGCCGGCAAGGTCCGCGAATCCAGCGACCTGAAGTTCGGCTTCAATGCTCAGACCGAAGAATACGGCGACATGTTCGCCTTCGGTGTGATCGACCCTGCCAAGGTGACCCGCACCGCGCTGGAAGACGCTGCTTCCATCGCCGGCCTGCTGATCACCACCGAAGCCATGGTTGCCGACAAACCGTCGAAAGACGGCGCCGGCGCCGGCGGCGGCATGCCCGACATGGGCGGCATGGGCGGCATGGGCGGCATGATGTAATCTGCCGATCCATTTCGGATCTCCCGCCCCTCGGGACGGGACGGAAAGGAGGCCTCCGGGCCTCCTTTTTGCATCTTCCGGCCCCCGATCAGCCCCTGCAGCACGGGGCGGCGCAACCGGAAGGGTGTATGGGTACGTACTTCAGTGCAGGGGGCGATACGGGCTGCCCCATGGTGAGAAAATCAGCAACAGTTTGCAGGAAATGGAAAAATTTTGCTGCTCTGCGGCATTCGCGGGGTGCGCCCGCCGGCAATATGGCTAAGTTGGGGGAAGGCCCCGCCTCCGGAATGCACAACCGGCCCCCGGCGTGACCCTCTTCGTTCCATTGCCCGCACGCCTCCAGCCCCTCATCCCCAAGCAACGCCAGGATTACCATGGCCGCAAAGCGCTCAAACCTCTTGCTCCGCCTCTATGCCGCCGCTGACGAGATCGGCGTGAGCAACGTCCTGACCCAAAGCTACGACACGCCCGCCGAAGCGCGGCTGGTCTCCTCCCTGCGCGAGAAGGGTGAGCTGCTGGTCGAGCTGGTTGCCAAGGACGAGGACACGACCGTGGGCTACATCGGCTTCTCCAAGCACCTCAATCCCGAAGGCTGGGTGGCGCTGGCGCCGCTCGCCGTGATCCCGCAATGCCGCGACAGGGGCGTGGGCGCGGACCTGGTGCGCTATGGCCTGGATTACGCCCGCCGCGCGGGGGCGCGGGCCGTGACGGTGCTGGGCGACGGGCGCTATTACCAGCGCTTCGGCTTCACCTACAAGGCGGCCAAGAACCTGACCACGCCCTATTCCATCGAAAACACGCTGCTCTACCCCATCGCGGCCGGCACCGCCTTTGCAGAGGAACGGCTGGTCTATTCCTCTGCCTTTGACGCGTTCAGCACCGCGCCCACCCGCTAAGCGGCGGCGCTCACTAGGGCAGGGGCTTTCCCAGGCCGATCGCCCGCGCTAACAGGGGCGCCATGACCCCCTGCGTTCTTCAGATCCTGATCCCCCGCCTTGCGCCCCGTCCCGCCCGGACAGGGTGCTGCCACCCCTGTGGGGCGTGCAAATGACCGCCGCGCCCGCCTTCCATATCCACGGCGCCAGGGTGCTGCGCCCCGGGGGCTGGGATGACGGCCCCATCGGGGTCGAGGACGGGCTGCTGACAGAGGGCCGGCCGGGCCGCGCGCTGGATCTCTCGGGCTACTGGCTCCTGCCGGGCATCGTCGATCCCCATGGCGATGGTTTTGAACGCCACCTGGCCCCAAGACGCGGCGCGCTGCGCGACCTCGGCGACGGTCTGGCCATGGCAGAGGCAGAGCTTGCGGTGAACGGCATCACGACCGGGGTGCTGGCGCAGTTCTTCTCCTGGGAGGGGGGGATGCGCAGCCCGGATTTCGCCACGCGCCTGGTCGAAGCCCACGGTCAGATGCGCCCCACGCTGGACCTGCGCCTGCAATTGCGGCTGGAAACCCACCTGCTGGCAGATTTCGACCGCGCCGCCCGCCTGGTCGAAGATCACGCGATCCCCTACCTGGTCTTCAACGACCACATCCCCCACGCGGCACTGGAAAAGGGGCGCAAGCCGCCCCGGCTGACCGGCCAGGCGCTGAAATCCGGCCGCAGCCCAGAGGCGCACTTGGCCCTGTTGCAAGACCTCCATGCCCGCAGTCCAGAGGTCCCGAACGCCATCGCGGCCCTCGTGGAGCGTCTTGCCCCGCGCGGCACCCGCTTTGGCAGCCATGACGATGCCAGCGCCGCAGACCGCCGCCACTGGCGCGCCCTTGGTGCAAAGATCGCAGAGTTCCCCGAAACCGCAGACGCCGCGGCAGAGGCCGCCGCAGCGGGCGAGCCGATCGTCCTCGGCGCGCCCAATGTCGTGCGCGGCAGTTCTCATGCAGGCAAGGTCTCTGCCCGCGACCTGGTGGCCGCCGGCCATTGCACGGCCCTGGCCTCGGACTACCACTACCCCGCCCCACGCCAGGCCGCGCTGGCGCTGGCAGAAGAGATCGGGATCGCTCCCGCCTGGGCGCTGGTCTCCTCCGGTCCCGCGCAGCTTCTGGGCCTCACGGATCGCGGCCAGCTGGCCCCGGGCCTGCGCGCCGACATGATCGCGCTCGACCCCGCCACGGGGCGCGTCGCGGCCACCTTCGCCGCCGGCCGCCCCGCCTGGCTCTCCCCCCAGATCGCCACCCGCCTGCTCTGACCGCAGGAAAGCCGGGGGACGCCCGAGCGGCCCATCGAGGGCCCCTCGTCCGTTGTCGGCTGCGCCTCCCGGCCCAAAGGCGCCCCCTGCGCATTTCTTCTTGCCGAAAAACTCCCGCCGGAGGCCGCCCAAGGCAGCCCCCAGGCGCGCCAATGCCAATAAAGCCGCCCGCCTCGCAAACCAGGCAGGCAAAAGGGCCGGGAAATCCCCAGCCCCGATCAGCCTCAATCCTGTGAAAGCTCCCTTACCGCAACGTGCGGAGCGCACCGACGTAATACCGACGTGATACCGACACGATACAGATGCTGTACCGACGCGGAAAACACCGCGTCGGTCCCCGCCGCCCGCCGGGCTCAGCCCAGCGGCTTGACCAGGTTCACATGGCCCATTTTCCGGCCCGGGCGCGTCTCTGTCTTGCCGTAAAGATGCAGCGCCGCATCGGAGCGCGCGGCCAGCTCCGGCACCCGTTCCATGTCATCGCCGATCAGGTTCTCCATCACCACGTCCGCATGGCGCTTCCCGTTGCCTAGGGGCCAGCCGGCCACGGCGCGGATGTGCTGTTCGAACTGGTCCACCACGCAGCCATTCTGGGTCCAATGGCCCGAGTTATGCACCCGCGGCGCGATCTCGTTGACCAGAAGCCCTTGGGATGTCACGAAAAGTTCCACGCCCATGACGCCGACGTAATCCAGCGCATTCAGGATCCGACCGGCCAGCAGGACCGCATCGGTGCGCAGCCCGGTGGGCAGGGCGGCGGGCACGCAGGTTTGGCGCAGGATGCCCTCGCTGTGGATGTTCTCACCGGGATCGTAGCAGGCCACGGCCCCGTCGGCGCCCCGCGCCGCGATGACCGAGATCTCGGCGCTGAAGTCCACGAAGCCCTCCAGGATCGCGGGTACACCGGCGATCTCGACGATCGCGCCGGCCGCCTCTTCCGCCGCCGTGATCCGCACCTGGCCCTTGCCGTCATAGCCAAAGCGCCGCGTCTTCAGGATCGACGGCGTGCCCAGCATCTCCAGCGCGGCCTCAAGCTCCACCAGGTCATTTACCGGGGCATAGGGCGCCACGTGCAGACCGAGACCGGTCAGGAAATCCTTCTCCGTCATCCGGTCCTGGCTGATGCGCAGGGCCTCGCGACCGGGGCGGATCGGCACCAGGCTCTCGATCAGGTCAAGCGCGGATGTCGGAACGTTTTCAAACTCGTAGGTGACCACGTCCACGGATTGGGCAAAGGCGCGCAGGGCGCTCTCGTCCTCGTAGCTGGCTGTCGTGATCGCATGGGCCACCTCGCCTGCGGGCGCATTGCTGCCCGGCTCGTAGACATGGGTCGTCAGCCCCAGGCGCGCCGCCGCAACAGAGAGCATCCGCCCCAGCTGGCCACCGCCAAGAATGCCGATCGTGGCGCCGGCTGGCAAAATATCATGCATCGGAAGGTTCCTCCGGGATCGAGGCCGCCAGCGCCGCGCGCCAGGCATCCAGCCGTTCAGCCAGCGCCGGATCGGAGACCGCCAGGATCCCCGCTGCCATCAGGCCCGCATTGGCCGCCCCCGCCGCGCCGATCGCCATGGTGGCCACCGGGAAACCCTTGGGCATCTGGACGATGGAATACAGGCTGTCCACGCCGGAGAGCGCCCGGGTCTGCACCGGCACGCCGACCACGGGCACGCGGGTTTTCGAAGCCATCATGCCCGGCAGATGCGCCGCGCCGCCTGCGCCCGCGATGATCACGTGAAGGCCCCGTTCGGCGGCCGTTTTGCCGTAATCCCAAAGCCGGTCCGGCGTGCGGTGGGCAGAGACGATCTTCGTCTCGTAAGCCACGCCCAGCTCATCCAGAACCAGCGCGGCTTCCTTCATCGTGGGCCAGTCGGACTGGCTTCCCATGATGATTCCAACCTTGATGTCGCTCATCGCCGAACCCCCGGTCAAATGGTCAGGAGACTTGGCTTATAGAGCATCTGTCCGCAGGGGCAATGCAGCCGTCCGGGCCGGGTTTGCGCCCGGTAATTCGGGCAGGTGGGCATGACTTGAGGGGCCGCTTTCATCGCGCAGGCCAGGGCGGTGCCGCCGCGGCAGTCAGGCAATGATATCGGGCAGCAAGCGGTCTTCGATCTGCGCGATCTTGTCCTTCAGCCGCAGCTTCTTCTTCTTGAGGCGTTGCAGGGTCAGGGGGTCCGCGCGTCCGCGCTCCTGCAGGGCGCTGATGGCGTCATCCAGATCGCGGTGTTCGTTCCGGAAAACCTCCAGCTCCACACGAAGGACTTCGTCGGACTTCATCGACAGGTCAGACAGGGCATTCATGCGTGATTCGGCCTCTAGTTCGCTTGGGTCTCAGGATAGGGCCAAACCCCCCGTATCGCAAAGGTCTTGCACCGGGGCGGGGCCAAACCCATATTCAGTCTAACGGGGTCTGCCGCTTACGGGGGTCCCGCACCAGACGTCGCTTAACGGTCAAGGACGCGCGAGAATGAGCAAAATGAGCCTGGGGTCTCACCCCTATCTTCTTGGGTTCGAACAATTGGAACGCCTGCTGGAACGCAGCGCGAAGTCCGGCAACGAAGGCTACCCGCCTTTCAACATCGAGCAGACCTCGGAGAACTCCTATCGCATCACGCTGGCCGTGGCCGGTTTCGCCGAAAATGAGCTGGCCATCACCGTGGAAGACCGCCAGCTGGTGATCCGCGGACGCCAAGGAGAGGACGGCGATGGCCGCATTTTCCTGCATCGCGGTATTGCCGCGCGGCAATTCCAGCGCAGTTTTGTACTGGCAGAGGGTGTCGAGGTTGGCGAGGCGATGATGGAAAACGGTCTGCTGCATGTCGACCTCAGCCGGGCAGAACCCGAGCGCGTTGTGCAGCGGATCTCGATCAGGAAAGGGTGAGAAGATGGATAGCACTTACGAATTCGACCAGCCCGGGGACGCCGTGGCAGAGCTTGTCTATGTCCGTCCCGTAGAAACTGCCGACCTGCCCGAAGAGGTGCAGGCCGAGATCGAGGAACAGCTTCCCGGTCAGACCCGCGTCTTTGCGGTGCACAACGCCGAAGGCGAGCGCCTGGCGCTTGTGAAGGACCGCGACATGGCCTTCGTGCTGGCCCGCCAGAACGACCTGGCACCGGTCACGGTTCACTGAACCCTCCCGCGCCCCCCGACGCGATTGCGGGGGGGTGAACGGGGCATTCAGGGCCCCTTAACGCCTTCGCGCGATCCTGCGTGGGCCGGACCTGATGCGCCAGATGGCAAGCGGCGGGAACGGCGGTCGGGCTGCAAGTGAAGGGATCGGCCGGATTGAACTGCCCGTCGGCATGGATTACTCCGCTGTGAAGGGCTTCTGCGCCCGGTCATAAAGGGGCTTTCATGCAGTATCCCGCCATCGCCATCGCGCCCTACGGCACGCGGTTCTCCGGTCGCTACGACAGGATGTCCTGCGATGCGCTGATCTGGCCGCTGGGCCAGCCCCGGCGCCTGCAGGGCGCGACCTTGGCCGAGATGGGCGAACAGGATCACCTGATCCTCTATCCCCGCAACGAATTCCACCTGCGTCCCTTCCACAGGCTGAACGCGAAGATCTCCCTGATGGTGCAGGAGCCGCGGGTCATCCATGGCCATCACCGGCGCTGGCTGGGCCTGTCGCATCGCAAGTTCTTCCGCGTGCTCACCCATGACCGGGCGCTGATCAACCGGATCCCCAATGGCGTCTTCGTCCCCTTCGGCACCACCTGGGTGCCGGACTGGCAAGACCGGGACCTGACCAAAACCCGCATGTGTTCGCTGATCGCCTCTGCCAAGCGCAGCCAGGAAGGCCACCGCCTGCGGCACGAGATCGTGGACTGGGCCCGCGCCGAAGGCCTGCCGCTTGAGGCGATGGGCGGCGGCTATGCCCCCTTCGATGCCAAGGCCGATGGGCTGGCCCCCTTCCGCTATTCCGTCGTCATCGAAAACGCGCGCGAACCGGATTACTTCAGCGAAAAGCTTGTCGATTCAGTGCTTTGCCTGACCGTGCCGATCTATTGGGGCTGCCCGAACATCGCCGATTACATGCCGGTGGAGGGCATGGTGATCTGTGAAAGCGCCGCCGATATACAGAAGGCGCTGCGCAGCATGAGCGAGGCCGATTATGCCGCCCGGCTTCCGGGCTTGCAGGCCGCGCGCCCCAAGGCGGCGCTGTGGACGGACCTGGAACGGCGCACGGCAGAGGCGCTGCGCGAAAGCCTCAGGGAAAGCCAGCGCAAACCCTTCTGAGGGCGCTCAGGCTTCGGGCTGCCAGATACCGTATTGGCTTTGCAGGAAACGGGCGCAGGCGGCATTGGCCTCGCTGCGGTCCAGGCCCTCGATCACCTGAAGGAACAGCGCATCGTCGAAGGCATCGTCCTGTTCCGGCGGGATGGAGCCCTTGGCATTGCCCCAGATGCCCGTGCCCGCGGCCTCCAGCATACCCGACAGCCAGATGTCATCCACGGTCCAGAGCTTGGCCGGCACGTCGAAGACACGCGCGTCGAAGAAGGCAGGGCGGACCAGGACGCCGGCGTAGCCCTCTGCGATATCGATGTACCCGCCCTCGCTGAAATTGCGGCTGCGGGCGGGCTTGGGGTATTTCCGGCCGTCCTTCTTTTCGCGCAGGGTCTGGCGCAGGCGGCGCAGGCGATAGGGCAGGTCCCAGCGGCTGCGCAGCGCCTGGGCGCGGGGCTGGCGGGTCTCTGCGTGGGGAATGCCGATCCGGGACAGGTTCCAGCCCGCGTTGGCGATGCAATCATCGGGTCGGGCGTTGGAGGCGGCGATCAGGCTGCCTACCCAGTCGGGATGGGGTACGCGGTCGTCATCGCAGTAGATGATGCGGACGTCATTGCGGTCCCGGTAATCCTGAAGGGCCGGCAGGACCTTGGTCGCGGGACCGAAATCCATGTCACCCACGCTCAGCGTCACACCCTCTGGCAGAGGGGGGCGGGTGAATTCATGGTCGGGGAAACGGCGATAGGTTTCCGGGATGTTCACCCGGATCACGTCCACCCTGTGCCGCTGGTCCAGGATGGCGCGAAGTGTACGGCCCAGCATGTTGAAGCGGGGCGGGATGGTGGAAAGCGAGACGACGATCATGTCGTCTTCATGCCCCGCTTTCCACCCTTGGGCAAGCGCCCTTAGTTACCGTTGATCAGGCCCAGGCTTTCCAGCTTGAGGATGACCTGGTGGGCACAGTTGTCGACGTCTGTGCCTTCGGTGTCGATCGACAGCTCGGGGTTCTTGGGCACATCGTAGGGGTCGGAGATGCCGGTGAACTCCTTGATCTTGCCTTCACGCGCCAGCTTGTAGAGACCCTTGCGGTCGCGGCGTTCGCATTCCTCAATGGAGGTCGCGACGTGCACTTCCACGAAGGCGCCGTACTGCTCGATCCCTTCGCGGACGATGCGGCGGGTGGCTGCATAGGGCGCGATGGGGGCGCAGATGGCAATCCCGCCGTTCTTGGTGATCTCGGAAGCGACGTAGCCGATCCGCTGGATGTTCAGGTCGCGGTGCTCCTTGGAGAAGCCAAGCTCGCTGGACAGGTTCTTACGCACGATGTCGCCATCGAGCAGCGTCACCGGACGGCCACCCATTTCCATCAGCTTGACCATGACGGCGTTCGCGATGGTGGATTTGCCCGAGCCGGAGAAGCCGGTCAGGAAGACCGTGAAGCCCTGCTTGGCGCGCGGCGGCTTGGTCTTGCGCAGTTCGGCGACAACCTCGGGGAAGGAGAACCATTCCGGGATTTCCAGGCCTTCGGCCAGACGGCGGCGCAGTTCGGTGCCGGAGATGTTGAGGATGGTGACGTTGTCCTTGTCCTCGATCTCGTCGTTGGGCTCGTACTGGGCGCGTTCTTCCACGTAGACCATGTGTTTGAACGGCACCATTTCGATGCCCATTTCCTCTTCGTGCTCCTTGAATAGCTCTTGCGCGTCATAGGGGCCGTAGAAGTCTTCGCCGGCGGAGTTGGAGCCGGGGCCGGCGTGGTCGCGGCCGACGATGAAGTGGGTCACGCCGTAGTTCTTGCGGATCAGGCCATGCCAGACGGCCTCACGCGGGCCGGCCATGCGCATTGCCAGCGGCAGCAGCGACATGGTGGTGGTGGAGGCCGGGTACTTGTCCAGGACGGCTTCGTAGCAGCGCACGCGGGTGAAGTGATCGACGTCGCCCGGCTTGGTCATGCCGACGACCGGGTGGATCAGCAGGTTGGCCTGGGCTTCGCGCGCGGCGCGGAAGGTCAGCTCCTGGTGGGCGCGGTGCAGCGGGTTCCGGGTCTGGAAGGCCACGACCTTGCGCCAGCCCATCTTGCGGAAGAAGGCGCGCAGTTCGTTCGGCGTGTCGCGACGGGCACGGAAGTCGTAGTGCATCGGGGTCTGGATGCCGGTGACCGGGCCGCCAAGGTAGACGTTGCCGGCGGTGTTGTGCAGGTAATGCACGGCCGGGTGGGCTTCGTCATCCGCGCCGAAGACCTTTTCGGCTTCCTTGGACTTGTTGGGGGTCCAGTTGTCGGTGACCGTCATGGTCGCCAGGATGACGCCTTCCTGATCGCGCAGGGCGATGTCCTGGCCCTCTTCCAGCTTGGAAGCGAACTCTTCGGAGACGTCCAGCGTGATGGGCATCGGCCAGAGCGTGCCATCGGCGGTGCGCATGTTCTCGACGACGCCGTCGTAATCGGCCTCGGTCAGGAAGCCCTTCAGCGGTGCGAAGCCGCCGTTCATCAGCAGTTCCAGGTCGCAGATCTGGCGCGGGGTCAGGTCCCAGGAGACGAGGTCGGCTGCTTCGACCTTCAGTTTCTGGGCAGAATCAGAGGAGACGTAGAGCTCCGAAATGGGGGCTAGGTTATTTTGCATGAAAGTAGTCCTGTCGCTTAAAGGTGTGAGGCCAGGGCGGATGCCGGTCAATTCGGCATGGAGCATCTGATACTCGAGGAACTTCGCGGCAAGGAATTGATCCGTAAGACGGATCTTCTCTGCCGCGCCGCGTGTGGTCAGCGCATAGGCAAAGCGCTGACGCTTGTCGGGGCCAGCACGTTGGCTGACCTTGATGAACCCGGCCTCTGAGGCCGAACGAAGTTGCGCGTTAAGCCTTCCCAGGGAGACGCCGATGGCCGAAGAAATCGTGCGCTGCGACGCGTCCGGTGCCATGTCGAGATGGCGCAGGAGGCGGAAGAGCTGATCTTCTTCGTCGGAAATCGGAGATGTCTTCTGTGACGGCAAAATCGTGCGACCCAAGTGTGTTCACGGCTGAACGCATTACATATCGACAGGGCGCTGCATAGGGGTTTTTTGTGTTCCCGGCATGAATCGGCGCATTTGGCGCAGGAAGGTCCTGCTTTCTACGCTCTGCCTAGGCAACCGGGGTGCTTTCGGGCGTGCTGCTGGCTCCGGCGGGCAGGGCAGGGGCCCGGAACGGGAAGCGCCGCACCCCCTGAAGGGATGCGGCGCATAAGACGTCAGGAATGTGCAGGCCTCTCAGGCCTCGTTGGGGGCGCCGTAACCAAGCGGCAGGGTTTCATCCTTGCCCTCGTCCAACCCGACTTCGGACAGGTAACGCTCTGCATCAAGCGCTGCCATGCAGCCCATGCCGGCGCTGGTCACGGCCTGGCGGTACTTTTGGTCGGTCAGGTCGCCGGCAGCAAAGACGCCGGGAATCGAGGTTTCGGTCGAGCCGGGGGTGACCTTCACGTAGCCGCCGTGGTGCAGCTCAAGCTGGTCCTTGACCAGTTCGGATGCCGGCGCATGGCCGATGGCCACGAAGACGCCCTTGGCCGAGATATCCGATTCCTCGCCGGAGCGGACATCGCGCACCTTGATGCCGGTGACGCCCTTGGGGTTGTCCTCGCCCACGACCTCGACGAGCTCATGGAACCAGAGCGGTTCGATCTTGGGGTTCTTCGCCATGCGGTCCTGCAGGATCTTCTCTGCCCGAAGCTCATCGCGGCGGTGGATCAGCGTCACCTTGGAGGCGAAGTTCGTCAGGAACAGGGCCTCTTCCACGGCGGTGTTGCCGCCGCCGATCACCACGATTTCCTGGCCGCGGTAGAAGAAGCCGTCACAGGTGGCACAGGCAGAGACGCCGAAGCCCTTGAAGGCCTCTTCACTGTCCAGCCCCAGCCACTTGGCGCGGGCGCCGGTGGCCAGGATGACCGCATCGGCCACGTATTCCGTGCCGCTGTCGCCCTTGGCTACGAAGGGGCGCTTGGACAGGTCCAGATCGGTGATGATGTCGCCGATGATCTCGGTGCCCATCGCCTTGGCATGGGCTTCCATGTTGACCATCAGTTCCGGTCCCTGGATCTCTGTCGCGCCGGGCCAGTTCTCCACCTCGGTGGTGGTGGTCAGCTGGCCGCCGGGCTCGATCCCCTGGACCAGGATGGGCTCCAGCATGGCGCGGCTGGCATAGACGGCCGCCGTGTAGCCGGCAGGGCCGGACCCGATGATGAGTACCTTCGTCTTGCGCTGTTCGGCCATGTCTTTCCCCTGATTTGCAGCTTTGCCTACTTAAGCGCGGGGGCGTCCGGGTGCAAGGAATGGGCCATGCACAGAAAGGCGGCCGGGGTTTCCTGGTGGCGGTAACAGAATCTTGCCGATATACGAAATATTATTGCGCCAGTCAGGGGCGCTGCTATAAGAAACGCAATTCTGGAGAGGATAATTATGGCCGCTGGCACACGTTTGGACCCGATTGACCGCAAGATCCTGGCGGAGCTTCAGGCCGACGGACGCATGACCAATGTCGAGCTGGCAAAGCGCGTGGGCATTTCCGCGCCGCCTTGCCTGCGTCGCGTGCGGACGCTGGAAGAAGCCGGATACATCCGTGGCTACCATGCAGAGGTCGACTCCCGCGAACTGGGGTTCGAGGTGCAGGTCTTTGCCTCAGTCGGGCTGGTCAGTCAAGCCGAGGCGGACCTGGTGGCTTTCGAGGAAAAGTGCCGCGAGTGGCCCCTGGTCCGCGAATGCCACATGCTGAACGGTGAGGTCGACTTCATCCTGAAATGCGTGGCGCCGGATCTCTCTACTTTCCAGACATTCCTGACCAGCCAGCTTACCAGCGCAGAGAACGTCGCCAGCGTGAAGACGTCCCTGGTCATTCGTGGCGCCAAGGATGAGCCCGGCGTGCCCTTCGAAGTGCTCGAAGAGCGGCTGGCGCGGGACGCCTGAGCGCGTCCTAGATCCGGATCACCGAAATCAGCCGGCCGTAATCCGCTTCACCCTCATGGGTGGCCCGGCGATAAGAGAAGAATCGCGCCGGATCCGAATAGGTGCAATGGCCGGTCCAGTTCGCGCTCGCCACCCCGGCAGAGCGCAGACGGTGCAGCCCGTAGCTGGGCAGGTCGAAATGCAGCCGGTCGCCGTTGCCGTTGGCAAAGAAGCGGCTGTTGTCGGGATCTTCGGCCAGGAAATCGTCAAGGAACTCGGGGCCGACCTCATAGGCGCGCTGGCTGATGGTCGGGCCGATGACGGCCTTCACGTCCTGGCGTCGCGCGCCCAGCTCTTCCATCGCGTCCAGCGTGGCCTCCAGCACACCATCCCGCGCGCCGCGCCAGCCCGCATGGGCGGCGCCCACGACGCGTGCCTTGGGGTCTGCAAAAAGCACCGGCTGGCAATCGGCGGTCAGCACCGCAAGGGCCAGGCCCGGAGTCGCGGTCGCCATGGCATCGGCTTCCGGTGCGATGTCGAAGGCGTCCCGGACCGGCAGCGCCCGGCTGGAATGGACCTGGCGTACCTGGACCAGGCTGGCGGGGGCGACATCCATCGCCTCTGCCACGCGCGCCCGGTTGATGGAGACGATCTCTGCCTGGTCGGAGGATCCGGGGCCGCAGTTCAGCCCGTGGAAAATCCCTGAGGAGGCCCCGCCCTTGCGGGTGAAGAAGCCATGACGGATTGCGCCGAGAGTCGGGTAGGTGAGGATTTCCAATGTCATACTGGCTTTGTCGTCGGGAGCGGTTCCAGGCCGGGCGGCGGGCGCTGGCCCCTGGGAAAGAGGGCTAGAATCTTGAAGAGCGTCCCCATTTCTTCGGGGTGGGTCAAGCGGCGATGTGCAGCGATGTGACTGGAAAGCGCGTCGCCGCTCAGGGCCTTGGCCAGGGCCTGCGCCCGCGCCGTGATGCCAAGACGCTCAAGGAAGACGCCCTGGGTGGTCAAGAGGCTGTGGGTCGCGGGGGCGGCACCGGTGGCGATTTCCTCGAAATCGACGTGGGCGGTCAGGTCCGCTTCGCCGGGGGTCTCGAAGGGATCGGCGTGGTCATGGTTGCGCAGGGCCTGAAGCGTATCGCCCTGGCTGCGCCAGTCGCCGTAATCCGCGACAAGGGCCGTGCCGCCATGCTGTGCGATGCGGGCACCGATCTGGCCGGCGATGGCCCCGGCAGCGGGGCAGAGCTCTACCAGGTCGCCGTCCTTCGTGTCCGCCAGCCGGTGATCCAGCGCAGGTTCCGGCGCGGGCGGCGTCAGGCCCGGTTGCAGGCTGTCCCCCTCCGCAGCGATGCGCCGCTCGCTCCAGAGGTCGCCGGCCCGGATGAACTGGCGGATCGGTAAGGCGTCGAAGAATTCATTGGCAACAAGGAAAAGGGGCGCTTCCGGCAAGGCGTCGACCCTGTCCAGCCATTGCGGGGCGTAGCCCGCCAAGAGCTCTGCCTGAGCCGCGCGCAGGGGCGGAGAGGCCTCTACCAGGTAAAGCTGCATGGCGTCGTGAAAGCCCGGCACGCCACGGGTGGCCCGCAGCAGGTCCGCCATCAGCGTGCCCCGTCCGGGGCCCAGTTCCGCCAGGGTGAAGGGCGCCGGTGACCCCTGGTCCAGCCAGCTTTGCGCCAGGGCAAGGCCCAGCAATTCACCGAACATCTGGGAAATCTCGGGCGCGGTGGTGAAGTCACCGGCCTGTCCCAGGGGATCGCGCGTGATGTAGTAGCCGTGCTGCGGATGCAGCAGGCACTCGGCCATGTAATCGCTGATCTTGAGCGGCCCGTCTTGGGCGATCCGGGTCAGCAGGTGTTGGGTCAGCGCGCTCATGGGGCGGCCTTCGCGGGGCGGAAGGACCACAGGATGAAGGCGAGCCCAAGCAGCACCATCGGCAGCGAAAGCACCTGGCCCATGGTCAGGCCCAGCTCTGCGGAGAAGCGGATGACATGCCCATGGGGGTTGCCCGCGGTGATGAACTGATGGTCCGCCAGCCGGAAAAGCTCCACCACCATCCGGGCCAGCCCGTAGCCGGCGATGAAGACGCCGGTCAGGCGACCGGGGTGTTTCAGCGTGCGGGTGGCAAAGGCCAGCACGATCAGGATCAGCCCAAGGGCCAGACCTTCCAGACCGGCTTCATAAAGCTGAGAGGGGTGGCGCGCGCAAAGGCCGTCAACACCGGGGCAGTTCTGCGCTGCCGGTCCGGGGAAGATAACGCCCCAGGGTGCATCCGTCGGTCTGCCCCAAAGCTCTGCATTGATGAAATTGGCGATCCGGCCCAGCATCAGGCCCGGCGGTGTGCCAAGCGCCAGCATGTCCATCGCCGGCAGCAGCGGCACCTTCCAGCGCGCGCAATAGATCAGGGTGGCCACTGCCACGCCCAGCAACCCGCCGTGGAAGGACATGCCTCCCTGCCAGATCGCCAGGATCTCCTGCGGGTGGCTGAAGTAATAGGCGGGCTGGTAGAACAGCACGAAGCCCAGCCGCCCGCCCAGGACGACCCCCACGATCAGCCAGGTGATGAAATCCCCCAGCTGCGTATCGCTCATCGGGGGCTGGTTGCGCTGCCAGAGACTGGCGCGACGCAGCGCGCTGCGGGCCAGCAACCAGCCCAGGAAAATGCCGACCAGATAGGCCAGGGCATACCAGCGCAAAGCGAAAGTGAGCCCGAAGATGTTCACGGAGAAGATCTCGGGCGCGATATCGGGGAAGGGGATCACGGCCTGCATTGGCGGTATCTGCAATTGTGCCGCTTGGAGTGTCAAGCGCGCTCCGTATGGCAGGGTCCGGCATCACGCGGGGTTGAGGCCAGCCTGTTCGCCCCCATATAGAGGGGGAAGTGTAACAGCCAGGCGCGAGGCCAAAATGCAGACCCGGTCCAAGTTTTTCGACGACATGTCTCAGCTCATGACCAATGCCATGGGCGTTGCCCAGGGTGCCAAGGACGAGGCAGAGACCGCCTTCAACTCCATGATCGACCGCTGGCTTGCGGATCGTGACTTTGTCACCCGCGAGCAGTTCGAGGCCGTGGAGCTGATGGCGAAGAAAGCACGCGAAGAGAACGAGGCACTCAAGGCCCGTCTTGACGCGCTGGAAGCCGCCGCGAAGTAAGCGGTGGCCCTGGCGCCTGCCTGCTAGCAGGCGCCTTCCGTCTCTATGGTGACGCGCCCCTGCCTGCCGGCGGGGAAGTCGCTGAGCACGGCTCCGATCATTGGCGCGGCCAGCGGGGCAAAGTTGCTGCAGGCGCCGCGGTTCAGCCCGCGCCCTTCAAAGGCCCGTTTGCCGGTGCGGCTGTCGGTCATGTTGATGCTGACCTGCGCGGTAAAGACGATATCCGTCCGCGTCCGCCAATCGTAGCCGACGACACCCCAGATCGGCACCGTTTCCTGGATCGTCCCGCCGTTCGGTCCGGGGCGGGACACGTTGCGATAGCCGATGATGCCGCGCTCGGGAACCGAGTACTGGGTGGTCACTTTCTCTCCGTTGTCGATCTGGTAGCCGAAGGCGGCCACAAGGCGCGCGCCCGAGCGGCTGGCCAGCGGCGTATACCCCTTGCCCAGCAGGACGCCGGCCAGCACCCTGGAATATTGCTGCCAGGCCAGTGAGTTGCCGTCCATCCCCGGAGCGGGTGTGATGTAGACGGTCTTGGGCTCGACCCCCTCTGGAATGGCAGAGATCGCGTCCACCTGGGTGGTGACGCTGGCGCAGGCGGCCAGAAGCAGGCCCGAGAGGGCAAGGCAGAGGAACCGGATCATGGCGGAACTCCTTCACGGCAATGGCACCAGCCTAGACCAGCACGCGTAACCGTTAAAGGGGCGGCGTGAAGGCCGCTCGGGCGCGGGTGACTTCGGCGCGGATCACGCAATCGCCGGCGTGATCGTTGACCAGCCCCATGGCTTGCATGAAGGCGAAAACGGTTGTCGGCCCCACGAATTTCCAGCCGCGCGCCTTGAGATCCTTGGACAGCCTCTTCGATGTCTCGGTGAGAGAGGCGCTCAGCGGCGTGCCGGGGGCGGCTTCCTCGAACCGCCAGAAATAGGCGGCAAGGGAGCCTTCGCTTTCCACCATTTCCACCGCGCGGGCGGCGTTGTTGATGACCGCTTCGATCTTGCCACGATGGCGCACGATCCCCGCGTCCGCCAGCAGGCGGGTCACCTCCTCTGGTCCGTAGGCAGCGACCTTTCGGAAGTCGAAACCGTCGAAGGCGGCACGGAAGTTGTCGCGCTTGGCCAGGATCGTGCGCCAGCTCAACCCGGACTGGAAGCTTTCAAGGCAGAGCTTTTCAAAGAGCCGCTGGTCATCGGCCACGGGAAAGCCCCATTCGGCATCGTGATAGGGAAAGAACTCTGGCGCGCCGCCGCACCAGGTGCAGCGCGGGCGGCCATCGGGGCCGGGAATGGTCATGGGCGCCTCTTGGAAAGGAAAACGGGCCGGGAAACTGTCCCGGCCCGTGGCATCCAAGTCAATCGGCGCTGCTGACAGCGCCCTGTCAGCAGTCTTAGAGAACGGCTTCCAGCACCGGCTTCAGGTTCCCGGCCGTCAGCGTCACCGGGTTGCCGCCGCAGGAGGGGTCCTCAAGCGCCATGGCGACGATATCGTCCACCCGGTCGTCGGTCACGCCGATGGCGGACAGCTTGCGCGGAATGCCAAGGCGATCGTTGAAGGCCTGCACGAAGGTGCAGAAGCCCTCGAAGCCGCCTTCGATCCCCAGGTAGGGCGCGGCCACGTCGAAGCGGTCGCGGATCGCGTCGGCGTTCAGCTTCAGCACTTCGGGCATGAAGACCGCATTGGTGGTGCCGTGGTGGGTGTTGTAGACCGCCCCGATCGGGTGGCTCAGCGCATGGATCGCGCCAAGGCCCTTCTGGAAGGCGGTGGCACCCATCATGGCGGCGGACATCATGTTAGCGCGGGCCTCGATGTCGGTGCCGTCCTCGTAGGCCTGCGGCAGGTTCTCGATCACCAGGCGCATGCCTTCCAGCGCGATGCCCTGGGACATCGGGTGGTAGTGGGGGCTGGAGAACGCCTCGACGCAATGCGCAAAGGCATCAAGGCCGGTGCCGGCGGTGATGAACTTGGGCATGCCCACGGTCAGCTCGGGGTCGCAGATGACGACGGCCGGCAGGACCTTGGGGTGGAAGATGATCTTCTTCACGTGGGTCTCGGAGTTGGTGATGACGCTGGCGCGCCCCACCTCGGATCCGGTCCCGGCGGTGGTCGGCACGGCCACGATGGGCGCGATGCCATCGGGGTCGGCACGGGTCCACCAGTCGCCGATATCCTCGTAGTCCCAGACCGGGCGGGTCTGGCCGGACATGAAGGCGATCATCTTGGCCAGATCCAGGCCCGAGCCACCGCCGAAGGCGATCACCCCGTCATGGCCGCCCTCGCGATAGACCTTCAGGCCCTCTTCCAGGTTCTTTTCCGTCGGGTTGGCATCCACGCCAGAGAACATCTCGCGTCCCAGCCCGCCCGCGACCATCAGGTCGAGCGTCTTCTGGGTGATGTCCATGCTTGCCAGCCCCCGGTCGGTGACAAGCAGGGGCTTGCGGATATTGGCGGCGCCGCAGGCTTCGGCGATTTCCGCGATACGGCCTGCGCCGAAGCGGATTGCGGTCGGGTAGGACCAGTTTCCGGTGAGGGTCATGGGGTCTTCCTCAGGATTTGCGATAGTGATGCGATTTGGGACGGGTCAGTGCCTGGAAGCCCAGCACCGACAGGCCCGCGCCATGGCCGGTATCCTTGCAGCCGGTCCAGCAAAGTGCCGGGTCCAGGTAGTCGCAGCGGTTCATGAAGACGGTGCCTGTCTGAAGCTGCGGCGCGATGACCTCCATCGCCGCGGCGTCCTTGGTGAAGACGGCGGCGGTCAGCCCGTACTTGCAGTCGTTCATCAGGGCGATGGCCTCTTCGTCGCCCGAGACCGGCATGATGCCGACGACAGGGCCGAAGCTTTCCTCGCGCATGACTTCCATGTCGTGGGTCACGCCGGTCAGGATCTGCGGCGTCAGGTAGGCGCCGCCATCGTCTTCGGGCAGCGTCGGGATATGCGCGGTGGCGCCCTCGGCGACGGCAAATTCGATCTGCGCGCGCACGGTACCGGCAAAGCGCACGTTGGCCATGGGGCCAAGCGTGGTTTCCGGGTCCAGCGGGTTGCCCAGCTTCTGGCCCTTTACCCAGGCCACGGCCTTTTCGACGAAGGCGTCATACAGGCTTTCGTGGACGTAGATCCGCTCGATCCCGCAGCAGCACTGCCCGGCGTTGAACATGGCGCCATCCATCAGCCCGTCCACGGCCGCATCCAGCTCCGCATCGGCCCGGACATAGCCGGGATCCTTGCCGCCCAGTTCGGTGGCGACCGGCGTGAAGGTGCCTGCCGCGTCGCGTTCCACTTCGCGTCCGCCCCGAACCGAGCCGGTGAAGTTGATGAAGTTGAACAGGCCATCGGCCAGCAGGGCAGAGCTAACGGCGTGGTTGATCACGATGTTCTGGAACACATCCGCCGGCACGCCCGCGGCGTGGAACGCCTCGGCCAGGTGTTCGCCGACCTTCAGCGTCTGGACCGCGTGCTTCAGCACCACGGCATTGCCGGCGATCAGCGCCGGGGCCACGGTATTGATGGCGGTCATGTAGGGGTAGTTCCAGGGCGCGATCACGTAGACGAGCCCGTGGGGTTCGCGGGTGATCTTGCGGGTGAAGGCTGCGCTGTCCTCGATCACGATGGGGGCAAGCGCCTGCTCCGCGATATCGGCCATGTAGAGCGCGCGTTCCTGGAAGCCGCCGAATTCGCCGCCGTAGCGGATCGGGCGCCCCATCTGCCAGGCGAGCTCTTCGGTCATGCGGTCCGTCTGTTCACCGATGATGGCGACGGCCTTGCGCACCATGGCGATGCGGTCTGCTATGGGGGTGGCAGCCCATTCGGGCTGCGCCGCACGGGCGGCCTCGACGGCCGCGCGGGCGGCCCCCTCGTCCAGCAGTTCACGCTCCAGGTAGGTGGAGCCATCCACCGGCGAGATCAGTTTCACGGTATCGGTCATGGTCAGGCTCTTTCGAATCCGCGTTGCAATTCCCAGTCTGTGACGACTGCGTCGAAGGCTTCCTGTTCCCAGTCCGCCGCATGCGTGTAGTGGTCGATCACCGCATCGCCGAAGGCCTCGCGCAGCATGGCAGAGGCGGTGAGCGTCTCGCGCGCGGCGCGCAGCGTCGCGGGGATCTCAACGACCGCGGCGCTGTCATAGACGTCGCCTGCGGTGGGCGGGGCCAGCTGCAGCCCCTCTTCGATCCCCTTGAGGCCAGCGGCAATCTGCACCGCCATGCCCAGGTAGGGGTTCATGTCGCTGCCACCGATCCGGCATTCCATGCGCACGGCCTTGGATCCCTCACCGCAAAGACGGAAACCGGCGGTGCGGTTATCCACGGACCAGACGGCCTTTGTCGGGGCAAAGGTGCCCTTCTGGAAACGCTTGTAGGAGTTGATGTTGGGCGCCAGGAAGTAGGTGTAATCGGGTGCGTACTTGATGATGCCGGCGCAATAGCTCTTCATCAGGTCCGACATGCCCAGCTTGTCATCCGGGTCGAAGAAGACGTTCTTTCCGTCCTTCCACATGGACTGGTGGATATGGGTGGAGTTGCCGACCCGGTCGCGGTGCCACTTGGGCAGGAAGCTGGCCGAATGCCCCTTTTCCAGCGCGATGTCCTTCACGCAGTGCTTGGCGATCGTGTGGTAGTCCGCGCAATCCACGGCCGGGGCATACTTGATGTTCAGCTCTTCCTGGCCGACCTCTGCCTCGCCCTTGGTGTTTTCCACCGGGATGCCCGCCGCGTAGAGCGCGTTGCGCACCGGGCGCAGCACCACCTCGTCGCGCAGGGTCAGCTGGATCGAATAATCTTCGTTGTAGGGCGAGATCGTCGCGAGGTCAGTGTAGCCCGAGGCGCGGATCTCGTCATAGCTCTTGCGGAACAGGTTGAATTCAAGCTCCGTCGCCATCATCGGGGTGATGCCCATCTCTGCCAACCGGGCCACCTGTGCCTTCAGCATGGCGCGGGGGGAATGGGCGACGGGTTCGTGGCTGTGGTGATCCAGCACATCGCAGAGCACCAGCACGGTCCCCTCAAGCCAGGGCGCGGGGCGCAGCGTTTCCAGGTCCGGCTTCATGATGTAGTCGCCGTAGCCGCCCTCCCAGGAGGTCGCGGCGTAGCCTTCGACCGTGTACATCTCGAGGTCGGTCGCCAGCAGGTAGTTGCAGCAATGGCTTTCTTCCCAGGCGCTGTCGATGAAATGCGCCGCGTGGAACCGCTTGCCCATCAGGCGGCCCTGCATGTCGATGATGCAGGCCAGGACCGTGTCCACCTCGCCGCTCTTCACCTGTTTCTTCAACGTATCGAAGCTCAGTGCTGCCATGTTCTCTTCCCTCTTCTCTCAACCGGGTCTGGCGCGAAAGCCCTGAACCCGCAAGGGGGCGGCCCGCAAAGGCCGCCCCGTTCACGTCGCGTTATTTCCCGGCTCAGCCGAAGGTGTAGGGCGGGCCTGCCTTGGACGTCACGTCGTTGTAGTCGCGGAAGATCTTCACGATCTTGGCGGCCACTTCGCCTTCTTCGGCCATCTCGTCCCAGAAGGTGACGGCAGCCTCTTCGACGGCTTTCCATTCTTCCTGCGGGATCGAGCGCAGCTGCAGCTTGTCGCCCTGTGCACGCAGCCGTGCCTCGCCGCCCCAGTACCACTGGTTGCGGTAGGTGTGGCTGGCCTCGATGGCCGAGGAGACGATGCTCTTCAGGTGCTCGGGCAGGTCGGCCCAGCGTTGCTGGTTGACGAAGAAGGACCCGATCCAGGCGCCGGAGATGTTGTTGGTCAGGAAGTAGTCGGTCACATCCGCCCAGCCGACGGTGTAATCCTCGGTGATCCCGGACCAGGCCATGCCGTCAAGCTCGCCGGTCTGAACGGCAACCTGCGCGTCCTCGTAGGGGATGTTCACCGGCACGACACCGAATTGCTGCAGGAAGCGGCCCGCGGTCGGGAAGGTGTAAAGCTTCAGGCCCTCGAGATCCGCGAGGCTGGTGACTTCCTTCTTGGTGTTGAAGTTGCACGGATCCTGCCCGGCAGCCGACAGCCACTTGACGCCGACCTTGGCGTATTCTTCTTCCCAGATCTCGGCCAGGCCGTACTGGTTGAACAGCACCGGCACGTCGAGCGAATGCTTGGTGGCCAGCGGGAAGTAACCGCCGAAGTTGCGCACCGGGGTGGGCGAGGCCATCGAGTCGTCGTCCGAGTGCACGCCGTCCAGCGTGCCACGCTGCAGGGCCTGGAACAGCTCGCCCGTGGGGACGATCTGGTCGGCGTAGTAAAGCTCGATCTCAAGCTCGCCCTGTGCGGCGGCGTTGATCGCGTCGATGGCAGGCTTGGTGACTTCCTGGCCCAGGGCAGAGCCCGCGTAGGTCTGGAAGCGCCACTTGATGGCTTCCTGGGCGCGCAGGATGCCAGGTGCTGCCAGGGCTGCAGGGGCAGCCATCGCGGCCCCGCGCAGGAAGGAACGTCTGTTTGTCGGTGTCTTGGTCATCTGTCTTCTCCCATTGTTACGATTCGTGAGCCCCGTGAGCCGGGGTTCTGGTTGCTATTGGTAGACATTGTTGGGCAGCCATGTGGCAATCTGCGGAAAGACCATCACGATGACCAGTGCCAGGATCATCACCGCGACGAAGGGCGCGATGGAGCCATAGATATCCTTCAGCGTGATCTCAGGCGGGGCCATGGCGCGCATCAGGAACAGGTTGTAGCCGAAAGGTGGCGTCATGTAGGCGATCTGGCAGGTGATCGTGTAAAGGACGCCGTACCAGACCAGGTCGAAGCCCAGCTCGCCCACCAGCGGCACGTAAAGCGGTGCAACGATGACCAGCATGGCCGTGTCGTCCAGGAAGCTGCCCATCACCAGGAAGCTCAGCTGCATCAGGATGAGGATCATCCAGGGGCTCAGGCCCAGCTTTTCGGTGAACAGGAAGTCGATCGCCTTGACCGCGCCCAGCCCGTCGAAGACGGCCCCGAAGGCCAGGGCGGCCAGGATGATCCACATGAACATGCAGGAGATACCCAGCGTGTTGCGCGTTGCGGTCTCGAACACGGTCCAGGTCATCCGCCCCTTGAGGACAGCCGCCAGGAAGGCCGCGATGGCCCCGATGGCAGAGGCTTCCACCAGAGAGGTCCAGCCCTTCACGAAAGGCACCATCATGATCAGGAAGATCCCGACCGGCAGCAGGCCCGCGCGCATCAGGCGGAACTTCTCGGCCCGGGTCACCTGGGCGCGTTCTTCTTCCGGCAGGGTGGGGCCAAGCGACGGGTTCAGTGCGCAGCGGATCACGATATAGGCGATGAAAAGGCCGGCCATCAGAAGCCCGGGGCCCACGCCTGCCAGCCAGAGTTGGCCCACGGGCTGCCGCGCGATCATCGCATAAAGCACCAGCACCACGGAGGGCGGCACCAGGATGCCCAGCGAAGACCCCGCCTGGATCACGCCCGTCACCATTTTCTTGTCATAGCCGCGCTTCAGCAGTTCCGGCAAAGCGATGGTCGAGCCGATGGCCATGCCGGCGACCGAAAGCCCGTTCATGGCAGAGACCAGCACCATCAGTCCGATGGTGCCGATGGCCAGCCCGCCCTTGATGCCGCCCATCCAGACGTGGAACATCCGGTAGAGGTCATCGGCGATCTTGGATTCCGACAGCACGTAGCCCATGAAGACGAACATCGGCAGCGTCAGCATCGGGTACCATTTCATGAGCTTCATGAGGGCCCCGTAGCCCAGGTCGTAGCCCCCCTTGTCGCCCCAGAGCAGCAGCGCGGCCACCACGGCGACAAAGCCGATGGCGCCGAAGACCCGCTGGCCGGTCAGCAGCATCAGCATCATCGTGGAGAACATCAGCAGGGCGATCAATTCGTAGGACATGTCAGATCGTCTCTCCGCGCAGGCGCAGGACATCCTTGAAGAATTCCGACAGGACCTGGAGCAGCATCAGGAACAGCCCGATGCAGGTAATCAACTTGATGGGCCACATGATCGGCCGCCAGGAAGACGACGACCTTTCGACATAGCCGATGACTTCGCCGGCCGCATCCGGGCCGCCGGTAAGGAAGGCCTGGATCAGCTTGCCGAAGAAGGGCAGGGGACCGCCCATGAAATTCCCCAGCGAATAGGCCAGGCTGGCCAGCCCGCCGTAGATCATCACGCCAAGGTAGAAGATCAGGAAGAAGACGGTAAAGGCATCCATCCAGGCTTTCTTGCGATCCGAAAGCTCGGAATACAGCAGGTCCATCCGCACGTTCGACCCCAGCTGGATCGAATATGGCCCCCCCAGCAGGTAATAGGCGACCATCACGAACTGGGCGGTTTCAAGCGTCCAGAGGGAGGGCAGGAAAAACGTCTTGGAGATGGAGGACCACAGCAGGATGCCCATCAGGATGAACAGCCCGAACATCGCGAAACGCCCGATCAGCCAGTTCATACCGTCGATCCAGCGAATGTAGCCGCGCATGACCTTCATGCACTGCCCTCCGCGTGGCGCTGCGTGGCCATCTGGCCCATGGCCCGGCTGAGCACGCAACACAGCTGCTCTGCCACCTCGGCAACCTGGGCCTCCGTTTCGATCAGGTCATTGCGGACCTCGATCATCACGTTCAGCCTTTGCCGCGGCAGGGCATGCAGGGCCAGCGTATGGGTCACGCCATCGCTGGCGGAGTAGGGCGCGTTAAGCTCTGCCTTGAGGGCGCCGGACCAGTTCGCGATCATGCTGTCGGCCAGCCGGCTGTCGCTGTCGTGCAGCAGGCCGATTTCCGTCGCGCGGGGCTTTCCGTGCCAGAGCGGTGTGAAACTGTGAATGGTGACCAGCGCGCCGCCGTGCCGGTCCATGACCGTGGCAAGGGTGGTCCGGAAGGGCTCGTAGACCTCGCGCGTGCGGGCGTCGCGCTGTTCCTGGGTCAGGTCCCGGTTGCCGGGAACCTCGACCACCTCGCTGAGGCGGGGCATGGCGCTGTCTGCTTCGGGCGGGCGGTTGCAATCATACACCAGGCGAGAGACGCGCGACGCCACGAGCGGTGCGTGAAGCTGCTCCGACATGGCCTTGGCCAGTGCCAGCGCGCCGGGATCCCAGGCCGCATGGCTCAGCCGGTCCGCATCGCGCAGACCGAGGTTGGACAGGGACTTGGGAATGGCCGGGCTTGCGTGTTCGCAGGCCAGCACGACCGGCCCGGTACCGAGGGGGGTAAGGACCTCGGCGGCGGGCATTTCCTCATTCGACAGGATTTGTGGCGCGGTCTGCAGCATGCGCGCAGGAGAAGACGCCTCAGCCCGTGCTGTCAACGCAATTTTGTAGACATGGCTACAGCCCCTGAATAATTTGTAGAGACTGTTACATATCAGATCACTAAGGAGGCGCAGCCTGTGACGGAGGAGACCCGCCAGGAGGTCAAGGCAGCGATCCACGCCGCCAATGCACGCCTGACAGCGTCTGAAAAGCGCGTGGGCGAGATGATCCTGCGGGACTACCCGATGGCCGGGATGCAATCCGTGACCAAGCTTGCAGAGCTTGCCGAGGTCTCGACCCCCACGGTGATCCGCATGGCGCGCAAGCTGGGCTACGAGGGCTTCCCCGAGATGCAGACCGCCCTGCGTGAAGAGGTAGCAGAGCGGATCAAGGCTCCCGCGCTCAAGCGCGACGCCCGTGCCGAAAGCGGTGAACGCCATCTCATGCATCGATTCGCAGAGGCCGTGGTGGCCAATATCAACGCCTCTCTTGAGCGGCTGGATCCAGCGGTCTTCGATGCAGTGGCCAGCTTGCTGGCGGACAGCGCGCGCCCGGCCTACTTCGTGGGCGGTCGGATCACCCGGGCCAATGCCTCCAGTTTTCACAATCACATGCAGATCATCCGGTCCAACGTGACCCTGCTGAGCCAGACGCCGAACGTCTGGCCCCACTACCTTCTGGACATGGATGAGGCCGCCGTCCTGGTCGTCTTCGACATCCGCCGGTATGAGAAGGATCTGCAGAAGCTCGCGGAACTCGCCCATGCGCGCGGCGCGGCCATCGTGCTGTTCACCGACCAGTGGGGCTCACCGATCGCGGAAGTGGCGCAGCATGTCTTCCGCCTTCAGGTGGAGGCACCGTCGAACTGGGACAGCACCATCGCCATCATGGCCGTTGTCGAGGCGCTGATCGCGGACGTACAGGCCCGGCGTTGGGATGAAAGCCGCGACCGGCTTGAAGAGCTCGAGTCGATGTTCACCACCACCCGAGTCTTCAGGAACTTCACCTAGGCCTTGATCAGCGTCGCCATCCGCCGCAGCGCGTATTGGTAGCCTTCCGTGCCGCAGCCGGCGATCACCCCATCGGCGCGCAGCGAGACATAGGAATGGTGGCGGAAGCTTTCGCGCTTGTGCACGTTTGAGATATGGACCTCGATCACCGGGCCTTCGAAGGCGTTGAGCGCATCCAGGATCGCGACAGAGGTATGCGTATAGGCCGCCGGATTGATGATGATCCCATCGGCCTTTTCGCGGGCCTGGTGGATGCAGTCGATCAGCGCCCCTTCGTAGTTCGACTGGTAGAAGGCGCATTCCAGGTCAAGGTCGGCGGCCAGCGCGGCGCAATCCGCCTCGACATCATCAAGGGTCTCGTAGCCGTAAATCTCCGGCTGGCGGCGACCCAGAAGGTTGAGGTTCGGACCGTTGATGATCTGGATCAGTCCTGACATTGCGCAGCTCCGCTGTTGATGTGATTTGCCCTTCCTAAGCCCATCATTTGCAAAAGGCTATCCGCCCTCGGATGGGTTTGGCAGGGCTGCGGCCTTCGCGGCACGCTCCGGATCGAAGGACAGCCCAAGCGTGGCACAGACCGGGGCCAGGCTTGAATGGTCGCCCCCCGTCACGGCATCGCCATCCACGGTCAGGACGGTCACGCCGCTGCGTTCCAGCGCGCGCAGTCGGCTGTCATAGGCGTTGCAGAAGGGGATCCAGAACTCGGTAGAGCTGGAATGGACGCGCATGAAACTGGCGCGGGCGATGGAGCGCAGGACCGTCTCGCGGTCGCGTTTCACGATAACCCATGTGGCCTGAGGAAAGGCGCGGGCAAAGAGCGGCCAGAGCAGGGCAAGCTTGGGGTCCTTGTAGCCCCAGGGGCTTTTCCCGTCATAGCCTTCCGCGCGGATGATGCCGCGCATCCGGCGGGCAAGATCCGGAAAGGGCGGCAGGCTGTCGGTCCTGGGCAGGGGGGCGACTCCGCGCGGATCCGCCCCCAGGGCGGTCAGCGTGGGTTTCAGCAGCGTCTCTCGCAGGCGGCGGTTTTCCTGGAAGCCGGTGGGGTTCTCGGACGTGGCCGGTATGGTCTCACCCAGCCAGAGGCCATGGGCCGCAAGGATGCGGGTCGTCACGGAGGTGCCAGAGCGCGGAAGGCCGCAGATGAACACCGGCCTGCGCTCTGCCCGAAGCCGGGGTGGCTGGCTGTGCCGGGCGGGCAGGGGGGCAACAGGGCGCGCGGCCCAGGCCCGGGCGGTCTGCTCGATCCAGGGCGCGATCGCCTCGGCATCCAGGTGCTCTTTCTGAATGGTCGTGGCGGAGGGAAAGACCGAAGCCGCATCCGCGTCGCGGCCCCAGAACCAATGGGCGGTCCGGTTCATCACCGCCAGCAGCGGCACGCCGCAGAAGCCGGCCATGTGCCAATTGGCACTGTCGACAGAGATCACGCCGGCCAGCGGGCGGATCATGTCGACCGTGGCGACCGGGTTGCGGGTGATATCGGCCAGCGGGATGGCGCAGCGCGGATCGGCCAGCAGCAGCTTGCGCTCTTCCGTAGTCATGTCGTGTTGCAGGGCCAGGAACCGCGCGCCAAGGGGCAGCATGTCCAGAAGGAAAGCCAGCGGAACATGGCGTTCCTCGCGCCGATTCTGCCCAGATCCGCCACGCCAGCACAGGCCGAAGACGGGCTGGTCGAAGGCATGCCGCGTGGGCTGATCCAGCATCTGGGGCGGTGCGACCTTTCCCGTGCGCCGCCAGTGGCGCGCCACGAAATCCCCGGCCAGGTGGGCCGGCCCGCTTCGTCCGGGCGAGTCGAAGGGGGCGAAACTGGCATCGGGCAGGTAGCGCCGCACAAGGTGCCCGTATCTGGGCTGCCCGATGAAATGGCTGCGCGCATGGGCGCCCTCGGCCCGGATATGGGCCAGGTGAAACAGCACCTCTCCCAGCCCCTGCTCCAGCAGGATCACGTCCAGATCCTGAGTGGGATCATCAGGCAGTGGGGCGTAGGTCACGCCGTCTGGCAGGACCCTGGGGAAATTGATCGCCGCGTGGCGCGCCGTGAACAGCTTGAAGCCGATGCCGTACCTTCCGGCCCAAAGCGCATGGAGCCCGGCGCTGGTTCGGAAATCGGCAAGGGTGCGGGCGCTGATCCCGGGGTGTCGGCGCAGACGCTTGGCGGTGGCCGGGTCGCGCAGCCGCAGGGACAGCCGGTACCGCATGGTCGGCCAGAGTCCCAGCGGCAGCTCCTTGTTGAGCTTGCGCGCGGCCTCCAGGTCTCCCTGCCGGTAAAGCGCGCAGCCAAGCTGCAGGAACCCCAACGTCTTCTGTTCGTCGGCAGTTGCCCCGGGCTGATTGAGCCAGGGGGCGATCAGGGCGTGGCTCTGGCTGATCTGGCCATTGTCGAAGGCCCTGCTGGCAGCCGCGATATCCTTGGCCCGGCGTGCCTCCGGCGTGGGGGCGCCGTTCCTGTCCCCGGTCAGGGGGGCCGCCATTACCTCTCCTTTCGAGGGGTCAGAAGCTGCTGCGGGCGCACCCGTTCTGCCGCTTCGAAAAGAGCGAAGGTCTGGTTCACGTAATTGACCGCCCCGGTGATGTGATCAAGGTAGGCCTCAAGCTCCGGCGTCATCTCGGCTTCGATCAGCTGGGCGGACCGGTCCGGGCCATCGGCCTCGAACTGGCAATAGAACAGCGGCTCACCGCGCTTCAGGATGATCGGTTTGCTGGTGTCATGCCATTCAAAGGCCCACATCAGCGGACGCGGCCAGATATGGATCGGGAAGCGGCCGCCGAAGATCGTGCCGGGCAGCGGCACGGGGCGATAATGCAGGTAGGCATCAAGCTGGGTCAGGTAGACCGGTTCATCGCAGAGAAAGAGATAGGGCAGCTTGAGCTGCAGCACCGGGCGGTCCGGGTAGCGCCATTCCTTTTCGCTGACGAGCGAGAGCAGCTGGCTCAGCTTTCCTGCGCGCACCGTGCTGCTGTCACCGGCCAGGTTGCGCAGGACCGGGCGGCCCTTGTCGTCCCGGGTGAAGCCGATATTCAGATCGAAGGGGCAGGGGACCTCGAAGTAGCGGCTTTCAAGGTTCAGGATCGCCGGGCAGCGCGATGCGGACTTGGCATGGCTGCGCCGGGCGTCGCGGGAATTGACCCGTCGGGGCGGGTCGTAGACGATCGGGGAAGAGGCTTCGGAAAGCAGCCAGCCGATCCGCACCGGGCCATTGCCCGGATCGGTTTCGCCGCGCTGGTAAGAGATCGTGATGTCCATGGGCCGGTTCTGCGCTCCCTGGCGTTGCTCCCTCACTACCACCCGGGAATGGGTAAGGGTTTCAGAGGCCTGGCGCAAGAACTTCGGTCAGGGCAGCAGGGTCAGCCAGAACCACATTGTGAACAGGCAGACAGCGGTCGAGATCAACAGCGCCGAGGCGGCAGAGCGTTTTCCGCGGTTATAGAGATTGGCGAAGACATAGGTATTCACCCCGGGGGCGCAGGCGGCCGTCAGGACGGCGGACCGGAAGTCGCCGACGCTCAGGTTGCCCATCGTGCCGAAGATCCAGGTCAGGCCAGGGTGGATGGCCAGGGTCACCACGCAGATCATGCCGATCAGGCGCCAGTCGCCCTCGAGCTTGTATTGGACAAGCACACCGCCCACGGCGAAGAGGGCGCAGGGCAGGGCCGCGCGGGCAACCATGTCCATGGCATCGCCCAGCGACACCGGCACCGGCAGGCCGCTTAAGTTGACCGCGAAGCCGCAGGCCAGGCCGATGACCAGCGGATTGCGGGAAATCTGGGTGACGATGCGGCGCGCAAGGCTCCAGGCGTCCAGCCCGCTGCCGCCGGCGCGCACGATCTCCATCGCGACGATGCCGATCGTGTAGCCCAGCGGCGCATGGATCGCGATGATGGCGAAGTTCGCATCCAGCGCACCGGTTCCGAAGGCCCGTTCCGTGATCGGCACCCCCAGCATCATGGAGTTGGAGAACAGGCAGCAGAAGCCGATCACCACGCTGTCCTGGGCATCCCGCCCAAGCGCACGTGCGCCGAAGAGGCCGATGAAGAAACAGGTGATCGCCGCGGCATAGAAACTGAGCAGAAGCGGCAGGTGGAAGGCGGCGCCGACGTCGAACTGGGTGATGGCGCGGAAGAGCAGAATGGGGAAGGCGACGCCCTGGGTGAAGCGCATCAGCCCGTCGATCACCGATTGGTTCACGATCTGCACCCGCGTCGCCAGGTAGCCCGCGCCGATCACCATGAAGACCGGCAGGACGATGGTCAGCAAGGCGCTCATGCGGCACTGATCGGGCGGTCAGATCTCATATGTGATCTGAAGTCCGTCATAGGCAGGAATGATATGTTCTGGCGTTTCATCGGCCATCGCCTGGTAATCTAGGTCGATGTGCATGTTGGTAAGGACGGCGCGCTCCGGCGCGGCGCGGGCGATCCAGTCCAGCGATTGCTCAAGGTGGCTGTGGGTGGGATGCGGCTTGCGGCGCAGGGCATCAAGCACCCAGCAATCAAGACCTGCACAGGCTTCCCAGGCCTCGTCGCTCATCTTGGCGACATCGGGCAGATAGGCCAGGTCGCGGATCCGGAAGCCGAGCGCGTCGATGGAGCCATGGTTGACCCGGAAGGGCAGCAGCGTGATCGGGCCGCCGGCGCCCTTGATGGTGAACGCCCCCTCGATCGTATGCATCTCTAGGATCGGGGGATAGGGAGAGCCCTCTGGCTGCACGAAGGCATAGCCGAAGCGGGAATACAGGCTTTCCTGCGTGTCGCCATCGGCCCAGACGGGCAGCCGCTTGTGGGTGTTGAAGACGATCTGGCGCAGGTCGTCTATGCCATGCACGTGATCGGCATGGGCATGGGTAAAGGCCACCCCGTCCAGCTCACCGATCCCGGCATCCAGAAGCTGCGCACGCATGTCGGGTGAGGTGTCGATGAGCACACGAGTCGTGCCCTCGGCGCCTTCCTGTTCCACCAGCATGGAGCAGCGGCGGCGGATGTTCCGGGGGTTGGCGGGGTCGCAATCGCCCCAATGGCCGCCAAGCCGGGGCACGCCGCCGGAAGAGCCGCAGCCAAGGATCGTGAAACGCAGTTGGGCCATCAGGCAACGCCCTCTTTCTGCCAGGCCGCGGCCTTGGCGAAGAGGCGCTCGAAATTGGCCTGGGTGCGTGCTGCGAAGGCAGGGTAGTCCAGCCCGAAGATCTCTGCGCCGACCTTTGCAGTCAGGGCGCTGAAGGCGGGTTCGTTGCGCTTGCCGCGATGGGGTGGCGGAGCCAGGTAGGGGCTGTCCGTTTCCACAAGAATCCGATCCAGCGGGGCCGCGGCGAAGATGTCGCGCAGCTCCTGGCTTTTGGGGAAGGTGGCGATGCCGGACATCGACAGATAGAAACCCAGGTCCAGCGCGGCCTTCGCCAGCGCCTCTGTCGAAGAGAAGCAGTGCATCACGCAGTCAAAGGCGCCGTTCGCATGTTCCTCGCTCAGGATGCGGGCCATGTCGTCATCGGCGTCGCGGGAATGGATGATCAGCGGCAGGCCGGTAGCATGTGCGGCGGCGCAATGGATACGCAGGCTTTCCTGCTGCTCTTCGGCGCTTTCGGCCGTGTAGTGGTAATCAAGGCCGGTCTCTCCGATCCCCACCATCTTGGGGTGTTTCGCGATCTCGACCAGCTGGTCGAAACGCGCCATCGGCTCCTTGCCGACGGACATCGGGTGGGTCGCCGCAGCATAGAAGACCGGGTCATGGGCCTCTGCGATGACGCGGACAGAGGGTTCGTTGACCAGCTTCGTGCAGATCGTCACCATCCGGGTGACGCCGGCCTCTGCTGCGCGGGCAATCACCTGGTCCAGTTCGCCTTCGAAATCCGGAAAGTCGAGATGGCAATGGCTGTCGGTGATCTGGGCAATATCGGTCATCATTTTCCTGTCTGGTCGTCCCGCCTTCCGCGAAATGCCGGAAGGAAGTCAGCGGGCCTGAGCCTCTGCGGCGGCTTTGGAAAGCTTGAAAACCGTATCTAGGATGAGTGCGGCAGGGTCAAGGTTGACCGCCAGACCGTGACGCAGACGCGCGCCGATCTCCTGGGCTTCTGCCGCCCAGATCCGCGCTGCGGCGGGAGTTGGGGCAAGCCGGGCAAAGGCCTCTGCCTCACCGGGGGCGGCTTCGGGGCTGGGCATCTGGCCGGTCGCCCCCGCGATGGCAAGGCGGGACAGCGCCTGGTCCAGCAGGACGACCATCAGGGCGCGCCGTTCCTCCGCGCCGCGTGCGGCGGCGGCTTCGGCCAGGGCCTGGGCACGGGCCCGGTCGAACCGTGGCATGTCGCGCAGCATGGCGATCCATTGCGCGTAAAGGGCCAGCCCGTCCAGGTTCGTCAGCCGCACGGCCGCCCCGACAGAGCCTTCGGCAAGAGCGGCCAGGCGCTCTGGTTGCTCAACGGTCATGCCGGCCTGGTCCATGGCCTCTGTCATGTCCGCAGGTGACAAGGGGTGCAGCCGCAGCATCCGGCAGCGCGAGCGGATCGTGGGCAACAGGGCAGAGGGTTGGTGCGTGACCAGCAGCAGGGTGGTCCGTGCGGGCGGCTCTTCCAGCAGTTTCAGCAGCGCATTCGCGGCAGAGACGTTCAGCTCATCGGCGGCATCCACGATCACCACCCGGCGTCCACCATCGGCCTGCGACAGCGAGAAGAAGTTCTTCAGGCGCCGGGCCTCGTCCACCGTGATCTGGTCCTTGATGCGCCCGGTCTTCTCGTTGTGCCCGCGCCGCAGGACGAAAAGCCCCTGTTCAGAGCCCGCCACCATGCGGCGCGCGACCGGGTGGTCGGCGGAAACCGCCAGTGTCTCTGCCAGCTCCGGGGCCAGCCCGGCGCCGCCGAACAGGCCATCTGCCTCAGCGGCGGGATCCGGGGTTGCCAGCAGGAAGCGCGCGATGGACCAGGCCAGGGTCGCCTTGCCGGAGCCGCGCGGCCCCGTGATCATCCAGCCATGGTGAAGGCGCCCGGTGTTGAAGGCATCCAGGAATTCCGTTTCCGCCTGCGACTGACCGATCAGCCGCAGGGTATCGCGGGGGTGGGGGGCGCCTTCGACGCGGTCGGGTTCCGGCAGATCCTCTTCGCTCATGCCAGGGCCTCGGCAAGTTCTGGCAGGGCCTTGGTGAGCCGCGCGAAAACCTCGTCTTCAGAGCCGGCGCCGGCAACCACGCGGAACCGTGGTTCAGTCGCGGCCAGCTCCAGGAAGCCCGCGCGCATTCGGTCCTGTAGGTCCTGGCCGAAGCCTTCAAAGCGGGTGTCCGCGCCCTGTCTGCCAAGCGCGCGGGACAGACCCTCGGCCGGGTCCATGTCGATCAGCATGGTGATGTCCGGCTCCCGCCCGATCATCAGCGCATGAAGCTTGTCGACGGTCTCCCTCAGGTCGCCGCGCGACAGGCCCTGGTACATCCGCGTGCTGTCGGCAAAACGGTCGCAGATCACCACGGCCCCGCGCTCCAGCGCCGGCGCGATCGTGCGTTCCAGGTGGTCCCGCCGGGCGGCGGTGAACAGCAGGATCTCCGTTTCGGCTGACCAGCGATCCGGGTCGCCGTTCAGCACCAGCGCGCGGATCTCCTCTGCGCCGGGCGAGCCGCCGGGTTCCCTGGTCAGGACCACGTCCCGGCCGGCCGCGCGCAGGGCTTCGGCCAGGCGGCGGGCCTGGGTCGACTTGCCGGATCCGTCGATCCCTTCGAATGAGATGAAAAGCCCAGCGACCATGGTTCTGCTCTTCAGGAGGCCGCCTCGGTGGCGGCACCTTCATCGGCCGGGCCACGATTGATGCGGCGCATCAGGTAGGTGGCGGCGGATTGGACCTTGGTCAGGAAACCACCCTGGGGAACGGCCGTTGCCGCAACCAGCGGCACGCTGCGTTCCGGCAGCCCCTCGGGGCGCAGGATCAGCCTGCCCAGCTCTTGCCCGGCGTCGATGGGGGCCTGGATCGGCCCGTCGAAGACCGCCTCGGAGGTCACCCCTTCAGAAGCCTGCAGCACCGGCACCAGTGTGATCAGGTCCTCGGTCACCGTCAGCCCCACTTCGGAGGCCGCGCCCTGGAACACCGGGGCAGTGGTGATCACTTCGCCGGCGGGGACGAGCGTGGTTTCGCGAAAGTTGCGAAAGGCCCAGTTAACGACGGAGCGGCTTTCCTCTGCCCGGGCCTGGACGCTGTCCAGCCCCGACAGCACGAAGACAACGCGACGATCGCCCTGCTTGGCGCTGCCCACAAGGCCGTAGCCCGCTTCCTGGGTATGGCCGGTTTTCAGGCCGTCCGCCCCGATCCCGAGGCCCAGCAGCGGATTGCGGTTGTGGATGTTCTGCGGCGCGCGGCCGTCGAACTTGTACTCCGTCTCCGAGAACAGCGGGTAGAACTCCGGGAAGTCCTCGATGATGCGGGTGGCGATCAGCGCAAGATCCCGCACGGACATGCGCTGGTAGGGGTCGGGCCAGCCGTTCGAATTGGCGAAGCTGGAACTCGTCATGCCAAGCTGTTGCGCCCGCTGGGTCATGTAGCGGGCAAAACCGGCCTCCGTGCCATCGGGGGACAGCGCCTCTGCGATGACGGCGCAGGCGTCATTGCCCGAGAGCACGATGATGCCTTGCAGAAGGTCGCGGACCTTCACGTGATCGGTCGTGTCCAGGAACATGGTCGAGCCGCCGTAATCCATCGCGTGCTGGCTGACGGGCAGTCTTTCATCCAAGCTCAGCCGCCCATCGCGGATGGCCTCGAAGGCGACGTAGAGCGTCATCAGTTTCGACATGGAGGCCGGCGGCAGCGGCGTATCCGCATCCTTGGCCAGCAGCACTGTCCCGGTGCTCAGGTCCGCGACATAGGCAGCACGGGCGCTGGTGTCGAAGGCCGCTGCGGGCAGGGTGCTTGCGGCCAGGCAGGCCGTGACAAGCAGGGCCTTGAGGGCAGGAAGAGGTTTGCGGGGCATCATGAGGGGCTCCTGCTTGGCGTTCTTGGGGCGTGCGGCTGTACCATCATGCCTGTCTTTGCTGACTTTGGTAACCGGAACGCCATGGGGAAGGCCAGCGCTTTCCGATCAAATCCAGGTCAGCTCTGCCATGTAGCAGCGCAAGTTGCGTCTTTCAGAATCAAGCGCCGCCCGCTAGAGCCTTCCGCGTCGGAGGAGTGGCAGAGTGGTCGATTGCACCGGTCTTGAAAACCGACGTACGTGAAAGCGTACCGTGGGTTCGAATCCCACCTCCTCCGCCATCATCCCGATCGCAGCACTTGCCGTGTCGCTAATCCCCTTGCTCGCTAGGGCATTGCACGGGAATGTCGACAAGGGGGATCACCAAGAACATCTCTCCGCCCTGTGCAGCCGGCCCAGCCATCATCCGCGGTCGGCCTGCCTGAAAATACCGCTCATGTCGGTGCTCCATTTTCGGGCCGTGACACATGCTGCGTTAGCCAGATCTTTCCAGGCTGACGTTGAAATATCCGGGTTTTCGCTTCATCACGGCCCGAATCTTCGATACTTAGAAGCTAAATTCATTCATGTGATAGGCAGATGGCGATAAAACTGGATCAAATCGATTGCCGCATCCTGCATGAGCTGCAGCGCGATGCCTCCCTGTCTCAGCGCGCGCTGAGCGAAAAGGTGGGGCTGTCCCAGAACGCCTGCTGGCGCCGCCTCAAGGCGCTGGAAGAAGCCGGCGCGATCCGCAATCGCACCCTGGTGCTGAACCGCGAAGCCGTGGGCGCCGGGCTGGTCGTCTTCGTGATGATCCGCACACGCCACCATTCTGCGGACTGGCTTGAGACCTTCCGCAGGCATGTCGCCCAGATCGAGGACGTGGTGGATGTCTTCCGCATCGGCGGCGAATACGACTACATGCTCAAGATCGTGACGCGGGACATGGCAAGCTACGACGCCTGCTATCGCCGCCTCATCTCCCAGATAGAGCTTGAGACGGTCACCTCCTTCTTCGCGATGGAGGCGATCGAGGAACAGCGCCCGATCCCGCTGACACCGACCCGGGGGTAGGGGCCTTTCTGCCGTCAGCGCACGGCGGGGTCGAAGGGACGATCCGCCACCAGATCCGCCATCATCTGGCCGGTCCCGCAGGCCTGGGTCCAGCCGTTGGAGCCATGTCCGAGGTTGAGGAACAGGTTGCCGTAGCGTGTCTTTTCCACCCGTGAGGGGCCATCGGGCGTCATCGGGCGGAACCCGTGCCACAGCGCGGCGGCTTCGTAATCGGCGGCGCCGGGGAACAGCTCTGCCACCCGGGCTTTCAGGCCGTCCAGCACCGGCGCCGGCATCCGGTCGTCGAAGCCGGCAAGCTCTGCGATGCCGGCTGCGCGCAGGCGGGTCCCAAGGCGGGTGATCATCACCTTGGAATGCTCGTCCATGACGGAAGAGCGCGGCGCGGCGGTCTCATCCGTGATCTCGGCGGTCAGGGAATAGCCCTTCACCGGGTAGACCGGCACGTTGAGACCAAGGGGCTTCAGCAGGTCGATCTGCGGGCCCGTGGCAATCACCACCGCGTCCGCTTCGATCTCTTCCGGGCCGACCTTCACGGCGGTGATCTTTTCGCCCGCCAGACGCAGGCCCGTGACCCGCGTGTCATAACGGAACTGCGCCCCTTCCGCCGTGGCCAGGCGCGCCAGCGCCTTGCAGAACAGGTGGCAGTCGCCGGTCTCATCGGTTGTCAGCTGCAGGCCGCCGGACAGGGGCACGTCACTGCGCGCCAGCCCGGGCTCGACCTCCAGCACCTCGGCGGCCGTTAAAATGCGGTGCGGGATCCTGAGCTCGGTCAGAACCGCAGAGGACCGCTTGCCGCCCTCCAGCTCATCAGGGGTCTGGAACACCTGGAGCACGCCGCCTTCGCCGTGGTCGTACTCGATTCCGGTTTCCTGTCGCAGGGCGACCAGGCAGGCTTTGGAGTAATGCGCGACCTTCTGCATCCGGGCCTTGTTGGCGGCAAAGCGCTCTGGCGTGCAATTGGCGACGAACTGCGCCAGCCAGCGCCATTGGTGCATCGAAACGCGCGGGCGGACCTTCAGCGGGGCAGAGGGCTGGAACATCCATTTCGCCGCCTTGAAGGGCATCCCCGGCGCGGCCCAGGGACCGGCGAAACCGGGGCACACCCCCCCGGCATTGCCGAAGGAGGTCTCAAGCCCCGCGCCTTCGCGCGCTTCCAGCACGGTGACCTCGTGGCCGTCGCGGGTGAGATACCAGGCAGAGGTGACCCCCACCACGCCGGCGCCAATGACGATGATCTTCATGGGCCTGCCTCAGTAGGTGCCGGGATAGCTGCCGCCGTCCACCAGCAGGTTCTGCCCGGTGACGAAGCCCGCGTTCTGCGAACACAGGAAGGCGAAATAGGCGCCCAACTCCTCGGGACGGCCCATCCGGCCGGCCGGGTTGCCCGCCGCGCGCTGCGCATGCAGCTCATCGGCTGTTGGGCCGCCGGGCTCCACCATGCCTTCGATGTGCTCCCGCTGGGCATTGGTGTCGAAGGGGCCGGGCAGCAGGTTGTTGATCGTGACGCCCCTGGCGATGGTCTGACGCGCCAGCCCGGCGGTAAAGCCCACCAGGCCAGAACGCGCGCCATTGGACAGGCCCAGCTCAAGCTGCGGGATCTTCACGGAGCGCGAGACGATGTTGACGATCCGGCCCCAGCCGCGATCCATCATGCCATCGACCACTTCCCGCATCATCAGGATGGGGGGCAGCATCATCAGGTCCACCGCGGCGATCCAGTCTTCGCGGCTCCAGTCGCGGAAATCGCCGGGCAGCATGCCGCCGGCGTTGTTCAGCAGGATGTCGGGCGCGGGGCAGGCCTCCAGGATCTTGGCCCGGCCGTCTTCCGTCGTCACGTCGGCGCTGACCCAATGCACGGTCGCGCCGGTCTCTGCCCGGATTTCCTGTGCGGTCTTTTCAAGCTGCGCGGCGTCGCGCGCGGCGATGGTGACCTCTGCGCCCTCGGCGGCGACGGCCATGGCGCAGGCACGGCCCATGCCGCGGCTGCCACCGGTCAGAAGCGCACGGCGCCCCCGGATCCCCAGATCCATAGTCTTCTCCTTCAGTCTTTTGCCGGCTCGGGCGCGATGCGCACCAGGGCCGAGAGAGCCGCGCTGGCCTGCCCCAGGCGGGAGGTCCGCCGGTCAGAGGTCAGCACGTTCGGGTTGCCGTTGCGCTCGATGCCGGTCTGCGGGTCCGGATCGAACCAGGCGCCGGTGGGCATGACCAGCACGCCGGGCCGCACGCCGGTGTCCGGGCGCAGGGTGGCAAGGCAGCTGCCTCGATCATTCCAGAGGCGCACGGTGTCCCCGGCCTGCATGTCGCCCATATCAGCGGGGTTGATGCGCAGCGGCGCGGGCGCGCCGCTCATGCCCGCAGGGGTATGCCAGAGCTGGCTGTGAAGCTGCTTCTCGGGCTGGTTGGTCACTAGGTGGAACTGACCTTCCTCGGCAGAGCCCAGCCATTCGACGGGATGCGCGAAATGGGGATGCCCCGGGGTCTCTTCATAGCCGAAATCCGCGACGGCCTGGCTGAAAAGCTCGATCCGGCCGGAGGGGGTGGCAAGGCGATTGCCCTTTGGATCGGCCCGGAAGCCTTCCATCAGCACTTCGGGCGCCTCCGGCGCGGGCACGGGCCACAGCCCCATGTCCCGGAAGCTCTCGAAATCGGGAACCTCGATCCCCTCCTTGGCGCCCCGGGCCTCAGAACCGGCCCACATGCGGCGCAGCCAGCCGTCTTCCGACAGGCCCTCGTCAAAGGTGTAGCGGCAGCCCAGGCGGTCTGCCAACGCGGCGAAGATGTCACGATCATTGCGCGCCTCGCCCTGCGGCGGAACAAGCGCGCGCATGAAGGCCACGAAGTGGTCGCGGGAGGTGCCGCCGATGTCGTTGCGCTCTGCCGTCGTGGTGGCGGGAAAGACGATGTCGGCACGCCGGGCGGTGGGCGTCCACCAGGGCTCATGCACGATGATGGTTTCGGCCCGGGACCAGGCCTCCTGGACCTTGGAAAGGTCCTGGGCGTGGTGGAAGGGGTTGCCCCCCGCCCAGTAGATCATGCGGATATCGGGCAGGGTGATCTGCTGGCCGTTGAACTCCAGCGTCTCGCCGGGGTGCAGGATGGCATCCGCCCAGGCGGCGACAGGGACGGACATGCCCTTGTTCGCCAGGCCGGGAAGGGAGGGGACGTAGCCGCGTCGCGCGTTCACGCCGACCCCGCCCATGGAGCCGTAGCCAAAGGTGAAGCCACCCCCCGGCAGGCCGATCTGGCCCAGCATGGCCGCCAGGGCGATCAGCGCCCAGAAGGGTTGTTCCCCGTGGTCGGCCCGTTGCAGGGACCAGGCGGCAGAGAGCATGACGCGGCCTTCGCGGATCTGCTCCCAAAGCGCCTGAAGCTGTGCCTGGGGCACATCGGCCTGTTCCGCCGCCCAGGCCAGCGTCTTGGCCGTGCCATCCGTCTGGCCGGTCAGATAGGCCACTAGGGCCTCGTGCCCGGTGGTATAGGCCTCAAGGAAGGCGATGTCGGCGCGGCCGCTGATCCAGGCCTCATGGGCGAGGGCCAGCATGATGGCGGTGTCGGATCCGGGGCGTGGCTGGATGAGATCCGCCTCAAGCCCCGGGGGCACGTCCTGCGCAAGCGGCGAGATCACGATAAAGCGGCAGCCGCGCGCCTGTGCCTTGGCGACCAGGTCCGGCGTGGTTTGCCCGACCGACCCGCCGGAGCTGACGCGCCAGTTCTTCGGGTTCAGCCCGCCGAAGGCCACGACCCTGTCGGTATGTTCGGCGATGCTTTCCCAGCTGGTCGAGGCATGAGAGACGGACTCGATGGAGCCGACCACATGGGGCAGGATGGCCGCTGCCGCGCCCCAGGAGTAATTCCACTGCTGATCGGTAAAGCCCCCCGCGGCGGCCAGGAAGCGGCGGACCTGGCTGCGCGCGTGATGCAGACGCCCGGCAGAGGACCAGCCATAGCTGCCCCCCATGATCGCGGTCGGGCCGTGATCGCGGTACATGCGCTCCAGCTCACCCGCGGCAAGGTCCAGGGCGGTCTCCCAGTCCACCGGGATCATGTCGTCCCGGCCCCGCGCATCGCTGCGTCCCGGCCCGTTTTCCAGCCATCCCCGGCGGATATGGGGGCGGTCGATACGCAGCGGCGAATGCACCAGTTCGGGCCATGCGCCGACCATGTCCGGGTCAGCGCCGTTGAGAGGGGCGGCGCCGATCAGCCGCCCCTCCTTCACCTGGGCGCGGAATGCGCCCCAGTGGGCAAGCGAGACAGGGCCAAGGTCACCCGGCCCGGTCGCTGCGGCATCGTCCGCAGGCGTGTCGGTCTGGATCATATCCCCGGCCATCTCCGTCACTCGGCCGCGATCTTCGGCGCGGACAGGCCGTACTTCTCGGCCAGACCCAGCTTTTCAAAGGCCTTCAGGCCCTTGGCCAGGATCTCCGGTTTTGCCGGTTGCAGCGGCGAACGCAGCGGCCCCGCGGGCAGACCCACGGCGCGCATCAGCGTCTTCATGGAGACCGGGTTGATGGTCGAATAGGCGAAATGCAGCATGTCCAGGTTGTCCAGCCAGGCCTGGCGGTGGTTGAAGGCATCCTCACCGGTTTCCCAGGGCTTGGAGATGACGGCCATCTCCTGCGGGATGATGTTGCCGGTCATGTTCGCCGTGCCGTGGCCGCCAAGCGCCATGGTGGGGACCACCAGGCCAAGGTTGGGAGAGCAGCAGCACATGATCGACATGTCGGGCTTGGCCGCGCAGACCTGGGCCACCTGGCCGACGCGCGTGGTGCTTTCCTTCAGCACGACCATGTTGTCGTGCTTGGCCAGCTTCAGGATGTTGTCCCAGTGCAGGTCGGTCTTCACCCGCGGCGGGTTGTTGTAGAAGCCCATGGCGATATCGGTGCTGTCCAGCACCTCCATGGCGTAATCGGTGATCGCGTCGTTGTCGGCGCAGATATAGGCGGGCGCGGCCATGATCACGCCGTCGGCGCCGGCCTCCTTGGCGAAGCGGGTGTACTCGATCGTGGTGGCCGTGTTGTTGCCGGTCACGCCGTAATACATCTGCATGTTGCCCGGCTTCATCTTCGCGGTCTCCGCGATGATCGCCTTGCGCTCCTCGAGCGACAGCATGGAAACCTCGCCGGTGGAGCCCATGATCAGCACGGCGTTGGTGCCGTTCTCGTGGTGCCAGTTCAGCAGGGTGCGGAAGCCCTCGAAGTCGACGGAGCCGTCTTCGTTCATCGGGGTGATCAGGGCAACGAAAGAGCCAGTGGGCTTGATATGGGTCATGGGAATTAACCTCCTGGGAAGAGTTCGGGGACCAGCAGCTTGGGCAGGCCCAGGACGATATCGGGGATCCAGAGCGACAGGATCGCCACGAAGACGGTAAGCAGGCAGATCGGCGCGGCAGCCAGCATGCAGCGGCCAAGAGAGGCCCCCGCGATCTGGGACGCGATCAGCAGGCAGATGCCGTAGGGCGGGGTGATCAGCCCGACGGACAGGGTGATGGTGCTGATGATGCCCATGTGAACCGGGTTCACGCCAGCGGTGTCGCCCAGGGCCTGGATGATCGGCAGGAAGATGAGCGTGGCAGAGATCGGGTTCAGCACCATGCCGACCAGCAGCAGGAAGCCGATCAGCATCAGCATGATCAGGAAGGGCGTCTGGGTGACGCCCAGGATGAAGTCCACCACCATCTGGGCGGCGCCCAGGTAGGCGATGAGCCAGCCGAAGATGCCCGCGCCAGCAACGGTGAACATCGGGATGGCGAAATCCACCACCGCATCGGAGAGGATCTTCGGCAGGGCTTTCAGGGGCACGTCGCGGTAGATACCGATCGACAGGAACAGCGCCCAGAGAACCGCGGCAATCGCGCCCTCGGTCGGGGTGAAGATGCCGCCCACGATCCCGCCCAGGACGACGACCGGGATCATCAGCGGGGCGGCGCCACGGAACAGCACGCGGCCCATCTTGGGGAAGCCGGGGAAGGGGTTCGCCGGGTAGCCGTAGCGCACCGCCAGCACGTAGGTATAGGCCATCATGAAGAAGGCCACGAGCAGACCGGGCACCACGCCGCCCACGAACAACGCCCCGATGGAGACATTGCCGAAGGCGCCGTAGACGATCAGGATGATCGAGGGCGGGATGATCACGCCCAGCGTCGAAGAGGCGGCCGTCAGGGCGGCGGCGAAGGGGGCAGGGTAGCCTGCCTGCTTCATCGCCGGGATCAGGATGGACCCCACCGAGGCGGTATCGGCCGCGGCAGAGCCCGAGAGGCTGGCAAAGACCATGGAGACGAAGACGTTCACGTGACCCAGGCCGCCGCGCACGTGGCCCACGGTGGCATCCGCGACCTCCAGCAGACGCGATGTGATGGACCCCGCGTTCAGGATCCGCCCCAGCAGCATGAAGAAGGGCACCGCCAGCAGGGTGAAACTGTCCACCCCGGCGAACATCTGGTTCACCACGGAGATCAGCGGCAGGTCCTGCTGCAGGATCACCACGGCAGAGGAGAGCACAAGGGCGAAGCCGATGTTCACGCGCAGCGCGATCATTACGAAGAAGACGACAAGAAGAAGGACGAGAGGGTTCATGCCTTGGCGCCTCCGAAGGGGTGACGCAGAAGCGTGACTGTCTGCTCGATCAGGAAAATGGCCATCAGCCAGCCGGAAACCGGCAGGGGCAGGTACATCCAAAACCGCGAAATCCCAAGGGATTGCACCTCGCCAGAGGCCCGCATGTTGGCCAGGGTCCAGCCATGTACGCCCAGCAGCCAGGCCACGCAGAACCCGGCGATGAGCGAGATCACCTCGACCGCCAGGCCGACCGCGGGGCGGTGGGTCGGCAGCATGTCGACGATGTAATGCGACCCGGTCCGCAGACCCAGGGCGGCGCCCACGAAGATGAGCCAGGTGAAGAGAAGAAGGGCGAGATCGCCGGTCCAGATCATGGGCGCGTTCAGCAGGTTGCGCGCGATGACCTGCAGGCCCACTGTGGCGATCATGCCTGCGAAGGCAAGCCAGGCTACCAGTCGGATGACCGCTGCGATCCCGTCACACAGACGGTTCAGCATGGAGTGTCTTTCAAAAGGGCCGCCCCTCTCCCGAAAGGAAAGAGGCAGCCAGGTCATGAATGTCCCATGGGGACATTCGGGGGAGCATCTTCGGCGCGGGCCCGAAGGCCCGCTGCCATGGGGATCACTGCGTCAGCAGCTCGTATTCTTCGGTCAGGTCCAGCTCTTCTGCCAGTTCGACCTGCATCGGGGCGACGACCTCCATGAAGGCGGTCTTGTCGGGGTGGGTCACGGTCACGCCATGCTCGGTTTGCAGCGTCTCGACCAGCGCGGAATCATAGCCCTTCGCCTGTTCGACACCAAAGGCGTTGGCATGGGTGGCGGCATCCTGGACGATGGTCTTCAGATCGTCCGGCAGCTTGTTCCAGGTCACCTCGGAGATCGAGGTGTGGTTCAGCTGAAGCGTATGCTGGGTCAGCGCCAGGTTCGGGGCGACCTCGTACAGCTTGGAGCCCGCGTAGCCGGGCAGCGAGCTTTCCATCGCCTGGGCGACGCCGGTCTGCATGGCGGCGTAAAGCTCGCCCCAAGCGACCGTCACGGGCAGCATGCCGAAGGCGGACCAGGTCTTGCTGTCCATCGGGGAGGGCGGGGTGCGCATCTTCAGGCCTTCAAGATCGGCCGGGGATTCGATCGACACATCGGCAGCCGACATGTTGCGCGCGCCCGACGCGCCAAGCGCCAGAAGGTGCATCCCCGCGCCACGCTCTTCGTAGACCTGCTGGAAGTGCTCGGCCACCGGGGTGCCGGGGCCGACGATTTCCAGCGCCTCATCCATGCCGGCGAAGAGGTAGGGCATGGTGAAGATCCCGTACTCGGGCACCTGCTGCACGGCGTTGGAGGTGGTGGAAATCATGATGTCCACGGTGCCGAAGGCCATCTCGCCGATCACGGCGGGGTCCTGGCCCAGCTGGCCGCTGTCGAAGATCTTGACCTCGACGCGGCCGTCGGATTCCGCCTCGATCTCTTCCTTCATGGTTGCGGCCATGTCGTTGTAGGGGTGGGGCGATTTCACCAGGGTGTGGATACGCAGGGTGTAGTCCGCGGCCATTGCCGTCCCGGCGAAGGACAGAGTGGCGAGCGCGGTGCCCATGGCCAGCAAGGTGCGTCGAGTCGTTTTCATAGGTCTTTTCCCTGTCTTGTTATGATCGTCGGGTTGGATCCAGCTTCCGCGGGTGGGCTATAAATACAAATATAAAATAAGGTTGATGTCATGTGGAAATGTTATGGACGGGCCTGCCGAAATTCGGGCGGGCGGCGATGGTTGCCTCGAACTCGGTGAAAAAACTCTTTGCAGCCAGTGACATCGGTTGCCCGGCGGGCTTGATGACCTGGTAGTCGAAAGGGATCGCCGGGCTGAAGGGAACCACCGCAAGGCGGTCGCCATACAGGTCCGGCGTGATAGGGTCGACGATCGAAATGCCTACTCCAAGGGCAGCCAGGCTGCAGGCGGAATAGCTGGGCTGAGTCTCCGTGACGATGCGCGGGGTGACCCCGGCCTCTGCAAAGCAGCGCGTGAGGTAGCTGTAGGTCAGCGTGCGGAAGTTCAGCATGACCAGCGGTTCGCCATCCAGATCCGCCGGGCTGAGCACCTCGCGCCGGGCCAGCGGATGATCCGGCGCCATCACGCAGACGCAATCGGTGCGATAGGCCGCCAGCACCTCCACGTCCTTGCGCAACGGGTCGGTCTGGGCAATGCCAAGGTCGATCTGCCGTGAGGCCAGCAGGTCGAGGATCCGGGCAGAGGTATGCACGTCATGGCTGACGTCGATGCCGGGATGGCTGTCGATCATGCGCTTGATCATCTGGGGCAGGATCTCGAAAGAGACCATGGGCATGGAGGCCACGCGAAAAACGGCCCGGTTCAGGGTCCGGATTTCCTCGGCGACCTGTCCCAGGCGGTCCAGCCCGTAGAACATCCGCTCGACTTCCTGGAAAAAGGCATAGGCCTCTCGGGTGGGCTGCACCCGGCCCCCGGTGCGCAGCAGCAGGGGAAAGCCGATATGCGCCTCAAGGTCCGCCATCAACCGGCTGACAGCGGGCTGAGAGACGCTGAGCGCATTGGCCGCCTCGGTGATGGAGCCGTGGCGCATCACCATGCGAAAGGCGGTCAGTTGTTTCTGGTTCATGCGCACCTCCAAAGCTCCGGCCCGCAGGGCATCTTTACCCCCGGGCCGGAATTTGCAAGCGCAGTGCCCGTTCAGGCCGCGTAGGCGAACCGTGCCGTGGCCGGATCCGCGCGATAGGCCTGTGCCAGCTCGGGGGCCATTTCAGCCAGTGTCCGCACGGCGGAAAGGATCGTGACCACCTGCCGCGCGTCATGGCACCAGGACAGGTTCAGGCGCGTCCAGCCGGGCTTGGCCATTTCCTCTCCGGCTTGCAGGCGGTCCAGAAGGGCCGCGGACTCGGCCTCTCCGATTCCCAGCAGGCGGTGGGCATAAGGGCCTGCACAGGCGCAGCCGCCCCGGGCCTGCACGCCGAAGTGGTCCGACAGCATCCGCGTGACAAGCTGGGGATGGATCTGGGTGTGGCCATCGAAAAGCTGGAAGGAGAAGATCGGCAGCGCCGCGGCGCGCGCATTGCCAAGGATGCGCATCATCGGCAGGTCGGCCCAGGCCTCCAGCGCCCTTTCCCGCAGGTCCATTTCGATCGCGTGGATCTGATGTACGCCAACGGCCCGCTTGACCAGCATGGCAAGCGCAGCGCGGATGTCACCGATCACGTTCGGAGTGCCGGCCTCTTCGCGCGCTTCGACACGCCCCGAATAGACATGCGTCCAGGGAGAGACGAAGGAAACCGTGCCGCCGCCGGGGGCAGTGGGCACTCCGCGGTTCACGATGCTGTCCCGCACCACCGCCACGCCAGAGGCACCGGGCCCGCCGGGGAACTTGTGGGCGGAAAAAACGATCGCGTCCTTGGGCGCGCCGGGCACGTTCATGTCCATTTCCAGGTAGGGCGCGCCACAGGCGTAATCCCAGATCGCCAGGGCCCCGGCAGCCTTCAGCGCCCGGGTCACGGCATCCACGTCGGTAAGCTGCCCGGTCACGTTGGAGGCGGCAGAGAAACTGCCCACCAGCAGATCCGCGCCCGCGGCTTCCTCAAGCTTGCGCGCCAGGTCCGCCATGTCCACGCCGCCCTCCGGGGCTTCGGCGATTTCGCTCACCCGGGCGCCGCTTTCCCGCCAGGGCAGGATGTTGGAGTGATGCTCATAGGGGCCGATCAGGATTTCAACGCGCTGGCCTGCCGCGACCTTCGCCGCCACATCCAGCAGGCCGACGATGCGGTTCAGCCCGCCCGTGGCCCCGCTGCCTGCGAAAAGCACATGGCAATCCGCGCCACAGCCGGTTTCCCGCGCCACGATGCTGCGCGCCTCGGCCCGCATACGGGTGATGGCCTGCCCGCAGTAGGAGGCCTCGGTATGGCTGTTGGAATAGATCGGCAGCACTTCGTCGGTCACGAAATGCTCGACCTCGCGCAGGGCCCGCCCCGAAGCGACGTAATCCGCGTAGACCAGCCGTTGCGTCCCGATGGGGGTTTCGAATTCCATGCCGTCCCCGATGACAGAGGCGCGGATCCGCTCCAGCACGCCCGGCCCATCCAGCGCGGCGGCAAAGCGTTGAAGGGCGGTGGGGCGATCATTGGCGGCGGACAGGGTGGGGGACACTTGAAGGGCCTCTTGTTGGGGGAGTGGGTCTGCCGAAGGAATGCCCTATCCGGCCTGCGAAAACTTGCCCTTTCTTTGCGTGAAATCATAAAATTTGGGGTCATTTGATAGAATGAGTGCGGAACTGAATTGGATTTGAGCGAGTGCAGAGGCATTTTGCCCGTGGTTTCACCCCTTGCCGCTGGGGAAAGGCGGGTATGGGACGCTCAGATCTGCACCTGCGCTTGGGAGGCGGCGGCTGTCTCCACATCGATACACCCTTCCAGAAGAAGGCTGCGCGAGACCTCGAAACTGCGGCCCAGCTTGCTGTCGAAGGCGGGCGGGTCGGTTGCTGGCCCTGACCGGCTGAGGGGGCAGGCGCGCCGATGGCCGGACATGAAAACGCCCCCGGCCCGGGTGGGGCGGGGGCGTCTGTTCTTCGGCCTTGGATCGGTCTCAGGCGGCGTCTTCGGCCATGATGCGGTCCAGGTCGTCATGCTCTGCCACGAAGTGACCCGGCGCGACTTCCTCAAGCTGGGGAACGTAATCGGTCTCGCCGGCCGCCAGTTTCGACGGCAGGAAGCGCAGCGCGGCCTTTGCATCCAGCGGAGAGGGCAGCTCCCCCGGCAGCCGGATGCGGGTCCGGGCGCGTTCCGCTGCCGGATCCGGGATCGGCACGGCAGAGATCAGCGAGCGCGTATAGGGATGGCGCGGCGCAGAGCAGACGGTTTCGGCATCGGCCAGCTCCACGATGCGGCCCAGGTAAAGCACCATGATGCGGTTTGAGATCTCGCGCACGACCGACAGATCGTGAGAGATGAACAGCATCGACATGCCGAATTCCGCCTGAAGCTCCTTCAGCAGGGCCACGATCTGCGCCTGGATCGACACATCCAGCGCCGAGACAGCCTCGTCGCAGATGATCAGCTTGGGGCGGTTGATCATGGCGCGGGCGATACCGACACGCTGGTTCTGGCCGCCGGACAATTCATGCGGGTAGCGGTTGTACTTCTCCGCCTCCAGCCCGACGCGCTCCATCATCTTCAGCACTTCTTCGCGCCGCTCGGACTTGGTCAGCCCGGGGCGGTAGGTCTTGAGCGGCTCGGCGATGGAATCCGCGATGGTCATTCGCGGATCAAGGCTGGCCAGCGGGTCCTGAAAGACGATCTGAAGATCCTCTCGTTCGGCCTTCAGCGCCTTCTTGTCCATGGCGTGCAGGGGCTTGCCTAGCCAGCTGACAGAGCCGTCGCTGGGGTCGATCAGGCGCAGGACGGCCCGGGCCAGGGTGGACTTGCCGCAGCCGGATTCGCCCACGATGCCCAGGGTCTCGCCCGCCTTCAGGCCGAAGGTGACGCCGTTGACGGCCTTCAGCGGCACGGTCTTGCCGAACAGCCCGCCCTCGACCTTGATCGGGAAGTGGACCTTCATGTCCTCGACGCGCAGGATTTCCTCGCCCTCGATATGGCCGCCGCTTTCACCCTTGTCGATGCGGGGCATCGCGTCCAGCAGGCGGCGGGTATAGTCGTGCTGCGGGGCGGCGAAGATATCGTGTACCTCGCCTTCCTCCACGAAGGCGCCCAGCCGCATGACCTTGATCCGGTCGCACATGCGGGCCACCACGCCCATGTCGTGAGTGATCAGCGCGATGGCGGTGCCAAGCTCGCGCTTGAGCTCATCCATGAGATCCAGCACCTCGGCCTGAACGGTCACGTCCAGCGCGGTGGTGGGTTCATCCGCGATCAGCAGCTTGGGTTCGCACAGCATCGCCTGGGCGATCATCACCCGCTGACGCATGCCGCCCGACAGCTCGTGGGGGTATTGCTTCATGCGGCGGGCCGCTTCGGGAATGCGCACCCGCTCCAGCCAGTCCAGGCAGAGCTTGCGCGCCTGGGCGCCGCTCAGGCCGCGGTGCACCTTCAGAACCTCTGCCATCTGCTCGCCCACCTTAAGGTGCGGCGTCAGCGCGGTCAGCGGATCCTGAAAAATCATGCCCACGTCTGCCCCGCGCACCCGGTTCAGCTTGCCCACCGGCAGGTTCAGGATCTCCTTGCCCGCCAGCGTGACAGAGCCCGAGGCGCTGCCGTTCGGGGGCAGCAGGCCCATGGCGGCCATGAAGCTCTGGCTCTTGCCGGAGCCGCTTTCGCCCACGATGCCCAGGCATTCGCCGGCGCGGATGTCGAAGGAGACGCCCTTGACCGCCTCGAAGCGGCCATCCTGTGTTTCGAAGCCAACGCGCAGGTCTTTGACGGAAAGAATGGTCATGTCAGCGGTCCTTCGGGTCTAGCGCGTCACGCAGGCCATCACCGATGAAGAACATCGTGATGATGATGGTGACATAGAAGAAAAGCGGGAAGGCCAGTTGCCAGAGCGTGCCGTAGTTCATCGTCCCCGCACCCTCGGCGATGAGCCGCCCCAGCGATGTCATGGGTTCGGAGATCCCGAGCCCCAGGAAGGAGATGAAGCTTTCCGCCAGGATCATCTCCGGCACCAGCAGAGAGGCATAGACGATCACCACGCCGATCAGGTTGGGCAGGATGTGGCGGAAGATGATCGCGCTTTCGCTGACGCCACCGGCACGGGCGGCCTCGATGAATTCGCGGGTCTTCAGGGTCAGGGTCTGGCCGCGCACGATCCGCGCCATGGTCAGCCAGGACACCGCGCCAAGGGCGACGAACAGCGCCACGAAGCTGCGGCCCGCGACCACCAGGATCAGGATCAGGATGAGGGTCAGCGGGATCGCCAGCAGGATGTCGACGACGCGCATCATAACGCTGTCCAGCCGGCCGCCGTAGAAGCCCGCGATCACGCCCCAGGCCGTGCCGACCAGAAGCGCCATGCCGGCCCCGATCAGCCCCACCAGAAGGGAGGTGCGCGTGGCCTGGATCACCCGCGCGTAAAGATCGCGGCCCAGCTCATCCAGGCCGAAGTAATGGCCCGTCTCCAGCGACGGCGCACCCATGCCGCGGATGTCGCCCATCCGGGTCCAGTCGATTTCCTCGTTGGAATACTGGGCAAAGAGCGGCCCGAAGATCACGAAGAGCACGACAAGCGACAGCAGCACCACGCTGGCCATGGCCGCCTTGTTGCGCAGGAAACGCCCCATGGCGTCGCGCAGCAGCGACCGGCCGCGCACGGCGTTGAAATCAGAGATGTCGGCGGCAAGCTCGGCCGCCTTTTCGGATTTTCCGAACATGGTCAGGCCTTTCTCAGTAACGGATCTTGGGATCGAACCAGGCATAGGCCAGGTCGGTGGCAAGGTTCACCAGCACGGTCAGCGTGCCGTAAAGGATCGTCACCCCCAGCAGCACGGCATAGTCACGCGTCAGCGCAGAGCTGACGAAGCTCTGCCCCAGCCCGCCGGTGGAGAAGTAGAGATCGACGAAAACCGACCCCGTCAGCACGTAGACGAAGACCGGCCCCAGGTAGGAGATCACCGGCAGCAGAGTCGGCTTCATCGCGTGACGCCAGATGATGGCGCGCGCCGGCAGGCCCTTGGCCCGGGCGGTGCGGATGAAGTTGGAATTCATGACTTCCAGCATGGAGGACCGTGTGATCCGCGCGATGGACCCCATGTAGGAGGTCGAGAGCGCGATTACCGGCAGCACCAGGTACTCCCATTGTCCGCCGTTCCAGCCGCCGCCGGGCAGCACGCCCAGCCAGAGCGTGAAGGTCAGGATCAGGATCGGGCCCATGATGAAGTTGGGCAGCGCCTGCGCCGCGATCCCGATGGAGACGGCGAAGTAATCCACCCAGGAATTGTGCCGGATCGCCGCTGCGATGCCCAGCACCACGCCGATGATGGTCGCGGCCAGGAAGGCCAGGGAACCATAGGTCAGCGAGATCGGGAAACCCTGCGCGATGATGTCGTTCACCGTCCGGTCCTTCTGCACGAAGGAGGGGCCGAAATCGAAATGCACCACGATGTTGTAGAAATAGTCCCAGAGCTGTTTCCACAGCGGCTGGTCCAGCCCGTACTGGGCCTCGATATTGGCCAGCACTTCCGGCGGCAGTGGGCGCTCAGAGGTGAAGGGCCCGCCCGGTGCAAGATGCATCATCAGGAAGGAGGCGACGACCAGCAGCGCAATCGTCGGTATGGCGACCAGCAGCCGCCGGATCACGTAGATCAGCATGTCAGGGATTCCCGTTCGGGACGGCCCCGCGCGATGAACGCGGGGCCGTCGACTTCATTTACTCGGCGGTCTTGTAGAGATCCTTCGAGTACCAGTTGAACTGGATGTTGTTCACCGGGAAGTTCTTCAGATCCTCGTCGATCATGTAGACACCGGCGTAGTGGTAGATCGGGATGACCGGCTTCTCGGTCGTCAGGATCTCTTCGGCGCGGGTGTAGAGCGGCGTGGTATCATCGGCGGTCAGCGCATCTTCGAGCAGCTGATCGTATTCCGGGTTGTTGTACTTGCCGTCGTTGTAGCCCGACTCCGATTGCAGCAGGTCGAGGAAGGTGGAGGCCTCGTTGTAGTCGCCGCACCAGGCGCCGCGCGCCATGTCGAAGTTCTGGTTGCCACGCTCGTCCAGGAAGACCTTCCATTCCATGTTGGCCAGCTCGGCCTGAACGCCCAGCTTCTGCTTCCACATCTGGGACAGGACCACCGCGACTTTCTCATGCGCTTCGGAGGTGTTGTAGACCATCTCGAAGGACAGGGGATTGTCGGGGCCATAGCCGGCTTCTTCCAGCAGGGTCCGGGCCTTCTCGTCGCGCTCGGCCTGCGTCATGGAGGCCATCTCCACCTCCGGCGGGGTGAACCCGGCGGTGGCTTCGGGCGTGAAGGTATAGGCGGGCGGCTGGCCCCCGGCCATCACGTTGTTGACGATGATGTCACGGTCAACGGCCAGCGACAGGGCCTGGCGCACCTTGGGATCCTTGAAGGCCTCGGGGCCGGAATCCGACAGGTTGAAGGTGTAGTAGTAGTTGCACAGCTTGGGGAAGCTGTGTGCTTCCTCGCCGTATTCGTCGCGCAGGCGCGGGAACTGGCCAGCGGGGATGTCGGTCATGTCCAGCTCACCGGCCTGGTAGCGGGTCAGCGCGACGTTCTCGTCGTTGATGATCAGGGCGACCGATTTTTCCAGGATGACGTTCTCTGCATCCCAGTACTGGTCGTTCTTCTCACGCACGATGGATTCGCCGGGGTTCATCTGGGTCAGCACGTAGGCGCCGTTGCCGACGATGTTCTCGGGCTTGGTCCATTCCGCGCCGAATTCCTCGATCACCTTCTGGGGCGAGGGGAAGGTGGTGGAATGCACGACCATCTGCGGGAAGTAGGGCAGCGGCGTGTTCAGGCGGACTTCCAGCGTGTGATCGTCGATCGCCTCGACGCCCAGCTGGTCGGTGGCCATGTCACCTGCAACCACCTCGTCGCCGTTTTCCAGCGACATGAGAGAGATGAACCACTGGTAGGGAGAGGCCGTGGCCGGATCGGCCGCGCGGCGCCAGGCGTAGACGAAATCGCCCGCCGTGACAGGGTCACCGTTGGACCACTTGGCGTTGTCGCGCAGGTGGAAGGTATAGGTCATCTTGTCGTCAGAGACGTCCCAGTCCGTGGCGACGCCGGGCACCAGTTCGCCATCGGCATCCTGGTTCAGCAGGCCCTCGAACAGGTCGCGGACCACGTCGGAGCCATCTGCATCCTCGACGATCTGCGGGTCGACGGAAGAGATGTTGTCAAGCAGCCGGTAGGTGAAGGTCTGGTCTTGCGCCAGTTCCTCTCCGGTCTCCGGGTGGGTAGCTGCGGTTGCCGTGGCAACGGCGGCGGCGGTCAGGACGGTGCTCGACAGGAGTGCCGAGAGCGTCAGTCGCGTGATGCGGTTCATGTCCTCTCCCTTTACATGTGATACATTTGATCCGGCCCGGATCGGGGTCTGCCCCTCTTCCGGGAACCCGGGGCTTCTACAGAACCAGTGTTTCCCGCTGCAATGGTCTTGCGGATAGTAACGTAACGTCGGTCCGTAGGGTCAGCGGTTATCCGCACAGGGTTCAACTTTAGCGGGCAGCGGGGCCGTTTCCAATAAAATCAACCGATCGTGGGGCGCAGGCGGGCGTGCAAAACTGCGTGGGATCCTGCGGGGTGAAGCCTCGCAGGCCCCGCCCCCGGGCCTGCGCGATTGCGGGGTTCGCCTTGTTTGCAGGGGCCGGTCGCTTCGGCACAGGCGACACGCCGTCGCAGGTCCGGGGCGGGCAGGGACGCCGCCTCAGACGCGGATCCCGTAGCGGCTGATCTTGTCGTTCAGCGTGCGCCGCGCGATGCCAAGCGCCCGGGCGGCGCGTTCGGTATTGCCCCGGCAGCGCTCCAGCGTGGCGCGGATTTCCCGCGCTTCGAAGGCAGAGACCTTCTCGGTCAGCGTGTCGCCCTCCGTCGCCAGGGCCGCGCCATTGCCCGCCCCCGACTCCGGCAGGTCGAGGCCAAGCGCAAAGCGCTCGGCCGCGGCCTTCAGCTCGCGCACGTTTCCGGGCCAGGGACGGCGCATGAGGCGCTGTTTCATGGCATAGTCGATCTCGGGCAGCTCGCGCCCGTAGCGGCCCGCGGCCAGGCGGGCGAAATGGCTGAACAGCAGGACGATGTCCTCTCCGCGGGCGCGCAGCGGCTCCACCGCGATTTCCGCCCCCGCAAGCCGGTAGAACAGATCCGCCCGGAAGGAGCCGTCCAGCGTGAGCTGGCGCAGATCGCTTTTCGAGGTGGCGATCACGTGGATATCCAGCGGGCGCAGATCGTTTTCCCCCAGCCTGACCACCTGGCGTTCCTGCAGGGCGCGCAGCAGCTTGGGCTGGATGCCGGCGGGCATCGCCTCCACCTCGTCCAGCATCAGCGTCCCGCCAGAGGCGGCCTCCAGCTTGCCCGGTTTGTCGCGCGCGCCGGGAAAGGCGCCCTCGACATGGCCGAAGATCTCGATCTCGAAAAGGTCCTCGGGCAGGGCGGCGCAGTTCACCGCGACGAAGGGCCCCCCGGCCCGGGCGCTGCCATCGTGCAGGGCGCGGGCGACCAGCTCCTTGCCGGTGCCGGTTTCCCCGCTGATGACGATGTCCAGGTCGGTCTGGGCCAGGGCCGCGATGGCCTCTTGCAGGGCGCGCATGGCCGCCGACTGGCCCAGCAGGCCGCCGCGCCGGTCGGTCTGGGTGATCTCCGTCTGAAGGCGCTGGATCTCTGCCCGGGCGGCGCGGGCACGCAGGGCGCGTTCCACGACCATAAGCAGGTGCATCCCGTCATAGGGTTTTTCCAGGAAATCCTCTGCCCCCGCGCGCATCGCCTGCACGGCCTGGGAGACATCGCCATGCCCGGTGATCATGATGACAGGGCAATCGGGATCCCGGTCGCGCGCAGCCGCCAGCATCTCCTGCCCGCTCAGGCCCGGCAGGCGCAGGTCCGTGATGACAAGATCGGGCAGCGGCCCCGCGTCCAGCGCCGCGCGCGCGGTGCCAAACCCGCTGACCGCGTAGCCGGCCGCGCTCAGCATGTCGCAAAGCGCCGCGCAATGGTCCCCGTCATCCTCGACCACGTGGATCAGCCCGCTCATTGCCCCGTCTCCCTGACCAGTTCCGGCAGCATCACGGACACCCGCGTGCCCGCGCCGGGGGCGCTGTCGATCTCCAGTCGCCCGCCGAATTGCAGCACGATCTCACGAGAGATGGCAAGGCCAAGCCCCAGCCCCTCGCTATGGGTCTTGGTGGAAAAGAAGGGCTCCGTGATGCGCGGCAGGATGTCCTCCGGGATGCCGGGGCCGTTGTCGGCCACGCAAAGGCAGATCTCTTGCCCCTGCCGGGTGACAGAGAGGGTCACTTCGCCATTCTCGGGCTCCACCGCCTCCATCGCGTTGTGCAGCAGGTTGACCAGCACCTGTTCCAGCCGCACCTGGCCGGCCTGCACGCGGTAATCGGCGGCGGGGGGCAGCAGCTGCGGCGTCACGCCGGTGGCCTGCGCGCGGGGGGCGACCAGCTCCAGCGCCGTGGCGGTCACGGTGTTGAGAGAGACCGGCGTGGTCGGCGCGACCTCCTTGCGGGCAAAGTTCTTGAGGTTCCGGGTCATCCGCTGCATCCGCCGGATCAACCCGTGCGCCGTCTGAAGGCGGGCTTCTGTCTGTTCCGGGGCGCGGCTCAGCGACAGCTGCGCGGCGGTCAGCGTGGCCTCCATCGCGGCCAGGGGCTGGCTGACCTCATGCACCACGGCGGCGGACATGCGCCCCAGGGCGGCCATCTTTTCCGAATGCACCAGGGTTTCCTGTGCGGCGCGCAGATCGGCTTCGATCTTGCGACGGGTCTCGATCTCGTGGTTCAGCTCGGCGGTGCGCTGGTCGACCTTGCGCTCCATCATCTCCGTCTGGCGCAGGCGCAGGGCGATCAGGCGCTGGCGGTGCTGGCGCAGGTTCAGAAGGGCCAGGCCCAGCAGCCCGGCCAGCAGTACCACGCCCCCGGTGACCAGCGCCGCCGCCCGCGCCGGCCAGAGAGAGGCCGCGGCCAGCAGCTCCCAGCCCCGTGCGAAAGGCGCCCGGTTCAGGGTCAGCAGGCGGCCCGCGCCATCCGTCAGACTGTGCCCGTTGCGCCGCAACAGCGCAGAGGCCCCGTCCAGCCCGCTGCCGGAATAGATCTGGGTGCGCGCCAGCCGCTCGCGCACCGGCGCGGGCAGGGGGGTCAGCGGATGGTAGCGCCAGGCCGGATCGCCGCTCAGGAAGACCACGCCATCGGCATCGGCCACGGCCACCTTCTGGCCGGTCTCGGCCCAGGTCTCCTCAAGCGGGCGCAGGTTGATCTTCACCACCAGCACGCCGAGCTCTCCGGAGGGGCCATAGAGGCGGGTGGACATGAAGTAGCCGGGCTGCCCGGTGGTCACGCCGATCGCATAGACCGCGCCGTTGCCGGTCTCCAGCGCGTCATCGAAATAGGGCCGGAAGCCGTAGTTGCGCCCGACGTAGCTGTCCAGGTTCTGCCAGTTGGAAGAGGCGATGGTCAGGCCGGTGTAATCCAGCAGGTACAGCTGTTCGGCCCCGGCATGGGCCGTGATCGCCTGCAGGTACAGGTTGGCCGCCGCGATGCGCTGGGGATCGGCGGGGTTGGCTAGGGCGGCACGGATGCGGGCGTCCTCGGCGGCGACTTCGGGCAGGTAGCGGAAGCGCTCGACCTCGGATTGCAGGGAGCGGTCCGTCAGCAGCAGGGTCTGGTCAAGCCGGCGCTCGATCTGGGTGCGCAGCAGCCCGTAGGCCAGCGCCCCGGCCAGCGCGGCGAGCAGGATCACCAGCGCCAGCCTTGGCCACAGATGCGGGCGCAGGGCCGCCGTCATCCGCCGCAGCTTCATGAGGCATCGCAGGGCGCCACGTGCAGCGGCGCTTCAGGCTGCGCGCCCAGCTCGTGGCAGGTACCGTCCGCGCACAGCTGCCAGGCCGAGGGCGTCAGGCCAGAGGCCGCCAGCACCAGCTCCCGCACGGGGGGCAGATCCGGGGCCCAGACCCACCAGCCGTCTTCGAAATGGCCGCCTTCGCCGGGCTCCATCCCGGCGCCCGATCCCTTGACGGCGGCCTCTGTCAGGTGAAGCCGCCTGTCGGCGACTTCCCAGGTTTCTCTCCAGCTCTCGCGCTCCACCGAATGGGTCCATTCCAGCGTGAAGGCGTTCCCGGAAAGGGTGATGGCAAGCGCACCTGCCATCAGGCAGGCACTCATGCCTTGACCACGCGGTCGCGGCGCAGCCACATGACGCCCGCGAAGGCTGCGACCAGCGCAAAGCCGATCTCATCCGTCAGCGGCAGGGCGGCGACCAGGGTGAAGGCCGCGATCATGGCCAGCGCGCGCTCCCAGACGGCAAGCGGACGCCAGAGCCAGCCGATGACAGCCGCGCCCCAGAGCGACAGCGCCAGCAGGGCCTTGAAGATCACGTAGGCGACGGCGGGCCAATAGCCGATCATCGTGGCCAGATCGCCCCCGTCCTGCAGCATCAGCGCCGGCGTGTAGACGGCCATGTAGGGCACCACGAACCCGGCGGCGGCGACCTTCACGGCCTCCATCGAGATCTTCAGCCCGTTCTCCTTGGCGATGGGGGCGGCAGCAAAGCAGGCCAGCGCCACCGGAGGCGTCAGATCCGCCAGGATGCCGAAGTAGAAGACGAACATGTGGCTGACGATCAGCGGCACGCCCAGGTCCAGCAGGGCCGGGCCCGCGATGGAAGAGGTGATGATGTAGTTCGGGATCGTCGGGATCCCCATGCCCAGGATGATGCAGGTGATCATCGTCAGCACCAGGGACAGGAACAGGCTGTTCTGCCCGACCTTCACGATGAACTGGCCAAAGGTGTTGGCGCCGCCCGTCAGGGTCATCACGCCGATGATCACGCCGACCAGCGCACAGGCGATCCCCACGGGCAGGGCGGTCTTGGCCCCATCGGCAAGGCTGTCGCGGCAGACCCCCAGGGTCTCGCGCCCGCCCTTCCAGATCGCACAGGCGGCGATCAGCGCCAGCACGACCCAGACCAGCGCCATCACGCCATAGGCGAAGAAGCCGGAGGCCGCGATGCCCAGGATCATCCAGAAGACCACGCGCAGCACGGTCGAGGGCAGGCCAAGCGCCAGCGAGGTGCCCATGATCAGCATGCCCGTCAGCGCCAGGCCGATGGTGCCGGCAAACAGCGGCGTGTAGCCGGAGAACAGCAGCCAGACCAGCACGCCCAGCGGCAGGATCAGGTACCAGCCCTCCTTCAGCGCCTTGCGGGCCGAGGGCTGCTCTTCCTTGGACAGGCCGCGCAGGTTGCGCTTGCCCGCTTCCAGGTGGACCATCCAGAAGGCCCCGGCGAAATAGAGGATCGCGGGGATCAGCGCGGCCTTGACGACCTCGACGTATTGCACGCCCAGGGTCTCGGCCATGATGAAGGCCACGGCACCCATGACGGGGGGCATGATCTGCCCACCCATGGAAGAGGTCGCCTCGACCCCGCCGGCAAAGGCAGAGCGATAGCCGAAGCGCTTCATCAGCGGAATGGTGAACTGCCCCGTCGTGACCACGTTGGCCACGCCCGAGCCGGAGATGGTGCCCATCAGGCCCGACGACAGGACTGAGACCTTCGCCGCGCCGCCCATCCGGTGGCCGACAAGGCCCAGGGAGACATCGGTGAACAGCTTGATCATCCCGGCCTTCTCAAGGAAGGAGCCGAAGAGGATGAACAGGAAGATGTAGGTGGCGCTGACATAGGTCGGGATGCCGTAGATCCCTTCCGTGCCATAGGCCAGCTGCTCGATCACCTGCTCGAAGGCATAGCCGCGCGTCTGCATGGCGCCCGGGGCGTATTGCCCGAAGAAGGCATAGGCCAGGAAGATGCCGCAGATGATCGGCAGGGCCGGACCCATCAGCATCCAGGCGGCCACGAAGACGGTGACGATGGCGATGCAGCCCATCACGATGTCCATCGTGTTGGGATCCCCGGCCCGGAACAGCAGCGGGTTGTACTCGATCCACTGGTAGGCGGCCACGGCCACGGCCGCCGCGGCCAGCACGTAGCAGATCGCCCGGGCAACGGGGCTGAAGCCCTTGGCGATCGCCAGCAGCGGATAGCCAAGCGCCATCAGGAAGCCCACGTGCACCGCGCGCATCACCTGGCTGGGCAGGTCGATCACATGGGCGGCAATGGAAATCTGGTAGAGAGAGAAGGCGACGGCCAGCCAGAACAGGAAACGGCCCATGAGAGAGGCGGGAAAGCTCTCGGCCAGGGGATCGTGAATTTCCAGCTCCTTGTCGGGCAGCTGATGGGGGTGATCGCTCATGTCGGTATCTCGCTCAAGGTCACGCCGGGGGCATCGGGGCGCCAGGCGCCCGGCCCGCACCGGCGGGAGAACTTCGGGGGAGGGGGGCGATCCCCTCAGGGGACTGGGGTCTTCGGGGTGGGGTGGCCCGGTCGCGCCGGGCCGCCCCCTGTCAGGACAGTGGCGGCCTTACATCAGGCCCTGTTCCTTGTAGTACTTCTCCGCACCCGGGTGCATCGGGATGGGGGAGTTCGCGATGGCGTTCTGGATGTCGATCGCGCCAGCGGCAGAGTGGGCCGCCTTCATGGTGTCCAGGTTCTCGAAGAGAAGCTTGGTCATCTGGTAGGCGGTCTCATCGGAGACATCGGTGCTGGTCACCAGGATGTTGGTGATCGCCAGCGTCGGGATGTCTTCATCCTGGCCGGGGTAGGTGCCCGCAGGGATCACGCCGGCGGCATAGGGCGCGCCGAGTGTTTCAGCCACTTCCGCGGGAACGGAGACATAGGTCACGTCCTGCGTCGCCGAAAGGTCCTTCAGCGCGGCAGAGCCCAGGCCCGAGGATTGCAGGGTCGCATCCAGCTGGCGGTTCTTCATCAGCTCGACGGATTCCGCGAAGGGCAGGTATTCCACCTTGCCCAGGTCGTCATAGGTCATGTCCAGCGCGCCAAGGATCTTGCGCGCGTTCACTTCCGTGCCCGACTTCGCCGCACCGACAGAGACGCTCTTGCCCACCAGGTCCGTCACGGTGACGGCGCCGGAAGCGGAAGAGGCCGCGATCTGGATGAAGTTCGGATAGATGGCCGCGATGGCCCGCAGCTTGTCCAGCGGCTTGGAGAAACCGACATCCGCGTTGCCCTCGTAGGCATCCTTCACGGAATCGCCCAGGGCAAAGCCGATCTCGCCCCGGCCCTGCTGCAGCAGGTTCAGGTTCTCGACGGATGCTTTCGTGGATTGCACCTGCGTGCGGGAATCGTCGATGCCCTCGGCGTAGATTTCCGACAGGGCGACGCCCAGCGGGTAATAGACACCGGAGGTGCCGCCGGTCAGGACGTTGATGAATTCCGTGGCCATGGCAGCCGGCGCGGAAAAGGCGAGGCTCCCGGCGACAAGCGCGCCGAGCCCGTATTTCTTGATCATGGATAATCCTCCCAGATTCAGCGTCACATGGGACGCACGCTGGCATTCTTGGGGCTGATCGGGCGCGGTGCAATGGGCAAGACGGGCGAAAATTCCGATTCTTCGCAGGATCCTGCCCCACCCGTGGCGGGAATCTGCGCCGGCCTGGCGCTTTGGCGACTCCTCCGAGCCCTTGCAGAACAGGCCGCACCGCGAAGGCCCATGGCCCTCGCGGCACGTCTTGCGATGCGGTGCCGCCCGGGCGGCCCCTCGAAAAGCGCGCGACCCGGGAACGGGACGGGGCTCAGGCCTCCGCGATCTCCAGCGCCTGCGGCGGGGCCGTCACCACCGCCTCGCCGGTGTGGTAGCCGCGCGCAATGACATCCCCCGTGTGGCGCAGGGTGCCGTCCAGGTCATATTCATCGGTGCGCACGATGAAGTTCTCTCCGATCAGCCCCGTCATCACCCCGGAGGTGTAGACTTCGAAGGTGGAGCGCGACCAGCCCAGCTGCGTGATCAGGTCATCGATATCCGCGTGGAAGACATGGCCGTTCTCGAAAGAGATATAGACCTTGCCGCGCACCACGGCCTTGCCGGTAAAGGGCGCGTCATAGGCCGCCTCGTTGACGATGAAGGAGGACACCAGCCTGGAATAGGGCGGCACGTGGACCTGGGTGGAATAGCTCCACTTGCGGGTCTGCGTGGAGGATTCGCTCTGGGTCGTGCTGGTGTTCATCTCGATGGTGGTCTCGGTGCCGCCGACGAAGGGCACCTTGACCTCGAAGGAGGAACTGACCGAAAGCCCGGCCGTCATGCTCCAGGAATAGGTGTCAGAGGTGGTCTCCTCCACCACGAAGGTCTGGGTGTTCTGGACCGATGTATTGTTCTCCCAGGTGGTGTGGTAGACGTTGTTCGGCGTGACATCGACCGGAACAACCGCGCCGAAGGTGGCGCTCTGAGAGTCGATGTACATCTTCGATTTGGAGGCGATGTAGCTGCCTTTGCCATTCTTGGGATTGTTGATCTCGGCCCAGTAGCGGACGCGCTCACCAACGACTTCAAACGGATCGATCGTTTCCATGACAGTGTCTCCTTTTGCATGATCCTTCAGTTCCGTGACCATGGGTCGCCGCAGCCCCGGCAGAGGTTCAAAAAGACCTGAAGACTTTTCGCGATCCGGCCCCGCGCTGGGTGGGCCGCTTTGGGTAGGGGGCACTCCGATGCCCACCCGTCAGCTCGGGCAGGCAGATGGCGCCCCCGGGGCTTTATTCGCAGGCCCGCTCTCTATCTGCTTTCACAAAGCCGCCAGACCCACTAGGCATCCTTATCTTGCCGACCGAGGGACCCGTCATGGCGCAAAAATCCACCATCTATAAAGTCGAACTCTCTGTCGCCGATATGGATCGTCACTACTACGAAACCCACAAGCTGACCGTGGCCAAGCATCCGTCAGAGACGGACGAACGCCTGATGGTGCGCCTGCTGGCCTTTGCCCTGAATGCCGATGAGCAGCTTGAGCTGACCAAGGGCCTGTCCACGGATGAAGAGCCCGACCTGTGGCGCAAGAGCCTGAGCGGAGAGCTTGAGCTTTGGGCGATGCTGGGCCAGCCCAGTGAAAAGGTCCTGCGCCAATCCTGCGGCAAGGCGGGGCAGGTGATCGTCTATGCCTATGGCCGCACGGCGGAAAGCTGGTGGGACAAGGTGAAGAACAGCACCACCCGTTTCGACAACCTCAAGGTCGTCAGCTTTTCCGAACAGGCCACGACGGAGCTGGCGGAACTGGCCAACCGCTCGATGAAGCTGCAGGTCAATATCCAGGACGGCGATGTCATGGTCAGCGTCGATGACCGGCTGATCTATGTCACCCCGGTCAAGTGGAAGGACGCGGCCTGACCTGACAGGCGCGCGCGCCTGTCCCTGCGCCTTTGCCGGGATCGGGGCCTCAGGGCCAGGCGGCGAAGCTGTCGCTGACCCGGACCCGCCGCACGGACCGCTTGCGGAAGCGCGCCGGGGGCAGCCCCTCCATCCGGGTGAAGAAACGGTTGAAATAGCCGGGATCGGAAAACCCCAGCCGGAAGCCGATCTGCGCCACCTGCAGGCCTGAATGGGTCAACAGCTCGACGGCTTCCCGGTGCAGGGCCTCGTGCAGGTAGGCCTGTGGCGAGCGCGCCGCCGCCTTGCGCACCGCGCGCGCCAGCCTGTCCCGGCTGACCCCAAGCGCCTCGGCATATTCTCCCACCGTCCAGTGATCGCGCAGATGCAGGCCCACCAGCTGCTCGAACCGCTGCATCACCCCGCCCGAGGCCGCCTCGGGATGGGCCCGCCGGGCCTTGGCCCCACGCCAGAGCTGGATCAGCAGGACCGAAAGGTTATGCCCCGCGATCATGCCAGAGGCCGGGCCACCGGTGAAAAGCTCCTCGTCGATCTCGGCCAGGCGGTCGGCCAGCCGGGTCATCATCGCCCCGGGCGCGAAAGAGATATCGCCATGCAGCGCCGCGCCCAGCTCTTCGCCGAAGGCGGTGGCGGGCAGGGCGCGGGCCAGGCCCTGCGGGCTCATGTCCAGCAGCAGGCCCCGGCTGCCCGCGCCGATCATCAGCCGCGCGTCATGGCTGTCGCCCAGCCAGATCAGGCGCGGCGCCTCGAAGCAGCTGTCATGCGCGGTCTCGAAGCGGGCCTGCCCGGCTTGCAGCAGAAGCAGGGTGAACTGGCCGGGGCGCAGCACATGGGGCGCTTCGGCCAAGGGGCTGCGGATCCGCCGGCAGGTCATCCCCGGCGCGCGCAGCTCCGCTTCCCGCGTTGCCGCGCCACTGGTCTGCCCTGTCCTTGTCTGCCCTGTCCTTGACTGCCTCGCGCCCACCGCGCGTCCCCCTCGCGTTTTCGTGATCGTCGGGGCCGATCCTAGCGGAAAACGCCATACTCGTGCAATTTTTCCGCCCATGCGTTCATTTTAGGGCGCGGGCTTTCCTCCTACTCTCCCCCTGTCCCGGACCGCGAGCGGAGCAGCCAGCGGTTCGATCCGGACAGGGAGGATCCCGAAAGGGATCAACGGGAGGAAGAACATGAAAGATCTCAAGCGTCGCGCGGTCCCGCGCGGCCTTTCGGCTGCCCAGGCCCGGCCCGGACGCCCGGCGCAACCCGCCGGCTTCGCGCAGCACGCCCGGGGCAGGGCGGGTCGCGGATCGCGAACGCACTAGATGAGCTTCAGGGCGAAGCCACCGCCACGCCCGCACACCCCAGTTACAGGCGATGCCGAAGACCCCGGACCCGGCTCCGATCGGGGTGCGCAACGGCCCCGCGGCAGCAGGGCGGCCCGACAGAGCCGCCTGACCGGGGATGCAAGACGCTTTCCTGGGCGGGTCCCACCGCCCATGTCGACACTTCAAGGACAGGAGAACCAGGAAAATGAAAGACCTAGACCTTTTCATCGACGGCACGACCGTTTCCGCCGAAGGGGGCCGTACCTTCACGCGCAACAACCCGATCACGGGTGAGGTGGCGACCACCGCCGCCGCGGCCTCCTCTGCCGATGCCATCCGCGCCGTGGATGCCGCCGCCGCCGCCTTCCCGGCCTGGTCCGCCACCGGCCCCGGCGAACGCCGCAAGCTGCTGATGAAGGCATCAGAAGCGCTGCAGGCCAAGGGCGACGCCATCGTCGAGGCCATGAAGGCAGAGATCGGCGCGACCGAAGGCTGGGCGCGGTTCAACGTCATGCTTGCCGCCGACATGCTGCTGGAGGCCGCCGCCCTCACCACCCAGATCAAGGGAGAGATCGTGCCCTCCAACCGCCCCGGCTCCACCGCCTACGCGGTGCGCCAGCCGGCGGGCGTGGTGCTTTCCATGGCGCCGTGGAACGCGCCGGTGATCCTGGGCGTGCGCTCCATCGCGACGCCGCTGGCCTGCGGCAACACGGTGGTCATGAAGACCTCTGAACTCTGCCCGCGCACCCATGCGCTGATCCTGGAAGCCGTGGCAGAGGCCGGGCTGCCAAAGGGCGCGGTCAACGCGATCTCCAATGCGCCGGAAGACGCCGCAGAGCTGGTCGAGACCCTGATCGCCCATCCCGCCGTGCGCCGCGTGAACTTCACCGGCTCCACCCGCGTGGGCCGGATCATCGCCGAAAGCGCCGGGCGCCACCTGAAGCCGGCGCTGCTGGAACTGGGCGGCAAGGCCCCCTTCCTGGTGCTCGAGGATGCCGATATCGACGCCGCCGTCGCGGCCGCGGGCTTTGGCGCCTACATGAACCAGGGCCAGATCTGCATGTCGACCGAACGCATCATCGTGGTGGACCCCATCGCCGACAAGTTCGTGGAGGCCTTCGCGCGCAAGGTCGAAAGCCTGAAGGCCGGCTCTCCGGAAGAGGGCACGGCGCCGCTGGGCTCCATGGTCAACGCCGGCGCGGCGGACCGCATCCGCGAGCTGATCGACGACGCGACCTCCAAGGGCGCGCGGCTGATCGGCGGCGGGGGCAACGACACGCTGCTGAACGCTGCGGCGGTGGATGGCGTGACCCCCCAGATGCGCCTCTACGAAGAGGAAAGCTTTGGCCCCGTGACCTCCATCATCCGCGTCGCGGATGAGGACGAGGCCGTCTGCGTTGCCAATGAAAGCGACATGGGCCTCTCGGCTGCGGTCTTCTCGCGCGACATCAACCGCGCCATGGCGGTGGCGGGCCGGATCGAAAGCGGCATCTGCCACGTGAACGGCCCCACCGTTCATGACGAGGCCCAGATGCCCTTCGGCGGCACCAAGGACTCCGGCTATGGCCGCTTCGGGGGCACCTGGGGCATCGCAGAGTTCACGGAGCTGCGCTGGATCACCGTCCAGAACGGGGACATCCATTACCCGATCTGACGGTAGCGAAAGATCCGCCACCGACCGGGACCGGTTGGCGGATCCGGCTCCTGTCATCGCGCGTGACCCTGGGGAGGAGGCGGCGCGCTGACAGGAGTCCCCGGGGCATCGTTCGGCGCGTCCGAACGATGCCCCGCTGGTTTTTGGGGGCAGGTGTCATACGAAACCGCCCTTCCGGCCAGGTCGAAAATCGGACACCGGGCGCGCTGTTTTCAGGCGTGACGACACTGTCCTGATCGTGTCCCGCCGTGGACATTCAGGGAGACAGGACTAGGTCGACATCCGTTGAAACAGCTGTAGGACGGAGACGAAATTCTTTCATCTCCGAAGAGAGTTACGAGCTACGCTACACCCTCCCTACACACAAAAAAGGCCATATCATGAGAGTTCAATTTGCGTTTCTGGCCGGGCTGATGGCCTTTGCTACACCGGTGTGGGCGCAGGATCCGACCGTTGATACCAAGGACATCGAAAGTTGCCTGGCTGCAAACACCGACCAGCATGCCTGTATTGGACGCGCCTCGGCAACCTGCATCGAGGATGCGGGCGGCGGTGGCGCAGTATATGGGGCGTGCTACGGTCTGGAACTCGACTTTTGGGATGGCCTGCTAAACAGTACCTATAGCGACCTCATGACCGAGGTTCAGGCCTTTGATGACGCCGCGGATGAAACGGGCTCGACCCCCGCCATCGCCGAAGATGAACTCCGCAGCATGCAACGCGCCTGGATCTCGTACCGCGATTCGCGCTGCAGCCTCGTCGGCTTGAGTTACAATGGGGGCACCGGTGCCGGACCTGGCGGAACCGAATGCAAAATGCAGGCAACGGCGGAACAATCGTTTGTCTTGCGCGATATGGTCGACCGCTTCCAGAAGCCATGAACCCCGCAGATCAAGGGTATAGTGCGCTGATCTGCGGAGAGAGCTGAACCGCTAACTCCATCAGTCGCACCGGTCATTCGCGCACCCGCAGTGAAGGTCTGAAAGGTCCGCAGAGCGGACCGCCACCTGTCCCGCGTCCAAGGTGCGGGACAGGTCGGGATTGTTTGTCACGTCACGCTGTCACACCCCGGAAAACCGCAGCGTCGAACCGCGTCCGCTCGCCGTTCGACAGCAGGCGGCCTGGTCACCGCTGGGGCAGTGTCGAAGCTTTTCGCATTGCCCAAGCGGCAGAACTGCGCCCCTTCTTCATCCGGCACTGGGCGATTTCACCCGCGCCATCGGCGGCTCCCGGCCCTTCGTGGCGGAAATGGCGCAACAATTCCCGGACTTGGGGCTGCGCCCCGAACGGATCATCTACGAAGAGCTCCGGTTCCGTTAAGCGCCTAGCGCAGCAGGTGAATGCGGGGCAGGGCGGGGCGGTAGGCATGCTGCGCCTTCGGGGCGCGGACTCCGGCAAGCCTTGACATTGCGTCGCAAATCCCCCACCTGTGCCTCAGGACGCCGCGCTGCCGCGTGAGCATGCCTGGCCCTCTGGCCTCGGCGTCCCTGATTTCCCGGTTCCCATTCACGCAGGGTCCAGGCGCGGTCCAAGACGATTCCCGCGCCACCCTCGCCCGTCCTGCCCCTCGCGGCAGGATGACCTTTATTGGCTGCGCTCCCTGCGTGGCCGGAACTCCCTGCCCGGCCGGACCCGCGATGACGGGTCTCGATGATCCCGGGCTGCAAAGGATACGATTTGTCCGATTTCGATACGCTCGGCCTCAAGCCTGAGCTCAATGAAGCGCTTGTGCGCGCAAAGTTCACCACCCCCACCCCGATCCAGGCCCAGGCGATCCCGCTGGCGCTAGAAGGCAATGACATCATGGGCCTGGCCCAGACCGGCACCGGCAAGACCATGGCCTTCGGCCTGCCGCTGATCGACGCCCTGCTGGGCCAGCCGGCCAAGCCCGCGCCCAAGACCGCCAAGGCCCTGATCCTGGCCCCGACGCGCGAGCTGATCAACCAGATCGCCGACAACCTCAAGGTGCTGACCGATGGTACCCGCATCCGCGTCGTGACCGTGGTGGGTGGCCAGTCCATCAACCGCCAGATCAACGCGCTTGCCCGCGGCACCGATATCCTGGTGGCCACGCCCGGCCGCCTGATCGACCTGATGGACCGCCGCGCGGTGGACCTGTCCACCGTCACCCAGCTGGTGCTGGACGAGGCCGACCAGATGCTCGACATGGGCTTCATCCACGCGCTGCGCCGGATCGCGCCGCAACTGGGCGTGCCGCGCCAGACCATGCTGTTCTCGGCCACCATGCCCAAGCAGATGGAAGAGCTGTCGCGCGCCTACCTGACCGATCCCAAGCGGATCCAGGTCGCGGCCCCCGGCAAGCCCGCCGACAAGGTCACCCAAAGCATCCACTTCCTGCCCAAGGCCGAAAAGCCCCGCAAGCTGCGCGAGATCCTGTCCCAGGACCTCGGTGCGCTGACGCTGGTCTTCTCGCGCACCAAGCACGGGGCGGAAAAGCTGATGAAGGGCCTGGTGGCGGATGGCTACAACGCGGCCTCGATCCACGGCAACAAGAGCCAGGGCCAGCGCGACCGCGCGATCAAGGCGTTCCGCGCCGGTGAGATCAACGTGCTGGTGGCCACCGATGTCGCCGCACGCGGCATCGACATCCCTGGCGTCGCCTATGTGATCAACTACGATCTGCCCGAGGTGCCGGACAACTACGTCCACCGCATCGGCCGGACGGCCCGTGCCGGCCGCGAAGGCGAAGCCATCGCCTTCTGCGCTCCGGACGAAGGCGACCTGTTCCGCCAGATCCAGAAACTGATGAAGATCGACATTCCCGTGGCCTCCGGCACCGCCCCCACCGGCGGCAGCTCGGATGGTGCCAGCCGGCGTGGCGGTGGCGGCGGTGGCAACCGTCGGCGCGGCGGCGGTGGCGGCGGTCAGTCCCAGGGCAAGAGCTTTGGCGGTGGTCAGGCGCAGGGCAAGCCCAAGGCGCGTCGCCCGCGCCGCCGCTCCAACGCGGCCTGAACAAAAGAAGGGACGGGGGGCAACCTCCGTCCCTTTTTGCTGCTGCCCCGGGTGGTTGGTGACGGCATCCCGTCCGTCCCCCTAGGGTCAGCCCCTGCACGGGTCCTTTTGCAGGTGCGGCACGGCCCGGCGACCTTTCCAGCAGATGAACATCCCGCGCGCTGCGCACCGACGTGATACCGACGTCATACCGACGCGATACAGACGTGCCACCGACAGGGATTTTCGGCCCCTTTCAGCCCTCCAGAAGCTTCAGCACATGCGCCGGTCCGGTGGGCACGATCCCCGAGGGATTGAGCGCCTTGATGGAGTAATATCCGGCCGTGATGTGATCCATGTTCACCGTCTCGCGCAGGCCTGGCAGGGCCAGCATGGCCTCCATCTGGGCCTGTAGTTTCGGGTAATCCGCGATCCGGCGGCGGTTGGTCTTGAACAGCCCGTGATAGGCCGCGTCGAAGCGGATCGTGGTGACGAACAGGCGGATGTCGCTTTCGCTTACCCTGTCCCCGAACAGGAAGGGCCCCTCGATGCTGTCCTCCAGCCGGTCCAGCATGGTGAAGACCCCCTCGACGGCCTCGTCATAGGCTTCCTGGGAAGAGGCGAAACCGGCCTTGTAGACGCCATTGTTGAGCAGCGTGTAAAGATCCGGGTTCAGCGCGTCGATACGCGCAGCCAGTTCCTCGGGGTAGAGCGTGAAGGCGCTTTCGCTCAGCCCGGCGAAGGCGCTGTCGAACATCCGCAGGATATCGGCGCTTTCATTGTTCACGATCGTATTGCGCTCCATGTCCCACAGCACCGGCACCGTGGCGCGCCCGTTGATCTGCGGATCGGCCCGGCTGTAAAGCTCGTGCATGTAGCGTGAGCCGAACAGCGGATCTTCGTCCGCACCGGGGTAGCCGCCGAACTGCCAGCCCTGGTCGGTCAGCTGCGGGGCCACGACCGTGATCGGGATCAGATCCGCCAACCCCTTGAGTTTACGGGCAATCAGCGTGCGCGAGGCCCAGGGACAGATCAGCGCGACATAGAGCCGGTAACGCCCCGCCTCGGCCTTGAAGCCGCCCTCGCCGGTGGGGCCGGCGCTGCCATCCGGCGTGATCCAGTTGCGAAAGGACGAGGTCTGGCGAATGAAGCGCCCCTGTTCGTCCTTGGCCTGCACGGGCTGCCAGTCACTGGTCCATTTTCCGTCAACGAGCATCGCGCCCTCCCTCAAAGTCACGCCCCTAGGGGGCCATTGGAGCTCAGGCTAGGGGGTGTCGCGGTGCAGGTATACACCCAGCCACGCATGGGATCTGTGCAGGCAGGCACCCAAGGGCAGGGGGCGGCCACGAAAAAGCCCGGCAGAAGGGGGGACCTTCGTACCGGGCGTTTTCGTGTCGATCAGGGCTTCAGGCCAAAGGGCCTGACGGGGCCTCAGGCGTCGAAGCTGCGCTTGTAGACGTATTGGGCAACCTCTTCGCGTTTCAGGCCAAGCTCGGCCAGCTGGCGATCGCTCAGTGCGTACAGCTCCTGGACTTCGCGGTTGGCGCGGATCGCGCTGGAGAAGGTGCCGAAGAAGGTGGCGATCGCGTGGCGCAGGCTTGCACCATGGGGGGCGGCGGGAACGTTTGTAAGAATCTGGGCCATCGGGGCCTCCTGTGCATGAGTTGTGTCTTGAATAGACCTTGCCGCGGCGCAGCACCAATGCCGGTCCAGAAGCCCCGCCATGCACCCTGCGCAAGCACCCCGCCTTCCCCGCGGGGAAGGTTGCGCAGCCTTTTAGCTAGTAAAACATGGCGGTTGAGGGCTTTCCGGGTAATTTTAAGGCAACCGCTACGTGCAACCCGCAGGATTTTGCGGCCTTCGATGCGGATTTTTGCCCTCGAATGGCCCGCGTGCGGTTTCGGGTGGGCCAAGGTCGTTTTCAGGCGAAATGCGAGAAAAGGCCGATGCTATAGGCGTGCCATATGGCCGCGTCGGAACCCTGCTGGCGCGGCAGGCCGCCAGGGGTCGGGCCCATCATCCGGGTCGGGCTCCTGCGAAACCTTGTCAACCGCGCGCCGGTGAGCCGGGGCGCAAGTTTGCCGCCTGAGCGGCAGGAGAAGATACGATGGCAAGCCTCGCCGAATTGCTCGCCCGGCGCCGGGACGGTTACGCTCTGGAGCGGCCCTTCTACATGGATCCCGAGATCTACCGCCAGGACCTGGACCACATCTGGTACCGCGACTGGCTGTTCATCACGCCGTCCTGCGAACTGGCCAAGACCGGCTCTTACGTGGCGCACAAGATCGGCGATTACCGGGTGATGATCGTGCGCGGGGCGGATAGCCAGATCCGTGCCTTCCACAATTCCTGCCGCCACCGGGGCTCCCTCATCTGCAAGGGGACCAAGGGCGTCGCGCCCAAGCTGGTCTGTCCCTATCACCAGTGGACCTACGAGCTGGACGGCAAGCTGCTCTGGGCGCGCGACATGGGGCCGAATTTCGATCCCTCCCAGCATGGGCTGAAGCCGGTGCATTGCCGCGAGCTGTCCGGGCTGATCTACATCTGCCTGGCCGACGAAGCCCCCGATTTCGACGAATTCGCCAAGGTGGCGCATCCCTACCTTGACCTGCATGACCTCAGCGACGCCAAGGTCGCCCATCAGTCCACCATCGTGGAAGAGGGCAACTGGAAGCTGGTCTGGGAAAACAACCGCGAATGCTATCACTGCGGCGGCAACCACCCCGCGCTCTGCCGGACCTATCCCGATGATCCCTCCGTCTCCGGGATCGGAGAAGGCGGAGAGGTGCCGGCCCACCTCCAGGCGCATTTCGACCGCTGCGAAGCCGCCGGTGCCCCGGCCCGTTTCCAGCTGTCAGAGGACGGAAGCTACCGTGTGGCCCGCATGCCGCTCAAGGTGGGGGCCAAGAGCTACACCATGGACGGTGAGCTGGCGGTGCGGCGCAAGCTGGGCCGCGTCCCCTTCGAGGACGCCGGATCGCTGCTGCTGTTCAACTACCCCACGACCTGGAACCACTTCCTGGTCGATCACTCGATCCTCTTCCGCGTGACGCCGCTGTCCCCGACCCGGACAGAGGTGACCACCATGTGGCTGGTGCACAAGGACGCGGTGGAAGGGGTGGATTACGACCTCAAGGCGCTGACCCAGGTCTGGACGGAAACCAACGACGAAGACCGCCGCGTGGTGGAAGACAATGCCGCCGGCATCGCCTCGCCGGTCTATGAGCCGGGGCCCTACAGCCCCACCCAGGAAAGCGGCGTGATCCAGTTCACCGACTGGTACTGCGCCACCATGCGCGCGCGCCTGCCCGGCGCGGCGGCCAAGATCGCGGCGGAGTAAGCAAGAATGGCGAAACCGGCACTGCCCAAGAGCGCCTATTGGTCCGATGACGAGATGCTGGAATGCGTCGCCGTCCTGCCCGAGGTGGCCAATACGGTCACCTTCACCTTCCGCGCGCCCTCCGGGGCCTTCTTCGACTTCGACACCGGCCAGTTCCTGACGCTGGAGCTTCCGGTGCCGGGCGGGCCGCTCTACCGCACCTATACGATCTCATCCTCGCCCTCGCGGCCGCGGTCGATCTCCGTGACGGTCAAGGCGCAGGCGGGCAGCATCGGCACCCGCTGGATGCTGGACCACCTGACCCCCGGCACGCGCATCCGCGCCATGGGGCCGGCGGGCGGGTTCACCTATCTCAATCACCCGGCAGAGAAATACCTGTTCATCTCCGCCGGCAGCGGCATCACCCCGATGATGTCCATGACCACCTTCATGTACGACCTCGGGACCGAACCCGACATCGTCTTCATCAACTGCGCCAAGCGCCCGTCAGAGATCATCTTCCGCGCCCGGCTTGAGCAGATGGCGACCCGCGCGCGCGGCATCGACCTCAAGTGGGTGGTAGAGGAACCCGATCCCCTCTCGCCCTGGACGGGCTATCAGGGCCAGTTCAACCAGCTGATGCTGGGGATCATGGCCCCCGACTACCTTGAACGCGAGGTCTTCTGCTGCGGTCCCGAACCCTTCATGGTCGCCGTGCGCGAAGCGCTCCAGGGCCTGGGCTTCGACATGGAGCATTACCATCAGGAAAGCTTCACCGCCCCCGCCGCAGAGGCAGAGACCGAAGGCGACGAGCTGGAGGATGTCTACCCCGAAGCCGACGCCCAGGCAGAGATCACCTTTGCCCTTTCCGGCAAGACCGCCCGGGTGCCCGAAACGGAAACCATCCTGGCCGCCACCCGTGGCGTCGGGCTCAATATCCCCTCGGGCTGCACCTTTGGGGTCTGCGGCACTTGCAAGGTCAGGAAGACCGCGGGAGAGGTCCACATGGTCCACAACGGCGGCATCTCCGAAGAGGACATCGAAGAGGGCTATATCCTGGCCTGCTGCTCGCATCCGATTGGCGCGGTCACGATCGACGTTTAAGGTGCCCACAGCCGGGCCCGTCCTGGACCCGGCCAGCAAGGAGCCCAGATGAGCGATGCACCCGAACGCCTTATCCTGATCCACGGGGCATGGGCCGGGGCCTGGGTCTTTGACGGGTTGATCGGGGAGCTCGCGCAGCGCGGCCGCAGGGCAGAGGCGCCTGAGCTGCCCGGCAACGGCCATCACCGCATCCCCGCGCAAGAGGTCAGCGTGCCCGATTACCTCCTGGCGCTGGAACAGGCCATCATGGCCGGTCCCGGCCCGGTGGCGCTGCTGGGGCATTCCGGCGGCGGCATGTTCGTCAGCGCCGCGCTGTCGCGCTTTCCGGGGCGGATCAGCCATGCGATCTGGCTGGCTGGGATGCTGCTGGAAGAGGGCTCCTCCTTCGAGGCGATCCAGGAACGGATCGCGGGCAAGGGGCAGCGGATCGGCGTGACGCCCCACATCATCCCCTCTGACGACGGGCGCACCAATTCCGTCCCGGTCGAAGTGGCGATGGCGCATTTCTTCCAGGATGTCCCGCAGGACGTGGCCCGCGCCGCCGCCGAACGGCTGACGCCGCAGCCGGTGGCGGGCTACCGCATTCCCGCGATGCGCCCTGCCGGCTTTGCCGCGCTGCCCAAGCTCTACGTCCAGTGCCTTCAGGACCGCTCCGTCCTGCCCGAGGCGCAGCGTATCATGTGCGACGGCGTACCGGGGCTGGACGTGGTGCAGATCGACAGCGGCCACGCCCCGCAATTGTCCTGCCCGGCAGAGCTGGCCGATATCCTGGATGGCTGGCTGCCGCGCTAGGCAGGCGGGGGCCCTCAGGCGCTGCTGCTGATCGTGCCGGGCCCGTCTTCGATCTTGTGCGGTTCCACCAGGTCCTGCGTCTCCGGCGATGACTGGCTTGTCATCCGGACCCAGTAATTGTCTTCCTTGCGGTCGATATGCAGGCGCAACAGTGCCTCCGCCCGCTCGGTATCGCCCGCCCTGGCGGCGCGCGTCAGCTCAAGATGCTCGCGAAAGGATTGCTCCATCTGCGCGCCATGGCGGCCGATGCGGTAGCGCAGGGCGGCCATCTTGGTGGCGATGGTCTGGTAGGCATCGTCCAGGAAGCGATTGCCGGAATGATCGAAGAAACACTGGTGATACCGCGTGACCAGGCCCAGGAAGGCACTGTCGTCGCCATCCGCGCGGGCCTCTTTCATGCCGTCGATGATCCCGCCCAGGCTGTGGGCCAGCCCCTCCGCATCGCGGTTCATGGCGGCGCGCAGGGCGGTGCATTCCAGCGATTGACGGGCGTCGCACAATTGGGCCATGTCGCAGGGGCTCAGGCTGAAGACCATCGTGCCCCGCTGTGGCTCCACGATCAGCAGCCCCTCCCGTTCAAGCCGGTTGACCGCCTCGCGGACCGGAGTGCGGCTGACGTTCAGCTGCCGGGCGATCCGCGCCTCGGACAGATGCGCGCCCAGCTCCAGGTCTCCGGTGATGATCCAGTGCCGAAGTTTCTCGGTCACCAGTTCCGTCAGGCATATTTTACGTTCCGGCGATTTCATAGGCGACTCCCAGAGAGCTCAGCCTACTGCAGCCCCCTGCGCCAGACAATCAGGATGGTCGGTCCCGATGTATCGATTCCGGTCAGCCCGGTACCTGGCCTGTGCTGGCCCGCCCGGCCTGCGGGGTTGACACCGCGCCCCGCCTAGGGCGCATTTACCCGCAGCGCCGGTGATGCCGGGAACAGGGGGGGCGTGCGGATGACATTCGGAACAGGCAATATGGGTCAGTGTTTCCGGGGGCTTGCCCCATGATGCGCTGCGCCACCCTGGAAGAGGTCCGCCTGCTGGCCGACTGGGCCGCAGCCGAAGGCTGGAACCCCGGTCTTGAGGATGCAGAGGCCTTTCTGGCCGCCGATCCCGGGGGCTTCTTCGTCGCGGTCGAGGGGGCAGAGGTCATCGCCGGCATCTCCGTGGTGAACCATGACGCCAACTTTGCCTTCCTCGGCTTCTACCTCTGCCGCCCCGACCGGCGCGGGCAGGGCCATGGCTTTGCCCTGTGGAAACACGCGCTTGAACACGCGGCGGGGCGCACCGTCGGGCTGGATGGCGTGGCCGACCAGCAAGAGAATTACGCGCGCTCGGGCTTCATTCTGGCCGGGGCCTCTCAGCGTCACGAAGGCCGGATGGACCCCGCGACAGGACAGGATTCCGCGATCCGCCCCTTTGATCCGGCGGACCTTGATACGCTGATCGCGCTGGATCAGGACGCGGGTGGGGCAGGGCGGGCGGCCTTCCTGACCGCCTGGCTGGAGCCGAGGGAAACCCGCCGCACGGTGGTGCGCTCAGGGCTGGACGGCTATGCCACCATCCGCCGCTGCCGCGAAGGCGTGAAGCTGGGGCCGGTCATCGCGCCGGATGCCGATGCGGCACTGGCGCTGATCCGGGCCGCGCTGGCAGAACTGCCGTCGGACAAGGTGATCATCGATCTGCCCTCCTGGAACCGCCCCCTGCGCGCGGCGCTGCAGGAGATGGGTTTTGTCGTGACCTTTGAAACCGCCCGCATGTACCGTGGCCCCGCACCGGCCATGCAGCGCAGCCTTCAGGCAATCGGCACGATGGAACTGGGCTAGGGGAAACTGGCCCCGGCGATCTGGGTCAGGCGGCCAGCGGCACGCCGCGACCGGGATCGCCCGGCAGGACTTCCTTGCCGGCCTTGCGGATCAGCCAGAGCGCGAAAAGCGCATTGGGCAGGATGAACAGGATCGGCCCCAGGAACAGCACCGGGTCGATCTGGCTTGGGTCGGGCTGTTCTCCCAATTGGGTGGCCGCGCTTTGCTGGAGCAGGAAAAGGGAAAAATCCCAGGCCGCGTGGAACAGGATGCAAGGCCAGAGCGACCCTGTCCGCAGCAGCAGCGCCATGAAGACCAGCGCGCTCAGCGTGGCGGCCACGGCCTGGGCCAGGCCGGCCAGCAGCGCCCCGGTGATCAGCACGTTGGAGACATGGGCGACGCCGAAGACAATGCTGGCAATCCAGATCGCCGGCCAGATCCCCATCCGGCTGCGCAGCGCCGGGAAGAGCACGCCGCGGAACATCAGCTCTTCGGACAGGCCCACGAAGAAGGTGTTGAGCGCCAGCATCCAGATCACGTTGCGCGGCGGCAGGTCCAGCGCCAGGCTGGGCAGCAGGAACATCAGCAGGTAGAGCGCCGGGAACCAGAAGATCCGCAGCTGCCCCCAAAGCGGTGCCCCCAGGGCCGCGCCGCGCCAGCGCAGCAGCGGCAGGAGGATCAGCAGGCCGATCCCGGCTGCGGCAATGCCCCAGATCGGACCGGTCGTGATCAGCTCCAGCGGCGGGATCTCCGCATCCAGCAACAGGGAGTTGCCCAGCAGCGTCACCAGCGCCCAGGTGATCAGCAGCAGGAACGCGAAGCCCAGTGGGCGGCGGTCTGTCCATCGGGCGGCGGCGGAAGGCGGCATCGGATCTCCTTGGATCAATGACTTACAAGTGGGGCATGGCCCCGCCTGCGGCAAGGGCCTTCTGCCCCGCGATGCTCTGGCGCGCGCCGCGCGCGCAGGGAACCGCCTGTCCGCTGGGCTGTCCGATGCGGGCGGCGCTGCCCCTTAACGGGGCAGATGCGCCACGGCCTCCACCTCGACCTTCAGGGCCGGGTCGATGAAGCCGGAGACCTGCACCATGGTCGCGGCGGGCAGGGGGCCGGTGAAGACCTCCTTGCGGGCCTGGCCCACGGCCGCGCGATCCTCCATCGAGGTGACATAGACGGTGATCTTGGTGATCCGTTCCTTGCCGGCCCCGGCCGCCTCGGCCAGGGCGACGACGCGGCGCAGGGCCTCCCTTGTCTGGGACAGCATGTCATCGGGCACCGGCCCCGCCCCGCCCGCGTGCATGCCCGAAATATAGACGATCCCGTCTGCCACCACCGCATTGGAAAACAGCCCCGGCACCGGGTCCGGCACGCCGGGGGCGGAGACCTCAGTCAGGGGGTGCTGGGCCGCGTCCTCCGAAAGGCTCATTCCGATGCCTCCTGCTTGCTCTCTTCCCATTCCCGCGCCAGCCGTTCGCGCACCGGGATGAAGTCATAGGTCGGGTAGAACTCGGTCGAGAAGACCCCCCAGGCGCGGCGCTCAAGCTCCACGTTCACCTTGGGCAGAATCTCCGGCGGCATCCGCAGGGTGACCACCTGGCCGATGCCCATGACCACGTTCCAGCTCACAATTTCAGCGCCTTCGGGGGGGAAACCCTTCCACCATTCCTGCTCTCCTAGGTGACTTTGAATTTGCTCGAGATTCTTCGACTGGTCGTGCTTCAGGAACACGGTGAGCATCACTGTTTCGGTCATCTGGTCCTCGGGTTTCTCGGTTCATCGCATGAAAAAGACTTGCATAGCGTAGCCGCTTTGCGGTTTATTTCAAATAGGAACATAGCGATCAATATTGAACAGGTAGAGATATGCAGAACCCGGCACTGAAGTCCCAGTCCAAGGGCCGCGCCCTGACAGAGGCTGAACTGGCCTTCGCGGAAGCCCTGGAGCGGATCTACGAAACCGGCTGCCATGACTTCTCCGAGGTGGTGGAAAAGCTGAACCAGACCGGTGCTGCCCTGCCGTCCGGGGCCGCGGGCCCCTGGACGCTGGAGACCTTCGAAGCGGAACTGAAAGCGATCAACGCCGCGCATGACGCGGCCCATGCCGAAAACGGCATCGGCGCCTGAACCCGCCACCGGCAAGCGATTGGGAGAGATGAAGATGGACAAGGCAACTGGGACGCGCGACCGCGTCGACGACTATATCAACAACGGGCTGCGCGGCTTCTGGGTGCCGGTCGCCGTTTCCGTGCAGGTCAAGGTCGGCAAGCCCTTCGCCACCAAGATCGCCGGTGAGAACCTGGTGATGTGGCGCGACGGCGCGGGCAAGGTCCGCTGCGTAGAGGACTTCTGTCCCCACCGCGGTGCCAAGCTGAGCCTGGGCGAAGTGCAGGACGGCAATATCGCCTGCCGCTATCACGGCGTGGCCGTCGATGGCACCGGCACCGTGGCCCGCGTCCCTGCCATGCCCAACTGTGCGCTGGAAGGCCGCAAGGCCCTGACCGCCTATTCCTGCGAGGAAGCCGGCGGCGCGATCTTCATCTACCTGCCCTCCGCCGACCGCCCCGAGGCCCCGGCCTTTGTCCCGCCGGCGGAATTCACCAACGGCGAATGGCAGGTCTTCCCCTGCATGACCCGCTGGGATTGCTCCTACCGCCTGAGCCTCGACAATGCGGCGGACCCGATGCACGCGATCTACCTGCATTCGGACAGCTTCACGCTGCAATACGGCGCCAAGCAGGACACCATGAACCTGGAGCGCACCGAAGACGGCTTCCGGATCGAGCGCATGGGCCAGAAGGGTGTGAACCTGGATGAGACCGAGGTCGTGATGGACGAGGGCATGATGTACTTCCGCCTCGACATTCCCTACCCGGATGGCGCCGGCCCCGGCGGTCCCTTCCGCATCATCGGCTTCGCCGTGGCGATCGATGAGCACACCCACCACTCCTTCTTCTGGCGCTGCCGCCAGGTGACCGGCCTGGCCGCGGAAAGCTGGCGCTTCCTCTATCGCGCCTTCCTGGAAGACCGTCACTGGTTCGTGCTTGAGCAGGACCGCGTGATGCTGGAATCCATCCCCGAAGACGCCCGCCGCCGCGAGATGCTCTATCAGCATGACATTGGCGTCTCCCGCCTGCGCCAGATGATGGTGCGCCGCGCCAAAGAGCACTTCAAGGCGCTCGATGCCGCCGAAGCCGACGGCAAGAAGACCGCGTAATGCCCAAGGACGGCCTCATCGATCTGTCCCCCGCAGAGCTGGTCGCGGCGCTGACCCAGCCTTTCCAGGCTGGTAAGGCGCTCGACCTGACCGGGCGCCGCATCACCGGTGCGGTGGACCTCTCCGGGCTTGAGCTATGCGGTTTCGACCTTTCCGGGTCCGTCTTTGAGGGGCCGGTGACGATGAACAAGACGCGGTTCTGGGGCCTGACCTGGTTCCGGGACTGCCGCTTTGCCGGGCCGTTCACCGCGCGCGAGGCGCTCTTCCTGCATGACCTGCGGGTGGATGGCGCCGACTTCGCCGGCGAGGTGACGCTGACCCGGGCAGAGGCCCGGGGCACGGTCGTCCTGGATCACGCGCGCTTCGCCGCACCGGCCTGGCTTGACCGGGTGCAGGTGCTTTCAAGCCTGTCCATGGCGCAGACCCGTTTCGACGGCCCGGTCTCTCTTGAGGAAACCGAGGCCTACGGCGGGCTCTGGGCCGATCGGACCGTCTTTGCAGGCCGTCTGCAAGCCGCCGGAATGGAGGTGCACGGACGCACCTGGATCCGTGGCGCACAGGTTGCGCCGGCAGGCCCCTCGGCGCCGCCGGTCGCGCCCCTGGCGCGGCAGATCCGCAGCTACGGCTACATCTGGTCCTGACGGGCCGAAGAACAAAAAACAACAGGGAAGCCAATGACATCCAGCCTCGATCTTCAGAACATCACCAAGGTGTTCACCGATGCCAAGACCGGCTCTTCGGTCACGGCGGTCACGGATATGTCCTTCTCCGTCGCGCCGGGCGAACTGGTGGCCGTCGTCGGCCCCTCCGGCTGCGGAAAATCCACGATCCTCAACATGGTCTCGGGCCTTTACGGGCCGACCGAAGGCCGCGTCCTGCTGGATGGCAAGCCGGTGACGGGCACCCGCCCCGAGGTCGGCTTCATGCTGCAGAAGGACCTGCTTCTGCCCTGGCGCAACATCGTCCAGAACGTGGAATTCGGCCTGGAAGAAAAGAAGATGTCGCGCGCCGACCGTCGTGCCAAGGCGATGGAAGAGCTGACGCGCATGCAGCTGGTCGACTTCGCGGACAAGTACCCCCACCACCTGTCGGGGGGGATGCGCCAACGGGCCGCGCTGGCCCGCACCCTGGCCATCGAGCCCGAGATCATCCTGCTGGATGAACCCTTCTCTGCGCTGGATGCCCAGACCAAGCTGGTCCTGCAACGCCACTTCGCCCGCACCATCGCCGAAACCGGCGTGACCTGCGTGTTGATCACCCATGACCTAAACGAGGCCGTCATCCTGGCCGACCGGGTCGTCGTCCTTTCCGGCCGCCCTGGCCGCGTGATCGACGAATTCGAGATCGACCTGCCGCATCGCACCGACCCCCTGAAACGCAGCCTGGAACCCCAGGCCGGGGTCTACGTGAAGCGCCTTTTCGATGCGCTCCACCTGGAAGACCAGGACGCAGCATAAGCACCTACAGGGAGAATAAAGAACATGAAAAAATTCATTCGCACCATCGCAGCAGCAGCCTTCACGGCTGTTGCCGCGCTGCCCGCCGCACAGGCCCAGGAGCTGGAGAAGCTGACCTATCTCTTCCCGGCTCCCGACTTCCTGCCGGCCTTCTCGCCGTTCCAGGTGGCCCGGGCCAAGGGCTACTACGAAGACGCGGGCCTGGACGTGACCTGGCAGATCGGCAAGGGCGGCGCGGACGTGGCCAAGCAGGTTGCCGTGGGTAACGTTGAGCTTGGCGGCGGCATCGGTGACACGCCGATCATCGTGCGCCAGAACGGCCTGCCGGTGAAGGGCGTCGCCCTGCTGGGTGGCCGTCCGCTGGTGCAGATCCTGATCCGCAAGGAAAGCGGTGTCGAGGATATCGCGGGCCTGGTCGGTCAGCCCGTGGGCGTCATCGCCTACCAGGACACGACCTATTACAACCTGCTGGCCGCGCTCTCCGCATCGGGCATCGATGCCAATGACGTCGACATCCAGGCCGTCGGCGCCGGTGGCATGGTGCAGCTGATGATCTCCGGTGACGTGACCGCGATCTCCGGCACGCCGGACTGGGCCGCTTCCATCGAAGCCGCCGGGGTAGAGCTGGAAATCATCGAGATGGACTCGATGCTTCCCGCCATGTCCCAGGCGATCCTGGCCTCCGAAGACACCATCGCGGAGAAGCCCGAAGTGGTGAAAGCCTTCGTCGGCGCGACCATGCAGGGCCTCAAGGACGTGATGGACGATCCCCAGGGCTCCGCCGCAGCCGTCGCCGGTTTCGTGCCGCAGATGGAAGGCAAGGAAGCCTTCCTGGAAGACGTGATGAAGCGCTACTCCACCCTCGTCTACGCCACCCCCGAGGGCCACAAGCTGGGCACCTTCGACGCTGACCGCGTCTCCACCGTTGCGCAGTTCTACCTCGACGCCGGCATCGTTACCGATATCTCGGACGATCCCGAAGACTACTTCACCAACGCGTTCGCAGAGTGAAACGATGACGGTGCAAAGCATCCAGACCGAAACGAAGTTGTCGGGGGGATCCCCCGGCAACCACCCTCAAGCCGACAGGAGCATCATGAAGTCTCTCCAGGGTAAACCAACGGAACTTCTCGCGATCCTCGGCATGGGCGTGCTCATGCTGGCGATCTGGGAATTCCTTCCCCCCGCGCTCGGCGTGCCGAAATACATCATTCCGACCTTCTCGGACTGCCTGAATGAACTGAGCCGCATGTTCGCGCGCCAGGACATGTTGGGGCACACCGTCTCGACCCTCATTTCCACCGTGATCGGCTTCATCCTGGGCTCGCTGCTGGGCGCTGCCTGCGGCTACCTGCTGGGCATGTCCCCGCTGGCCGAAAAGGTGCTCTCTCCCTATATCCTCGGCCTGCAGATCGCGCCGAAGGTGGCCTTCGCGCCGCTCTTCATCATCTGGTTCGGCTATGGCGACATTCCCAAGCTGCTCGTGACCGTGCTGATCGTCTTCTTCCCGATCCTGGTGAACGTGCTGCAATCCATGAAGACCGTGGATCATGACCTGGTGAACCTGGCGCGCGTCTACTCGATGAACCGGTGGACGATCTTCCGCAAGATCGAGGTCCCCTCCTCCCTGCCCAACCTCTTCGCCGGTCTGCGCATCGGCGCCACGCTCGCCGTCATCGGCGTCACCGTGGGCGAGATGGTCGGCGGCAACACCGGGCTGGGCTTCCTGATCACCTACGGCGAAGGCCAGGCGAACACGGCCATGGTTTTCAATGCCATCATCTTCCTGACCATCATCGGCATCGCGCTCTACTTCGCGGTTTCCGGGGTCGAGAAGCGGGTGCTGCATTACCTTGAACGCAACGACCAGCACTGAGGCTGACGTGAACACAAGCGCCACATATGCGACCCCGAAGGTCGAGCAGGGCAAGGCCGCCGGGATCACCTACCTGCGCCGTCCCGGCGCGGGCCCGGCGCTGGTCTGCCTGCACGGGATCGGATCGCGCGGGGAAAGCTTCGTGCCGCTGCTGCCCTTCCTGCCGGCGGACTGGGACGTGATCGCCTGGAACGCGCCCGGCTACGCGGGCTCCGACCCGCTGGCAGCCGACTGGCCGGTAGAGGGCGATTATGCCGGGGCGCTGCTGGCCTTTCTGGACGCGCTTGGCCTGGACCGGGTGCGCCTGCTGGGCCATTCGCTGGGCACGCTGATGGGCGCCGCCTTCGCGGCAGCCCATTCCGAACGCCTGTCTGCCCTGATCCTCGGGGCCTGTGCCTGTGGGCATGGCACGGCACCGGGGGAGCTGTCCGACGCCGCGCAGGACCGCCTGGAGGCGCTGGTTGCCGAAGGCGCCGATGCCTTTGCCGCCAAGCGCGCGCCGCGCCTTCTGGCCGATGCTGGAAACACTCAGGCGCTTGAGCGGGTGCAGGCCGCCATGGCCGCCGTGACCCTGCCGGGCTACGGCCAGGCCGTGCGCATGCTGGCCTCCGGCAAGCTTGAGGATAGCCTGGCGCGCGTCACCCTGCCCACCGGCTTCATCTGGGGCGACGGCGATGTCGTCACGCCCCGTGCCCAGACCGACCGCGCCATGGCGGTACGCGGGGGCACAGCGCCTCTTCTCGTGCTGAAGGGCGCGGGCCATGCGCTGCACGCTGAGGCCCCGGAGGCCATGGCAGGTGCATTGATCGAAATTCTGTCCGACCTGGACCCAATCAAGGATACGGCCTCATGAGTGACATGATCCGAGCCGGCCATCTGCGCAGCATCGTCATGCGCGCGCCGATGATGACCAAGACCGTCGATTTCTACGTCAAGGCCTGGGGCCTGTCCGTGGCCCATGAGGGCGATGGCATCACCTACCTGCGTGGCACCGGGACAGAGCCCTTCATCTACGCGCTGAAGGACGGCAAGGACTTTGGCATCGAATACATCCACATGGGCATGCCCGACCGTGCCTCCATGGATGCGCTGCATGCGCAGGTGGTCGAGAAGGGCGCCCATGTCCTTGGCGCGCCCGGTGAGTTCGACGACTGGCCTGGTGGCTACGGGTTCGAGATGCTGGACCCCGATTTCCGCCGCCTGCGCTTTACCTGCGATCTGCAGATGAACGAGAAGCAGGAGATTTACGCCCATCCTCAGAAGATCACCCACACCGTGCTGAACACCCCCGACATGGACGGGGTAGAGGCCTGGTATCAAGAGGTCCTGGGTTTCCGGGTGTCGGATTACTCTGCCGATCAGATGGTCTTCCTGCGCGCTGCCGCAGACGTGGAAGAGGGCGCGGATCACCACTGCATCGCCCTGGTGCGCGCCCCCCATGCCAGCGTCAACCACGTCGCATTCGAGACCGGCGGGATCAATGAATACATGCGCTCCATCGGGCGGATGCGCCAGAACGGCACCGTGCCCACCTGGGGCCCCGGCCGCCATGGCCCGGGCGACAATTGTTTCGCCTATTTCGTCTCGCCCTCGGGTTTCGTGATCGAATTCACCTCCGAAGTGCAGAAGATCGACGAGATGACCCACGAACCGCAGGTCTGGCCGCGCGACAACCCCGAGAAGATGGACCAGTGGATGACCGCCGGCCCGCCGACGCCCGCGCAGCGCGCCTGCATGCTGGGCCGCGCCGATCCGGGCTTTCCGCCCAGCAACGCCGTTGACAGATCTGGGGGCTGATCCATGGATCTTGGACTGAAGAACAAGGTGGTCGTGGTGACCGGGGCCTCTTCCGGGATCGGCCTTGCCACGGCGGGCATGGCGCTGGAAGAGGGCGCGAAGGTCGCGCTGTGCGCCCGCGGGGCCGAACGGCTGGACGCGGTGGCAGAGAAGTTCTCCGCGCTTTACGGTGCCGACCACGTCTTTGCCCAGGCGGTCGACGTGCTGGACGAGGGGGCGGTGAACGCCTTTGCCGCGGCCGTGCTGGACCGCTTCGGCGCGGTGCATGCGCTGATCAACAACGCGGGGCAGGGGCGGGTTTCGACCTTCGCCGATACCACCGATGACGCCTGGCGGCAGGAACTGGAACTGAAGTACTTCAGCCAGATCCGCCCCATCCGCGCCTTCCAGGAGGCGCTGAAAACCAGCGGGCAGGGGGCGATCGTCGCCACCAATTCGCTGCTCGCCTACCAGCCAGAACCGCATATGGTCTGCACCTCCTCGGCGCGGGCCGGCGTGCAGAGCCTGCTGAAATCCCTCTCGGTCGAGCTGGCGCCGGATATCCGCGTGAACTCCATCCTGGTGGGGCTGATCGACAGCAACCAGTGGCAGCGCCGCTTCGAGGCCCGCGAAGACCCCGCGCAAACCCGCGACGACTGGTTCGCGGACCTTGCCCGCAAGAAGAACATCCCCCTCGGTCGCCTGGGCCAGCCCGAAGAAGCTGCCCGCGCCCTCCTTTTCCTGGCTTCCCCGGCCGCATCCTTCATTACAGGAGCTCAAGTTGAAATCTCTGGCGGCATTTCCCGATACATCTGATCTGGACGCGGCAAACGATGCCGCGCCCGCAGCGCCGCAGCTTGTCGGCGACCTGATTGCCACGGCCCTTGCGGACCTTGGCGTGACCACGCTGTTCGGCGTGATCTCGATCCACAACATGCCGATCCTGGACGCCATCGCGCGCCAGGGCCGGATCCGCTTTGTCCCCGCCCGGGGCGAGGCCGGCGCGATGAACATGGCCGATGCCTATGCCCGCGTCACCGGGCGCCTGGGCGTGATCATGTCCTCCACCGGGACCGCCGCGGGCAATACCGCCGGCGGCCAGGTCGAGGCGCTGACGGCAGGCTCGCGCCTGCTGCATATCACCACCCAGGTGGACACCAATTTTGCGGACCGCGACCGCGCGCCGATCCACGACGTGCCGACGCAGCGCAAGATGCTGGAAGGTATCTCCAAGGCGACCTACCGGATCTGGGACGTCCACGCGGTCCTGGGCACGCTGAAGGCCGCCGTCTCTGCCGCGCTCTCCGCGCCCACCGGGCCGGTCAGCCTTGAGATCCCGGTCGATATCCAGCGGGCCGAAGCGCAGGGCGGGGCAAGCATCGGCAAGCCGGCGATCCTGAAACCCTATGCCGACGATGCAGAGATCGACGCCCTGGCCGAACGCATCCTGAAGGCCAAGCGTCCGATGATCTGGCTGGGCGGCGGCGCGCGCGGCGCCTCCGTGCCCGCGACCGAACTGGTGAACCGTGGCTTCGGCGCCGTGACCTCGACCCAGGGGCGCGGCACCGTGCCGGAAACCCACCCCTCGACGCTTGGCGCCTTCAACATGACGCCCGACGCGATCAAGCTCTATGCCACCTGCGATCTCATGGTCGTCGTCGGCTCCCGCCTGCGCGGGAACGAGACGAAGGACAACATGATGCCGCTGCCGCCGATCTGGCAGATCGATGCAGAGGGCTCCCAGGGGGGGCGCAACTACGCGGTGGAGGCGATGATCCACGGCGATGCCGAGGATACGCTGGCCCGCCTGCTGGACCGCCTGCCGGCCAAGCTGGATACCGATCCCAACCTGCCGCACGAGATCGCGGTGGTCCGGGCCACGGCCGAGGGCCAGATGCGCGCCCTGCTGGGCCCCTATCGCACGGTCGCGGATGCGCTGCAGGAACGTGTCCTGCCCGGTCGCCACCCCTGGGTGCGTGACGTGACGATCACCAACTCCACCTTCGGCAACCGCTACGTGCAGATCGCCGAACCCCGCCTGGGCGTCCATGCGCTTGGCGGCGGCATCGGGCAGGGGATCGCCATGGGCATCGGCGCGGCGCTTGCAAGCGCTGAGGAACCCGGCGCCCCCAAGGCGATCACGCTGGTTGGCGACGGCGGCGCGATGCTTGGCATTGCCGAGCTGATCACCGCCGTGGATGAGGACGCGCCCCTGGTCTACGTGCTGATGAACGACAGCGCCTATGGCGTGATCCAGAACATCCAGGACGCGCAGTACGACGGACGCCGGCATTACTCCAAGATCGCGGTGCCGAACTTTGCCAAGCTCTGCGACGCGGTCGAGATGCCGCATATGAAGGTCACCGATATCGACGCCTTCGAAGCGGCCCTGGACGAGGCCATCGCCCGCCCCGGTCCCGTGGTGCTTGAGGTGGACATGGTTGCCATCGGCCCTTACGCCCAGCAATTCGCAGGCCCGCCCGCGGGTGCTGCCGGCAAGGCGGAGTAAGACATGCACCTGGGATTGATCGGCTACGGCAACATCGCGGCCACCCTTCTGAAGATCCTCGATGCGGAGGGCGCGCTGCCCTCCCGCATCTCCGTGCTAGCCCGTCCGGGCCGGGCAGAAGCGGCAAGGGCGGCCTTCGCCTTTCCCGTGGAGGTCTTTGAAGAAGCGGCGGACTTCATCGCGGCAACCCCCGCCTACGTGGTCGAGGCCGCGACCCATGCCGCGGTGAAGGGCCCCGTGCTCGACACCCTGCGCGCGGGCATCCCGGTGTTGGTCGTCTCGATCGGCGCGCTGGCCGACGCAGAGACAGAGGCCGCGATCCGCGAGGCCGCCACCGCCGGCAAGACCCAGGCGCATCTCTCGAACGGCGCGGTGGGGGGCATCGACATGCTGGCCGCCGCCCGGCTCTCGGGCATCGACAGCGTCGCCTATACCTCGCGCAAGCCGCCGCAGGCCTGGGGCGGCACGCCGGCAGAAAAGCTGCTCGACCTGCCCGCCCTGACCCAGGCCACCACCTTCTACGAAGGCACGGCGCGGCAGGCGGCGACGGATTATCCCAAGAACGCCAACGTGGCCGCCACCATCGCCCTTGCCGGCGCGGGCTGGCAGGCCACCACGGTCCGCATGGTCGCTGACCCCTCGGTCTCGGCCAATATCCACGAATTCACGGTGCGCTCCGGCGCGCTGGATTTCACGGTGACGCTGGAGGGCAAGCCTTCGCCCGACAACCCCAAGACCAGTGTCTCGACGGTCTATGCGCTGGCACGGGCGGTGCTGAACCAGACCTCTCCGCTGACAATCTAGAGGATGACATGAAAGACCTGACGACAGAGCTTCCCGACGGCCGCCTTTTCATCGGCGGTGAATGGGAGACGGGCACCGGGGCGGAAATCACCTCGACCTATCCGCATGACGGTTCCTTCAACCTCAGCTTCAAGGGGGCCTCCCGCGCCGATGGCGAAAAGGCCATTGCGCGTGCCAAGGCCGCGCAGGCCGATCCCGCCTGGGCCAACCTGCTGCCCCATGAGCGCGCCCGGATGCTGCACCGCATCGCCGACGGGATCGAGGCGAACATCGAGCGGATTTCCTTCGTCCAGTCGCGCGACACCGGCAAGACCCGGGGCGAGACGGCTGCGCTGGCAGGCTCTGCCGTGGGCACTTTCCGCTATTTCGCCGCCGTTCTGGAAACCGCCGATGACGAGCTGACGGTGCAGCGTGCCACCGCGCTGACGGCCTCGGTTCATGAACCCATCGGGGTGGTGGCGGCAATCACGCCCTGGAACTCTCCCATCGCCTCGGACGCCCAGAAGGTCGCGCCCGCGCTGGCCGCCGGCAACGCGGTCATCATCAAGCCCTCCAGCTGGTCGCCCATGGTCTCCCTCGTGCTGGCAGAGATCTGCGAAGAGGTGGGCCTGCCCAAGGGCCTGCTGTCGGTCCTGCCCGGCGCGGGGCGCGAGATCGGCAACCTGCTGGTCGAACACCCGGACATCGGCCGCGTCGCCTTCACCGGCGGCACCGTCACGGGCAAGCGGCTGGCCGCACAGGCGGGTGAAAAGCTGATGCCCGTGTCGCTGGAGCTGGGCGGTAAGTCCCCCACCATCGTGTTTGAGGACTGCGACCGCAGCCTTGCCATCGCGGGCATCCTCTTCGGCATCTTCTCCTCCTCTGGGCAAAGCTGCATCGCGGGCTCGCGCCTCTTCGTGCAGAAGGCGATCTACGACGATTTCGTCGCCGATCTGGTGGCCGCGACCGAAAAACTGGTTGTCGGCGCGCCCGATGATCCCGCCACGCAGGTCGCCCCCATGATCTGTGCCGAACACCGCGACAGCGTGGAAAAATACATCGAACTGGCGCGCTCCGAAGGTGGCCAAGTCCTTTGCGGCGGCACCCGTCCGGAAGGTGACACCTTCGCCAAGGGTTCCTACCTCAAGCCCACGATCATCGCGGGCCTCACCAATGACGCCCAGACCTGCCGCGAGGAAATCTTCGGCCCCGTGCTGGTCGTCCTGCCGTTCGAGGACGAGGCCGACGTGATCGCCCAGTCCAACGACAACGACTACGGCCTGGCCTGCGGCATCTGGACGAAGGACTTCTCCCGCGCCTGGCGTCTGGCCAAGGCGATCCGCGCGGGCACCGTCTGGATCAACACCTACAAGCAGTTCTCGATCTCCACCCCCTTCGGCGGTGACGGTGCCTCTGGCATGGGGCGCGAGAAGGGCCGCGAGGGCCTGCGCGCCTGGCAGCGGCAAAAGGGGATCTACGCGGATCTCACCGGCAACCCCCACCCCTGGGCAAGGATCGACCAATGAGCCTGAAGAACCGTACCATCCTCGTCACAGGCGCGGGCGGCGGCCTGGGTCGCGACATCGTGCTGGCCTGCGGGCGGGCAGGGGCCCATGTGATCCTCTCGGACTACAACAAGGACCTCGCCAAAACCTCCCTCGCCGCGCTGGAATCGGCGGGCGGCACGGGGGAAATCCGCCTGGCGGACCTCTCGGACCCGGCTTCCATCGCGGCTCTCGGGGCCAGCCTTGACGGCCCGCTGCATGGGCTGATCAACAACGGCGCGATTGCCACCGGCATCGGCGGCATCGGCTACCGCGATATCGAGATCGACGTCTGGGACAAGGTCATGCAGGTCAACGTGCGCGGCACCTGGCTGATGATCCGGGCCTGCGCGGATGCGCTGATCGCCAGCGGCTCGGGCCGGGTGGTGAACCTTGCCTCCGACACCGCGCTCTGGGGCGCGCAGAACCTGCTGGCCTATACCTCTTCCAAGGGGGCCGTCATGGCCATGACCCGCAGCCTGGCGCGTGAGATGGGTCCCGAAGGCGTGGGCCTGACCGCCATCGCACCCGGCATCATGACCACGGAAAGCACCGAATACGTGCCCGAAGCGCGCCACAAGCTCTACGAAACGGGCCGCGCCGTGCCCGGCAAGCAGGGTACGCTGGAGGCGGCCGAGGTCGCCGCCTTCCTCGTCTCCGAACCCGCCATCACGCTGACCGGTCAGACGCTGCCCGTCGACCATGGTTTCGTCTTCAACTGAGGTAGCGCCATGACCCAGATCGCCCCCAAGATCGCCATCGTCGGCGCCGGTCCCTCCGGCTGCTACCTTGCCCAGGCCCTGCTGAAGGCCGTGCCGGGCGCGGAAATCGACATGCTGGACCGCCTGCCGGTGCCCTTCGGCCTTGTCCGCTATGGCGTGGCCGCCGATCACCAGGGCACCAAGGCCGTCGCGCGCCAGTTCTCCCGCCTGTTCGAGAAACAGGGCGTGCGCTTCTTCGGCAATGTCACCCTGGGCCAGGACGGCGAAGAGGGCACGATTGCCCTGACTGAGTTGCAAGAGGCCTATGACGTGGTCGCGCTTGGCCTTGGCCTGCCCAGGGACCGCGCACTGCCGCTGCCCGGCGGCGACCTGCCCGGTGTCATCGGCGCGGGCGCCCTGACGCGGCACTGGAACGACCACCCCGACGATGCCGCCGACCTGCCGGACCTGGGCCGCCGCGTGGTCATCGTGGGGCAGGGCAACGTGGCGATCGACGTGCTGCGGATCCTCGCCAAGCGCGAAGAGCATTTCGAAGGCTCCGACCTGTCCCACCGCCATACCGATCACATCGCGGCGGCGGGCATCGAAAGCATCGACATCTTCGGCCGCTCTCCCGCCCATGAGGCAAAGTTCGATCCGGTCATGGTCAAGGAGCTGGCCCAGCTGCCGCACATGGGTTTTGCCTTCGAAGGGCTGCACCATTCCGATGGCCGCGAAGACACCCGGCTTGAAGCGCTGGCAAGCCTGCCGGCTGCCGGGGATCACGACATCCGCGTGACCTTTCACTTCGGCGCGACGCCGGTGAAGCTGTGCAGCGACGCTGGCCGCGTGGCCTCTGCCCGCTTCGCCTGCGGTGGCGAAGAGCTCTCTCTGCCCTGTGACACGGTGATTTCCGCCATCGGGTTCGAAACCCACGTGCCGGGCATCCGCGACGACCTGCTTGCCGGGGCCGAAGACGCCGACCTGGGCGTGATCCGCCCCGGGCTCTACGCCACTGGCTGGTTCGCCCGCGGCCCGCGCGGCACGATCCCGGAAAACCGGCAGGCCGCACAGGCCCTGGCCAAGCGGATCGCGGCGGATCTTGGCACCCTTCCCACCGGCGAAAAACCCGGCTCTGCCGCACTTCTCACGCGCTGCCCGGAGACCACCGATTACCAAGGCTGGCAGCGCATCGACGCCGCCGAAACTGCTGCTTGCGCAGAGGGACGCGTCAGGGCAAAGGTCGCCGATCTTTCCCAGATGCTGACCCTCGCAAAAGGACAACCGGAGACCGACTCATGAAAATCGCCCTGCTTTACGGAACCGAGACCGGCAATGCCGAGATGCTCTGCGAGGATATCGAAGGCCACCTGGAAGGCGATCATGATGTCGCCATGGCGGACCTTGGCGATACCGATCCCGCAGCCCTGGACGGCGAAGCCTTCCACCTGATCGTCTGCTCGACCTATGGCGACGGCGATCTGCCTGCCTCTGCCCAGCCCTTTGCCGAGGCGCTGGAAAAGGCCGCGCCGGACCTGTCGGCGATCCGCTTCGCGATCTTCGGCCTGGGCGACAGCAGCTACGACACCTACAACGAAGGCTCCCAGAAGCTGGCTGAGCTGCTGGTCAAGTTCGGCGCAAAGCAGGTGGGCGAACGCACGATCCACGACGCCATGGGCAGCGACATGCCCGAAGACCTAGCCTTTCCATGGGCCGAGGACCGCATCGCAGAGGCCGAGAGCCTCTTTGCGGAAAGCTGACCCCGATGCAGGCCGGTGCCGCCAATGAGGTCGAGGAAAAGACCGTCTACAACGTCCCGCCTGTCGCGCGGGCGATCAAGGTCCTGCGCCATATCGCGGCGGGGAACGGCTGCACGAACATTTCAGCGGCCTCCAAGACGCTTGGCATCAACCGCACCACGCTGATCCGTCTTCTGACCACGCTCAGCGAAGAGGGGATGATCGAATGGCAGGGGGACGGGCGCGGCTACCGGCTGGGCTTCGGCCTGCTGGGCCTCGCGGCCGAGGCTCTCTCCTCCCGTGACCTTCTGCAGGCGGCGCGCCCGCGGCTGGCGGCCCTGGCCCAGGCCACCGGGCTTTCGGCCCACCTTGGGGTGCTGGATCGGCGCGACGTGGTCTACATGATCCGCGAAGTGCCCAAGTCCCAGCTGGTCTCCAACGTGCGCGAAGGGACCAGGCTGCCGGCCTATGCCACCACGATGGGGCGGATGATGCTGGCCCATCTCACCGCGCAGGAGCTTTTCGATCTCTATTCCGACCAGCCGATGCCGGAATATTCCTCGGTCACGGCGACCACGCCGGATGCGCTGTTCGACCAGCTGCAAAGCGACCGCGCCCGTGGCATCGTCTGGAGCGATGGCAACTTCGAACCGATGATCGGCTCCTGTGCCTGCCCGGTGCTGGATCATGCCGCGCGGGTCGTGGCCTCGATCAACCTTTCCGGGCCGAATGATTTCTTCATTCCGGGCACGCCGCAGACACAAGGAATCGAACGGGCGATCCGGGAGTGCGCGGAATCGATCTCTGCCGGGCTGGGCTGGCGCGATGTCCGTCCGGACCGCCTGGCGCACTGAGTCCGGCGCCAGCCGCGTGCCGATCGCGGGGCAGGGGCGCTCAGCCCCGGATCATCTCAAGCAGCGGTGCCATCTGCGCGGCGACCCGGGCGCGCAGGGCGGCCAGGGTCATCCCCTCGTCCTTCACGAACTCGATGAACTGCATGTTGAGGTTGTTGAAGATCAGCTGCCCCAGCGGCTCCGCCTGCCATTTATCCGCCACTTGGCCGCGCGCCTGAAGCAGGCGGATCAGCGCGGTGATCTGGGCGGCCAGCCGCGCGTCCAGCTCTGAATAGCGCTGCCCGTTGGGGGTCTCCGGGGCCTCGATCGCCAGGGCCATGGCCTTGCGCCACATGTCCTTGGACAGGTACTCCAGCGAGTGATCATAGTAGGAAAAGATCAGCTGCATCAGCGCGGCCTCCGCGCCCGGCGGCGGATCGGCCAGCATGGCCTCGCCCCCGGCCAGCACCTCTTCGACCTCCATCGCGACGGTGGCCACAAGGATATCCCCCTTGGTGCGGTAGTAATTGTAGACCGTCCCCACGGCGACTTCCGCGCGCTCGGCCAGGTCCTCGATTCGCACCGATCGGTAGTCTTCCCTGCGGAACGCCTCGACCGCCGCATGCAGGATCCGTTTCTCCCGTGCCGCTTTCTGCCGCTCCCTTAATCCCTGCCGCGCCATGCGCGCTCCTTTGTGACCGCCGTCCCCATCTTAGTGTTGACTACAAAGATGAAGCCATTCAAGTTTTTTCATGACGGGCGGCCGAAACAGGCCTCAAAGACCCGAAAAACAGGGAGACGACGATGAAGAAACTTACCAAAGCCCTCCTCGCCGGTACGGCGCTGACGGCCCTGACCACGGGCGCCCAGGCGGCGGATGAGCTGAATGCGCTGGTCTGGTGCGATCACACCGACCCGGCCCTGATCCAACCCTTCGAGGCCGCCCATGACGTCAAGGTGAACCTGCGCGAATACGAAGGCACCGGCGCCGCGCTGGCCCTGCTGGAACAATCTCGCCCCGGCGACTGGGACGTGCTGGTCATCGACGGCATCGACGTCTTCCGCGCGGTGGAGGCCGGCATCCTGGCGCCCCTGCCCGAAGAGGCCCTGCCCGAGGATGACTTCTTCCCGCAGGTTGTACTCAAGGCCAACAACGCCCCCGATGGCACCGCTTACGCCGTGACGGAGAAGTTCGGCTACAACACGATCTCCTACAACGCCGACAAGGTGGATGAGGCGGACATGCAGGACCTGTCCACCGTCTGGTCGGACAAGTACGCCGGCAAGATCTCGATCTATGACTACTACATGCCGGTGATGGGCCTGGCGGCCATGGCGGATGGCATCGCCACCGCGGACATCACGGCCGACAGCCTTGAGAGCATCGGCAAGACGCTCTCCACCATGCGCAGCCACGCCATTTCCGTGGCGGATGTGGTTTCGGCCCAGACGGCGCTGGCCACGGGCGAAGCCGACATTGTCGTGGGCGGGGGCGAATGGCTGACCGCCGTTCTGCAGGCCGAACAGCCAGAGCTGACCTGGACCATCCCGGACCAGGGCGCGGTTGTCTGGACCCAGTCCATTGGCGTGCTGGCCGGCTCCGAAAAGCCCGACCTGGCGGTGGAATTCGTCAAATACATCACCTCGCCCGAAGGGCAGGCGCGGCTCGCGACATCCTCCTGCTTCTGGGGGATGCCCGCCAACAAGCTGGCCGCCGATCACCTGACGCCCGAGCAGAAGGAGATCCTGCGCTGGGACAACCAGGAAGACTACCTTGCCAAGGCCCAGCTCTACCCCGCGCCGGATATGGATCTCGATATCGAGATGCAGGACCTCTGGCTTGAAACCCTCTCCCAGTGAGGCGCTAGGTGAGCCTGTCACGTGACACCCTGAGGGGCTGGGGCTTTACCGCCCCGGCCCTGATCTGGACGCTGGCCTTCTTCGTGGTGCCCTTCCTGGTCATGGCCGCGATGAGCTTGGCCACGCTGGAGGGGCGCACCCTTGTCTGGGGCCTGCATGCCGACAACTACCGCGAACTGCTGGAAAAACGCTACCTCTGGCGGGCGGTGGTCGTGTCGCTCCAGATCACGCTGACCGTCACGGCGGTCTCCGTGGCGCTGGCCTATCCGCTGGCCTGGATCATCGCCTTCCGGGTGCCCAAGCGCTGGCAGCGCCTGGCGCTGCTGCTGGCAATCCTGCCCTTCTGGACCTCCTACGTGGTGCGCTCCTATGCCTGGCTGACGGTGCTCTCGAAAGAGGGCGTGGTGAACCAGGTGCTGCTCAGCCTGCACCTGATCGCGGAGCCGATCACCCTGGCCAATACCCGTTTCGCTACCGTCACGGGCTTTGTCCATTTCTTCACCATGCTGCTGACGCTGACGATCTTTGCCAACCTGATCCAGCTACCGCCGAACTACCGACGCGCGGCCATGGACCTTGGGGCCAGCGCGTTTCAGACCTTCCGCCATGTGGTGCTGCCGCTGACGCTGCCTGGGATCGTCACCGGGGCCTTCCTGACCTTCGTGCTCTGCATCGGGGATTACATCACGCCGCAGATCCTGGGCGGCAATACCGAATTGACCGTGCCTCAGGTCATCATGGTCCAGCTGGGCCGGCGCGCGGATTTCCCGCTGGCCGCCGCCTTGGCCATCGTGCTGATGGGCCTTGTGACGCTGGCCTACCTGGCCTGCGCCCGCTGGCTGAGGCTTGATCGGATATGAAGGCACTTCCCTGGATCTTCCTGGCCGCGATGGGTGTCTTCATCTATCTGCCTGTCGGCGCGCTTGTGCTCTTCTCCTTCCAGGGGGGCACGCTGCCCGTGCCGCCCTTCAACGGGCCGTCCTTCCAATGGTATGCCGATATCCTGGGGGACCGGGACCTGATGGCGGCGCTCGGGCATTCCATGCTGGTGGGGCTCGGCTCTTCGGCCGTGGCGACGCTGCTGGGCTTTACCGCCGCCTATGGGCTGGCGCGCCACCACCTGCCGGGCACGACGCTGATGCGGGCCATGCTGATCGCGCCGCTCTGCGTCAGCTACCTGATCATCGGGCTGGGCCTTCTGATCATGGTGCAGCGCCTTGGCCTTGGCCTTGGCCTTTCGCTGGGCACCGCCGGGATCGGCCACGTGGTGATCAACCTGCCGCTCTGCTTCTCGATCATCTATGCCTCCATGGGTGCGCAGCAGCTCAGCGCCGAACGCGCCGCCCGCGACCTTGGCGCGACAGAGGCAAAGGTGGTCCTGCTGATCACCGTGCCGATGCTGCTGCCCGCCATCGCGGCGGCCTTCTTCCTGTCCTTCACGCTCTCCTGGGACGAATTCATCATCTCCTTCCTGCTCACCCGCTTTGACGTCACCCTGCCTGTCGAGATCTGGTCGATGCTGCGCTCCGGCCTCTCGCCGCGGCTCAACGCCATCGGCAGCCTCGTCTTCCTCGTCTCCGTGGTGGTCGTCCTGGCGATGGAAACCCTTCTGTTCGGGAAACGCAAATGACCGCCCCCGTCACGCTGACAGGGCTGAACCACTGGTTCGGCACCTACCACGCCCTGCGCCAGATCGAGCTCTCGATCGAGGCCGGGGAATACGTCACCCTGCTGGGCCCCTCGGGCTGCGGCAAGACCACGCTTCTCTCGGTGCTGGGCGGCTTTGTCCAGCCCGATGAGGGGCGCGTGATGATCGGCACGCAGGACATGGCCCGCGTGGCCCCCGCGAAACGCCCCACCACCACGGTCTTCCAGGATTACGCGCTGTTCCCGCACATGAGCCTGCGCGACAACGTCGGCTTCGGGCTGCGCATGGCGGGGCAGGGGCGGCGCGCGCGCCACGCCAAGGCCGAAGAGATGCTGGACCTCGTTGGCCTTGCGCAGGCGGCCAGCAAGCGCCCGCATGAGCTGTCGGGCGGGCAGCGCCAGCGCGTCGCCCTGGCCCGCGCCCTTGCTGTGGAGCCTGAGGTGCTGCTGCTGGACGAACCGCTTGGCGCGCTCGACCTCGCGCTACGCCGCCAGATGCAGGATGAGCTGAAGCAGATCCAGCGCCGCGTGGGCACCACCTTCGTCCATGTCACCCATGATCAAGAGGAAGCCATGGCCATCGCCGACCGCATCGTCGTCATGAACGCCGGGCGGATAGAGGATGAGGGCACGCCGCAGCGGATCTACCGCCAGCCCCGTTCCCTGTTCGCCGCCGGCTTCATGGGGGAAATGAACCAGATCGCCGCCATGGGCACCGGCGCGGCGCTTGAAACGCCCCTCGGCACGCTGCCCGTCGCCGCCAGCGGCCCCCAGACGCTCTGCCTGCGGCCAGAGGCGCTTGGCACCACCGGATCGCTGCCCCTTGGCACCGCTGTCGTGAAGGATGCCGCCTTCTTCGGCACCCATTGCCGCGCGCATCTGGCGCCGGAGGCCGCGCCAGAGGTCATCCTGACCGCACATCTGCCCCCGGGCGACGTTCCGCCTCCCGGCACGCGCATTGCCCTTGCCGTGGCCCCCGAGGATCTGACAGTCTTTCCCGCATGAGCCTTGATATGACCCTGAAACGTGCCCGCCCCGAAGACTGGTATCGCCTCGACCGCAAGGCCGATGGCGTCACCCTGATTTCCGAACCCTGGATCAAGGAGTTCTACCGCTGCAACTGCTGGCACGTCCGTGGCCGGGACGGGGACATGCTGGTGGACAGCGGCATGGGCGTCCTGCCCCTGCGCGACTGGGTGCCGCTGGTCACCGAACGCGCCGTGACCTGCGTGGCCAGCCATACCCATTTCGATCACATCGGCTGCCACCACGAATTCCCCGACCGCTGCGTGCACCATGCAGAGGCCGATATCCTGGCCAATCCGCGCAATGACTGGACCATGGCCGATCCCTACGTGACCGATGACATCTTCGATGCCCTGCCGCCCGCGCCCTACAGCTCTGCCACCTACAAGGTGAAATCGGCCCCCGCGACCCGGCTTCTGGAGGACGGCGACGTCATCGACCTGGGCGATCGCCATTTCGAGGTGATCCACACCCCCGGCCACTCCCCCGGCGGCATCGCGCTCTGGGAGGCGGCAAGCGAAACGCTGTTTTCCGGCGATATCGTCTATGACGGCCCCCTGATCGAAGAGACCTGGCATTCCGATGCGCAGGATTACCTTGCCTCCATGAAGCGTCTGCTGGAGCTGCCGGTGCGCACGGTCCACGGCGGCCACTTTGCCAGCTACGACGGCGACCGCCACCGCGCGATCATCCGCGCCTGGCTCGATACGAAAGAACAGGAATGACTGAAGACAAGACCGCCTTCTACATCAACGGCGCCTGGGTCGCGCCCCATGCCTCCACCCGGATGGAGGTGGAAAACCCCGCCACCGAAGAGACCGTCGCGCAGATCGCCCTGGCCGATGCCGAAGACGTGGATGCCGCCGTCGCTGCCGCCCATGCCGCCTTTCCCGCCTGGTCCACCACAACGCCTGCGCAGCGTATCGCGGTGCTGCAACGCATCCTGCAGGTGACCCGCGACCGGTACGAGGACCTGGCTCGCGCGATCACCACGGAGATGGGCGCGCCGATCTCCATGTCGCGGTCCGACCAGGCCGGGGTGGCCATCGGTCACCTCGAAGGCTTCCTGGAAGCCATGGAGGATTTCGACTGGGAAGAGGTGCTGCCCAACGGCGACAGGGTCGTGAAGGAAGCCGCAGGTGTCTGCGCGCTGATCACCCCGTGGAACTGGCCGATGAACCAGATCGTGCTCAAGGTGCTGCCCGCGCTGGCCGCCGGCTGCACCTGCGTGCTGAAACCGTCAGAGCTGACGCCGCTCTCGGCCATGGTCTACGCCGAAATCCTGCATGAGGCCGGCGTGCCCCCGGGCGTCTTCAACCTGGTGAACGGCACCGGGCCAGAGGCCGGCACGCGGCTGACCCGTCACCGCGACGTGCGGCTTGTCTCCTTCACCGGCTCCACCCGCGCCGGGGTGGCGATCAGCCAAGGCGCGGCGGACAGCGTCAAGCGCGTCGCGCTGGAGCTGGGTGGCAAAAGCCCCAACCTGGTCTTCGCCGATTGCGCTGCAGATCTGGAACAGCGCGTGCGGGACTCGGTGGCAGAGGTCATGCTGAACACCGGCCAAAGCTGCGATGCGCCCACCCGGATGATCGTGGAAAGCTCGGTCTACGACCAGGTCTGCGCGATCGCCGCCGATGCCATCGCGGGCACGAAGCTGGGCGATCCCACGCAAGAGGGCGACCATATCGGCCCGCTTGCCTCCGGCATCCAGTGGCAGCGCGTGCAGGATTTCATCTCTGCCGGGATCGAAGAGGGCGCGCGCCTTCTGGCGGGGGGCGAAGGCCTGCCCGATGGCCCCACCTGCGGGCATTTCGCCCGCCCCACGCTCTTTGCCGACGTGACGCCCCAGATGACCATCTGGCAGGAAGAGATCTTCGGCCCCGTCCTCTGCCTGACCCCGTTCTCGGATGAGGCAGATGCGATCCGCCTGGCCAATGACACGGAGTACGGGCTGGCCGCCTATGTCCAGACCGGCGACCGGGACCGCGCAGAGCGCCTGTCGCGCGCGCTGCGCGCCGGCATGGTGCATTTCAACGGGCAGGGGATGGGCTGGGGCAGCCCCTTCGGCGGCTACGGCCTGTCCGGCAAGGGACGCGAAGGCGGCAAATACGGGATCGAGGAGTTTCTCGAGGTCAAGGCGGTGCTGCTGCCCGAAGGCTGGCGCTAGCACCGGCGCAGAAGACCGGGGGTGCCCAGGACCTTGGGCGCCCTTAGACCCGGTTCACCCGCACCTCCTGGGTCAGCAGGGTGGCCGGGGCCTGGGATTCCATGAAGGCGATGTCATAGGCATCCCGTCCCACGGCGATCACCGCCAGGTCGATGGCCGCGCACATGCCCGTGGCATCCACCAGGTGCCAGCTGCCATCCAGCCAGACCTCTGCCACCGCGTGGAAATCCTGCGGCCAGACGTCCGGCCCATAGGCCGCCACCGCGCGGGCGGGGATCTGGGCGGCGCGCACCATGGCGCAGAACAGGTGCACGTAATCCCGGCAGACGCCCTCGCGCCCGGCAAAGGTGTCCAGCACGTTGGTATCGCTGTCCGAACTGCCCGGCACATAGGACAGGTTGTCCTCGATCCAGTCGCGGATCGCGGCCACCTTGGCCCCGCCATGGCGATGCCCGAAGCGCTTATTGACGAAAGACACGAACTTGTCGGACTGGCAATAGCGCGACGGGCGGATGAAGGGCGCGGCCTCTGATGGCAGCTCATGCAGGGGCGCGGAATACATCAGGTCAAGCTGTAGCGCGGGGCGCGTGGTCTCGATCGTGGCCTGGTAGGTCAGCTGCATCTCCGTGCCGGGGATCTGCGCCCAGATCCGCGTGCCGATGCCGCAATCGCCCCCGATCCGCGTGACCATCGCATCGCCCATCTGCAGGTATTCCTGCTGGACGATCTGCCCCGGGGTGCGGGCCGCTTCCAGCACCAGCGCCACGGTATTTGGCTCGGAAAAGCGGTACCGCATCCGGACGTCGATCTCGAAGCGCATTGGGAAGTCTCCAGCTGACAGGACGATGGAACACCGCCCCTGTTCCGTGACCCTCTCGCAGATTCGCGGGAAAGGCCAACAGGTCGTTACAGCTAGCCCGAAGGAAAGGCGCGCACAGGGCCGGCGGCGCGCATTCTGCCGCCCCCTTCACCAACCCTGTTCACCAGCCAGGTCAAAACCACGCCGGGGCAGGCATGGCCCGGGGATGGCAGGCGGATCGCTACCCGCCGACGTGGCTGAGCAGGATGGAGCTTTCGGAGTTCACGACCCCCGGCACATCCCGGATCGCGCGCAGCACCAGGTCAAAGGCGGCCAGGCTGTCTGTGCGGATCTCCACCACCAGGTCCCAGGCCCCATTGGTCGAATGGATCGCGGAGACCTCCGGCAGGCGCGACAGGGTGCGGATGACGCCCCGGCTCATGCTGCCCTGAAGCTCCACCATGGTGATGGCACGCACGCCGCCTTCCACGTCGGTGTCGGTCTCGATGGTGAAACGCCGGATCTTGCCGCTGTCCACCAGCGCATCCAGCCGCGTCTTCACCGTGGTGCGCGACAGGCCCAGCCCATGGGCCAGCTCCGTGACAGAGGCCCGGCCATTGCCGCGCAGCGCCCCGATCAGCGCCCGGTCCGTTTCCGATAGGATCTCTGCCATTGATCATTTCGCCCAATAGAGCAGCCAAAATGGCCGAAAAATGCCTTTATATGATCAATTTACCACGCGAAAACGGCGTTTCAAACCGGCAAACTCAGGCCATCCCGATGAAGGCAGCCCCCGATTGGACAGGATGGGGCGCGATGACAGGAGTGGCCGATGACCCGAACGATCTCTCTACTTGGTGCGCGCGTCGAAACCGGCACGGATCGCCCGGGCTGCGCACTGGGGCCTGACGCCCTGCGCTGCGCCGGGCTGGGGCGCGCGCTGTCCAGGCAGGGGTGGACGGTCCGCGACCTGGGCGATCTGGGCATCCCCGGGGTACGCCCGCGCCCACATGCCAATCCCGCCGTCCACCACCTGGGCCACATCGTGGCCTGGACCGCGGCCTTGGCCGATGCGGCACAGGCTGCGGCACGCGCCCATGACCTGCCGATCTTCCTTGGCGGCGATCACTCGATCTCTGCCGGTACGGTGACGGGCATGGCCCGCCACGCGGCAGAGCAGGGGCGCCCGCTGTTCCTGCTCTGGCTCGATGCCCACCCGGACCTGCATGACCCCGGCTCGACCCACTCGGGCAACCTGCACGGCACGCCTCTGGCCTATGCGCTGGGCGAAGCGGGCTTCGCGGACTTCCCGCCGCTGGCCCATGCGGTCGATCCCGCAAATGTCCTGCTGATGGGCCTGCGCTCCGTCGATGGGGCAGAGGCCCGGCGTATCCAGTCCCTGGGGATCGACAGTCGGGATATGCGCCGCCTCGAAGAAAAGGGTGTGCTGCCCCCGCTCACCCGCTTCCTGTCCCGCGTGCGCGCCGCCAATGGCCTGCTACATGTCAGCCTGGACGTGGATGTCCTGGACCCCGCCATCGCGCCCGCCGTGGGCACCCCCGTCCCCGGCGGCGTTTCCGGGCCTGAGGTGCATCTGATCATGGAGGTGCTGCAGCGCTCCGGCCTCGTCTCCGCCCTCGACCTGGTAGAGCTCAACCCCCTGCTGGACGTCCAGGGCCGCACCGCTCGGCTGATGGTCGACCTGGCCGCCAGCCTGGCCGGTGCGCGCGCCCCGGCCCGCCTGAGCGCTGAATGAATCCCCGCGACCTGATCCAGAAAGGTGCCCCGATGACCCTCCAGACCATGCCCCGCCAGATGAAGCCCCAGCCCTCCGCGCTGGCCTATGTGCCCTTCCTCTCCGTCGATCGGATGATGCAGCTGGTCCGCGACACGGGGGTGGAGCCTTTCCTGCGCGGCCTTGCCGAGGCGATCGAACAGGACTTCCTGCGCTGGCCGGAGTTCGACAAGACGCCCCGCGTTGCCAGCCATTCCCCCGATGGCGTGATCGAGCTGATGCCGACCGCGGACAAGGCGCTCTACGGGTTCAAATACGTCAACGGCCACCCCGCCAACATGGCGCGCGGCTTCCAGACCGTGACCGCCTTCGGGGTGCTCGCTTCCGTCGATACCGGCTACCCGCTGCTCTTGTCGGAGATGACGCTGCTGACCGCCCTGCGCACGGCGGCGACCTCGGCGCTGATGGCCACGCGGCTGATGCCACAGGGCGCGCAGGTCATGGCGATGATCGGCAACGGCGCGCAATGCGAATTCCAGGCGCTGGCCTTCCGCGCGATCTGCGGCATCACCGACCTGCGCCTTTACGACATCGACCCCCGCGCCACCGAAAAGGCCCGCACCAACCTCACCGCCCAGGGCTTCCGCATCACCTGCTGCCCCTCTGCCGCAGAGGCAGTGCAGGGCGCGCAGATCATCACCACCTGCACGGCGGACAAGCGCAACGCGACCGTGCTGTCGGACAACATGGTCGGGCAGGGGGTGCATATCAACGCCATCGGCGGCGATTGCCCGGGCAAGACCGAACTGGCCCAGGCCATCCTGCACAGGGCCGATATCTTCGTGGAATACCCCGAACAGACCCGCATCGAAGGCGAGATCCAGCAGCTTGCCCCCGACCACCCGGTGACAGAGCTCTGGCAAGTCCTGCGGGGCACGGCACCGGGCCGGCGCGATGCCGCACAGATCACCCTGTTCGATTCCGTCGGCTTCGCGATCGAGGATTTCTCGGCCCTGCGCTACCTGCACGGGCTGATCGCGCAGACCGCCTATGCCCAGCCGCTGGATCTTCTGGCGGACCCCGATGACCCCCGTGACCTCTTCGGCATGTTGATCCGCTCTGGCCAGGGTTGAAGGGCCCCTCCCTCCCAAACCGCATCGCACGATTGCAGCGTCACGCGGTTCCGCTTAAACATGACAGGGAACAGGTGGTTTTCCGGGTAAGCTGGTATGGCAAAAATTCTGTTGCTGGAAGATGATACCGATCAGGCCGAACTCATGGCCCAGTATCTCTACCAGGTCGGGCACGAGGTTCGGATCGTCTCTGACGCATCGGTCGCGATCGAGGCGCTCAGCTCCGATGTCTTCGATCTTGCCATCACCGATATCTTCATTCGCCAGGGCGGCGTCATGGTCGGCAACGGCGGGCTGCGCCTGATCGGCAACATCCGCAACGGCAAGCGCCCGGACACGGGCGCGACCCCCCATGACATTCCCATCATCGCGATTTCCGGCGTGCTGGGCGGGCCGACGGATGACCATTTCCTGAAGATGGCCGATTCCGTCGGGGCCAACCTGCGGATGATGAAGCCGGTGCACCCCAAGCAGCTGCTGGCCGCCATCGAGAAACTGCTGGCAGAGCGCGATACGGCCTGACAGGCCGATCCCCGATCCTCCCGGGCAATCCCGGCGCGCGACGCACCAGGCTGATCAGGTTTCCGGCTGTCCCATCGGCGCCAGCGACAGGCTTGGCAGCGCCTTGGCAATGGCCTCGAACAGGCGGTCGGGCGGGCAGGGCTTGCGCAGGACCGGGGCCTTGACCGCAACCTGCGTGCTTAGGATCGGGCCCGCGTTGCCGGTCAGGTAAAGCACCGGCAGATCCGGGAAGCTCTCCCGGACGGAGCGCGCCAGCTCGAACCCGTCGATGCCGCCGGGCATGACGATATCGGTCAGCAACAGGTCGAAATGCTCGCCCGATGTCGCCAGCTGTAGGGCCTGCCGCCCGTCCTCGGCAGAGATCACCTCGAAGCCCTTCTGCTCCAGCGTCACGGTCAGCAGCTCTCTCAGCCCCGGCTCATCTTCGGCCAGCAGGACCGTTGTCCGCGGCGCGGCGCCCCCGGCCGGCGCCACCGGGCCCGCGCTGCCCTCCGGCACACGTTTCTCGACCGCTTTCATCACCGCGCTGATCGGCCCGCGGCCCGCCGTGCGCTCCGCAGTGGCGGAGGGGAGGGGCTGATCGGCGCTCTGGCCGCGCGGCAGCATGAGCTGCACCTCGGTCCCCTCCTTCGGGGCAGAGCGGATCTGCATGTCGCCGCCGGCGCTCTGGGCAAAGCCGTAGACGATGGACAGACCCAGGCCGCTGCCGTTCTGCGATGCCTTGGTGGTGAAGAAAGGCTCCAGCGCGCGCTTGCGCACATCCGCCGGCATCCCCGGCCCGTCGTCCCGCACGCTGATCAGCAGGTAGCCATGTTCGCTGGCGCGCAGGGGGCGGGCGCCGGCCTCGTCGGGCAGCGGGTGAATAACCTTGTCCCCGTCGCGCCCGTGATGGGGCAGCTGGTCGCCCTCGTGGATCCGCGCATTCAGCGTGATCAGGCGGCCCTGGCCGGACATCTTGATCGCATCGCGGCTGTTCAGCACCAGGTTCAGCAGCGCGTTCTCCACCTGCGCGGGATCGCAATGCAGCGTCAGCCCCGCGCTCTCCTCGCTCAGCCGCAGGCGGATCCCCTCGTCCAGCTGCGGCGCCGCCAGCTCCTTGATCGTCTCGAACAGCCTGGCGACCTCGACGGTCTGGGCATTCCCGGGCTGGGGGCGCGAAAACGCCAGCAGGCGCGCGGTCAGGTTCTGCCCCCGCTCCACCGCCCGCTGGGCCGAGGTCAGGAACTTGCGGGAGGTGTCCGGGATCGTCTCTCCCAGGGTCAGGTCCACGGCGTAATAGATCGTGGCCAGCAGGTTGTTTACGTCATGGGCAATGCCAGAGGTCAGCTGCCCGAGAGAGGCCAGCCTGTCATGCAGCTCCATGGACTGACGCTCGCGCTCGCGCCTGGCCAGGTGGGTGGCGACCAGGAACATCAACAGCACCACGGCGATCAGGAACAGCATCCCCGACAGCGCCGCCAGCTGGATCCGCGACCGGGTGAAATCCCGCGCCAGCCAGTCCGTCAGCCCGGCGGTGACACTGCGATGCAGCCGGTCCAGGTCGGCCGCGGCCTCGGCATCCGGGGTGCGCACCAGCGCGTCGACCTCGGCGATGCTCAGCCCGGCCAGCTGAGCCTCGCGCGCGGCATCCAGGTTCTCCCGGTAGATGGCAAGGGTCCCTTCCAGGGCGGCAATGTCGAAGCGCTCGTCGATGGCCAGGCCCATGGCCTGGATGTCGCGCAGGATCTCCAGCGCGGTCTCGTAATCCTCGACCGCCAGGTCGTGGTAGACGCCTTCGTCCGGGCGCAGGATGGCGTTCTTGAAGTGGTGAATGAACCCGTCATAGCCAAGCGCGCGCTCCAGGTCCTGAAGCGCAACCGGCAGCCCCGTGGCGGCGATCTCGGAATCGCTCTGGTGATCGCGCCCCAGAAGGGTCAGCCCGGGGATGAGCAACATGCAGATCAGGGCAAAGACCAGGATGCCCATCCGCGCACCGGTTGCATCGCTCAGGAAACGGGCCAGATGGCGCAGGCCGGCCTTCGGGCTTTCCGGGTCGCTCGACATGCAATGTCCTTTCGCCAGGCGGGTGTCGGGTCCATGTCTTGCATCCATAGCATGCAAGAATGAAAAGACGATACAGGAAAGCGGCGCTTGCCAACCCCGCGCAACAGGCCTGCCCCGGTCCCGGGGAACCCGCAATCAACCGGCGCGCCCAGCCCACAGGAAAGCCCCTGGCAGGAAAGGCCCGCGAACGCCCGAAGCCCCCATCGAGGGCCCTTCGCCCGTCGTCGGCCTGCGCCTCCCGTGCTCACCGCAGGGCGCGCGTGAAAGCCCCCCGCCGCCCCCGAATGGCACCCCACCCCAGTCTTCTTCTTGCCGGAAAACTCCCGCCGGAGGCCGCCGTCCCTCTCCGCCGCCGCCCCGCCGGAAACCCGGGCGCAAAGCCCGCAGCCTGTGCATCCCCACACATCACCAATCCCTTACCCCACCGCGCGCTGCGCACCGACGTAATACCGACGTGATACCGACAGGAAACAGACGTCCCACCGACGCCGAAAACCCCGCCTCATGCACCCTGCACCAGCGCACAAGGGGCGGCGAAAACGCAAGGGGCCGCCCCGAAGGACGGCCCCTGCACATCAGGTAAAAAGCGCTCAGGCGGCTTCGAAGTTCACCGCTTCGGGCTCCGCGGAACCGACGATATACCAGACGGTTGCAGCCTGCGCGCCGTTGTTGCGGAACCAGTGCTTGCGCCCCGCCGGGGTCTTCACAAGGTCGCGCGGACCCAGTTCGACTTCCACGGTTTCGCCGTCTTCTTCCCAGCCCACGGTCAGCGAGCCTTCGAGCACCAGGAAGGCATCCTCCACGTCACGGGTAAAGGGCTTCACGCCCACGCGGCTCGGCACGCCCAGCATTTCCTTGCGGCAGGTGTCGGTCTCCACGCCGCCGGGGCCGCAGTAGATCTTGCGGCTGAAGCCCGCGTCTTCCCAGATCGTCTCCAGCTCGTTGTGGCGCACGACGTATTTGGACATCAGCTTCTGCAGGGGATGCTCGCCGTTCGGGTCATAATAAACGGTCTTGCCCGGCTCTGCGCCAAAGGCGCGGGCCAGTTCGGGCGCATGTTCCTTGGGGTGGTAATGGTAGACGGGGGGCAGCGGCTTGCCCACGTCAACAGAGATCGACATCATCACCGGCTCCACGCCGTCCACGCGGAAACCATGGCCGATTTCACGGGCGTTCAGGATCATGTCCTTGGGGCCCAGGTTGACTTCGCAGACCTCGCCGTCCTTTTCCCAGCCGACGATCAGCGCGCCGTCGATGATCAGGAAGCTCTCCTCGATCTCGTGGGAGTGGCAGGCGGCGTATTTGCCCGGCTCCTTGTAGATCAGCGAGACGGTGAAGTTGTCCGGCTTCATCGTCGTGGTGTCGCCCACCTTGGGCGACCCGCCGGCGCCGATAAAGCGCATCTGCGCCCGCGCCAGGTCATCGAAGCCAGCGTTGGAGGGGAAGGCATTCCAGTCGAACGTCTTGTCCACGAAGCGGCCGGTATGGGCCTTGAGCGCATCCTTAAGGGTTTTGAAATCCTGGTCCTGCACGGTCATCCTGTTGATCCTTTCGGCTTGTGTCCTGTTTGCGTCTGGTCCAAACCTACCGCCGCAGCGTTTCATATGGCATACGGTGTTTTGCCCGCAAAGCACATCTGCCGATCCCGGAGCACGACATGACCGACCCAAACGCCGATTCCCCGCAAGCCCCGGCCCCCGGGGCCGAAGACCGGAAAGCAGATGCAAAGACAGACGCCAAAACAGAAGACCGCTACCTTGTTCCGGGCCTCATCCGGGGGCTGGCGGTGCTCAAGCTCTTCACGCCCGACCGCTCCGCCCTGGGATTGTCCGACATCGCGCGGGAGCTGGGGATCACGCGTTCAGCCGCCTTCCGCACGGTCTATACCCTGAACGAGGCCGGCTGCCTGCTGCATGACCAGCGCAGCCAAAGCTATTCGCTGGGGCCGGGCGTGCTGCGCCTGACCTATGGCTATGTCGCCACCCGCGAGGTGGTCGAGATCGCCCAACCCGCGCTGGAACAGCTGCGCGACCGGATCGGCTGGTCCGTGCACCTGGGCGTGCTCGACGGGGCCTCCGTGCTCTACGTGCTGCGGGTGCCGGGGCCGCAGCGGGACAGCTCCATCGTCCAGGTCGGCTCTCGCCTGCCGGCGCGGGCGACAACCATGGGGCGGGTGCTGCTGGCCGACCTGCCGGAGGACGAGCTGATCGGCCTGTTCCGCAACGAACGCGGCCCGCGCGGCAAGGGGCCTAACCTGCCCGGTATCGTCACGCAGGCCGCCACGGATCGGAAGACGCAAAGCGTTGTTCACACGGGTGATTTCGAGGCCGGGATGGTCTCTGCCGCCGCGCCGCTGCGGGACATGACAGGCCAGGTCGTGGCCGCGATCAACGTCACAGCGCCGCAATCGCCCGAAACCCAGGCCCTGGTCAGCGGAGAAGTGCGGGAGGCCCTGGTGGCCACGGCTGCCCGGATCTCTGTCCTGCTGGGCTGGGATCAGCCGGCCAGTTCGCCCGCCGCCGTGTAACCCATGATCGCCGAAAGCCGCTCGGCGGTCTGGCGCACGCCCTGGGCGATGGCCTCGTGCTTGTCCGATCCGGCGTCAAAGGCCGATTGCGCGCCGGAAACGCTGATGGCTGCCAGCGGCCGCCCGTCCATGCCCAGCACCACGCCGGCGCAGGATCCGATGCCTTCCTCGAAAAAGGCCACGGACCACGCCAGCCCGGCCTCCCGATCCTGGCGAAGCTGGCTGAACAGGCTGTCCATCGTGGTCGGGGTCTGATCGGTGATGGCGGGAAAGTCATGGCCCTCAAGCAGGGCCTGCACGTTCTCGCGCGGCATGTGACTGAGGATCATGCGGCCCATGACCGTGGCATGGGCGGGCAGGCGGGACCCCTCGCGGATATTGCTGACCAGCTGCACATCCGGGGTTTCGCGCGCCAGGATGATGACATCGGTGCCCGAAAGCACGCCCAGGTGCGCCGACAGCCCCGTTTCTGCCGCCAGCCTTGACAGCAGCGGGCGAGAGACGCGAACGATATCGCGGCTGGCCAACAGGTGAGAGGCCAGCTCCAGCACGCCGAAACTCAGGATGTAGCCGCCGCCCTGGGCGTCCTGCTCGATCATCTTCTCCCGCTCCAGCGTGTGCAGCAGGCGGATCAGCGTGGTGCGGTTGATCGACAGTTCAGAGGCCGCGCGGGACATGTTCCGGCACCGGTGCCCTTCCGCGATGTAGCGCAGCAGGGCAAAGGCCCGGGTAACTGGGGGCACGTCATAGGCGGTCTTGGCAGGGGTGTCGTCTTGGATGGGACCGGCTCCGGCAATGGACATCTTGTGCCATTTTGAACAGAGACCGGCCGAAAGCAAGCACTCCGCGTTTCTTTCGTTATGGGAATGCAACCAAGAGCTGAGAAAGCGAACCGTCCCGGCGGGGGAGGCAGGGCGCGAACCGCGCGGCTGCGGGGCCCGGCTGCGGTCGCGCACAGCCGGGCCGGGGCGTCAGCCTGCGGTGGCGGTTTCGGGGGTGTCGAAGGCCTCCCAGGCCTTGTAGGCATAGACCCAATCGGCGTTCTCGGGCTTCTTCAGCCATTCGTTCGCCAGGCTGCCCCGCTGCACCTTGGCCGTGCGGTCCAGCCGCGCTCCCTCATAGCGGGCAAGGGCGGCGGGCACATCGGCGGGGGAGGCATCCTTCAGCGCAAGGGCCAGCACCACGCCGTCCTCGATCGCCATGGTCGCGCCCTGGGCCATGAAGGGCACCATGGGATGCGCGGCATCGCCCATGATGGTGACATGGCCCCTGGACCAGGTCTCCATCGGTTCGCGCACATGCAGGGCAGAGCGCGTCACGGTCGTGCAGCAGTCCAGGATGGCGCGGGCCTCTGGGTGGAAATCGGCATAGGCGGCGCGCAGCTCTTCGATGTCGCCGGGCAGGGTCCAGCCCTCTTCGGACCAGTCGGTCTGCGGGGTGGTGGCAAAGACAAAGACCTCTTCCCCGCGCAGCAGCGGGAAGACCACCAGCTGACGGTCAGAGGTCGGCCCCCACCACTTGGTGAAACTGTCCAGGTTGGGGATGTCGCCGGCCACCTCGCGCGGGAAGACCGCGCGCCAGGAGACCAGGCCGGTGAACTTCGGGTGGTCCTCTCCGAAAAGGGCCTTGCGCACCAGCGAGTGGATGCCATCCGCGCCGATCACCAGGTCGAAGGCCTCCGTGCTGCCGTCTTCCAGAACAACCTCTGCGCCCTGCTCAAGGGGGGTCACCGTGCGCACCTGCGCGCCCAGACGCAAAACCCCCGGTTTCATGTTCGACTCAAGGGCAGTGATCAGATCGGCCCTGTGGATCGTGAGTTGCGGCGCCTCGTAGCGGTCTCCCTGCATCTCGAGGCGAGAGGTCTCCTCGCCCGTGTCCCAGGTTCGGCTGATCCGGTATTGGGGGCGTGCCGCGGTTTCTCTCAGCGCCTCTCCGATACCCAGGCCGTCCAGCGCGTGAACCGCGTTCGGCGTCAGGTTGATATCCGCGCCGATGCGCCCGTAAGAGGACGTCCGTTCGAAGATCGCCACCTCGTGGCCCTGCCGCGACAACGCCAGCCCCGCCACCAGGCCGCCCGGCCCACCACCACAGATACCGATCTTCAGCATGTCATATCTCCCGTATGTCCATATATGAACGATGTGTTCTTAAATGTATAAGGGCACAAAGCCACCAACCGCGCAAGCCTTCCGGGCGCCAAATCCCCTTTGTTTGCTGATTATTCAGGCCATGCGGCGCTGAAAGCGCGATTTTAGGTACCGATGGGTACTCTTTAGCGCGCGGCGCAGGTCGTGCTGCGCAACCACGAGAGAGGGAATCACCAGCAGCACGATGAAGAAGCCCAGGCCCAGCCCGTAGCAAAGCGTGACCACCATGGGCTTGAGGAACTCCGCCTGGGTCGACCGCTCGAAGAGAAGGGGCGCCAGGCCCAGGACCGTGGTCAGCGTGGTCAGCAGTACGGGGCGCAGGCGTTCGGCGGTGGCCTCAATCACGGCGGGGATGGTGGCGCGTGTCGCCAGCTTGTCCTGGAAGGCCGAGACGAGCACGATGGAATCGTTCACGATGATGCCGCTCATCCCGATCATGCCGACGACAGAGAAGATGGACATCGGCATGTCCCAGGCCCAGTGCCCCCAGACCACGCCGGTCAGCCCCACGGGCACCACGGACATGATCGTCAGCGGGCGCAGCCAGCTGCCAAGGACCAGCGCCAGGGTCATGTAGATGCCCAGCAGGCAGATGCCGAAGCCCACCGCAGCTTCGCTCAGGAAGGCCTGCTCCTGCGCCTTCAGCCCGTCGAACCGGTAACCGACCCCGTGGGTCCGGGCGATGCGCGGCAGGATGCTTTGTTCCAACGCGCCCAGGATTGCCTCTGATCGTGCGGCGTCTTCATCGCCGATCTCGCCGGTGACCCGGATCAGGTTCAGCCCCTGCTCACGGCGCAGCGCGGCGATGGCGGGAGCAGAGGAGACATCCACGACCTCGCCCAGGCGCACCCATTCGCCGGTGGGGGCCTCCAGGCGGATCTCGTCCAGGTAGGCGGCGGTCACGGTGCCCTCCGGCAGCTCGACCTCCACGCTGGCCTCGCGCGTGCCATCCACGTAGGTCATCACCTCAAGACCGGACAACCGCGCCTTCAGCTCGCTCGCCAGGCCCCGGCTTTGCAGGCCAAGCGCGCGGCCGTAGCCGTTCAGCGCCAGCGCGTGCTCCAGGCCGGAGAAGACAAGGTTGTCCTCCATCCCGGTGACTTCGGGATAGGCCTCCATCGCCTCCTGCAGGGCAAGCGAGGCCGCCTTCAGATCCTCCAGGTCCTGCCCGTAGAAGATCACGTCCAGGCTGTCCCCGCCCGGCCCGTAGCGCCCGGCCCGGAAAGCGAAGCTTTCCAGTTCCTCGGGGCGCTGCATCTCTGCTTCCAGCGCCTGCAGGAAAGTGTTGGGCTCATAGGGGCGCGCGTCGGCCTCTATCAGTTCGATGGTCACGGCAGCGATCAGATCGGCATCCTTGTCGTCGCCCGTGGCCAGGCCCCGGCCCGCCATCCCACCGACCTCGCTCAGGATGAAGACCACGGGATCGGCGCCGTACTCCTGCGTGAACCGGTCCCGCACGACAGTGGCGGCGCGGTTCATCTCTGCCAGCATCGCCAGCGTGTCCTCCCGCGTGGCACCGTCCACCATGGCGATGTTGAGCGACAGCGTGGGCGTGGAAGGGGCTGAGAAGAAGCGCCATTGCACATCGCGCTCCGCGATCATCAGCGCGGCCTGCAGGGTGGCACCGATGGCCAGCAGCAGGACCGCGTAACGCAGACGGATGACCCACTTCAGCAGCGGCACGAAGACATGCAGGCGCAGCCTGTCGAACGCGCGGGTGACCATCCGCGCCGGGGCCCCGACCCAGCTGCGGTCCAGCCCGTTCAGCCCATGGGCCATGTGATGGGGCAGGACCAGGAAGCATTCGGCAAGCGAGGCGACCAGCACGGCCGCGACAACCAGGGGGATCGTGGCCAGGAAGGACCCGAAATGCCCGGTGATGAAGGTCAGCGACAGGAAGGCCGCGACCGTCGTCACGGTCGAGGCCAGCACCGGCCCCAGCATCCAAAGGGCCGCGCGTTCGGCGGCGCGGGGGCGAGGTTCGCCCAGGGTCTTGGCGCGGAACTCGGTATGTTCCGCGACCACGATGGCATCATCCACGATGATCCCAAGGCAGAGGATCATCGCGAAGAGAGAGATCATGTTGACCGATTGCCCGGTCATCCACATCAGCCCGACCCCGGCCGCCAGCGACACCGGGATGCCGACCGCCACCCAGATCGCGGCAGAGGGGGACAGGAAGAGGTAGAGCAGCACCAGCACCAGCAGAAGGCCGAAGACCCCGTTTTCCAGCAGGATCTCCAGCCGGGCCATGATCTGTGCGGCCTCGTTGCGGATCAGGTCCACGCGCAGCCCCTCCGGGGCGGTCTCCAGGAACTGGTCGGCCACGGCGCGCACGGTCTTTTCGATCTTCAGGGAATCCCCGCCCGCGCCCCGTTCCACGGAAATGGAGACAGCCGCCCGCCCCTCAAGGAAATAGGCCCGCCCCGACCCGGCGGGGTCGCTTTCCACGCGGGCGATCTGGTCCAGCGGGATCGGGCCCTCACCGGTCTCCACCTCGATGGCGCGAATGGCCTCTGCGTCGCGCCGCTCGACCCCGGCGCGCAGGGTCGTGGCGCTTGTTTCCAGCCTGCCGGAGGCCGTCTGGCGCGCCTCTTCCAGCACGGCGGCAGAGAGGTCTGACAGGGTCAGCCCGTATTGCGCCAGGGCGGCGGGGTCCGCGATGATGGCGATGCGCGGCGCGGTCAGGCCACGCAGGCTGGCCTGGGTCACGCCGGCGCGCTGCAGGTCGGATTCCAGCTGCTCTCCGTAGCGTTCCATCTGGACGCGGTCGAAATCCCCCGAAAGCACCACGTCCAGCACCCGGTCGCGCCAGGTATTACGGGCGATCTCGGGCGTTTCGGCCCCGTCGGGCAGGGACGAGGCGCCGGGCATAGCGGCCTCCACATCCGTCAGAGCCTGGTTGAGGTCCCAGCCGGGCTCGAACTCCAGCTCGATCCGGGCGCTGCCCTCCCGCGCGGTGGCGGAAAGCGCGCTCACGCCATCCACCGCCAGCAGGGGCGGGCTTGCCACGGCAATGATCCCGTCATCGATATCTTCCGGAGAGGCATCCTCCCAGGTGACCCGGACCTCGATGCTTTCGGTGATGATGTCGGGGAAATACTGGGCGCGGATCTGGGTGACGGCATAAAGGCCGAAGATCAGAACCCCCAGCAGGAACAGGTTCGCCGCCGTGCCGTGACGGGTGAAGAAGCGCAGGATGCCCATGGTCAGTTCCGCGCGTCCAGACGCTGCACCAGGCGCCGGGGCACCTCGTCACCTTGCAGCAGTTCTACGGTGCGCGCCCGGGCGGGTTCGGGCATGTCCTGCGCGGCCTTCACCTGCGCGATCAACGCCGCGCGACGACTGTCATCCAGCTTGATCACGGCTTCGCCGGTTGCATCCTGGGTGCGGATAGACGCAGGGGCCGCGCTTTCCCGCCTGGTCTGGTCCGCCGCCTCCAGCTGCGGGGCGATCAGCAGTCCCGCGCCCAGTTGCGGGCTGCGCTCAATCACGTAGGTGAAGTCCTGCGGCGCGATGGCGACCTCTTCCCCGATCCGGCGAAGGACCTGGACCTGCCGGGTTTCCAGCCGGTTTTCGGCGTTGACCACCAGCACCTCTCCGGACAGCGACACCGCGCTGGCGGGCAGAAGCGTCACGTTCTCCAGCACCGGTTCGCGGATCCGGGCCAGCACGAACTCTCCGGGCAGGGGGCAGGGGCAGGCCTCTGGCGCGAGCCAGGCCACCAGCTGCCGGGTCGTGCCGACCTCTTCCGAGGCGGTCAGCGAGACGTGGTGTAACCGGGCCGCGTAGGCCTTGTCAGAGCCGGGCGTCGTCAGCGTGACCTCAAGATCCAGCAGGCGCCCGTCGGGGCTGGTGACGCGGGCGATCTCCTGCGCGGTCAGGTTAAGGCGCACCTCAAGGGCGGTGAGATCGGTGATCGTGCCCAGCTCCGCATTGGCGCTCAGCGCCTCGCCCACCACGGGGCGAGCGCCATTGTAGACACCAGATATCCCGGCGGTGAGGGTCAGGTCCTGAAGCGCGTCGCGGGCGGTGGAGACGTCCCGCCGGGCGTCTTCGATATCCAGTTCAAGCTGGTCCTCCGCCGCAGAGAGATTGGCCATCTCCGTCCGGCTGGCGGCCAGGCCCTGCTGGGCGGACAGAAGCGACAGGCGGGCAGTTTCCACATCGGTCTGCACCCCCGCGCCCCGGTCCAGCAGCGCGCTGAGCCGCTCGACCTCGGTCTGGCGGATCTGCACGATCTGCTCCTGGATGGCGATATCCTCTGCCAGGTCGGCCTGCTGGCGGCGGCTGTCCGTCAGCGCCAGCTCTGCCCGGCGCTGTGCGGCCTGGGCCGTGCCCAGCGTGGCCTCTGCCGCCCGGGTGTCCAGCTGCACCAGCATCGCGCCTGCCGTGACCATCCCGCCGTCCGTCAGGCTGGGGCCAAGGGCGGCGACGGTCCCGGCGGCGGGCAGGCGTAGTGTGGCGGTCGATCGGCTGGCCAGGCGGCCATAGGCGGTGATCGTGGGCTGGGCCGTGGTGGCAAAGGCACGCGCCACGTCCACTTCCGGTGCGCGTGCGGCCGCGCCACCAGGTCCCCCCGCGCTGCGCCCCATGCCGGGTGGCCCGCCCGCCGGCCCGCGCGCCTCTGAGCCTCCGCCAAGGCGATCGGCCAGCCGCAGGGCCTCTGTCGCGGCGAAGACACCGGCGCAAAGGGTCAGGACCAGCACGATGGCCAGCCGGAAGTAGATACGCATCCAATCCTCCTTGTTACCGGGTCTTTACGAAGATCAGGCATGGTTCCGTCGCATGTATTTCGCGGGAAAGGCAATTTTTTCTGCGCCCGATCCGTGCCTGCCCCATGCCGCTGGCCGGTTGAATGCCCGAAAAGGCACCCCGGATCAGAGGGCCGCATGGGCGAAAGGGTCGAAATGAATGCAGTGTTCATCTTGACAGGTCTGTCACTTTGACCGCAGATGCCCGCGACAGGATGAAATGCCAGTGCGAAAGGCGGGCCGGATGAGATCTTGGAGCGGAATGGCAAGGGGCGTGAGACAGGGGCGGCGCAGGCCCCCCTTGCGGGCGCTTGTGGTCCTGGCGGGGCTGTCGCTGCCCTTCGCCGGGCAGGCACAGGCGCAATCCGCTGAAACGGTCACGCCCTTTCCCGTCAGCACGGTCACGGTTGAGACCACCACCCATGCGCAGGAATACCAGCTGACCGGGACCATCGCCGCGCTGGATTCCTATTCCGCGGGCTTCCGGGACGGCGGTCGGGTGATCTCCGTCAATGCCGATGTCGGCGATGTGGTCCGCGCGGGGGATGAAATCGCCGCGGTCGATCCGACGCAGGCACAGGCCGGTTTCAACTCTGCCCAGGCGTCCCTTGATGCGGCCAACGCGGCGCTGGTGCAGGCGCAGCAGGCCCGGGATCGCGCCGCAAGCCTGCTTGAGCGTGGGTCGGGCACGCAGGCGGACCTGGATTCGGCGACGGAGAGCTTCCTGACGGCACAGGCGTCGCGGGACCAGGCAAAGGCCCGGCTTGAAGCCGCGCGCCAGACGCTGGAAGACACCGTGCTCACGGTGCTTCGGGACGGGATCATCACCGAACGCACCGCAGAGCCCGGGCAGGTCGTCGGGGCCGGACAGCCGATCGGCACGCTGGCCAGCCTGGATGGACGAGAGGCGGTCTTCTACGTGCCCAACGTCAGGGACCTGATGAACGTGAAGGGAGAGGACGTGACGCTGACCCCGCTCGAGGGCGGAGAGGCGCTGACAGTCCAGGTGACAGAGGTGTCGCCCGTGGTGGCCCCGAATGGCACCGTCACCGTCAAGGCAGAGATCCCCGCGGGGCAGGGGCGGCTTTACACCATCGGAGAGGCCGTCGTGGGCCGCATCGTGCTGGATCAGCCGCCGGGGATCACCATCCCCTGGCAGGCCCTGAACGCCGATGCCAGCGGCCCCGCCGTCTGGGTCCTTGATCCTGCCACCAATCGGGTCGCCCTTCGGCCTATTACCGTCGATGAATACCACAGCAAAACCGTGGACGTGGCAGAGGGGCTGAAGGACGGCGACATCATCGTCACCGGCGGCTCTCATGCGCTCTACCCAGACCGGCTGGTTGCCGTGAAGGAGGTCCCGTAATGCCCCGTTCCCTGACACGCCTCTGCGCGCCAGACCGCCTGCGGGCCCTGTCCTGCCTAACCGTCCTTGCGCTTGGGATGCTGGCTTCGCCGCCGGCCGCCCGCGCAGAGGAAGAGCGCCTGACCACCCAGGCCGTCCGCCCCGTGGTGACAGAGGTCATCACCTCTGATCCCACCCGTCAGCGCTATTTCCCCGGACAGATCAAGGCCGCCCATGAGACGGCGCTGGCCTTCCAGACCATCGGCCGCATCGCGGCGCTCAACGTCGCGCCCGGCGATACGGTCGAGAAGGAAGAGGTGCTGGCCAGGCTCGACCGGGTCTCCTTGCAGCAGGATCTGGAGGCGGCGCAGGCCACCGTCAGCTCTGCCAAGGCCCAGGCCGAATACGCAGAGACCAGCTATTCCCGCGCGATGACCCTGCAACAGCGCGACATCTCGCCGGAGGCCGCCGTTGAAGCGGCGCGCGCCAGCCGGGATTCGGCCCGCGCCTCGCTGCTGGCGGCGCAGGCCAGCCTTGCCAGCGCGCAAGAGGCGCTGAGCTACGCGACCCTGACCGCACCCAACGCCGGGATCGTCCTGCAAACACCGGTAGAGCAGGGCACCGTGGTCTCTGCCGGGACGACGGTGGTGTCGCTGGCCGATCTCGAGGGCCGCGAAGCGGTGATCGACGTGCCGGCGGAATTCATGACCTTCCTGCCCGCGGATGCGCTGTTCACGCTGACCGCGATGGAAAACACCGATCAGACCGTGCGCGCGCGGCTCAGCCTTGTCGAACCCGTGGCCGATGAAACCATGCGCGGACGCACTCTGCGTCTGACGCTTGAGGACGCGCCGCGACAGTTCCGCATCGGCAGCCTGGTCACCGCGACCTTCGCCGCCGTGGGGGATCCGATCATGACCCTGCCGCTCAGCGCCATCGCGGGCAGCGAGGACAGCCATTTTGTCTGGCGGGTGACGGAGAGCGGCGGCAAGCGACATGTGGAAAAGGTGCCGGTCACGCTGGGCTTTCAGGTTGCCTCACGGGTGGCCGTGAAAGACGGGATCTCTGTCGGAGACGAGATCGTGGTACGGGGGGCGCACTCCCTTGAAGACGGGCAGGAAGTCGGAGCACGCGTGGAATGAAGACCGGATTCAACCTCTCTGACTGGGCGCTGCATCACCGCTCCTTCGTCTGGTACATCATGATCATCTCGCTCGTGGCGGGGATCTTTTCCTACGTGTCCATGGGGCGGGAAGAGGACCCGAGCTTCGCCATCAAGGTCATGGTCGTCTCTGCCGCCCTTCCGGGGGCCACCGCGGAAGAGACCGTCACCCAGGTCACCGACCGGATGGAGAAGAAGCTGCAGGAGCTCGACACGCTGGATTACACCAACTCGGTGACCTATCCGGGCGTTTCGGTCGTCTACGTGAACCTGCGGGCCGATACGCCTGCCGACAAGGTGGACGGGATCTGGCTGCGCGTGCGCAACATGATGTCCGACATCGAAGGCGACATGCCCGAGGAATTCGCGGGCTTCGGCTTCAACGATGATTTCGGGGATGTCTTCGGCAATATCTATGCCTTCACGGCCGATGGCTACACGCCGAGGGAGCTGGAAAGCTACGTCGAGGATATCCGCACCGCTGTCCTGCAACTGGACGGCACCGGCAAGGTGGAGCTGGTCGGCGTGCGCGAACCGGTCGTGCACGTGGAATTCTCCAACACCCGCCTCGCGGCGCTTGGCTTGGACCGCGCCACGGTCCTGAACACCCTGGCAGAGCAGAACGCCATCGTCCCTTCCGGGATCATCCAGACGGGGCAGGAGCAGATCCTGATCCGCGTGTCCGGAGAGTTCTCTACCGCCGAAGAACTGGCCAATGCCCCCCTGCGCAGCGGGGATACCTATTTCACCCTTGGAGACGTGGCCGATGTGACGCCGGGCTTCGAGGATCCGCCCTCGGAGCTGATGCGCGTCAACGGCAAGGATGCGATCGGCCTGATCATCGGGATGCGCGATGGCGGCAACATCCTTGAGTTCGGGGAAGAGCTGGACAAGCTGGCCAATGACCTGGTCGCGCAGCTGCCCGTCGGCATCGGGGTGGAGCACGTGGCGAACCAGCCCCATGTGGTCGATGACTCCGTGGGCCATTTCGTGCGGGCACTGGCAGAGGCGGTGATCATCGTCCTGGCGGTCAGCTTCGTCTCTCTCGGCTTCCGGGCCGGGATGGTGGTGTCGCTGTCCATTCCGCTGGTGCTGGCCATGACCTTCGTCATCCTGGACATGATGGGCATCACCCTGCAGCGGATCTCCCTCGGGGCGCTGATCATCGCGCTTGGCCTGCTGGTCGATGACGCCATGATCGCGATCGAGACGATGATCTCTCGGCTGGAAGTGGGGGAAAGCCTGACAAAGGCGGCCTCCTACGCCTGGACCTCCATCGCCTTCCCGATGCTCAGCGGCACGCTGGTGACGGTGGCGGGTTTCATTCCGATCGGACTGAACTCCTCCCAAGCCGGGGAATACACGCGCTCGCTCTTCTACGTGATTGCCATTTCGCTGGTGCTGAGCTGGGTTGTCGCGGTGCTCATGGCGCCGGTCCTAGGTACGACATTCCTGCCCAAGAAGCTCAAGCATGAACATGCGCAGGCCGGGCGGGTGCGCCGGGTCTTCCGGAGCACGCTGATTCAGGCGATGCGCCACAAGTGGGTGACCATCGTGGCGACCGTGCTGGTCTTCGCGTCGTCGCTCTTCGGAATGCAATTCGTGGAGCAGCAGTTCTTCCCCACCTCTGACCGGCCTGAAGTGCTGGTCGATGTCACCCTGCGCCAGAACGCCGAATTCGGCGCCACGGACCGGGAAATCGCCCACTTCGAGGACTGGCTGGGCGAGCAGGAAGAGGTCAGCTACTGGTCCACCTATATCGGCCGTGCCGCGCCGCGCTTCATCCTGACACTGGATGCGCCGACGGCCACGCCGAACATCGGGCAGATCGTCATCATGACGCCGGACCTTGCGGCCCGCGACAGCCTGACCGACAAGATCCGCGCCTATGACGCGTCCCATTTCGATGCGGAGTTCTTTGCCAAGTTCCTGGAGCTTGGTCCGCCGGTGGGCAAGCCGGTGCAATACCGCGTCTCCGGCCCCAAGCCAGAGGTTCTGCGTGACCTGTCCCGGGATCTGGCGTCGCGGATCGCGGTGGATTCCCGTCTGACCTCCATCACGCTGGACTGGAACGAACCGATCCGGGTGGTCCGGGTGGTGCTGGACCAGGCGCGGCTGCGCCAGCTTGGCCTGACCCAGTCGGACGTGGCCAAGGCGCTGTACACCGTCTTCAACGGGGCGAGCATCACGGACCTGCGCCAGGGCGACAAGCTGGTCGATGTGCTGGCGCGCGGCGTCGCAACGGACCGCAGCTCCATCGACCTGCTGGAGAACATGCAGTTCGGCAATGCAGAGGGGCAGCCGATCCCGCTGGCCGCCTTTGCGCGGCTGGAATGGACCGTCGAACAGCCCGTCATCAACCAGCGCGACCGCGTGCCCACCATCACGGTGGAGGCCGCGGTGCTGGGTGAGGATCAGCCGGACACGATCGTCAAGGATCTGACCCCCGTGATCGAGGAGTTCCGCCAGTCCCTGCCTGCTGGCTACAAGGTGGTCATCGGCGGCACCGTGGAAACAAGCGCTGAAAGCCAGCAACCGATCCTGGCCGTGGTGCCGGTCATGGTGATGATCATGCTGACCCTGGTCATGGTCCAGATGCAGAGCTTCCGCCTGACCTTCGTGGTCTTCGCCGTTGCGCCGCTGGGCCTGATCGGGGTGGTCGCGGCCCTGCTGGCCACAGGGGCGCCGCTTGGCTTCGTCGCCCTGCTGGGGGTCTTGGCCCTGATCGGCATCCTGATCCGGAACTCCGTCATCCTGTTCCAGGAGGTGAAGGATCTGCTGGCGGCTGGGAAAAGCCGCTGGGATGCGATCTACCTGGCCTCCGACAGCCGCGCGCGCCCGATCCTGCTGACCGCGGCGGCGGCCTCGCTCGCCCTGATCCCGATTTCGCGCCAGGTCTTCTGGGGGCCCATGGCCGTTGCCATGATGGGTGGCATCGTCGTGGGCACGGTGATCACGCTGCTCTTCGCGCCGGCCCTCTACTGCGCGGTCTTCGGCGTGCGTCCGCCGAGCGAGGATGAGGAAGGCGCGCCCGCATGATCTGCAAGCTCGACCACCGCAAGGCCGTCGCGGCGCAGCGCCGCCAGCGCATGCACCAGCGCCTGGTAGAGGCCGCGATCCTCGTGGTGGCCGCACGCGGTCCCAATGAAACCGCCATCGATCACGTGGTACGGGAGGCGGGAGTGTCGCGGGGGACCTTCTACAAGTACTTCACCGGGGTGGAGGATCTTCTGCTGGAAGCCAAGCTGCGGCTGGGCGCGGAGCTGCTTGAGCTGGTGCTGGCCTGCGAGACACCGGTCGAGGATCCGGCAGAAGCGCTGGCGCAATCCATGCTGCGTTTCTTTGCCACCTTCGCGCGCTATCCGCTGATCGGGGAATTCGCCGCCCGCACCGGGCTGAACCCGCTGAATGATGATACATCGACCATGAAGGTGCTGCATCAGACCGTGCCGCCCATGCTGGCCGCAGGTATTGAGGCGGGGCGTTTCGTCGACATGCCGGTGCCCGTGGCCTTTGATTTCCTGCGCAGCGGGGTGGTCATGTCCTTCCGTCGCAGGCTGGCGGGGATGCCCTCTGACGGGGCGGAAACGACCGCGGCGGTTCTGCGCCTGCTCGGGGTACCGGCGGCGGAGGCGCTGGCGTTCTCCCGGATGCAGGTCGCGCCGCTGGAGGCCCCGGAAGACAGCCTGATCCACCGGGCGGAAATGATCCGTGCCGAGCGGCGGGCCGCCCCGCGCTGAGCGTTCAGAACAGCCCTTCGTCCTTGGCAATCATCGCGGCCTGGGTGCGGTTGGCCGCCCCAATCTTGCGGTAGAGCGTCTTGACGTGGAGCTTCACGGTGGGTTCCCGGATATCCAGATCACGGGCGATTTCCTTGTTGGACTTGCCCTGGGTCAGCCCCTCCAGGACCTCGTATTCCCGCTGGGACAGCTTCTCTGCCAAGGGATGGGCCGGGCGGTCCTCGCCGCCCCGCAGGAAGTCCAGGGGGGCGTATTGCTCTCCCATCGACATGAAGCGGACGGCGTTGACCAGCGACTTGGCCGACAGCGTCTTGGGCAGGAAGCCGGCCGCACCTGAGGCCAGCACCTGTTCTGCCACATCGCGGCTGGCCGTGCCTGAGATGATGGCGACCCTTTGCGCGCCTTCCTCTACCGACATGATCTCAAGCCCCTGCAGGCCGTTCATCCCGGGCATGGAGAAGTCCAGCAGGACAAGATCGAAGGGGGGATTCTTCCGCACCGCCTCAAGCGCCTCCGGGAAGGTCGCGGCGGTTTCGGTCTCCATCCCGCTTTCGGTCTCAAGGTAGAGGACCAGCGTGTCCCGCAGCAGGTCATGGTCATCCGCGATCAATATGCGCATCGTCTTCTCACTGGACTGCTCGCCGAAAGGGGCCGGAGCTATCCGTTCGGCTAGGCATGGGCCTGACACTAACGCGCGTCAGTCTACCGGGATTGTTTCGATTTTACGACTGTTTAATCGCTGCGAAAAGGTGGCCCGTGCAGCGAAGAAGAGAAGGTTTGATAGGCGGATCCTATACGAATGGATAGGATTTAGTGCCAATGCCCCTTTGCCCGTAAAACTATGTGGGGGTCACATCTTAACCAGGCTACAGGGACTTCTCCATGCCGATCCGTTCGAGACAGCCAGCCGCAAGCGTCACGTTGCCTGACCAGCCGCGTGCAAAGGGCCCTGTTCCCGCCTCCGCCGTTTTGTCATGGGCATTTACCCGGCGGCGTCTCCGCTTCACACTGGCGGTCGTGAGACCCGTGAAATGCCCCGCACGAGGGGAGGAGCAATGAGCCTGACAGATGACCCGACAGAGCGCGTGCGGCTCTGGACCCGGACCGGGGCGGCGATCCTGGTGCTGGTCTTCTGTACGGGTCTTGTCGGTGGCATGGCCCTGGTCGTCCTGAGAGAGATCAACTCGATCGGCTCATCGACTTCGGACAACCTGCAATGGAGTCTGGCGCAGGCCGATGTGGAGTTCATGCAGTTTCGCCTGGCGCTGGAGCGGGCCGAGGAAGATCCCGCCGCGCTGTCCGAGCTGCGCCCGCGCTTCGATATCTTCTACAGTAGGATCGACACGCTGGAACGCGGCGACGTCTACCAGACCCTTCGCGACACGCCTGATTTCCAGGTCTCCCGCGACCGCATCAATGAGTTCCTGGAAGAAACGGTGCCCTATATCGACGGCACGGACCAGGGCCTGCTGGCAGCCCTTCCCGAGTTGGAGGAGGCTGCAGACCAGGTAATGTCCGACGTGCGGAGGGTAACCCTGTCGGGGCTGCGCACCTTCTCGAACCAGTCGGTTGCCCAGCGGAAGGAAGTCATTGGCACGCTGTTGCGGCTGGCTGCCGTGCTTGCCGTGGTCCTGGCCGGGCTGATGCTTCTTGCGCTGGCTCTCTGGCGGCTCAATCGCCTGGCCTCGTTGCGCGAAGCCGAGGTGAAACGAACCGCCGGCCGCATGCGCACGATTGTCGAAACCTCTCTGGATGCGATCGTGCTGAGCGATGCACAGGGGCGGATCCGGGAATTCAACAGCTCTGCCCAGCGGATCTTCGGCTACAGCCGGGATGAGGCCCGGCAGGCGGACATGCTGGATCTGCTCTTCCCGCCGGCCAGCCGCGAGAAGATCGTCAAAAGCTCCAACCTGTACTTCCAGTCGTCCCGGCGTGACAGCCGCACCGATCCGCGGGGCCAGGAACATACGATCGAGGTGCAGGCCATGGCGCGCGGCGGGCGCAGCTTTCCGGCAGAGATGTCCTTTGATCGGGCGGACGGCGATGACGGGCCAGTCTACGTCGCCTACATCCGCGACATTTCCCGGCGCAAGGCGGCAGAGGACGGCCTGACCGAAGCGCGCGACCGCGCCCTTGCCGGTGAGCGTGCCAAGGCAGAGTTCCTGGCGGTGATGAGCCATGAGATGCGCACGCCGCTGAACGGGCTTCTGGGCACCATGCAGCTCTTGCGGGATCATGACCTGTCCCCGGCAGAGGCGGAGCTTCTGGCGCGGATGCATTCTTCCGGGCGGCTTCTGCTGGGGTTGGTGAACGACGTTCTGGATCTGGCCAAGTACGAGGCCGGCAAGCTTGTGGCAGAGCGGCGGCCCATGTCCGTCTCCCGCCTGATGGACGGGGTGGTGGCAACGATGGCCGCGCTTGCGGCAGAGCAGGGCAACAGCCTGACCTGGACTTGGCTGGGGCGGGAGGTGGACGCGATACAGGGCGATCCCCGGCGGTTGCGCCAGGTGCTGCTCAACCTTGTCGGAAACGCGGTCAAGTTCACCCGCGACGGGTCTGTCGAGATCGAGGTGGAGGTCGTGGGTTTCCGCAATCCCGAGCTGGAAATTCGCGTAGCTGACACGGGTATCGGCATTCAGGCGCGGGACCTCGACCGGATCTTCAACGATTTCGAAACCCTCGATTCCTCTTATGCGCGCCAGGCGGGGGGGACCGGCCTGGGCCTGGGCATCGCCAAGCGTCTTGCAGGGCTCATGGGGGGGGCGATGGGCGCGGAGAGCGAACCGGGGGAGGGATCCCTTTTCTGGCTTCGGCTGCCGCTGGAAAAGGCCGATCCGGCCTCTGTCATCGACGGGTTGGAGCGTACCGAGGAGGAGCTCGATGCGGCATGGCGGCGACGCGGCCAGCTTTCCGTTCTTCTGGTCGAGGACAACGAGATCAACCGTTTCGTCGCCCGCCAGATGCTGGAGGCGGCGGGTCATAAGGTGACCGAGGCTGCCGATGGCGCTGCGGGGGTCGAGAAGGCGGAACAGGAAAGCTTTGACGCCATCCTCATGGATATCTCCATGCCGGTCATGGACGGGCAGGAGGCCGCGCGCCGGATCCGGACGGGGGGCGGACCCTGTGCGGAAACACCGATCCTTGCGGTCACGGCCCATGCCCTGCCGGAAGAGGTGGCCCGGTTCCGCGACGCCGGGATGGTGCGTTGCATCTCCAAGCCGCTTCATCGGGCGGAACTGCTTGAGGCGCTGGCGGAAATCACCCTGCCGCCCTCGCGCAACGCGGCCGCGACCGTGGTGCCCCTGCGACCGGACGCGGCTGAAGGCCCGCCGTCCGAGCTGATCGACAGGGCGTTTCTGGACCGCCTGTGGCAGGATCTGCCGGAGCCGGCGCTTGAGGATCTTCTGGAACGCTTCCTGAAGGACATGGGCAAGGACATGGGCTGGTTCGCCGAGCAGACCCCGGAAAGCCCCGATCTTCGCCGCCGGGCGCACAAGGCGGCGGGCAGTTGCGGGGTATTTGGCCTTCTGGCGCTGCGCCGCAAGCTGGGCGACATTGAACTTGCGGAGAAGTCCGGCCAGACCCCGCGGCAGGAGCAGATCGACCAGCTTCCTGACCTATGGTCGCGCAGCCGGGCCGCCCTTCTTGAATGGTGCGCGCTGGCGCGGCAGAGCGACTGAACAGAGTTGATCCGGGAAAGGCCGATGCTTGACCTTCTGGTAAAGAAGGGTCTGGCGCTCAACTTTAGGGATTTTTCTGAAAGGATAATTGCCAAGATTGTTTCAAGGGTAAAAGACCTGTCCAAAAGGATAGGTCCCTCTCCCTTAGGGCATAGAACCTGTCCCCCCGTGAACGTTCCAAGGAGGCCCGGGTGGCGTAGAAGGGGCTGTATACAGCCTTCTTCGGCCACCACTCACGGACTACGCCCCAATGTCGCTTTTTGCCCTGACGGGCCACCTTTCCACCTGCCTTAAGGTGCCCTGCACGTCGAAGGGCGCCCTGCGCCTTTCCGTGTTGCTGGCCCTCTTCGTGGCGGTCGGTCAGCTGGCCCCGGCAGAGATCGGCCAGGCGGCGTTGGCCCTTGCCGTATCAGAACTCCTGCGCGCCCTAGCGGCCTCCGAGGCCCCGGCCCGTGTTCTGACGGCGAGGGCAGAGGCCCTTGAAGAGGTCTGTATCGGCATCCGCCGAGAGCTGCGCCTGCGTTGCCGGGGACTCGCGGGTCTTCAGCTTGGCATGGCCGGGCTTTTGTGGGGCACAACGGGGCAGGGGACGGTCCCGTTGCTGCTTGCGCTGCTCTCGGCGGAGCTGCTTTTCGTGCCGGGCGATCAGTTGCGCCAGGCGCTCATGGAACGGCGGGGCGACGAGGCAAACTGCCGGGCGAACCGGCGTCGCTCTGCCCTCCTCGCTAACCTGTTGACCGTGCTGGCACTGCTGGCATGGCCTTCTGTATTTGCCCTGATCCTGCCCCGCGTCCTGCCCATTCCGCTGCGTGCTGTCTTGCCCTGCGCGCGCCGCGCAGGCGCTTTGGCGTCCGAAGGCTTCGTGTCCTGCGCCAGCGCCCATGTGACCCAGCCCGTCCTGGCGCTGGCCCGTGTCCTCCGCCTAGAAGTGGACAAGATTGCCGTGGGTATTTTCCTGGGGATGGAGATTCTGGGCGTCTACGTGATCGCCCTGCACCTGGGCCGCGCCATGATGCGCCTGATGCAGAGCCTGTCCAGCCAGGCGCCGCTCAAGGACGGCTTGCGTGCCGGCATGGTCCGACTATTCGGCATCACCCTGCCTGGCACGGTGCTGCTGTCCCTTCTGGTGACGCACTTCCTGTCCTGGTCGGCTCTGGAATGGCTTGTCGCCCCAAGTCCGGCCATCTTCCTGGTCTTCGCGCTGGCGGCCCTGCCCACCGCCCTTTGGGAGGTGGCCTGCGAAGGCCTGCCCCAGGCCCGGCAGATCCCGCTGGAATTCGCCATGTCGCTTGGCATGGCCGGGGCGCTGTTCGCCAATATCGCGCTGTTGTCGCCCTACGGTCTTGGGGCCATCGTCCAGGGTTACCTGATCACCGCGCTTCTGGCCCAGGGCGGCGCCAGCCTTGTGGCGCTGCTTCCGATTCTGGCGCGGACGCGGTCCTCCCTCCAGTCGGAGGCGTTCTGAGATGGCCCGTAACAGTGACGCCCCTCGGTTCTCTGTCATCCTGCCGTGCCTTGATGACGGTCGGCTGCTTGAACGGACGATTGAAAGCCTGAGGGCCCAGACCTTCAAGGATTTCGAAGTGCTTCTGGTCGATGCGCTCAGTCATGACGGCACCGCCGGGATCATGGATGGTGCCGTGGCAGCCGACCGACGCTTCCGGGCATTCCGTGGCCCAAGCCGCAATTGTGCAGCCGCCCGAAACATGGCCCGGGGGCTGGCGCGCGGCGATTTCCTGGCCTTCTGTGAGCCGGGTGACCTGTTCGAACCACACAAGCTGGCCATCCTGGATCAGGCGCTTTGCGACTCCACGGTGGATGGAGCTTACGGCGAGGTCCTTCCACTCGGCGCGCGCCGTGGCCGGGCCTTCTACGTTCTGCCAGACACGGACCTGAGCATCGGCCAGCTTCTGGGGGCGAACCCCCTTGTCACCCTGTCCAACCTCTGCGTGCGGCGCGGCGCCTTCCTTGCCACGGGCAGCTTCGACACCGGGCTCGCCCATGGGGATGAGCTGGAATGGTTGATCCGGCTGGTCGGGCACGGCTTCCGCATCACCCCGGTCGAGGCGCCCCTGACACGCTTCGGGCGGGCGGGGAAGCTTGCCCCTGTCGATTTGGACAGCCTGCGGGGTGGGCGTGCGGCAAGCCTGCGTACGGCTGCGCGATACGGCGTCCACCCCACTCCGGCCGATGAGGCGATCCAGCTGCGTAGTTTGGCCTGGAGCGCGCTGCGGCAGGGCAGCCACGGGTTCAGGGCCCTGGGCATTGCCCTGGACGGCCTGCGGATCAGCCCGCGTGGCTTCTTTGCCCAGCCTGCCACGGCGATCATGACCCTGGCGGGGGGCCTGGTTTCTTCCGTGTTGCCGCCCGGGCTCAGGCGAGTTCTCTTCACGATCTGACAAGCCCCGGCCGCCTCGCTCTTCCACCCCTCCGATCTTCCGCTTTGCCGACCAGAAAGGACAAAGCCATGCCCCGCGTTTCCATCATTGTCCCGGTCTGCATCACCGAAGCCGGCTTCGGCGACACGCTGCGCAGCTTGCTGGCGCAAAGCTATTCCGATTTCGAGATCATCATTGTGAATGACGGTGAAGGTGATCAGGTGGATGCCGTGGCAGAGGTTTTCCTGGATCCGCGCCTGCGTATCCTGCGGCAGGAAAAACGCGGCATGGCCGGGGCGCGCAACACGGGCATTTCCAAGGCGCGCGGGCGCTACATCGGGTTCTGTGAGCCCGGCGACCTGTGGCAGCCCTGGAAGCTTGCCGATCACGTGGTTCACCTGGATGCGACCCCGGATCTGGGTGTCAGCTTCTCGGCCTCTGCGCCGCTTCGCGGCTGCGATGCCTTGTGCGATCCCTTGCGCGAATGCGGGGCGCAGGTTGCGCGCCCGCTGCCGTCCGGCCCCATCGGCGCAGCGGATGTGATGCAGCATGACTTCATCGGGCGCTCCACCCCGGTCTTACGCCGTGAGGTCCTGCGCGATATGGCCTTCCGCCGGGCGCAGGAAGACGCGCGGGACTGGTACTTCGATGAACGCCTGCGCCACGCGGAGGATACCGAGTTCTGGCTGCGCCTGCTGCTGGAGACGCGCTGGAAAATCGCGGCGGTGGAGGGCGTGTCTGCGCGCCATCGTGTGAAATCCCCGCGACAGGCGGCCGGTATCGACGTGCAATATGCCTACTGGATGCGCGTGATGCGCCGGTTGACCCCGCAGGCCCCCGAGTTCTTCCACGAAAATCTTCCGGCGGCCCATGCCTACAAGCTGCGCCGGCTTGCCCGACAGGCGGTGCGGTGCGGGATCGCTGAGGACGCCCTTCCGCTGGCCGTCGAGTCCGTGAAGACCTCGCGCCGTCCCCTGCTGGAAGACCCGCTGGGAACCCTTGGCACGCTGGCCGCTGCCTGGGTGCTTCGGGCCGGCGGAGGCGAGCTTCTCATGCGGCTTTTCGCCCGGAGGCACGGCGTCTCACGCTCCTGAGCAGGGCCAGTTTACACGAGATCTTCAGTTTCAAGGATCGCCGGGCTGCCTGGCGGGTTTTCCCCACAAAGCCTGCCAATGCACATCTGTGCCAGCCTGGCCAACTCGGCCCGGAACGTCGGTTCCGGGCCCTTTTTGTACCGGGGCGCGATAATCGGCTTCCCGTTCAAGGTCGTCCTTGTCAGGTCGTTCAGTTTTTATTGAACGTTCTGAATAAATATGCCACTTAGGATCCATGAGCGACGTGGCGATCGAGAAATTCATTGAGACGATGGGCAGCCTAGCCCAGTCAGAAGGCGGGACCCGGATCGCTGGCCAGATCCTGGGGTATCTTGTCGTAGAGGGCGAACCGCGCACCCTGACGCAGATGACCGAGGCGCTGAGCATCTCAAAGGCGTCGGCCTCGACGAACGCGCGGCTTCTGGAAAATCGCGGGCAGTTGCGCCGGGTGTCTCAACTGGGTTCTCGCCAGGACGCCTGGGAGGCCGTTTCGAACCCCAATCGCGATGTCCTGGCGACAGTGGCCACACGGTTCCGCAAGAGCGGCGAGGCCATCGGCGAGGCCGCGGCAGCCTTCCCGCCCGACCGGGCAGAGGCCCGCAGCCGCGTTGTTCACCTGGCCGATTTCTATTTCAATTCCGCCGAATTCATTGAGGAATGGATCTCCAACCTGCCAGACAGGCAGGAAGAGAATGCCTCTGACCTGTCCACCGATCATGGCGCCGCTAAGTTCACCGGCTGAGGGTGCCCAAGGATTCAGACCGACATGACCGAAGAGACTCCGAAATCGCCAAGCAAACCCGACTGGGCCCTCAACAAGCGTGAACGCAAGGCGCGGGAGCGCGAAGAGGCAGGCCTGCCGCCCAAGAAGCGGCGCGGTTGGCTGGTGCTGGTGGTTCTTGTCATCCTGGTCGGGGCAGGGGGCTATGTTTTCACCCAGACTCAGGGGCAGGAAGTTGCAGAGACGGCAGAGCCTGCAGAGAACCGGATCGTCCTGCAACTGACCCGCGCGGAACTGCTTGAGATCCAGCCGACACTGCTGCGCGATACCGTCAAGGTGACCGGCTCCCTCACCCCCTTGCGGCGCGAACATATCTCTTCAGAGGTCACGGGGCGGCTGGAACAGGTCTTCGTTCGCGCGGGCGACAGGGTGGAAGAGGGCGACCCGCTGATCCAGATCGACGTGGAGACATTGCGCAACCAGCTGGAACAGCAGCGCGCCACGGCAGAGGCAACCCGGGCGCAGCTTCGCCTGGCCCAGAACCAGCTGGACCGGACGCAAAGCCTGGTGAACAGGGGGCTGACGGCCTCTTCCGAGCTTGAGCGCGACCAGGCCCAGGTGGATCAGCTTCAGGCCAGCCTCAAGGCGCAGGAACAGCTTGTCGCGACGGCCGAAAGCTCCCTGGATCATGCGGCGATCACGGCGCCCTTTGCCGGTGTCGTCTCTGAACGATCGGTCGATCCGGGCGCCTATGTTTCCCCCGGCACGGACCTGCTGACGATTGTCGACCTGACCCAGCTTGAGTTCGAGGCAGCAGCCCCTGTGCGCTATGCCCCCACCATCAAGTCCGGAATGGCGGTGGAGCTGACCGTCGAGGGCGTTGGCGACACCCAGTTCGCCGGAGAGGTGAGCCGGATCAGCCCGGTGGCCATTGCCGGAACGCGGATGCTTCCGGTCTTCGTACTGATGGACAACGAAAATGCGCTCCTGCGCGGGGGGATGTTCGCCTCTGGCCGGCTGATCATCGATGAAAAGCCCGGCGCCATCGGCGTGCCTTACGGGGCGGTGCACGAAGATGCCGCGGGCAGCTATGTGATGAAAAAGGTCGATGATCTGGTCGAGCGCCAGGACATCGAGATCGCGCGCAACTGGGATGGCGGCCGCATGATCGAGATCGCGGAGGGCCTGCAGCCGGGGGACGTGATCGTTTCCGAGAACCTGGAGCAGCTGCGCCCGGGTGCGGAAATCCAGATCGTCGGGGAGTGAGCAGATGTTCCTGACCCGCATCTCCGTCAACCAGCCGGTCTTTGCGACGATGATCATGGTCGCCATGTTCGTCATCGGCCTGTTTTCCTACCAGCGCCTGCCGGTCGAACAGCTGCCCAACGTGGATTTTCCGATCGTGGCGGTCGTCGTGTCCTATCCCGGGGCGACGCCGGAGGCCGTGGAAAGCGATATCATCGAGCCGATCGAAGAGGCCGTTTCGACGCTTTCAGGCCTCGATTCCATTCAGAGCACGGCCCAGGCCAGCGCCGCCATGGTCCTGCTTCAGTTCGACCTGGAGATCGACAGCGCCTCGGCGTCCCAAGAGGTGCGGGAGAAGGTCTCTCAGATCTCGGGCGATTTCCCGGATGCCGCCGAAGAGGCGCAAATCCTGCGCTTTGATCCCAGCGAAATCCCGGTGCTTTCCATCGGCGTGTCCTCCGACACGCTTTCGCCCGGCGCGCTGACCCAGTTGACCGAAGACGTGATCGCGACCCGCTTTGCCAATCTGAACGGGGTTGGGCGCGCCTCTGTCGTCGGTGGTCTGCCGCGAGAGGTGCAGGTCCAACTGGACCCGGATCGCCAGACTGCGCTTGGCATCGGCGTGGTCGAACTGACAGGCGCGGTCAGGGCGGGCAACCTTGACCTGCCGGCGGGCAGCGTGACGGAAGGAAGCTTCCAGCAATCGGTGCAAGTCGAAGGCCGGATCGAGCTGCTGCGCGACTTTGATGACATCATCATCGCCCGCCGCGGCGGCCAGCCCGTGCGCCTTGGCGATGTAGCCGTCATCGGAACGGACCTGGCAGAGCCTGACTCCCTCGCCATGCTCAATGGCCAGCGTGCCCTGGCCGTGGACGTCGTCAAGACCCAGGGGGCCAACACCGTCGGCGTGGCAGAGGCCGTGCGCGAGGATATCGCCAAGATGTCCGCAGAGCCGCAGTTCGAGGGCGTGAAGCTCGAGGTATTGCGTGACAATGCCAAGCCGGTGGAGCGGAGCTTTGACTCCGTGCAGTCCATGCTGGTTGAAGGGGCGTTCCTGGCGACCGCCATCGTTTTCCTGTTCCTGAACTCCTGGCGCTCGACCGTGATCACCGGGCTGACGCTGCCCATTGCCGTTATCGGTACTATGGGGGTGATCTACTTCCTTGGCTTCACGCTCAACATGATGACGATGATGGCGCTTTCCCTCTCCGTGGGCCTGCTGATCGACGATGCGATCGTGGTGCGCGAAAACATCATGCGCCACCTGCACATGGGCAAGACCCACAGGCAGGCGGCACTGGAAGGCACCAAGGAAATCGGGCTGGCCGTTTTGGCCACGACACTTTCGATCTGTGCCGTCTTCCTGCCCGTGGCCTTCATGGAAGGCATCATCGGGCGGTTCTTCCTGCAATTCGGCGTGACCGTCTCTGTTGCGGTTCTGATCTCGCTCTTCGTCTCCTTCACGCTGGACCCGATGCTGTCGTCCGTCTGGTATGACCCGGCGGCGGAACCCGATGCCAAGCGTGGCCCCGTCGGGCGCGCCGTGGCGCAGTTCGATCGGTTCTTCGACTGGATCGGCCGGGGCTACGAACACCTTCTGCGCTGGTGCCTGCGCCGCCGGGTGGTGACGCTGCTGGTGGCCCTTTTCGCCTTCGTCGGCGGGCTGATGCTGTTCCCGGTGGTCGGGGCGGAGTTCGTACCCCCGGCAGACAATTCCGAGATCCAGGTGGAGCTCAAGACGCCGGTGGGCACGACCATCGACAGGACCGCCGACAAGATCGCTCAGGTCGATGCGCTGCTCAGGGAATTCCCCGAGATCACGGCGACCTATGCCACGGTCAACTCCGGTAGCCAGAGCGGCGATAACGTGGCCACGGTCTATGCCCGCATGACAGATCCGCAGGATCGCCATGTCTCTCCGGCAGAGCTGACCGGTCAGGTCCGTCAAGCGCTGGCAAGGATCCCCGGCGCCAAGTACACAGTTGCGGCGGATGCCGGCCTTGGGGGCGTTTCGGCTCCGATACAGGTCAAGATCCGCGGTGACAACCTGGATGTGCTGGAACGGCTTGCCGATGAGTTCGCCGCCTCCATCCGGGACGTGGAAGGGCTGGTCGATATCCGCACTTCTCTTGATGACCCGCAGCCCACCCTTGCGATCCGCCTTGATCGGGAGGCCGCATCAGACCTGGGTGTCACGCTCAGCCAGGTCGGGAACGCGCTGAACCCGATGCTGGGGGGAACGACCGTCTCGGACTGGGTGGACCCGCAGGGCAAGAGCCTGGACGTAGTCGTGCGGCTGCCCGAAAGCTACCGCGACGACCCAAGCGCCCTGGGCGCGCTGCCGATTGTTTCCACGCCTGACGGCAGCGGGGTGGTCCGGCTGGACCAGATCGCACAGGTCGTGCGCTCCGAGGGGCCGGGCGAGATCACGCGCGAAGACCGGCAGCGTTCGGTCAACGTGACGGCCAACCTTGATGGCAAGAACGTGGGCGAGGTGACCCCGGCGCTCAACGCGAAGATCGCGGAACTCTCCGTGCCCGTCGGCTATTCCATCGGCATGGGCGGGGATGCAGAGGACATCGCGGATACGACCTCTTCGGCCGCCTCGGCCCTGCTGCTGGCAGTGATCTTCATCTACCTGGTGCTGGCGTCGCAGTTCGGCAGCTTCCTGCAACCACTTGCCATCATGTCCTCTTTGCCCTTGTCGCTGATCGGGGTGATGCTGGGTCTGCTTATCGGTGGGTCAACGCTGAACATGTTCTCCATCATCGGGTTCATCATGCTGATGGGGCTGGTGGTGAAAAACGCGATCCTGCTGGTCGACAATGCCAATCACCGGCTTGCAGAGGGTCTGCACCTCTTTGATGCCTTGGTGGTCGCGGGACGCACGCGGTTCCGACCGATCGTGATGACGACCCTTGCGATGATCTTCGGCATGCTGCCCATGGCGCTCAACATTCACGGGGGCTCTGACCAGAACGCACCGATGGCCCATGCGGTGATCGGCGGGCTGATCTCATCCTCGCTTCTGACACTGGTCGTGGTGCCCGTGATCCTGACCTATTTGGACGGCCTGGGAAAACGGGTGGTGCGATATCTGCCCAAGGCCCCTGACCACGCCTAGGACATGATCAGGGCCACCCCTGCAAGCCGGGCCCTCTTGTGGGCACGGTATCTGCGCGCAGGTCAAGCCGGCCGGAGTGCGTGAATTATGCCAAATGCGGGGTACTCCGGCACGGATAGTTACCCCTTGTTAAGACTTTCGGCCCTAGCGTGAGCCGCAGCACGATGCCCGCCAGATCAGGGGAGCGGTCAAATGAACAAGCATTCCGTACAGACCGGTGTCTACCGGGACAGCGGCTATCCTGGTGCCGGGTTTGGACGGGTCTATCCGACGGGCCCAAGCCAGGGCATGGCGTCCCAGGTCCAAGCCATGGATCGTTTGGGCGATCCGGATCACGCCGGCATCGCCGGCGGCGGCATGGTACTGACTGTTTTCTCCGCCTTGATCGGGCTTCTGCTGGCCTGCCTTGTCTTTGCGAACGGTGGCAGTTTGGTGACCTCCGTTCTGGTATATGTCGCGGGGACTCCCTTTATTCTGGCGGTGGCCTGCCTGCTCTATCTGCGGCGCAACTGAAGGCGGTTTGCGATTCCGATATAGGTCCCGCGTTCTAGGGCATGTGTGCCGTGAAGGCCATTTGAGCCGATGGGTGCCCCGGCTCTTTTCTAGCCCTGCACCAGCCTGCTAAGCTGTGGCATGGAAGACGCCTTCATTTCAGAGAACCAGCCGGATTCTGAACGGTTTGCGCGCAAGCGGGAAGAGATCCTGAACGCGGCGATGCGCCAGATCGCGGACCGGGGATTGAAGGGGCTGACCCTGACCGGCACGGCAAAGGCCGTCGGTCTGAACACCACATCCATCACCTATTATTTCCGCCGCAAGGAACTGCTTGCAGCGGCCGTGATGGAGCGTGCGTTGGACAGGTTCACGGATCTTCTCTTGCCGCAGGCATCTGATCCGCGCAGCTACATGGCCCGGGTCCTTGACCAAAATATGGACCTTGTCCTGCAGATCCGCAGGGGATCGGCGGCGCCGTTGCGCTGCCTGAGCGACATGCGCGCCCTGGAAGAGCCTGACCGCTCGACCTTGTTGAACCGGTATTTCGCGCTGATCCGTCAGGTCGCCGCGCGCTTCGGCAGCATGGAGACACCCGAAGAGAAGGGCCGCAACATCGCCCGGGCCCAGTTGTTCTGCGATATCCTGCATTGGTCGCGCAGCTGGCTCGATCTTTACGCAGAGGCGGATCTGCCCCGTGTCCGTGCCCGCCTTCTGGACTTGCTGGAAAACGGGTTCGCCATGCCCGGAGCGACCTGGGCCCCGGCGCTCATTCCCGTGGACCCGGCAGAGCAGGTGGCCTCTGTCATCACCTCCGAAACCTATCTGCGGGTGGCCACACGGCTGATCAATGAACGCGGCTACCGGGGGGCTTCGGTCGAACGGATCGCGGCAGAACTGAATGTATCCAAGGGATCCTTCTACCATCACCTCTCGGGCAAGGATGACTTGGTGCGGGCCTGTTTTGACCGCTCCTACAGCCGCATTTCGGCAACCCAACACGCCGCTGTCGCGCAGGGTGCGGATGACTGGGCCAGGGTGACCTCGGCCATCGCCAGCCTCATGGACGTGCAGTTGCGCGACCAGATGCCCTTGCTACGGGACACCGCCCTTCTTGCCCTGCCCGAAGAACTGCGCCCCGATGTGCTGCGCCGCAACGACAGGCTCGCGCGGCGTTTTGCCGGGATGATGAGCGACGGGATCGCAGCGGGTACGATCCGCCCCGTTGATCCGAACCTCGCCAGCCAGATCCTTATGGGGGCGGTGAACTCTGCCGTGGACATGGCGCCGCGCGTGGCCCGCTGGCCCTCCAGAGAGGCGGCGATCCGGGCCTATGCCGGACCGCTCGCCTTTGGTTTCCTGGACTGATTACTTCTTCTTCATCGCATCCAGCAGCGCGGCCCCGAAGGCACCGGGTTGATCGTCACGTTGCTTCGGACCGGCACTGCCGCCACGATTGCCGCCCTTGGGCTTTCCGGGCGCGCCTTTCGGACCACCGCGCATGGGCGTATCGCGGGATTTGCGATCCTCCTTGGCAGAGGCCCCGCCATCCTTGCGCATCGACAGCCCGATGCGCTTGCGGGGTACGTCCACCTCGGTCACCGTGACCTTCACAACGTCGCCGGCCTTGACCACCTCATGCGGATCCTTGACGAAGCGATCGGCAAGCTGGCTGACATGGACCAGGCCGTCCTGGTGCACCCCGATATCCACGAAGGCACCGAAGGCCGCGACGTTCGTGACCGTGCCTTCCAGCACCATGCCGGGCTTGAGGTCGGTGATCTCTTCCACGCCATCGGCAAAGCTTGCGGTCTTGAAAGACGGGCGGGGGTCGCGGCCGGGTTTTTCAAGCTCTGCAAAGATGTCCCTTACCGTGGGCAGGCCGAAATCGCCGGACACGAACTGCTCTGCCCGCAGGCCCCTGAGGGCTGTACCATCGCCCATGATGGACCGCAGATCCTTGCCGCAGGCCTTCACGATCTGACGTGCGACCCCATAGGCCTCCGGGTGTACCGAAGAGGCATCCAGCGGCTCTTCCCCGTCGCGGATGCGCAGGAACCCGGCGCATTGTTCGAAGGCGCGCGGCCCCAGGCGGGAGACATCCTTGAGCTGCTTGCGGGACCGGAACGCCCCGTTGGCTTCCCTGTGCGCCACGATGCTTTCGGCAAGATTCGCCCCAAGGCCGGAGACATGCGCCAGCAGGGGGGCGGAAGCGGTGTTGAGGTCCACGCCCACGGCGTTCACGGCATCCTCGACCACGGCTTCCAGGGATTTGGTCAACTTGAACTGGTCCACATCGTGCTGGTACTGGCCCACGCCGATCGACTTCGGCTCGATCTTGACCAGTTCCGCCAGAGGGTCCTGGAGCCGCCGCGCGATGGAGACCGCGCCGCGCAGAGACACGTCGAGATCCGGGAATTCCCGGGCCGCGAGTTCGGAGGCGGAATAGACCGAGGCGCCGGCCTCGCTCACCACCACCTTCACCGGTTTCTTCACCTGGTCCGGCAGCATCTTCAGCGTTTCCGTCACAAGTTTCTCTGTCTCGCGGGAAGCGGTACCGTTGCCGATGGCGATCAGCTCCACGCCATGCCGGGAGATCAGCGACAGGATCGCGTGCTGGGCCCCGCGAATGTCGTTCTTGGGCTGGAAGGGATAAAGCGTGTCGGTGCCCAGCAACTTGCCCGTGGCATCGACGACGGCGGCCTTGACCCCTGTGCGGATCCCCGGATCCAGGCCAAGCGTCGTCTTGGAACCTGCGGGCGCTGCCAGCAGAAGGTCCTTCAGGTTGCGGGCAAAAACCGCGATGGCTTCTTCCTGCGCCTGGGCCCGCATCTGGGACATGAGGTCCAGCGTCATGGAAAGCGACAGCTTCACCCGCCAGGTCCAGCCGGCCACCTTGCGCAGCCAGATGTCGCCGGGGCCTGAGCCGCCTGCCTGCAACTTGGCCGCGACCATGTCGAGCGGGCGATCCGCCTGGTCCTCAGGCGGGGCGATCTCAAGCGTCACCACCCCCTCGTTGGAGGCGCGCAACATCGCCAGCGCCCGGTGAGAGGGGACCCTGGCCCAGCTTTCCGTATGTGCGAAGTAGTCAGAGAACTTGGCCCCTTCCTGTTCCTTGCCGGGGACAAGCTTCGCCGACAGGACCGCTTCGCGCTGCATCCAGCCGCGCAGCTGGCCCAGCAGTTCTGCATCTTCTGCCAGCCGTTCGGTCAGGATATCCCGTGCGCCGTCCAGCGCGGCTTTCACATCGGCCACGTTCTCTGTCAGGTAGCCTTCGGCCAGGGCCTCCGGCGTGGCGGCGCGGTTGGCAAGGATGGCTTCGGCCAGGGGTTCCAGGCCGTTTTCCTTGGCGATCATCGCCTTGGTGCGTCGCTTGGGCTTGTAGGGCAGGTAGATGTCTTCGAGTTGGGCCTTCGTCTCTGCGCCGGCGATCGCGCGGGCAAGGTCGTCGGTCATCTTTTCCTGGCTGTCGATGCTCTTCACGATTGCGGCGCGCCGGTCTTCCAGCTCCCGCAGGTAGCCGAGCCGCTCGTTCAGGTTGCGCAGCTGCGTATCGTCCAGACCCCCGGTCACCTCTTTGCGGTAGCGCGCGACGAAGGGCACGGTGGCGCCTTCGTCCAGCAGGGTGACGGCGGCGGTGACCTGTTCCGGCCGGGCGCCGATCTCTGTGGCGATGATGCGGGCGATGCGCGGTGCGGTGCCGGATGTGGCAGCGGCTGCGGCTTTGGTCATGACGTCCTCCGGTCTTGGGAAGACACTTCTAGCCGCGCCCCATGGCAACGCCAAGTCCCCTGCGCGACGCCTTGCCTGCCCAGCGAGCGATGGCTGCCGACGGGACAGGCAAAGACCGCCGCAACCATGAGGAAACAGGCGACAAGTGTTTGATCTGTTTGTAGGGTCCAAGGAAACGTGAAAGCGTTGCATCAGGGAACCAGAACGGGCGGACTCCATGGCGATCAAGGCGGCGATTCACCACGTAACCCACTACAAATACGACCGTCCTGTGACGCTCGGACCCCAGATCATCCGTTTGCGGCCAGCGCCGCACAGCCGGACAAAGGTGATCTCCTATTCGCTCAAGGTTCTGCCGAAAGAGCATTTCGTGAATCTTCAGCAAGACCCCTACGGCAACTGGATGACCCGCTTCGTCTTCCCCGAGCCGGTGCGCGAATTCAAGATCGAGGTCGATATCGTTGCGGACATGACCGTCTACAACCCCTTCGACTTCTTCGTGGAGGACGTGGCCCAGGAATGGCCCTTCACATACCCGGAAGACATCAGCGAAGACTTGTCGATCTACCTGAAGCCGGAACCGATGGGGCCGCGGCTGAAGGCCTTCATGAAGACCATCGACTGGTCCGAGGGGCAACATACGGTCGACATGCTGGTGGCGCTGAACATGCGCCTGTCCCAGGAGATCGAATACACCATCCGCATGGAGCCGGGTGTTCAGACCCCGGAAGAGACCTTTGAAGAGGGCAAGGGATCGTGCCGGGATACCTCCTGGTTGCTGGTCCAGATCCTGCGCAACATGGGACTGGCCGCGCGCTTCGTCTCGGGCTACCTGATCCAGCTCAAGCCCGATCTCAAGGCGCTGGATGGCCCGGCGGGCACCGAGGTGGACTTCACCGATCTTCATGCCTGGTGCGAGGTCTACCTGCCGGGGGCAGGTTGGATCGGCTTCGATCCGACCTCCGGCCTGCTGACTGGGGAAAGCCATATCCCGCTGGCCGCCACGCCGCATTATTCCAACGCCGCGCCGATTTCCGGGGGCTATTCCGCGGACAAGGAGCTTGAAGTCGACTTCGAATTCGACATGCAGGTGAGCCGGGTCTCGGAAACGCCGCGGATCACCAAGCCTTTCTCGGAAGAGGCCTGGGAGGCGCTGGACGAGCTGGGCGAACAGGTGGACGAGGCCATTGCGGCTGCTGACATGCGCCTGACCATGGGCGGGGAACCCACCTTCGTCTCGATCGACGATTTTGAAAGCGATGAGTGGAACACGGCGGCTGTCGGCCCGATGAAGCGGGACCTGGCGGACAAGTTGATTCGACGCCTGCGTGACCGTTTCGCGCCGGGTGGCTTCCTTCACTACGGGCAAGGCAAGTGGTACCCGGGCGAAACCCTGCCGCGCTGGACCTTCTCGCTCTACTGGCGCAAGGACGAAGAGCCGATCTGGAAGGATCCCGACCTGATCGCCCTGGAGCGATCGGAAGAAACCCCGGAAGAGGAGGTCACCGCCGAGGATGCCGCGCTGTTCCTGCGCGAGATGGCCCAAGAACTTGAGGTCGCGCCGGAAAACGTGGTGGCCGCCTATGAGGACCCTGCAGAGTGGATCCTGAAGGAAGCCCAGCTTCCCGACAACGTGACTCCCGCGAATTCCAAGCTGGAAGATGCAGAGGCCCGCCACCGCATCGCCAAGGTCTTCGACCAAGGCCTGACTTCGCCCACGGGGTACGTCCTGCCGATCCAGCGCTGGCAGACCCGCGCGCGTGCAGAGAAATGGGTGTCCGAGGTCTGGAGCTTCCGGCGCAAGAACCTCTACCTCGTGCCCGGTGACAGCGCGATGGGGTATCGCCTGCCACTGAGCGCGCTGCCCTACGTGCCGCCCGCGGAATACCCCTACATCAACCCCGCCGATCCTACGGTGGACCGGGCGGAACTGCCGGTATTCGAACGTTCCGCCACGCAGGCGGGGGCACCCACCGGGGCAGAAGCCCGCGCCCAGTCCCGCGCGATGTTCCGCGCCGCCCAGGAGGGCCAGGACCGCGTTCAGCAGCATATCGTGGACGACATCCACGGCGCGGTCCGGACCGCGCTGGCGGTGGAGCCGCGCGATGGAAAGCTCTGCATCTTCATGCCGCCGGTGGTGGATGTGGAAGATTACCTTGAGCTGATCGCCGTGGCCGAGGATGTTGCAGGCAAGCTTGGCCTGCCGGTGCATATTGAAGGCTACGCACCGCCGCATGACCCGCGCCTGAACGTGATCCGGGTGGCGCCGGACCCCGGCGTGATCGAGGTCAACATCCACCCTGCCTCCAGCTGGGAAGACTGCAAGTCCATCACCCAGGCGGTCTACGAAGAGGCTCGCCAATGCCGCCTTGGCGCGGACAAGTTCATGATCGACGGGCGGCACACGGGCACGGGCGGCGGCAACCACGTGGTCGTTGGCGGCGAAACCACGAACGACTCGCCCTTCCTGCGGCGTCCGGACCTGCTGCGCAGCCTGGTGCTGCACTGGCAGCGTCACCCCTCCATGTCCTATCTCTTCTCCGGTCTCTTCATCGGGCCAACTTCCCAGGCGCCGCGAGTGGATGAGGGACGTGCCGACAACCTCTATGAGCTGGAAATCGCGCTGTCCCAGATCCCGGCCCCGGGCAAGGGAACGCCGCCGCTGCCCTGGCTGACGGACCGGCTGCTGCGCAATCTGCTGGTCGATGTCACGGGCAACACCCACCGGGCAGAGATCTGCATCGACAAGATGTTCTCTCCGGATGGGCCGACGGGCCGTCTTGGCCTGATCGAGTTCCGCGGCTTCGAGATGCCGCCCGATCCGCGCATGTCGCTTGCCCAGCAACTGCTGATCCGTGCCCTGCTTGCGCGCTACTGGCAAAGCCCGCTGACCGGCGATTTCACCCGCTGGGGCACCACGCTGCATGACCGCTTCATGCTGCCGCATTTCCTGTGGACCGACTTCCTGGATGTGCTCGGGGACCTGCGCCGCCATGGCTTCGATTTCCGCCCCGAGTGGTTCGAAGCCCAAGCCGAGTTCCGCTTCCCCTTCTGCGGTGAGATCGAGCACGAGGGCGTCCACCTGGAACTGCGTCAGGCGCTGGAACCCTGGCACGTCATGGGGGAAACCGGGGCCATCGGCGGCACGGTGCGCTTCACCGACAGTTCCACCGAACGGCTGCAGGTCAAGCTTTCCACCACCGATCCCTCCCGCTACGTGGTCACCTGCAATGGTCGGCGTGTGCCCATGGCGCGGACAGATACTTCCGGCGTTTCGGTCGGCGGTATCCGTTACAAGGCATGGCAACCGCCAGAGGCCATGCATCCCGTCATTCCGGTCCACACGCCCCTGACCATCGACATCTTTGACACCTGGTCCAAGCGGGCGATCGGGGGCTGCACCTACCACGTGGCCCATCCCGGCGGGCGGAACTACGAAACCTTCCCGGTCAACGCCAACGAAGCCGAAGCGCGCCGCCTTGCCCGGTTCGAGGATCGTGGCCATACGCCGGGTCTCTACCTGCCGCCGCAGGAAATCATCGGGGGCGAATTCCCCATGACCCTTGACCTTCGGCGCGCTCCCGGCGTCTAAATACCCTCTGGCGGGTCCGCATCGCGCGGACCCTTGAGACCAGCGATGGAATGCGGCGGCTCTTCGGGGCCGCCCTTGGGCGTGGGAGAGAGGCTTATGCCTCCGACAGGTGGAGCGACGGTGCCGCAAGCGGTGCTCCGGGCAGGGCGGCGATGACGCGCGACACCCTGCAGGATGCGGGCGGCGGGTCCGACGGCCAGTCGGAATCCCAATCGCAAACCCAAACCCAATCGCAGGCCCGCTCCGGCCGCCCGGCGGAAGCCGCTGGCGAAAGCCCACAGGAACGCCGCGCCGCGCTGCTGCGGGATTACCGCCCGCTGAAAGGGGTGGCGGATGAGCTGATGGATGCCGCCGGCAATATCCGCCCGGTCTGGAAACCGTTTCTCGAGGAACTCTCCCGTCTCTCACCCGAGGACCTGTCGCGCAGTACCGCGCGGGGCAGCCAGTACCTGAGCGATGCCGGTGTCTTCTTCCGCCATTATGGCCCTGACAGCCAGGAAGAGCGCGAATGGCCCCTGGCCCACTTGCCCCTTCTGATCGACAGCGAGGACTGGTCGCGGATCGCCTCTGGCCTCGTGGAGCGCGCCGATCTTCTTGAGCGCGTCATGGCGGATTTCTACGGGGACAACAGCCTTGCCGCGCAGGGGATCATCCCGCCGGAAGTGGTCGCCGACAACCCCGAATGGCTGCGCCCTCTTGTCGGGGTCCGGCCTGCCTCCGGTCACTACCTGCACATGCTGGCCTTTGACATCGGTCGCGGCCCCAATGGCAAGTGGTGGGTGCTGGGGGATCGCGCCCAGGCGCCCTCAGGCGCCGGTTTCGCGCTTGAGACACGCATGGCCACGGCGCGCAGCTTCGCGGATATCATGTCCCGCACCCATGTGATGCGGCTGGCCGGGTTCTTCCGGTCGTTCCGGGATGCGCTGCTGGGGCTGCGGGCTGAGCCGGACAGCCGGGTGTCCATCCTGACGCCTGGACCGCTGAACGACACCTATTTCGAACATGCCTATATCGCGCGTTACCTAGGGTTTCTGCTGGTGCAGGGCGAAGACCTGGTGATCCGGGACGGCCAGCTGATGGTCCACACCGTGGGCGGGCTGCAACCTGTTTCCGTGCTTTGGCGGCGGCTGGACAGCGCCTGGCTGGATCCGCTTGAACTGCGGGAGGACAGCCAGATCGGCACGCCGGGTATCCTGGGCGCCCTGCGCTCGGGGCGGCTGACGATGATCAACGCGCCCGGCTCTGGTGTGCTTGAGACGCGCGCGCTCATGGCCTTCATCCCGCGGATTGCCCGCACCTGGCTGGGGCGTGACCTGGCAATCCCGAACATCGCGACCTGGTGGTGCGGCCAGAAGAACGCGCGCGAATACGTCAAGGCCAATGCCGCGCGCATGACAATCGACACGGCGCTGTCCACCAGCCTTCCTTTCGATCACGGGCCGGATGTTATCATCGGCGGCAAGCGGGCCGATGGCTCAGCGATCGACCCGGAGTGGATCGAACGGCAGGGCGGGGCCCTTGCCGCGCAAGAGATCATCTCTCTCTCGACCGCACCGGCGCTGGATGGCGACAAGCTGACGGCGCGCCCGATGTCCCTGCGGGTGATCCTGGCGCGCACGAAAGAGGGCTGGCAGGTCATGCCGGGGGGCTTCGCCAGGATCGGCCATTCCGCCGAATCCGCCGATATCTCCGTTCAGCGCGGCGGCTCGGTCAGCGACGTCTGGGTGGTCGCGCCGGAAATGCCCCAGGATGACACGCTTCTTGCGGCCTCTGACGGCCGCGACAGGCTGACCCGCCACGCGGCTCTGCCGGTGCGGACGGCCGAGAACATGTTCTGGCTGGGCCGCTACACTGAGCGGGTGGAACACAAGATCCGGCTCTTGAGGGCCTATCACCTGCGCCTGGCAGAGAACGGACAGGCGGGCCTGCCGCTGACCGATTACCTGGCAGAGAACCTCAAGTTCATGGGGGTGGACGTTGCAGAGCCGATGCCATCGGGCCTCAAGCTGGACATGCAATCGGCCATGGCGAGCGCGGGGCGTGTCAGGGATCGCTTCTCCTCGGATGGCTGGAACGCACTGACGGATCTGACGCGCACGGCGGAACAGGTCGGTCCATTGCTGTTGCCCGGCGATGACGTTGCCCGCGCGATGAGCGTGCTGCTGCGCAAGATTTCAGGCTTCACCGGGCTGGTGCATGAGAACATGTACCATGGCACGGGCTGGCAGTTCCTTGCATTGGGGCGCGCGATTGAACGGTCCTGGGCCACCTCCGGGATGCTCCAGATCTTTACCGCGCCCTGGGCGCCGGAAGGGGCCTATGAAGCCGCGATCGAGGTGGGGGATGCGGTCATGACCCATCGTCACCGCTTTTCCCGGATCACGCGCGACAGTGTCCTGGACATGCTGCTGCTGGATGATGCCAATCCGCGCTCCATCCTCAGCCAGCTGAATGAGATCCTGAGCCATCTGACACGGCTGGAAACATTGCCTTCCACCTCGGGAAGGCCCCATGTGACCGGGATCCGCCGCGAGGTCATGAAGCTTCAGGTGGAGCTCTCCGTCGCCGAGGCGGACGCCATTCCATTCGACAGGCTGTCAGAGATCGCCACCGCCACGGCGGAGTTCTCGGATCTGCTGGCCGATGCCTATCTGAGGTGATGCATGCTTTACTCGATCACCCTGCGCATAAGCTACAAGTATGACAGCCCGGCGGAGGTCGGTCGCCATGTGCTGCGCGTTCTGCCGCTGGAAATTCCGGGCCAGCAGAACGTCCTGTCCGCTGAGCTAACCTGCGATCCGCAGCCGTCAGAGACCTGCACGCGCAGGGATTTCTTCGGCAATACCTGTACGGAGATTTCCTACCGCGAAAATCAGGAGCGTACGGAGTTCACCATGCGGGCGCAGGTCAGGCGCCACCAGCCCGAAGGCATTTTCGACGTCTCCTCCCGCCGTCCGGGCTTTCGGGCAGAGCTCTCCAGCCAGATGGCGCTTGGCCCCTTGTCGCCCTACCATTTCCTTCCGGCATCGCCTCGGGTGCCCGATCACGACGGCATTGCCCGCTGGGCGGCCGATGTTGCCGATGGCGCCGATACCGCCTTTGCCACGGTGGATGCGATCTGCAGGGCGCTGCATCGGGACATGACCTTCGATCCCACTGCCACGCTGGTGGACACCCCGGTGGCCGAGGCCTTTGCCCTGCGCCGGGGCGTTTGCCAGGATTTCACCCATATCGCCATCTGCGCGCTGCGGTCCCTGGGAATTCCGGCGGGCTACGTGTCGGGCTTCCTGCGTACGCTTCCGCCAGAGGGGCAGGCCCGCCTGGAAGGTGCGGATGCCATGCATGCCTGGGTGCGGGCCTGGTGCGGAAAGGACATGGGCTGGGTGGAATTCGACCCAACGAACGCAGTCCTTGCCGGGGATGACCACGTTGTCATCGCCCACGGGCGCGATTACTTCGACGTGGCCCCGGTGAAGGGCGCGTTGCGCATCGCCGGCGGGCAAAGCACCCGTCAGGCCGTCGACATGATCAGCATCGAGGATCCCAGCTGGGCCTGAGGAGGGCAGAGGGCGATCACCCGGATTTTTTGTCGTTCACGTAGGTGCGCTCATACATCGCGCGAAGGTGCTCTTCGACCGTGATGGGCGGATACTTCGGGGTCTCATCGCCGGCAAGGCAGGTCGGGATACAGGCCACCTCGTGCCCGGGAAAACCGGAATAGAAGAACGGCACCGAATACCGCTCGCGCCCCGAGCGGTTTATGACCCGGTGCAGGGTGGAACGATAGTGATCGTTGGTCCAGCGAGAGATCATGTCGCCCAGGTTGACCACGAAGGCCCCGGGGATCGGCGGCGCATCGATCCAGCTACCATCCTCGTCCATGACCTGCAGGCCACCGACACTGTCCTGAAACAGCATGGTCAGCCCGCCGAAATCGGTATGGGCACCGGCGCCCATTTCCTCGGGCACATCGGGTTGGGCAGGGGGGTAGTGCAGCAGGCGCAGGGTCGCCAGCGGCTGTTCGCAGAACCCTGAAAAGTAGCCCTCCTCAAGGTCTAGCGACAGCGCCATGCCCCGCATGAGCGTTTCCCCCAGGGTGCTCAGCGCAGAGAAGTAAGCCATCATCGTCGGTCGGAAGCCGGGCAGGTCCTGCGGCCATTGGTTTGGCCCCTGATTGAACTTGCCCGCAGTAACCCGTGGATCGCGCGGCGTCAGCTCTTCGCCGATGTAATAGCCTTCCTTGCGGTCGGGCAGGGCGCCCGGCTGCAGGGTTTGCCCGCCCAGCTGCTCATAGCCCCGGTTGCAGGGGGACAGGGACTTGTCCAGCGCATCCTTGGCCTCCTCGGGCAGGTCGAAAAGGTTCCGGGTCTCGGTCATGACCGCCTGGATCAACCCGTCGGGAATGCCGTGGCCGGTCACGTAGAAGAACCCATGGGCAAGGCAGGCACTTCGGATCTTCGACCCCACCTCCGTGCGGGCGACCGGATCGGAAGAGGCCAGGCCGGAGACGTCGATGATCGGAAGGGACTTGGACATGGGACAAGAGCTCGCTGTCGGAAAGGGGCGGCGCAAAGGTGCGCCGCCCGGTGGTTGGGTCAGGACTTTGCGAAGTTCGCGCCAAGACGCATCTGGATGTAGTCATGGCCGGTCATCGGCTCGTACTTGCCCTCAGGGCCCTCCAGCAGCGTGTCCATGTTGGCCTGTGCGAAGTAAGCCATGGAGTAACGCGGGCCCAAGTATTCCTCGGGTTTGGGCATCCGGACCCGGTGAAGCGTGGACTGCAGCTTGTCATCGGACCAGCGCATCAGCATGTCGCCGATGTTGCAGGTGACCACGCCGGCCAGTGGCGGCACGTCGGTCCAGGCGATGGCGCGGCCCTTGGCGTCCTTGCCGGGGCAAAGTTGCAGACCGCCCTGGCCGGGTTTCTGGTGCAGCAGGGTCAGGCAATCAAAGTCGGTATGTGCCCCGGCGCGCCAGAACTTGAAGTCCTCCGGCTTGGCGTCTTCCATGCCAAGATAATGGATAAGCCGCAGAGTCGACTGGTATTCCTTGGTCTCAGGATCGTGCCCTTCCGTGAAGAAGCCCGGTTCAAAGCCCAGCCGGTCCGCAAAGCAGGACAGCACCTTCATGGCCAGCGCCCAGTTGTGCCGTTCGAAGGCCATCATGACCTCCTTGAAATGCGGCACCTCGCGGCCCGTCGGCCACAGGCCGGACATGCGGGGCAGGGTGATCTGGTAGCTTTCCTTCTGGTCCGCTGTCCCGGTCGAGGGGCGCACCTGGGCCTTGTATTCCCAGCCCGCGTTGGTCCCGGGCTTCAGGGGGTATTGCTCTTTCACCTCGGTCGGCTGGCCAAAGAACTCGCCCGACAGCCAGAAGGCCTCGTCGATGATCTCCTGCGGGATGCCGTGGTTGTAGAGCTGGAAGAAGCCGATTTCCGTCGCGGCCTTCCAGAGCGCTTCGGTGATCTCTTCCTTCCTGTTGAAGAAGTCGGACATGTCGATTTGCGGGATATCCCGTTCGACAAGCTCTCCCTCGCCGCCGAAGCGGGTCTCGTCATTCAGTTCCTTCAGGTCATAAGCATTGTCAGTCATGAGACACTCTCCTTGAGTTTGGGGAGCAATGACCTGCATCCGGGCGGATGCTGCCAGCTTATACTCCGGGTGGTAATCAGACGGCCTCCAGCACGGTGTTGTGCTGGCGGCTCTTGAGGGTTTCGGTGGCTTCCATTGCCTCATCGGCAAGCTCCGCCAGGTCGAGGCCGGGCAGCTTGCCGTCGGCCAGGATACGTTTGCCGCCCACGAAGAGATCGCGCACGGCCAGACCGCCGGTGATCACGGGGGCCAGGGCGCGGTCATGCAGGCCGAGGTTGCGGGGGGCGGACAGGTCCAGGATGGCCAGGTCGGCGGCCATGCCGGGGGCGAGCGTGCCGATACCGGGCATGTCCAGCACCTTGGCACCGCCCGCGCTGGCCCAATGCAGCACCTGCTCTGCCCTAACGGACCCGACGCCCTTAGTGGCACGGTGCAGCGTGAAGGCAGAGAAGAGCAGGGCACCCATGTCCGCGGCCTCGTTCGCCGCAGCGCCATCGACCCCCAGCGACACCTTCCCACCCTTGGCGTGCAGGGCATCCGCCGGTGCCACGCCGGAACCGAGCCGGGCGTTGGCGTTGGGGCAATGCGCCATGCCCGTGCCGGTCTGGGCCAGCAGGTCGACCTCGAAGGGTTCCAGGTCCACCAGATGGGCGAACCAGACGTCCCTGCCCAGCCAGTCCTGCGTCGCCAGCCATTCGACCGGGCGCTTGCCGTATTTCTCCAGCGTGAAGCGGGCGTAGTTCTCGTTCTCGCTGAGGTGGGCGTGCAGCATCAGGCCTTTTTCGCGGCCGAAGCGGGCGATCTCGCGCAGCTCTTCCGGGGTCACGTTGAAGGTAGGCGTGGTGGGGGCAAGGGCTACCTTGCGCATCGCCAGCTCACCGGTGTCGGCCCATTTGAGGGCCGTCTTTTCGGCTTCGGAAAGGAAGGTCTCCAGCGTTTCGCAGGGGGCGGGGGGGATGGCCGGATCGTCGAAGGCGCGGCCCCGGGTCATCCCGCCACGTGCCATGACCGCACGGATTCCAAGCTTGCCGGCCTCTTCGAAGAAGACGTCGGACGGATTGTAGTCGTAGCTTTCGGCGAAAACATAATGGTGCTCTGCCACGGTGGTGGCCCCGGTCAGGACAAGCTCTGCCAGCCCGACGCGCACGGCGGTGCGATAGGTGGCCTCGTCGAAATGGGGCCACCAGGTGTAGGGCACATGCATCAGCCAGGGATCGAGCGGCAGGTTCATGCCCTTGGGGACCGCCTTTAGCAGCGACTGGTTCAGGTGGTGGTGCGTGTTCACCAGCCCCGGGATGACCGCGCAGCCCCTTGCGTCCAGCACGTCTTCACCTGGGCGGGGTGTCAGCGCACCCATCTCCGCGATGCGCTGGCCTTCGATCCGGATCGCCCCTTGGAAGCGCTCCCCTTCGCCAAGCGTGCCGGTCAGGCAGTCAGAGATATTCGTGATAAGCATCAGCGGCCGTCCTTCGGAAGCGACCATGGGAAGAAGTACTTCTGGGTCAGGTTGACGGCCTGGAATAGCGCCAGGCTCATCACCAGCAGCACGGCCAGCCCGGCCCAGGCCTGCGGCAGGCGGAACATGGAGGTGGAGAACTGGATGAAGTAACCGATGCCCACTTCGGCCGCGACGAACTCTGCCACAACGGCGCCGATGACGCTGAGCGTGATGGAGATCTTGAGCCCCGAGAAGATGTAAGGCGTGGCGTAGGGCAGGCGGATCTGGGTGATCTCGCGACGCACAGGCGCGCGCAGGGAGCGGGACAGTTCGATCAGCTCCGGCGGGGTCGCCATCAGGCCGGTGGTCATGGAGACCACGAGCGGGAAGAAGGAGATCATGAAGGTGATCACGATGCGCGGCGCATCATCGGTGCCCAGGACCACGATGATGATCGGGGCCACGGCAACGACCGGCACGGATTGGATCACCACCAGCAGCGGGTAGAGCGACCGGGACAGGAAGCGGGACTTGGACAGGCCCACGGCGATCGGCAGCGACACGGCGATGGAGACCAGGTAGCCCAGTAGCGCCACGCGCAGGGTGGACCAGACATGTTCCATCCAGCGCCCGAAGCTCACGACACCGAAGCCTTCCACGATGCGGGACGGCGCGGGCAGGACGTAGCTGGGCACGTTGAAAAGGCGGGTTCCGAATTCCCACAGCAGCAGGATCAGGATGAACGTCAGCGCGGGAAGCAGGACGGGCGTGCGGATCAGCCGCTCTGCCAGTGGCAGCCGTTCTGTAGGGGCTGGTTTCGCCGGTGGCGCTTTTTCCGCGGGGATATCGGCTTGGGCTGTCATGTCAGGCCACCTTGTCCTTGATCAGAAGGCCGCGCAGATGGGCCAGGAAATCCTGCATCTCGACAGAGCGCAGCGAGCTTTCGTCGCGGGGCCGTCCAAGTGGCACTTTCAGGTCCTCGATCACGCGTCCGGGACGTTCGGACATGACCACCACGCGATCCGCCAGGATGACCGCCTCGGGGATGGAATGGGTGATGAAAAGAACTGTCTTGGGGCTGGCCTGCCAAAGGCGCAGCAACTCGAAGCCCATGGCATCGCGGGTTAGGGCGTCCAGCGCGCTGAAAGGCTCATCCATGAGCAGGATATCGGGGTTCAGGAACAGGGCTCGGGCAATGCCTACGCGCTGCTGCATGCCGCCGGAGAGCTCTCCGGGCAGCCGTTCTTCGAAGCCGGCCAGGCCACAGGTCGCGATGATCTCCCTGGCATGCGCGCGGTCCTTGGCACTGACGCGGCCCCGCTTGTGCTTGGCGGGAAAGACCACGTTGTCCTCGACCGTGGCCCAGGGCAGCAGGGTCGCCTGCTGGAAGACGATGCCGATATCGTCGCGCGGCTGGCTGACCGGATGCCCGAAGACGGAAACGGTGCCCTCGGTCGGCTTGATCAGGCCGGCGGTCAGGCGCAGCAAGGTGGATTTGCCGCAGCCCGAGGGGCCAAGGACGGCGACGAACTCGTGCCGGCGCAGGTTCACATTCACACCCGACAGGGCGGTCAGCGGTCCATTGTCGGTCAGGAAGGTCTGGCCGACATCGGCAAAGCTGATGGCATCGGTTTCAGTGCTCAAGGTTCTTCCCCCAGTGTCCGGGGCCGTCGTGGCCGCGGGCTCGGCTATGGGCGGCGGCGCACCGCCGCCCCGTTGGCTTTCGCCGCTTACTCGGTCAGGTAATCGCGAGAGACGGCGGTTTCAGGGTCAAGGCTTTCGACGTCCAGGCCCTGGCTTGCGGCGACGCGCTCCCAGGTCGCGGCGACGCGGCCGGCTTCAAAGGCGCCCAGCCCGTTGGCCTCTGTCACCTCGTTGAAGGCCAGCTTGGAGGCATCCAGCCAAGAGCCCTTCACGTCTTCCGCGGTCAGTTCGGGCACGTTGGCGGCCACGGCATCGGCGGCCAGGTCGGGGTTCTCATAGGCGAACTCGAGCGACTTCTTGAAGGCACCGACAAAGGCTTTCGTGAGCTCGGGGTTCTCGGCCATGTAGGCGTCATTGCCGACCAGCGAGGCGGAGTACAGTTCCAGGCCGGCGTCGGCCCAGGGCAGGTAGACGATTTCCTTGCCCGCTTCCGTCGCTTGGTTGGTGTAGCGCGTCACATCGGTGAGCCAGGCGATGATGGCATCGGCCTGGCCGGTCACTAGCAGCGGGCCAAGGGCACCGGGATCCGCCTTCGTCAGCTCGATATCCGCTTCGCTCATCCCGTTGTCGCCCAGCACCAGCGGCAGGAAGACGTTGGAAGAGGTGAAGGGAGAGGTGGCGATCTTCTTGCCTTTCACGTCCGCGATAGAGGCGATGCCCTTGTCCTTTGTGGTATAGAAGGCATGCGGGCCGGTGTTGAAGATCGACATAACCGCGGTGACCGGCACGTTCTCCGTGGCCTTGGCCGCCATCACGGCCCCCATGCCGGCAGAACCGAACTCTGCCACGCCGGTGGCAACCTTGGTGATCGCCTCGGAAGAGCCACGTCCGGGGGAGATGGTGACGTCAAAGCCGGCTTCCTCGCAGAAACCCTGCGAGATGCAGACGTAGATCGGGGCCTTGTCACCGCCCGGCAGCCAATCAAGCTGGAAGGTGATCTCTTCCAGCGCAGAGGCCGGCATGGCGAAGGCGGTGCTTGCAAGCGTGGCCGCAAGAGCGGTGGCGCGAAGTCGAGTCATTGTGGGTTCCCTGTCATGTTGTCGTGATTTGTATTGCCCGGATCCACGCAAGCGGCATTGTTCCCTTCCGGGAACAGGTCTTGGCAGATCGTCAGGATCAAGCAGTGCGATTTCATTTGGTCACCTCAACCCAAGCTCTGGTTTCGATGAGCAATGTCAGCTCCCTTTTCCGCCATCCGGCGGGGGCACTACCGCTTCTACTCGCAATCCTTGCTAGCTCTGCGAGGGCGATTCAGGAACGATTTCGATATGGGTGACGTTTGGCTATCTCTGAGTTTGTCCAAAAACTGTGCAGATCCGGCTGGTCTTGGCGGCAGATTGGGCGGTTCCTGCCGGAATAACGGGCAATTCGCCCCGTTTCGGCTGCGTGACGACTGGCGTGGGGCCGGGGGCGGGGCTAGGCCGCCGATAAAACTGCCAACAGGAAAGAGGAAAACCATGCCCATGACGCAGCCCATGACACAGGAACAGGATCTCGCCCTCCTTCGCCGCTCGATTGAGCTGGCAAATGAAAGCCGTGCCCGTGGCGACCATCCTTTCGGCGCGCTTCTGGCCGGTCCCGACGGGGAAATCCTGCTGGAAGAGATGAACACCTGCGGGACGAAGGGCGACCGCACCGGTCATGCAGAGCGCAACCTGATGACGGCGGCCTCTCTCAAGTACGACGTCGAGTTCCTGCGCGGCTGCACGATGTATACCTCGGCCGAGCCCTGCGCGATGTGTGCGGGCTCCGTCTACTGGACGGGCGTCGGCCGCGTGGTGCACGGCATGAGCGAGAAGGACCTGAAGGACCTGATCGGCCCTGACCCGGAAAACCTGACCATGGACCTGCCCTGCACGACCATCTTCGGGGCGGGGCAGCGCAAGGTAGAGGTCGTCGGCCCGCTGCTGTCCGAAGAAAGCGCGACGGTGCACGAAGGCTTCTGGGAAGGTCTCTGATACTCAAGCGGGCCGGACCCGGCAAACCCGGCTGCCTTCCGCCGCTCTGGCTGAAGAAGTTGCGTTTGCATTGAAATAAAGGGGGGACCGGCCCTTCTAACTCTGCTGCGGGGCCGCTAGGCTCCCGCCATATGAAATACCATCCACGTGTCCGGGTCTTGCCCGGCGGATGATGTCTTGGAGGTCCCATGAACGAATTGTCCAACTCCCTCGCGGCGGCCGATATCGCCCACCAGATCCACCCCTATACCAATGCCCGCGCGCATGAGGAAAAGGGGCCGATGATCATCACTAAGGGTGACGGCATCCGCGTCTATGACAATACCGGCAAGGATTACATCGAAGGCATGGCAGGCCTGTGGTCCGTCGCTGTCGGCTTCTCCGAAGAGCGGCTTGCCAAGGCGGCCTACGACCAGATGCTGCAGCTGCCTTATTACCATACCTTCGCCCACAAGTCGCATGAGCCGTCCATCCGCCTGGCCGAGAAGCTGGCAGAGATGACGCCCGATCACCTGACCAAGTGCTTTTTCACCAACTCCGGTTCAGAGGCGAACGATACCATCGTCAAGATGGTCTGGTTCCTGAACAACGCGCTTGGCCGGCCTGAGAAGAAGAAGTTCATCGCGCGCCACAAAGGCTATCACGGGATCACCATCGCCTCCGGTTCCCTGACCGGGCTGGGTGGCAACCACCGTGATTTCGACCTGCCGGCGATCCCGGTCACCCACCTCACCACGCCGCACTACTGGCGCGAAGGGGCGGACGGCGAAAGCGAAGCGGACTTCACCGCGCGCCTCCTGAAAGAGATCGAGGACACGATCATCGCGGAAGGCCCTGAAACCATCGCGGCCTTCATCGGTGAGCCGGTGATCGGCGCCGGTGGCGTCTTCGTTCCGCCGGAAGGGTACTGGCCCGGCGTGCAGGCGATCTGCCGCAAGTACGATATCCTGCTGGTCGCGGATGAGGTCATCAACGGCTTCGGCCGTCTTGGCACGCCCTTCGGCAGCGAACGCTACGACATCCAGCCGGACATCATGACGCTGTCCAAGCAGATCTCGTCTTCCTACATGCCGCTGGCCGCGATCATGGTCACCGATGCCGTCTACGACGCCATCGCGGACAACACGGCCAAGCTGGGCACCTTTGGCCACGGCTTCACGGGCTCGGGTCACCCGGTGGCCTGCGCGGTGGGTCTTGAGAACCTCAAGATCATCGAAGAGGACGACCTGATGGGCAACGCCGCCCGCATGGAAGCGCCTTTCCAGGACGGCCTGCGCGCCTTCGCCGATCACCCGCTGATCGGTGAAATCCGCGGCGTCGGCCTGATTGCGGGGATCGAGTTCGCGGACAAGGCGACCAAGGCCAATTACGCTCCGGCGGGCTCCGTCGCAGCCAAGGCCGCGGCGCTGTGTACCGAAGAGGGGCTGATCGCGCGCAACGTCTACGAAACCCTCGCGCTCTGCCCGCCGCTGATCGTAACCGAAGAGGATATCGCAGAGATCATGACGCGCCTCGGACGGGCCCTGGACCGGCTGACCGACTGGGCCAAGAGCGAAGGCATAATCTGACCTCCCTTCCTTAGGCTCACGAGATATTACAGGCGCGCCCCAAAAGGGGCGCGTTTTTCACGTTTTCAGCGGAGTGGTGGCTTGGGATGGGCCGGGTTTGGCCACTTTCCCTGCGTCACGCTGGCCAAAAATCGCCCATCGTGCTGCGCTTGCACGGTGGCCGGATCCCCTAGGCACGTTTCCCCAAGATATTCGGCAATCTCCCGCAGAATCCCTCTAGCGCAGCGCTGCCAATTGGCAGTAATTTGCCTGCCGACAACTTACCGGAATCACTAGGGTTTCTACCGCTCGGAAACCATCGCTGCATTTTTCTGCCCACCCACATTGAACAAACTACCCGCTTTCCGCGTTGCGGCATGGGCGGCCTTGGCAAAAGGTCGCCACCCCTGTGCGCCTCGGATTGCAACTATTCGTCCGGAGCGAAAGATAAAGCCGTGCCCCTTTCCGGGGAAAGTTGTTCTGTTCGAGGAATTTACATGCTGCCACGTGACTGCTGCCCGCGTGCCCAAGATCGCCGTCCGGCCGGGATCGCCCGGCGCCAAGGGGAAAGAACCGCCCCCTTGTCGCGCCGCCAACTGCTGACCCGCATGGCCGGGTCTGCGGCGGTCCTGCCTTTTGCCCTGACCGCTTCCGGACCCGCCCTTGGTCAGGAGGCCCCTCAGGATGCGCCCCAGTCCATGCCCTTCAGCTTCGATGCGCTGACCGAGAAGATGCGCCAACGCGCCTCCGAAGCGCCGCAGGAGCCGTCGGAAATGGATGGCCCGCTCGCAGCCCTTGGCTACGACGATTACCAGCACATCCAGTTCAACCCTGACAGGGCGCGCTGGTCCGATCCCAAAAGCTTCTTCCGGCTCAACGCCTTTGCGCCCGGCTGGCTGTTCAAGGATCCTGTCGCGGTATACGAAGTGGCCGATGGCAATGCCACCCCGGTGGGCTTTTCCATGGACGACTTTATTTTCCACGCCCCCGTGGATCAGAAGGTGCCCCAGGACCTGGCGCTGCCCGGCGTCGCCGGCATCCGCCTCAATGCGCCGCTCAACCGCGCCGATGTCTTTGATGAGGTCGTCGCCTTCCTGGGGGCGTCCTATTTCCGGGCCCTGGGCCGCGGCAACCGCTACGGGCTTTCCGCACGCGGGCTGGCCGTGAACACGGCGCTGGCCCCGGGCGAGGAATTCCCGCGCTTCACTTCGTTCTATCTGGAGAAACCGGCGGCGGGAGAAACCAAGACGGTGATCTACGCCACGCTTGAAAGCACCTCCGTCACCGGGGCCTATCGCTTTGTGGTCCAGCCCGGGGAAGAAACGATCATGGATGTCACCGCGCGGCTCTTTCTGCGCGAGGACGTGCAGCAGCTTGGCATCGCGCCCTTGACCTCCATGTTCCTCTTCGGGGGTGTGGATGCCGGTGAGTTCGATGATTTCCGCCCCGCGGTCCATGACAGCGAGGCGCTTGTGCTGGTGACCGGGGAAGACACCTTCTACCGCCCGCTGAAGAACCCTGAGCGCCTCTCCAGCTCCTACCTCTGGGCCTATAACCCCAAGGGCTTCGGGCTGGTTCAGCGCAACCGGAACTTCGACGAATACCTCGATGCCCAGGCCCGCTACGATCTGCGCCCCTCGCTCATGATCGAACCGCTCGGGGATTGGGGCGAAGGCTCTGTCCGACTGGTGGAGATCCCCTCGGACCTGGAGGTCAACGACAATATCGTGGCCTTCTGGGTGCCCGAAACGACCTTCGCCAAGGGGTCTTCCTATGAGCTGTCCTACCGGATGCGGTGGGGCATGGAAGCCGGCTACGGGCAGCAGGAACTGGCCAAGATCCTGCGCAGCCGCGCCGGCCAAGGCGGCGTTGCCGGAACTGAACCGGCGAAAGGCCGCCGGAAATTCGTGATCGACTTCACCGGCGGACTTCTCACGGAACTAACTGGAGAGACAGAGGTTACTCCTTCAGTCACGGCCACTGATGGCGAGATCGTCGAGACGATTTTGTCGCGGGTCGAAGGAACCGGGATTTGGCGTCTGGTGGTGGAGATCGCCGCAAAGGATGCCGAGCTGGTGGAAATTAAAGCCAACCTGTCGGGCTACGGGCGCACGCTCTCGGAGACCTGGCTTTATCAATGGGTGATCGAATGAAAGCCGATATGAATTTGCACGCTGCCGCCGAAAACGCCACCGCCGTTGAGGCCGTCCATTGGGAACCCCCGATGGCGCCTCTGGACATGCCGCGCCAGCAGCTGGAGAGCGACCGTGAGGTGACCGGGCTGTTCACGCGTCTCTTCGGTGCATGGCGCCACGCCTGAGCAGCAGCCGCGCCGACAGGGGACAACACAGGGGACAATCATGGGCGATGACGCAAAGATGGCCGTGACGCGGCTGTACCGGGGCTTGGCGATCGGCTTTGCCCTGCTGGCCGCCACAATCGCGACCATCATGCTGACCGACGCCGCGCTGGAAGACGGGACAGACGTCTGGGACATCGCTCGCTCTGTGCTGATCTTCCTGACCACGGCTTGGCTTGCCTGGGGGGCCTCCCTTTCGCTTGTCGGCCTGATGCCGCGCCGCCGCCGCGCGGAACCGGCCATGATGATGCCGCAGCCGCGCTGCATCGTGCTTGTGCCCATCTGCAATGAAGACCCGGTTGCCACCTTCGCCCGTATCGCCGCCATGGATCATTCCATCCAGGCGGCGGGCGTGGCCGCGGATATCGCCGTGCTGTCTGACACGCGCGATGAAGACGCGGCGAGTGGTGAGCGGAATGCCTTTGCCCACCTGCTGGATGAAACCGCCGGGCAGGGTCGCATCTTCTATCGCCGTCGTCAGGACAACCGGGGCCGCAAGGCCGGCAATATCGAGGATTTCATCCGCAATTCCGGCGCGGCCTATGAGCTTGCGGTCATCCTGGATGCCGACAGCCTGATGGAAGGCCAAGCCATTCGCCGCATGATCGCCGAGATGCAGGCCGACCCCGATCTTGGTCTCCTCCAGACCCTGCCGAAGATCACCGGTGCGACCTCTGTTTTCGGACGGGCGATGCAGTTCTCCGCCAGCTTCTTTTCGCCGGTCTTCGCGCGCGGGCTGGCCCGCCTGCAAGGCACCACCGGTCCCTTCTGGGGGCACAACGCGATCATTCGAACGCGCGCCTTCGCGGAAAGCTGTGCCCTGCCGCCTCTCGCCGGCAAACCGCCCTTCGGCGGGCACATCCTGTCGCATGACTACGTTGAAGCAGCGCTGCTGGCCCGCGCCGGTTGGTCCGTGCGCGTCGATGAAACCATCGACGGATCCTACGAAGAGGGGCCTGAGAACATCCTGTCCTTCGCCAAGCGCGACCGCCGCTGGTGCCAGGGCAACCTGCAGCACATCCGCCTGCTGACAGCGCCCGGCCTGCGCGCCTGGAGCCGCTTTGTCTTCGTGCAGGGGATCTTCGCCTATCTCGTTTCGCTGGTCTGGGGGCTTTTCCTTATTGCCTCCGTCGCCGGAGCTGTCTTCGCGCCGGCACCTGATTACTTCCCGGACACCTACCAGCTTTTCCCGGTGTTCCCTTCTGACCAGACCCAGCAGATCATCGCGCTTGGGATCGGGGTTGTCGGGTTGCTGGTGCTGCCCAAGCTTTCCATCCTGATCGAGTCCGCCATGACCCGCCGCGCCGTCGGCTTTGGCGGTAGCCTCAAGGCTGCGGGATCGGTCCTGGTGGAGCTGCTGCTTTCGTCTCTTCTGGCCCCGGTCATGCTGATGTATCAGTCCCGCGCCGTGCTTCAGGTTCTGATGGGCCGGGACGGCGGTTGGCCCGCCAACCAGCGCGGAGAAGGTCGCCTGACCATCGGGCAGGGCATCGCCGCCGGGTTCTGGATCACGCTTTTCGGGGCTGCCGCGCTGACAGCCACTTGGTGGATTGCGCCCGGTCTGCTGATTTGGCTGCTGCCGGTGGCCGTGCCGATGCTGCTTGCGCCGCTGCTGATCGCGCTGACCTCTCGCGTTGGGATCTCCGGACTGTTTCAGACCCCGGAAGAGGCGGCACCCAGTCCGGTCATCCGCCATTACCGCGCCATCCATGACCGCTGGACCCGTGATGACAACGGCCCCGAGGACGCGATCCCCGTCCCCCCGGCTCTTGGCGCCATCGCCTGAGCCGAAAACTTGCCACCGGGAATCCCCCGGACAGGGCCCCTCCCCTGGCGGTCCTGTCTGCCCGGTCGGTAGACCCGGCTCCGGATTGTCATGATGGCAGTCCGGAGCCGGGGAACCCTCCAGCGGGATCTTCCCCTGTTTCTGCTTGTTTCTTGACCTTTCTGCCCCGGCTGCTTCCCAGCCGCCTCATTTGCGCTTGCCCACAGGGGCCTCGCGATGCTGGTCTGAAAGGGCAGGGCGCTTAGGGTTCCGTTCGCTTACCGCGAAGCCTGGTCCAAGAAGCACCGCCTTCCCGGCAAATTCCGGGCAGGTACACGGCGGGCCAAAATCCCGGGAGAGTACTGCGCAGGTTTGCCCCGCGCCCTTACTCTTTTCGTTCCGCCAGTGGGGAAACCAATACTATCGGCGGAACCAACGGGGAGATGTAACATGCTGAAGAAAAAGGTTCTTACTGCTGCGACCCTTGCCGCCGTTCTGGCTGCTCCGACCCTTCAGGCCCAGGAAAAGACCGATTTCCGACTGGCCTGGACAATCTACGCCGGCTGGATGCCCTGGGGCTATATCGAGGATTCCGGCATCATGGACAAATGGGCCGCGAAATACGGCATCGACGTGGAGGTCGTGCAGCTCAACGATTACATCGAATCCATCAACCAATACACGGCGGGCGCCTTCGATGGCGTGACGGCGACCAACATGGATGCGCTCTCCATTCCGGCTGGGGGAGGGGTGGACAGCACCGCGCTGATCGTCGGGGACTACTCGGACGGCAACGACGCGATCATCACCAAGGGAGAGGTGGCGCTGGCCGATCTTGCCGGCAAGCCGGTGAACTTGGTGGAACTCTCCGTCTCCCATTACCTGCTGGCCCGCGCGCTTGAAAGCGTCGAGCTTTCCGAGCGCGACCTGGGTGGGGTGATCAACACCTCTGATGCGGACATGATTGCCGCCTTCCAGACGCCGGATGTTGAGGTTGTGGTGACCTGGAACCCGCTGGTCTCTGCCATCCTTGAGGACCCGGAGGCCTTCAGCCTCTATGATTCCAGCGACATTCCGGGAGAGATCATCGACTGCCTCTTCGTGAATACCGACGTGCTGGAAGCCAATCCCGCTTTCGGCAAGGCCGTGACCGGGGCCTGGTATGAAACCATGGCACTCATGGCCTCCGGCACGGCGGAAGGCGACAAGGCGCTGAGCGCCATGGCAGAGGCCGCGGGCACCGATCTTGCCGGCTACAAGGCGCAGCTGGCCGCCACGGCGATGTTCTACACGCCCGAAAGTGCAAAGGCCTTTGCTGAGGACGCGGCGCTGCCCGACACCATGGTTTCCGTCGCGAACTTCCTCTTTGACAAGGGCATCCTGGGCGAAGGTGCCCCCAGTCCCGATTTCGTCGGCGTGACCTATCCCGATGGCTCGACCACCGGGGACGCGGGCAACGTGAACATGCGCTACGACACGACCTACGTGAGCATGGCGGCCGAAGGCGCGCTCTGACCCTTCTGCCCGGGCGGTCTGCCGTCCGGGTTCCCTTGCAAGCAGGAGGTCACCCATGCGCCTGATCAACCGAAGTCCGGGACGCCCCGCGGCGCTGGTCCTGATGGCATTGCCTTTCGTGGCAGTACTCGCGGCCTATGCCATCGGGTCTGAAGTGCGGCTGGCTGAGAACCCGCAGGACAAGTTGCTGCCGGCCCCGGCCCAGATCCTTGAGACCGCCATCCGGCTGTTCACGGAAGGCGACAGGCGCTCCGGTCGGATCCTGCTGTGGTACGACACCGGGGCCTCCCTTGCACGGCTGGCCATCGGCGTGGGCATCGCCGCCCTGTCGGCGCTGGCCTTCGGCATGGCCATCGGCATGTTGCCCTATGCCCGGCGGACGCTGAATGCCTTTGTCGGCGTGATCTCCATGGTGCCGCCCCTGGCGATCCTGCCGATCCTCTTCATCATCTTCGGGCTGGGAGAGGTCTCCAAGGTGGCGCTGATCGTGATCGGCATCACCCCGGTGATGATCCGCGACCTGTCAGCGCGCACGCTGGAAATCCCCCGCGAGATGATCGTCAAGGCAGAGACGCTCGGGGCCTCGTCGGCGGTGATCGCCATGCGCGTGGTGCTGCCGCAGATCCTGCCAAGGCTGATCGCATCCGTGCGCCTGGCGCTTGGCCCCGCCTGGCTGTTCCTGATCGCGGCAGAGGCCATCGCGGCGCAGCTGGGGCTGGGCTATCGCATCTTCCTGGTCCGGCGGTACCTCGCGATGGATGTCATCCTGACCTACGTCATCTGGATCACCCTGCTGGCCTTCCTCATGGATTACGCCCTGCGTCTCCTGTCCCGGAAGGCCTTCCCCTGGACGGAGGCCGCGCTATGAGCTTCGTCGAGGTTCGAAACATCTTCCAGAGCTACGGTAGTCGCCCGATCCTTGAACGCGTCAACCTGGACGTGGCCAAAGGAGACTTCATCTCCATCGTCGGCGCTTCGGGCTGCGGCAAGTCTACCTTCCTGCGGTTGCTTCTGGCGCAGGAGGTGCCGACGCGCGGTACCATCCGCATCGACGGCAATGATCCGGCGGTGGAGCCGGGGCGCGAACGCGGCGTGGTCTTCCAGCGCTACTCGGTCTTTCCGCACATGAGCGTGCGCGAAAACATCGTGGCGGGGGAAAGCTTTCACCGCTGCTGGGGCCGCTTCTACGGGGCCGGCAAGAAACAGGCGCTTGACCGCGCCGATGAAACGCTGAACCGGATCGGGCTGGCCCATGTGGCGGATGCCTATCCGGCCACGCTTTCGGGTGGCATGCAGCAGCGCCTTGCCATCGGACAGGCGCTCGTGGCCCGCCCGCGCATCCTGCTGCTGGATGAACCCTTCGGCGCGCTGGATCCGGGTACGCGCCTGGCCATGCATGACTTCCTGATGGAACTGCGCGCCCAGACGCGCATGACCGTCTTCATGGTGACCCATGACCTCGAAGAGGGGTTCAAGCTGGGCGACCGCGTGCTGGTCTTCGACAAGACCCGCTGGGACGCGGACTACCCGGATAATTACGGCGCCACGATCACCTACGACTTCGACGCCAGAAATGGTGGCATTCCCTTCCAAGATATCATGGAGGAACACAATGTTCTGCTTTCCGCATGAGCGCAGCCGCTCGCATCACCCGGCCGATCGCCGGTCCCCGGACCGGCGCGCGCACCACCCGGACCTGACCAAGCTGCTGGGCTGGAAGGCCATGCAGAAAGAGGCGGAGCTGTCCGGCTCAGGCTGGGCGGAAGAGCGTAAATGGGCCCTGCGCATGGGGCTGACCGGCGCCGACAGCATCGACGACAAGTCGATCCCCACCTTTGCGCGCGGTGAGCTGCCCCATTACGCGGGCATCAACACCTTCCTCAAGGCGCCCTATGCAGAGGACGTGCTTGAGGTCGCCAATTACGACGCGACCGTGCTTGGCATCCCCTTCGACGGCGGCACGACCTACCGGCCCGGCACCCGCTTCGGGCCGCAGGGGCTGCGCAAGATCTCGGCGCTCTACACGCCTTACAACTATGAACTGGGCGTCGACCTGCGCGAGCAGATGACGCTGTGCGACGCGGGTGACGTCTTCACCATCCCCGCCAATATCGAGAAGAGCTTCGACCAGATCAGCCGCGCGGTCAGCCACGTGTTTTCCTCGGGCTCGCTGCCCATCATGATCGGCGGGGATCACTCCATCGGCTTCCCCTGCGTGCGCGGGATCGCGGAGTGCACCAGCAAGAAGATCGGCATCGTGCACTTCGACCGTCACGCCGACATCCAGGAAAAGGACCTGGACGAGCGGATGCACACCACGCCCTGGTTCCATTCGACGAACCTGCCCAACGTGCCGGCCAAGAACCTGGTGCAGGTCGGCATCGGCGGCTGGCAGGTGCCCCGCGACGCGGTGAAGGTGGCGCGCGAGCGCGAGACCAACATCATCACCATGTCCGACATGGAGCGCATGGGCATCGACAAGACCGCCGAGATGGCGCTCGAGATGGCCTGGGACGGGGTCGACATGGTCTACATGTCCTTCGACATCGACAGCATCGATTGCGGCTTCGTGCCCGGCACCGGCTGGCCCGAACCCGGCGGCTTCCTGCCGCGAGAGGCTCTGGCGCTGGCCTCCAAGGTGGCGGCCGAAGGTATCTGCGGCATGGAGCTGGTCGAGGTCTCTCCGCCCTATGACACCTCGGACATCACCGCGCTGATGGGCACGCGAGTCATCGTGGACGTGCTCGGCTCCATGGTTTCGGCCGGGGTGCTGGGCAATCACAAGCGCCACATCGACAAGCCGGTCGAGATCCCTCACGGGGAATTCGAGGGCAATCGCTGGTCGAACAAGAGGTGATCCTGCCCCGACCTCGCCCTAGCATCCGGCCCGGCGGCATGCCGGGTCGCGCCCGCCCTTCCCGTCGCGCCTTTGGGGCGCCGTCGCCCGGAGGTTCAGGAAGACGGAAGCGCGCAGCCCTCATTCTACAGGAGGCAACCCATGCCCCATGACCACCCGCATCATCACCACCACGGACATGATCACGACCACCTTCATCCCCATGACCACAATCACCCCCATGAGGCCGATCACCTGCATTCCCACATGCATGACCGGGACGAGGCCGCGGATCTTCAGGTCCTGACCGCGCAGTTCATCGACGGGTTTGTCTCTGCCGCAGACAAGGCCAGCTACCTCAAGCTGGCGGGCGTACCGCTGGAGCGGCCCGGAAAGGGCGGCGACACGGCGCTGAAACTGGTGGATGTGGAGCTCAAGACCGAATGGCAGGTGGGCACCGCCTCGCCCAGCTTCGGCGCGGCTGAGCTGTCCTATCTGCCCTTTCCCGGCCAGATGGTGACGGAGCGGACCAACATGTCGCTTGTCTACGTCTCCATGCGGGAAAAAGTCCTTTGGGATATCCGTGACTTCCTGAGAGACCGGTTGTAAGCCATCCTTGAAATCCCGCCCGCTCCCGGAGCACTCTGGGAGCAGGCGCAGGAGGAAAGGACAGATCATGACCACCCCGCTCTTCGTGCAGGTGCGCTGCAAGCCCGGCACCACCTATGACGTCGCCGCAGCGATCAACCTGCGTGAATTCCACTCCGAGCTCTACTCGACCTCCGGAGAGTTCGATCTTCTGGTCAAGATCTACCCACCCAAAGGGCAGGACATTGGCCATTTCGTCGATCAGAGCTTCGGCGGGATCGAGGGGATCGAACGGACCCTCACGACCCTCACCTTCAAGGCCTTCTGAACCCCGCCAGCACCTCCCGGACCTGTGCGATATCGCCGGGCCGGGTCAGGGTGGGGGCATGACCGCAGTCCGCGACCTCCGTCACCTCTGGACGGGGGCCGCTTTCGGCCATGCGCTCGGCGATCTCCCGGGTCAGCAGGTCGGACTCCGCCCCCCGGAAGACGTGGCAAGGGGCGGTGATCCTGTCCCAGCGATCCCAGGTGGTCAGCTCCTCTGGCCATTGCGAGAACTGCAGGATAATGCGCGGATCATAATGCAGGGTCAGGCTGCCATCGGGATTGCGCCTGGCAGAGCTAAGCGTCATGCGCCGCCAGAAATCATCCGTGGCCGGGCCGAAGGGGCGGTAGGTCTCGCGCAGCCAGGACTCTGCCCGGATCAGCGTGTCAAAGCGTGGCAGGTCGCCGACGTAGTCGAGGATCCGCCTGATGGCCGGATCGGGGATCTCAGGGCCGATATCGTTGATGATCAACCCGGCCACCCGGTCCTTCTGTGGGCCAGAGGCCAGGCGCATCCCGATCATCCCGCCCATGGAGGTGCCTAGCCAGCAGGTGGTTTCCAACCCGTAATGGTCCAGCAGGTCGGCGGCGATGCCGGCGTAATAGGCCACCGAATACTCGGTTTCCGCGGTGCCGGCCCAGCTTGAAAACCCCCGGCCCAGGGTGTCGGGACAGATCACGAAGTAGTTGTCGGAAAGCGCCGCGGCCAGCTCATCGAAATCCCGCCCCGTACGGGCCAGGCCATGCCACATGACCAGCCCGGGCTTTGCGGGATCGCCCCATTCGGTCACGTGGATCTCATGATCCATGATCGGGACCAGCGAAAATCGGGGGCTCATGTCCGGCTGCCTTTCAGCATCGCCGTGCCTGCGATCCCTTTCGGGAAGAAATAGACCAGCAGGATGAACAGGATGCCCAGCCAGAACAGCCAGCGATCCGGGTTCAGCAGCTCCGGCAGCAGGGGGATGGCGCTGACCGCCTCAGAGGCCGCGCCCATCAGGTCGCGCAGGTAGTATTGCGCCAGCACCAGCAGAACCGCCCCGATCACTGGGCCGAACATGGTGCCCATGCCGCCGATCACCACCATCAGCAGGATGTCGATCATGATGTCGAAGCTCAGCGCGGTTTCCGGGCCCGTGTACTTCAGCCAGACCGCGTAGACCGTCCCGGCGAGCGAGGCGATGACCGCGGAGATGCAGAAGACGAAGGTGCGATAGGCCACCACGCGATAGCCGATCGCCTCGGCGCGGGCCTCGTTCTCTCGGATGGCCTTCAGGACCGTGCCAAGGGGCGAACCGACCAGCCGCAGCATCAGCCAGAACAGCGCCGCACAGCTCAGGAAGACGAAGTAATAGGCCGCGACCTTGCCGTTCAGGCTGACCCCCCAGAGTTTGAGCACCTTGCCGTCACCGTCGGTCAGCAGCTTGGTTGCCGGCTTGAACAGGTCCGGCGCGCGATAGGTGATCCCGTCCTCGCCCCCCGTCAGATGCGACAGCTGAGAGGCCAGCACCAGCGCGACAGAGGCGGCCGCCAGGGTGATCATGGCAAAGAAGATCGCCTTGACGCGCAGGGACAGCAGGCCGATGCCCGCTGCGATCACCAGCGACAGCGCCGCGCCCGCGCCGGCGCCCAGCAGCACCGGTGTCCAGCCCGGGCCCATCTGTTTCAGCAGGATCGCCGCACCATAGGCGCCGAAGCCGAAGAACATCGTATGGGCAAAGCTGACGATGCCGGTATAGCCGATCAGCAGGTCATAGCTGGCCACCAGCACGATGAAGATGCAGATCCGTGCCGCCACCTGGATGGAGCGCACGTCCTGGAACAGGAAGGGGCCGAACAGCAGCGCGGCCCAGATTGCCAGCACCGCCAGTTTCACGCCAAGGGTTCCGTAGCTCTGTTTCATGTCACTTCACCGCTGGTCGCAGGCCGGACGGCCGCCACATGAGGATGATCATCATCAGGATCATGTTCGAGGCCAGGGACAGTTTCGGGGCAAGGAAGCCCACGTAGTTGGCCACCAGCCCGACCATCAGCGCGCCGAGAAGGGTGCCCTCGATGGAGCCGAGGCCACCGATGATCACCACGATGAAGACCACGATCATCATCTCTGCCCCAAGGGCCGGGGTGATCAGCGTCTGGTAGCCCGCCCACATGGCCCCACCCAGGGCCGCCAGTGCAGAGCCCAGCATGAAGACCCCGACGAACAGCCGGTCGATGCGGAAGCCAAGTGCCTCGACCATCTCGCGGTTCTCGACGCCGGCGCGGATCAGCAGCCCAAGGCGCGTCCGGTTCAGCACCCAGTAAAGCCCGCCGAAGACGATCAGGCCCAGGGCAAAGGCGAAGGCCCGGTAGATCTCGATAGAGACATCCCCGATGATCCAGGCCCCCTCAAGGAAGGCAGGGCGGGGCACGGTGATGGGCGTGCCGCCCCAGATCGCCAGGATCGCTTCCTCGACCACGATCAGCGCGCCCATGGTGATCAGGATCTGGCGCAGGTGGTCGGCATAGACCGGCTTGATGATCACCTTCTCGAAGAACAGCCCGGCCAGCAGGCCGAACAGCATCGCCGCGCCAAGGGCGGCGGCCAGAGCGGCCACGTTCATCAGGACGGAGGGCGAGCCCAGCCAGCCGCCAAGGGCCGCCAGCACGCTTGCCGCGATGAAGGCACCAAGGCTGACAAAAGCCGAATGCCCGAAGTTCAGCACGTCCATCAGCCCGAAGACCAGCGACAGGCCGGAGGCCATGAGAAAGACCATCATGCCCATGGCAAGGCCCGCCACGGTCAGGGTCACCCAGCTGGACGGTGCGCCGATTAGCACGAAGGCCACGGCGGCCACCGCCAGCGGCAGCAGGTTCACGCCGCCAAATCTTTCCAGTGTTGCGTTCATTGTTCCCCCTCAGGCCGACAGGCTCAGCAGCCGGTCCTGCAATTCGGTATCCGCGACGAAGGCTTCCATGGAACCGCGATGGACCACGCGGCCGTCGTCGATCACCGCCATTTCCCGGCCCAGACGGCGGGCAAAGTGAAAGTTCTGCTCGACCAGCAGGATCGTCGTTTCTGCGCTGATCTCGGCAAAGGCGCCGGCCATGGCATCCACGATGGAGGGGGCCAGGCCCTTGGTCGGTTCGTCGATCAGGATCAGTTCCCGTTTCTCGATGATGGCGCGGGCGACAGACAGCATCTGCTTCTGCCCGCCCGAAAGGCTGCCCGCGGGCTTGTCCCAGAAGCGCTCCAGCGCCGGGAAGATGCCGTAGACGAACTCAAGCCGCGATTTGCTGAAGCTGCCGTTCTGCGTGGCAAGGATCATGTTCTCTTCCACCGTCAGCCCGCCGAAGATGCCCATGTTCTCGGGCACATAGGCAATGCCCAGCCGGGCGATATCTGCGGTGTGCATCCCGGTTATGTCCTTGCCGCGAAAGGTCACGGAGCCGGGCGAGGGCGACCAGAGCCCCATGATGGAGCGCAGGGTCGTGGACTTGCCCGCCCCGTTGCGGCCCAGCAGGACAAAGACACCGCCTTCGGGCACGTCGAAGGTCACGTCATGCAGCACGTGGTACTGCTCGATATCGGTCTTCATGGCATTGAGAGACAGCAGGCTCATGCGACTTCCTCCGTCGCGGTGCCCAGGTAGACCTCGCGGACCACGGCGCTGGACATGACCGTGGCGGGGTCGCCCTCTGCCACCAGCTCGCCGTTGTGCAGTACGATGATCCGATCGGCGAGGCTGCGCACGACGCTCATCTTGTGCTCGACCAGCAGGACGGTCTTGGTCGGGTCGGACTTGATGCTGCCGATCAGTTCCAGCACGTCCGGCGCGTGGTCCAGGGACATGCCGGCAGTGGGTTCGTCGAACATGTAGATATCGGGCTCCATCGCCATCAGCAGCGCGACCTCAAGCTTGCGCTGGTCGCCATGGGGCAGGTTGGCCGCCAGGTCATGAGCCCTTGTACCCAGCTTGGCAGCTTCCAGGTAATGTTCCGCCCTTTCCGTGAGGGCGCGGTAATGGCGCACGGGGCGGAAGATCCGCCAGCCCATGTGCGCGCGGGCCTGCACCGCAAGGCGGATGTTCTCAAGCACCGTGAGCGCGGGAAAGAGGTTGGTCAGCTGGAAGGCCCGGCCGATGCCGTGATGGGCGCGGGCAGAGGGCGACATGCGGGTCAGGTCCTGCCCGTCCTTGGTCACCGTGCCGGAGCTTGCGGTCAGCTGGCCCGAGATCAGGTTGAAATAGGTGGTCTTGCCCGCCCCGTTGGGGCCGACGATCACGGTCAGCTCGCCGGGGTGGAAATCGCAGCTGACGGCATTGACCGCGACATGGCCGCCGAAGCGGATCGTCAGGTCTTGCGTGCTGAGAGAGGGGGCAGGGGATGTGGCGGAAAGGGTCATGCGGTCTTCCGGGTGAAATGTCCGGGAAAAAGTCCGGGGGGAAGGACCCCGGTCACGGCGAAGCGCGACCGGGGCAGCGTGGCGCGGTCCGGCTCAGTCGCCGTCGCGGCCAAGCGGGATGTTCATCTCGCCGGGTTCGATGATGCGGACCAGCTCGGGGATGGCCCATTCGACCTCGTCATCGACCTTGATCTTGAAGTGCACCATGGACTGCAGCGCCTGGTGGTCTTCGGGGCGGAAGGTCATCTCGCCCTTGGGCGTGTCCCAGGACATGCCTTCCATGGCCGCGATCAGGTCTTCGGTGTCCAGGCTCTCGGTGGTCTCGATTGCCTTCACGACGGCCAGCGCGGCGGCCATGCCACCTGCGGTGAAGAAGTCGGGCGGGCTTTCGAAGCGCGCCATATGTTCCTCGACCAGCCAGTTGTTGATCGGGTTGTCATAGGATTCGTAGTAGTAATAGACCGCGCCTTCCATGCCGGGGAAGCGCTTGTAGGTCGGCAGAACCGGCAGGATATGCCCCCCCATGGAGATCTCGATGCCGTAGCGGGCCGGATCCATCGCCTGGATCTTGCCCGGCGCGTCACCGCCCCCGGCGATGTAGACCAGGATCACCTTGCGCCCTTCGATATCCTTCAGCGCGTTGAACATCCGTTCGGTGGCAGCGGTGAAATCCGCGGTGCCCTGGGGCACGTATTCCTCTGTCACCACGGTCGCGCCGGTGCCTTCCAGCGCGGATTTGAATGCCTCGATCCCGTCACGGCCAAAGGCATAATCCTCGGCCAGGGTGGCGACGTGCAGCGTTTCGTCCGGTTGCAGGGCCAGGGCCTGCGCCTGCATGTCCATGGAGGAGTTGCGCGAGGTCTTGAAGACATAGCGGTTGCCATCCGGCCCGGTCAGGCTGTCGGCCACGGCGGGCTCCACGATCAGGAGCTTCTCGTATTCCTCCGCGATGGGCAGCATGCCCTTGGTCACGCCGGAGCTGGTCGCGCCCACGGCCAGCAGAACGTCGTCATCGCCATAGGCCTCTTCAAGGACGGCGCGGGCAATGTCCGGCTTGAACTGGGTGTCCTTGACGATGATCTCGATGGGGTGGCCGTTGACCACGTTTGTGCCATCGGTGGCATATTCCAGGCCCATCTCGAACCCGGTCTGGGACTGCTTGGAAAAGGCTTCGAAGCTTGAGCCCGAAAGCCCGTGGATCAGGGCGATCCGGATCGGATCGGCATCCTGCGCGAAGGCCGCACCTGCTGTCAGGCTCAATGCGGTCATGGCGGCGCCAAAGGCGCTTGCAAATGGTTTCATGGTCTCCTCCCGAGAGCGCTCAGGCCGTCCGCGTTGCCCGCGGCGCGCCTGTCGTTTACCTTGCACTCCCAAGCATCACCGCTTTGGCAACCTGGGCAATATCGTGAAAATACGTACCCCCGATCCCGCCGCCGCCTTCCAGGACGGCGCCTTCGCCGAACTGGCCTACCTGCACGCGCCGGTGGGGCTGGTAGTGACGGAGAACCGGGTGATCCGGGACTGCAATTTCGCCTTTGCCGACATGTTCGGGTACACGCGGGAAGAGCTGCAAAATCAATTGTTTGCAAAGCTTTATCCCAGCGATTCGGAGTTCTCGAACATCCGCAATCGCGGCGTCGACCAGCTTCGGGAAACCAATTCCTACTGGGATGAACGGATCATGGCGCGCCGCGACGGTACGCTGTTCTGGTGCCGGGTGCGGGGGCATTCCTTCACACCGGACGACCCCCTGGCCCAGGCGGTCTGGAGCTTTGCGGACCTCAGCCAGACCCGCCCCTACATCCCGCTGACCCGGCGCGAGAGAGAGATCGTCGCGCTGCTGGCGGACGGCAAGACCTCAAAGGAGATCGCGCTCACCCTCGATATCTCTCACCGCACGGTAGAGGTCTACCGGGCGAAACTGCTCAAGAAATTCGGCGTCAGCAACACTAGCGGGCTGCTCAACTGCCTCGCCGGTGTCTATCAGGAACACATCGTGGGGCGCAGTTAGGCCCCGATTATCAGGCTGCCGCCTCTTCCCGGCTTTCGGACCAGTTCAGGGTGTCGAAAGGCTCACGGAAGGCGAATTTCTTCAGGTGATCCTCGACCACGAATTTCGCGCGTTCCATCTTTGCCTCGTCCGGGGCGCTCACGACCATGTGAAGGCCGGCCTCGTCCGCTCTCAGCAGCGCCGGGCCCGTGGGCATCTCTGCCCGGCCGGAGGTCGCGTCGTATTCAACCGACACCTTGTGGGCGAAGTGCTTGCAAAGCTGCTGAAGATACTTTGACCCATTGGCCGTCTCGAAGCTGGCGCTGGCTGTAAGCATTCGGCAATTCCTTTCTCCGATTCTTTTACTAGGGTATGAGCTTGACCCCTTGTTGGCAACGGGTTAGCCCCGAACGCAACGCTGCCTACCCTGCGGGGCGGGCCGGATATCGCGCCATTTTTCAGCCAGGTGAAAGCCATGACCCAGACCGCCAGAACCCCCGTAAAGGCCGCTCGCGCGACCCTTCTTGCCCTTGGTCTCGGGCTTCTCGGCGCGCAGGCCATGGCCGATCTGGTGACCTTCCAGACGGCCACCGGGTCGATGGAGCTGCCGGAGCCGCCGCAGACCATCGCCGTGCTGGATATCGCCGCGATCGACACGCTCAGCGCCCTCGGGGTTGAGCCGGACGGGATCGTCACGCCGCTCTACACCGACTTCCTTGAGCCGCAGATGGAAGGCGTCCCCTCCGTGGGCACGATCTTCGAAGCGGATTTCGAGAAACTGGCGGTCCTGCGTCCGGACCTGATCATCGTCGGCTCCCGTGCCGCTGCCCAGGCAGAGGCGCTGCGCCGCCTGGCACCGGTGGCGGACATGACCATCGGGCCCGACGCTTTCGGGGACGGGGAAGCCCGGCTTGCGGCCTACGGTACGATCTTCGACAAGCAGGCAGAGGCGGCAGAGCTTCAGACGCAATTGGACGCGGCACTGGAGACCACCCGCGAGGCCGTGGCGGACAAGGGCGGGCGGGCTCTGATCCTGCTGGCCAATGGTCCCAAGATCTCGGCCTTCGGGCGGGGCAGCCGCTTCGGCTGGCTTCATGAGCGGCTGGACTGGCCGCAGGCGGTCGAGGGGATCCAGACCTCCAACCATGGCGAGCCCGTCTCCTTCGAATATGTCGCCCAGGCCGATCCGGACACGCTTCTGGTGATCGACCGCGGTACCACGGTGGGCGAGGGCGCCCAATCCGCTGAAGCCACGCTCGACAACGCGCTGGTCCACAACACCAAGGCCTGGCAGGAGGGGCGGGTCATCTACCTGTCCCCGCCGGCGGCCTATGTCTCTGCCGGCGGCGTGCAATCGTTGCTCTTCACGCTGGACGAGATCACCAAGGCCCTGACCGCAGGCGGTTCCTGACCACATGCGCTGGACCCTGGCTCTTCTCACGCTGGCGGCGCTGGCGGTCCTGTCGCTGTTCATCGGCGCCGTTCCCGTGACCTTCCGGGACCTTCTGACCGATCCCCAGGGTCAGCAGCTTCTGCTGGTCAGCCGCCTGCCACGCACGCTGGCGGCCCTGCTGGCCGGCGCGGCGCTGGCGGTCTCTGGCCAGATCATGCAGATCCTTGCCCGCAACCGCTTCGTGGAGCCGATGACGGCCGGCGCGGGCCAGAGCGCGGCTCTTGGCATCCTGATTTCCACCCTGTTCTTCCCGGCCACGGCGATCTGGGCGAAGATGGGCATCGCCGCCCTGACAACGCTTGTCGGCAGCGCCGGCCTGCTGCTTCTGATCCGCCCGCTGCCCCCCACGCAGCCGCTTCTCGTGCCGCTTGTGGCCTTGGTGTACGGCGGCGTGATCGGGGCCTTCGTGACCTTCTTCGCCTACCAAGGCGACATGATGCAGTTCCTCGGCGCCTGGCTGACCGGAGAGCTCTCAGGTGTGCTGCAGGGGCGGTACGAGCTGCTCTGGGTCGGGGCCTTCGCCGCCGGTCTGACCTGGTTCATCGCGGACCGGATCACGGTGCTGGGCCTGGGCGAAAACGCCGCGCGCGGGCTGGGTGTCAACGTCGGGCTGGTGACGGGGGCTGGGCTTGCGGCGATCTCTCTGACCACGGCCATGGTCGTGGTGACGTTGGGGGCCATCCCCTTCGTGGGGCTGGTTGTGCCCAACATCGTCGCCCGCCGGATGGGCGACAACCTGCGACGTGCATTGCCGGTGGCGGCCTATGCCGGTGCGATGCTGGTGCTGAGCGGGGATATCCTGGGCCGCGTCCTGCGCGCCCCGTTCGAGATCCCCGTCGCCTCCCTCGTGGGGATCGCCGGGGCAGGGGTCTTCCTGTTCCTGCTCTACAGCGAGCCGCGGCATGGCTAGGCGCATCACCCTCCTGTCGCTGGCCCTGCTGAGCCTTGCCGCGATCTACGTCTTCGCGGGCGCCGGGGCGGCCTGGGAATTCCTGCTGCCCTTCCGCGCCACGAAGCTGGCGGCGATGCTGCTGGTGGGGGTCTGCCTGTCGGTCGCCACGGTGCTGTTCCAGACCATCACGGCGAACCGGATCCTGACGCCCTCGGTCATGGGGTTCGATGCGCTCTACATGCTGGTGCTGACGATCATGGTGCATGTCTTCGGCTCATCGGGGTATGCCGGAATGCCCACCGCGCTGATCTTCACCATCAACGTCAGCCTCATGACGCTGCTGGGCCTGGGGCTGTTCACGCTGCTGCGCAAGGGCGCGCGGGGCGACATGATGCGGCTGGTCCTGACCGGTATCATCTTCGGCACGCTCCTGCGGTCGGTGACGGAGTTCATCCAGCGCCTGATCGATCCGGCAGAGTTCCAGATGGTGCAGTCCATCTCCTTTGCGCGCTTCACCAGTGTCGAACCGGCGCTGCTGGGCTTCGCCACGCTGGTTTCGGTGCCGGCGGTGCTGCTGGCCTGGCGGATGCGCGCCCGGCTCGACGTGCTGGGGTTGGGGGAAGTTCCGGCCACCGGCCTGGGCGCACGTCCCGCGCAGGGGCAGGCCCAGGTGCTGGTGCTGATCTGCATTCTTGTGGCCGCCGCGACGGCGCTGGTCGGGCCGATGTCGGGCATGGGCGGCGGGGCCGGCAGCTTCTTCGGGCTCATCGTCACCGCGCTGGCCCATGTGCTAACCCCGACAGAGCGCCATGCCGTCCTGCTGCCCTCGGCCGCGCTGACCGGCTGCCTGATCCTTGTCGGCGGGCAGACCGTCATGGAGCGCTTGCTGGACCTGTCCACGCCGCTTTCCGTCATCATCGAACTCATCGGGGGGCTGCTCTTCCTGGCGCTCCTTCTGAAAAGGCGACGCGCATGATCCGTATCCGCGACCTGCATCACAGCATCGGCAGCAACCAGATCCTGACCGGCATCGACCTGGACCTGCCCAAGGGCGGGATCACCGCGCTGGTGGGGCCGAACGGGGCGGGGAAATCCACCCTGCTGTCGCTCATCGCCCGACTCACCCGCATCCAGCGTGGAGAGATCGACGTCCAGGGCCTCAAAATCGGTCAGGCCTCTGACAGGGACCTGGCCCGCGTGCTGGCGATCATGGCGCAAAGCAATCACGTCTCGGCCCGTCTCCGTGTGCGCGAACTGGTGGGCTTCGGGCGCTATCCCTGGCACCAGGGCCATCCCACCGCCGCGGACCATGCGCTTGTCGAAACCGCGATCAACCGCTTCGGCCTGTCGGAGATGGCAGAGCGTTTCCTGGACGAGATCTCGGGCGGGCAGCGCCAACGCGCTTTCGTGGCCATGGCCTTTGCCCAGGACACCGAATACCTGCTGCTGGACGAGCCGCTCAACAACCTCGACATCGCCGGGGCCCGCAGCCTGATGCGGCTGCTGCGCGAGATGGCGGATGAAGACGGCAAGACCATCGTCATCGTGCTGCATGACATCAACTACGCCACGGCCTTTGCCGACCGGATCGTCGCGCTGAAGGACGGGCGCATCGCAGCCCAGGGGACCCCGGTGGAGGTCGTGAACGATGCCCTGCTGGCTGATGTCTTCGGCAGCGACGCCCGCATTTCACTCATCGGGGACCGCCCTTACGTGATGGTCTGACGGCGGTTTCGCCCGGGCGGCGGCATCCATCGGAATATAGTTGACTGTATTACTAGGTTATCTTAACCCGTGGTCGACGCCAGCCACCGTGGGGGTTTCTTCCTCGATCACTCACCCGTGGTGCCAGCATTTCGTGAATGACGCCGCAGCAGCGTGCGGACCTTCCCGTCCCCATGCCAGCGGCAGGCGTCATTTCACCCGGTGGATGATAGCGCCGAAGGCATCGCGCCCTTCGGTCTTTACTTGTGAAACAGGGCGCGCGGCGTCATCGGTTTCCGAAAGGAGTTTGGACATGGCAAGGCTTCACGCGGAGGGCTCCAGGGGCTTTCTGACCCTCGCCCGGACGGCAGCGATTTCGGCGGTGGTCTCGGCAGCGGCGCTCACTGGTCCCGCCTGGGCGCAATCCGCGCCAGAGGCCAGCGACAGCGCGCCGGTCATCGGCGACGTCGTCGAACAGCCGGCCGTGACGCCCGAACCCACGCAGGCCCCCACGGTCGACGCCCCCGCTGCCGACCCTGCCGCCGATGCGCCGCAGGAAGGGGCCGCAAGTGAAACGCAGGAGGCCGCGCCCACTGCCGTGGACAGCCCGGCGCAGGCCGGTGTGGGCGGCACGCAAACCGATCCCGCAGGCGAAGCGCCCGCAGCCGAGCAGCCCGCGACCGATGGCGCTGTCGACACGGCAAGTGAACCGGCTCCCGCCGCGCAGCCGGCGGCTCCCGAACAGCCTGCAACCCTGGTGGAAGTGGTCGAAGATGCCTCCAGCCGGGGCATGGAGTTCCTAGTTAACGGCGGCCCGGCGATCTGGGCCATCGCGGCCCTCTCCGTGGTGACCGTGGCGCTTATCCTGTGGAAGATCTGGCGCCTGGTGCTGGAAGGCGCCTGGTCGCGCCGCACCTCGCGCCGCGCCGTGCAAGCCTGGGAAGAGGGCGACGCCACTCTGGCCCTCACCATCGTCAAGGACCGCAAAGGCGTGCGCTCCCGCCTGGTGACCGCCGCCATGCGCGCCCGCCTGTCCCTGAACGAAGACGCCGCGCGAGAGGAAACCTCCCGCATCGCCAAGCGCCTGCTTGGGGCGCAGGGCTCTGCGCTGCGCGCGCTTGAGCTTATCTCCACCATCGCCCCGCTGCTGGGTCTGCTCGGCACCGTGATGGGCATGATCGCGGCCTTCCAGGCCCTTCAGGCCGCCGGTTCCAATGCCGATCCCTCGCTGCTGGCCGGCGGTATCTGGGAAGCGCTGCTGACCACCGCTGCCGGTATGGCCGTGGCGATTCCAGCCTCCATGGCGCTGACCTGGTTCGAAGCCGTGGTGGAGAACCTGCGCATGGACATGGAGGACCTCTCTGCACGAATCTTCGTGGCCGATCTGCCGGGGCAGGGCATGGGTGAGAACGTGTCGAAACTGGCCGCCCAGTAAGCCGCCATGAGTTTCCTGTCCACCACGCCAAGGCCACGCCGCAAGCCGTCGCTCACGCCGATGATCGACGTGGTCTTCCTGCTGCTGGTCTTCTTCATGCTGGCCTCGCGTTTCGGCACGGACCAGGTGCTGCCCCTGCCGCTGGCCTCTGCCGGGCAGGGCTATGAGGGCCCGCCGCGCCTTGTCGACATCCTGCCGGAAGGGCTGAAAGTGAACGGACGCGAAATCCCCCAGGCAGAGCTGGCAACCGCGATCGGTGAGCTGACGGAGAAGCCGCAGGACACGATCATCCTGCGGGGGGCCGACGGGGCGCAGCTGCAACGCGTGGTCGACGTGGCTGCCATTCTGCGCGCCGGCGGCTTCACGAACCTCGTGCTGGTGGAGTGATCCATGTCGCTTGATTTCACCGCCCCGCCCCGCCGCCCACGGGCCGAATCCATCGTCCCGATGATCAACGTGGTCTTCCTGCTGCTGATCTTCTTCCTGATGACCTCGCGCCTCACCCCACCCGAACCCTTCGAGGTGGAGCCGCCCAAGGCCGAAGAAGGCGCGGAAGCCGAGGAGACCGCCGTGCTCTTCCTGTCCTCCGAAGGCGAAGCGGGCTTCAAGGAGCTGCGCGGCGCCGATGCCGTGGCCGCCTACGTGGCAGAGAACGCCGACAAGGAAGGCGCGCCCCAGATCCGCGCGGATGGCAAGACCGAAGCCGCCGCCCTCGCGCGCCTTCTGCGCGAGCTGACAGAGGCCGGGGTGCAGAACGTCGCCCTAGTGGTGGCTCCGCAATGACCGGCACAACCTTGAAACGCCTGGCGGAAGGCACCGCCTTCGTGGCGCTGGCCGTGGGCCTTCACGTGGTGCTCGCGATCCGCGTCCCGGATAAGGGGGGCACCGATGCCGGCGGGCAGGGCGGGCAGGCCTTCGTGACCCTGCAGGGCGCGCCTCCGGGTACCGTCGACATGGTCGAACGATGGGAAACCCCGCCCGAGGTCACCGAGACCCCGCAAGAGGTGGAGATCGTCGAGCCCGTGGCGATGCAAAGCCCGGTCACGCCCGTCACGCCCACGCCGCCCGCGCCGCGCCCGGCCTTTCCCAGTGTCACGCTGCCGGACGCCATGCCGGAGACCACCGCCCTGCCGCAGGTGGAAATGGACGTGCCCCCGCCCCCCGAACCGGAGGCGGAGCCAGAGGAACAGCCGGAACCGGAGCCCGAAGTGGCCGAGGAAACACCGCAGGAAACCCCCGAGGACCAGCCCGATGAGGTGGCCCAGGAACAGCTGAACGAGATGACGCCCACGACCTCCAGCCGCCCGCAGGCGCGGCCCCGGGACTTCACGCCCCAGGTTGCCAAGCGCCCCGAGAAGGCAGAGGACGGCCCGCGCCAGCAAGCCAGCCGGGCCGGTGGCGCGGGTGCAGCGACGCAACGCGCGGCAGGCAATGGCGGATCGCAACAGGCCGGCCGCGACAATGGCAGCGTCCGGGCAGGTTCCGGCGGCGATACGGCCAGGCTTCAGGCTGTCTGGGGCAACCAGATCCGGGTGCGGATCGAGCGGAAAAAGCGCTTCCCCGGCGGGATGCGCGGCAAGAGCGGGCGCGTGATCGTGCGGCTGACGGTCTCCCGGGACGGCAATGTGCTGGGGGCGAAGGTGGTGCGCTCTTCGGGCCACGCGGAATTCGACCGCGCGGCGCTTCAGGCGATCCGGCGGGCAGGCCGCATGCCCGCGGCGCCTGAAGGGATCACCCAGTCCAGCCACACCTTCAACCTGCCGATGGGCTTCAGCTAGAAGCGGACCTCTTCAAGGGCCAGCCGGGGGCCGCGTCTCAGAAGACCGGCCCCAGCATGGCGACGGTGTTGTACCAGAGCCGGCGCCCGAAATGCCACTGCGCGACCTGGGCGGGATCGACGGCCAGGGACGCATCGATATAGCTTTGCTGGCGCTCGCGCAGGGCGGTCGTCAGCGCCACGTCTTCCAGCAGGATGTTGTTCTCGTAGTTCAGCTCGAAACTGCGCCGGTCCAGGTTGGCCGATCCGATCAGGGCGGCATGGCCATCCAGAGTCAGGCTCTTCGCGTGCAGAAGCCCGTGGGGGTATTCGTAGATCTTTACCCCGGCGTTCAGCAGATCCTCGTAGTAACTGCGGCTGGCGGCGGCCACGATCCAGCTGTCGTTGCGGGCCGGCACGACCAGGGTGCAGTTCACGCCGCGCCGGGCGGTGATGCAGATGGCCGATTGCATGGCTTCCGTGGGCACGTAGTAGGGCGTGGTCAGCACCAGCTCTTCCCGGGCGGCGTGGATCATCAGCTCGAACATCTCGGGCATGGCCTCGGCATGGATCGTGGGGCCGGTGCCGATGACCTGGGCCAGCACGCCGCCGGTCGGATGCGGCGGGCGGGCGGCATCCAGGATCGGGCGCAGGTCCTCGCGCCGGTGCGCCATCCAGTCAGAGATGAACAGCGCCTGGTTCTCGATCGCGATCGGCCCTTCGAAGCGCACCACCAGGTCGACCCAGGGCGCGTATTTCTTCTTCACCTCAAAGGCCGCATCGGCGCAGTTCTGGCTGCCGCAATAGGTGATGCGATTGTCGATCACCACGATCTTGCGGTGATTGCGCAGGTCGATCCGGCCGCGGACCGGTTGCAGAAGCGGGTTGGTGATGGGCAGGGCACGGGTCAGCTTGACCCCCGCCGCACCCATGCGCTTCCAGTGGTCCGACCGGATCATCCGCCGCGAGCCGATGTCATCGGCCATGGCGCGCACGGTCACGCCGCGCTTGGCCGCCCGGATCACCGCATCGGCCACCCGGATCCCGCTGCCGTCATCCAGCCAGATGTAGAACAGCATGTGCACATGATCCTGCGCGGCATCGATATCGGCGACCATCGCGTCGATCACCGCCTCGGAATCCGCCAGAAGCTCTGCGGTGTTGCCCCGCACGGGCAGGAAGCCGCAGACGGATTCGACGTAGCTGAACAGATGGCGCACCTCTTCAGAGGCATGATGCGCCCCGGCCTCGACCACCTCGGCCTGCCGCTGCGCGCCCAGGCGCACGTAGTCCTGGATCCCCTTGTACCGGGCGGCGCGCTTGCGGCCGATATTGGTCTCTCCGAAGAACAGGTAGCCCAGCATGCCCACACCGGGGGCGGCCAGCATGACCAGCAGCCAGGCCAGCCGGGAGGAGGGCGCACGCCCCGGGCGGGTCAGGGCACGCAGCAGGAACCCCAGCTGTGCCAGCGTGTAGAGCACAGCCAACAGGGGCCAATAGGAAAACTCTTCCATCACGACATCCTTCACCCGCCGGCCCCACCTGGCCGATGTGAAAGCTCTACCGTGTTGTCAGGGTTCTAAGAAGGCCCGTTGCATGCATTCCCCATGGCCTGTGGCCAGCCTGCCGCCCGCGGGAGCCTTGGCAATGATACCCTGAGACCGGGCAGGGAGTGTCCCTTCACTGGGCCCCCGGAAAGCGGATCGGCTTTTGGGCCATCGCGTGGGGGTGCGGTCTCCGTGTCCCCGGAGTGCGGAATGCACGCATAAGTGGTGGCGCGGTAAGCGCTTTCGCGGGGTCGAATCGCGGGCAGCTCGCCTCAGATCAGGGGTGGCTAAGTCACACTGGGGAAGCCTGCTCCGATTGCGCTGTCCTCTGCCCGCGTTCCATGCGAAAGCCCCCCTCCGGCGGCGAAAACCCCGCCAAAACCGCGGCGAATCCTGCGTTCTGGCCCGCCGCTTTCGCCTTTTAGGCGATGCGACGGCCCCGATATCCCGCTGCGATCCAAATGTGCGATATGTGGCGGTGTACACAGCCATATCCACAACAAATTGAGGTTATCCCCAAGAATTGTCTTTACAGGTCATCGTCGCGGGACCACCATATCTGGTATGGGATGTGGGAAATCGCCCTGTCCTTCGAGCAGGCACCTAGCGCTTGGGGCGCTGCCAGCCCCACGCGCTACACATAAAAGAGGTGGCGCCATGGCATTGTCTGAATCCTTCATTTCCGAAGAACTGCATCCGATCGACATCGTCGAAACGCTCGCCGAGCTCAACGACTGGGACTTCGACCGGATCGGCGACGACCAGATCGCGATGGCCGTCGAAGGCCAGTGGCGCACCTACTCCGTGACCCTCGCCTGGTCCGGCTACGACGAAACCCTGCGCATGATCTGCACCTTCGAGATGGAGCCCCCCGCAGAGGCGCTTCCGGGGCTCTACGAATTGCTCAACCTGGTCAATGACCAGCTCTGGGCCGGCAGCTTCACCTACTGGGAAGAGCAGAAGCTCATGGTCTACCGCTATGGCCTGATCCTCTCGGGTGAGCAGATGGCAAGCCCGGAACAGGTGGATACGCTGATCTCTGCGGCGGTCATGTCCGCAGAGCGCTATTACCCGGCTTTCCAGATGAACGTGTGGGGAGGCCGCTCAGCCCGGTCCTCTCTCGATGTCGCCATTGCAGAGGCCTACGGGCGGGCGTAACACTGACCCCCGAATAACCATAGGGGGTGACATGGTACTGGACGTGGTGGCCGAAAAGGGGCTCGTGCTTCTGGGATGTGGCAAGATGGGCGGCGCGATGCTTGCGGGCTGGCTCAAGAGCGGGGTACCGCCGCAATCTGTCTGGGTGATCGATCCCAATCCGTCGGACTGGCTGAAAGGCACCGGCGTTCACCTGAATGAAGAGATCACCGGCACGCCCGCCGTTGCCATCGTGGCCGTGAAACCCCAGATGATGGGCGCGGCCCTGCCGTCCCTGCAGGCGCTTGGCGGGGGCGGAACGCTTTTCGTCTCCATCGCGGCCGGTACCCAGATCGCCGCATTCGAGGCCGCCTTCGGCGCCTCCTCCCCGATCGTGCGCGCCATGCCCAACACGCCCGCTGCCGTGGGCCGGGGCATCACCGCGATCATTGGCAACGCCCAGGTCGACGCCGCCGCGCTTGATCTGACCGAGGCGCTGCTCTCTGCCGTGGGCCAGGTCGTCCGCCTGGAAAGCGAAGAGCAGATGGATGCGGTCACCGCCGTCTCGGGCTCCGGTCCTGCCTATGTCTTCCACCTGATCGAAAGCATGGCCGCCGCCGGCGAGGCCCAGGGCCTCTCTGCGGAGCTCGCGTTACAACTGGCCAAGGCCACCGTTGCCGGGGCAGGGGCGCTTGCCGAAGGGACGGAGGAAAGCCCGACCCAGCTGCGCGTCAATGTCACCAGCCCCAATGGCACCACCCAGGCCGCGCTTGAGGTGCTGATGGATGAGGGCGCCGGCTTCCCGCCGCTGCTCAAGCGCGCGGTGACGGCCGCCGCGGATCGTTCGCGGGAGTTGGCAAATGGCTGACGAGATCTCCTTTGACGACTTCCTCAAGGTCGATATCCGTGCCGGCAAGGTGACCCGCGCCGAACCCTTCCCGGAAGCCCGCAAACCCGCCTTCAAGCTCTGGATCGATTTCGGACCGGAGATCGGGGAAAAGAAGACCTCTGCCCAGATCACCGCGCATTACACGCCCGAGACCCTGGTGGGTAAGATGGTCATGGCGGTGGTGAACTTCCCGCCGCGCCAGATCGGCCCGTTCATGTCCGAGGTGCTGACACTGGGCGTTTCGGACAGCGAAGGGGGGATCGTCCTGATCGCCCCTGACCAGGAGGTGGCGCCAGGGGAGCGGATGCATTGAGGAAACGTGTCCTGCTGTCCCGCCCGATGCCTCCGGGCACCATCCGCGCGGCCTCCGACCTGTTCGAGGTAGAGGTGCGGGAATCCACCCAGCCGATGACCCGTGCCGAGCTGCGCTCGGGGTTGGCGGTCTTTGATGGCATGATGCTGACCCTGGGCGACATGGTGACGGAAGAGGTGCTGCGCGATTTCGGTCGCCCGCGCTGCAAGATCCTGGCGAACTTCGGGGTCGGATATAACCACATCGATGCAGAGGCCTGCCGCGCCCATGGGGTGACGGTCTCCAACACGCCGGGCGCAGTGACGGATGCCACGGCGGACGTGGCCATGACGCTGATCCTGATGACCTGCCGCCGCGCCGGAGAGGCAGAGCGCCTTGTGCGATCGGGCCAATGGAGCGGCTGGCACCCGACGCAGATGCTGGGCACCCATGTGACCGGGCGCAAGCTTGGCGTGATCGGCATGGGCCGGATCGGCCAAGCGGTCGCGCGGCGCTGCCACCTGGGGTTCGGGATGGAGGTTGGCTATTTCAACCGCTCCGAAAAGCAGGTGGAGCATCCCGCGACCCGGTTCGACACGATCAGGGATCTGGCCGGCTGGGCCGATATCCTTGTCGTGGCAACCCCGGCCAGCCCGGAGACGCATCACCTGGTCAACGCGGATGTCTTTGCAGCGATGCAGCCGCACGGGATCCTGGTGAACATCGCCCGGGGCGACATCGTGGAAGAGGCGGCGCTGATCGCCGCGCTCCAGGGCGGCCAGATCGCCGGGGTGGGGCTGGATGTCTATGAGCACGAACCCATCGTGCCCCCGGCGCTGATCGCCCAGGAAAACGCCGTGCTGCTGCCGCACCTGGGTACCGCCGCGCTGAATATCCGCGAGGACATGGGCGCCATGGCGGTAGAGAACCTGCGCGCGCATTTCGCGGGTGAAGAGGTGCCCAACCGGGTGAACTGATGCTGCCATCTTCAGGACGGACAATTAACAGCAAGGGAGGGGCGCCCCGGCCATCGAGACCGGGGCGCCCCTTCTGTCCCCCTTCGGGGGCCAGGGCGCTTGCGGCCCCCTCTGCGCGCTAGTCCAGATGCACGAAGTGCCGTGTCAGCGCGTCATAGACATAGGCGCCGGGCAGGGTCAGGTCCCGCGGCCCGTCCCGCCGCCAGGAATAGACCTGGGCCAGGCGGATGAAACGCTGGTGGCCCAGCGGATCGGCCTCCACCGCGCTGATATCCAGCAGTTGCAGATCATGGGCCTCTGCCAGGGCCTTGATCGTCGGGTCGGTCGCATCCAGCGCCCCCAGCCGGGTATTGCCGTTCCAGATCCTGGCCGAGGTCGCCAACGCCCGGTCATCGGCCGCGGTCAGGATCACCACGGGGGCATGCAGGTGCTGGATGGCGCGCATCTGCCCGGCAAATACCGCCAGATCCATGTCCGGCCCGGCCAGCACAAGATCGATCCGGTCCAGCACGTCCCGCCGGCCCTGCAGGCCCAGGGTGCGCAGCGCCTCTCCGCTGACGAAGCCACCCATGGAATGCCCGAAAAGGGTCACGACTTCGCCTTGGCTGGCAAGATCGGTCAGCAGCTCTGCCAACCCGTCGCGGGAAAACAGCGCGGCGGGGCGGTCCTGCAGGTAATCGGTGGCCTTGCCGGTCGAGGGCCAGGTGAACAGCACCGGCACCCCGCGGCTGTCGCTGTCCGCGGCGATCTGGGCCAGCCGGAAGACCGATTTCTGAAAGTCCATGTTGTAGCCATGCACGAAGACGCCCAGCGTGGGCTCTCCTGCCGCAACATCTGCCGCCTTCACGGCGCGCAGCCAGCCATCCCGCGGCATCCGCTCGCGCTCCATGATCCGGTAATCGGAAAGATCCGGCAACCCTCGCGTCAGCTTGTCGAGCCCCGGCGGCACGGCCACGTCGAAGCGGAAATAGCTGGTTTCAAGCCCTGCGCCGCCCCCGAAACCAGAGGCCTCTGAGCGGGTGGTGGCGGCATAGACGCTCAGGATCGTGGCGTCCGGCACGGCCTCTTCGGGGCGGGGGGCAAGATCCTCCAGCCCGGCCCTTGCGCAGGCGGGCAGCAGCAGAACCAGCATCAGGCTTGCCAGCAGCCTCGGGGAAAAACGGCGCCCTGAAACCCGGTGACCCTTCGATCCGCTTGCCTGTCGCATCCGCCTCTCCTGTCCGTGCTTGCCCCTCAGCAGGGGGCGTCGTCACCCATTTCTTCGCGCCAGTGCCGGCGGCAGAGAGAGACATAGGTCTCGTTCCCGCCGATCTGGATCTGGCTGCCTTCGCGCAGGGCGGCGCCATCGACCCCGCGCCGCACCACCATGGTCGCCTTGCGCCCGCAATGGCAAATGGTGCGCACTTCGCGCATCTCGTCGGCCAAGGCCAGAAGCGCCGCGGAGCCGGTGAAAAGCTCGCCGCGAAAATCCACCCGCAGACCGTAGCACATGACCGGCACGCCCAGGTCATCCACCGCGCGGGCCAGCTGCCAGACCTGATCCTTTGTCAGGAACTGCGCCTCGTCCAGGAAAATACAGGCGCAGGGGCCTGCCTCCAGCCGGGCCGCGATCTTTGCGAACAGGTCGTCCTCCACGTCGAAGGTATCGGCCTCCACGCCGATGCCGATGCGGCTGGCAATGCGGCCCTCGCCGGCACGATTGTCGAAACGCGCGGTCAGCAGGTAGGTCTGCATCCCCCGTTCTATATAGTTGTGAGAGGCCTGCAGGAGCACGGTGCTCTTGCCGGCGTTCATGGTCGAATAATGGAAGTAGAGCTTGGCCATGACCGGGATTTGCCAAGCTTCGCGATGCTGCACAAGCAGATACTCTGCCGGGGGCCGTGCCGAGGCCGTCAGGGCGCGATGCCGGTTACCAGGGCTTTTCAGGAGCGACGGGAAGCATCCGTAAAGCGGGTCTCAAAGCCTGCTTCGTAGATTTGAAATGCTCCGAATAGTGGGATCCGTGAGGCCCATTTAAGGGGCCATTTTTAAAGAGAGCCTGGCGCTTCTATCGCCTCCTGATTTCTCGGCTCCGGACGGGCTGTTTTCGCATGCTGGATCTTGGGTAACCCTGCAATCCCAGTATCGCATTCAACCCGCCACTCTTCTCCGAATAGGCGGGCACCCCCCAAACGTACTACCGGAATTCCAAGGGCCTGTAAATCCGATCTCATTTTCGCAAATACAGTGCAAAACGCGGCTTTCACCGTGCAAAGGCGCATTCTACGCGGATCCAGCTCTACCTGCAGGTCCAAGTTTCAAACCGGCAATTGACCCCCGCACACAATTGGGGCTTGCCCAAACGGAAGGCCGCCGCCTATTTTCCGGTCAGTTTTTGAATTTTCACGGTACTGGTAATCAGCATGAACAAAATAACCCGTTTCTCTTCACATATTTTCATCGCCGCAGCGGCGTCCACGCTCCTGTCTCAACCCGCCCGGGCCGCCGATCCGCTGCTTGAGGATGCCGTCGATTTCTCCGGCCAGATCTTCTATCTCAGCGCCGGCGTGCCGGGCATCGTCATTGGCGCCATCCGCAATGGCGAAACCCATGTCGCCGGCTTCGGAGAGACCGCCTCGGGCGGCACGCCGGACGGCGACACGATCTTCCGGATCGGCTCCATCACCAAGGCCTTCGCCGGAGAGATGCTTGCCCATGCCGTTGCCGGGAAGGAGGTCGGGCTGACCGATCCGCTTGCCGATCACCTGGAGGGCAGCCTGCAAGAGGCCGCCGCGCAGCACCCCGATATCCGGCTGGTCGAACTGGCCACCCATTCGGCGGGCCTGCCCCGCGAAGCGATCGAGGATTGGGGTCCGGCAGAGGATCCCTTCAGCACCGTGACCCTCGCGGCCTTCGAAACCTATCTTGAAAACCAACCGCTGCTTTTCGCGCCGGGCTCGGCCATCACCTATTCCAACGTTGGCTTCGACCTTCTGGCACAGGCGCTTTCCAACAGCGGCGGGGCGTCCTACGCCGAGCTGATCCAGGACCGGATCCTCGGGCCGCTCGACATGGGCTCCACCGGTTTCGCGCCCGTGCAGCGGGACAACATGTTCATCGGCCATGCGCCGGATGGCTCTGCCATGGACGTGGTGCCGACGGGGGATGTGATCCTTGGCTCCGGCGGGCTCTACAGCTCTGCCAATGACCTGCTGAAATGGCTCTCCTGGCACCTGGACGATCAGCAAAGCAGCGAGGTGCGCTTCATCGATCACGGTGTCTACGTCCAGCGAGAGGGCAAGCACACGGTGCTGTCGATGGATGAATCCGGCCACATGGATGCCATGAGCCTGGGCTGGGTGGCGATGTATCCCAATGCGGATCATCCCTTTGTCCTGCAAAAGTCCGGCGCCCTGCAGGGGCAGATGTCCTATGTCGCCTTCGCGCCGGAGCGCGGCACCGGCGTGGTGATCACCATGAACCAATATGCCTTTGAATCCGCCTACCTGATGGCCGATGTGGCCAACGGCCTGCTGGCGGATATCAGCGGCTTCTGAATGCGAAAGGGGGCGGTGATCCCGCCCCCTTCTTGACCGTAAGTGGTTTTCGTTCTGCGTTCCGCGCGGATCACATAGGTGTCACGCGGCGGCAGCAAGGCCTCAGAAGTTGACGACCTCATGCGTGCCCACATCGGGCGTGTGCTCTTCCTGGATGTTCGCGCGCGCGATCTCGTAGAAGAAGGATGCGCCGCCATCGGTCAGCCAGACCTCTGCCTGGGAGGGCGTCAGGCGGATCAGGCGCACATCGGGATCGTCGCGCCCGCCTTCGAACCAGGCGCCGGTCACGCGGGACCAGAGCTCATCCACCTTCTTGGGGTCGCTCACTTCCTGCAACTTGCCCTTCACGACGGCATGAAGCTTGGCAGACTGGTCGCAGATGGCGAAATGGGTCGACATCCCTTCGATGGCCGCCTGGTGGGCCGCGGTGCCCTTGGCGGTGATGAACCAGATCGCCTTTTCCTCTTCGTCGCCATGCGGCGCCATGGGGGCAAAGTCCTCTGGGCCGGTCTTCAGCATACCGGCTGTGACATCATCCAGGCGTTTCCAGAAATCATGGGCGGTGCTGTTTTTGGAATCTTTCACGATATCCTCCTTTTCGGTGGCGTTGCATATCCAACGAAGAGGGGCGGGGGGATGTTCCCCGGGATGTTCAGGTTCTTAGGCTGTGCCGGCAAGGATCAGCCGGTGGGGCCGGGGCAGGCGGCCGGGCCGCCAAGGCGCGAAGACCGCTCGATGCGGTCGCCGTGCCTGCTCTTGCGGGCATTTCGGGCCTCGGGTCGCCCGGCTTTCAACCCGCGTGATGCAGGTCCGGCAGGCTCAGATCAGGGGCACCAGCGGGACGTCGCATGCCGCCAGGGTCATCAGCAGGGCCAGGGCGCCAAGGCGCAGGGACAGGTTCATGGGGCGGGCTCCGTCAGATGAAGGCACTCAGATGCAGGAAGGGCGCCCCGATGGGACGCCCTTCCTTGTAAAGAAGCTTGCCTGCGGCGTCAGCCTCAGCTTTCCTGCAGGCTCTCGACCTCAAGATCGCCTTCCTCGCGGGCCTTCATGGCCTGCACCGCGGCGATGGAGCCGGCAGCGGTGGTGAAGTAGGGGATCTTGTCATAGAGCGCGATGTTGCGGATCGCCCGGCTGTCGGAAACCGATTGCGCGCCCTCGGTGGTGTTGAGCACCAGCGCGATGGCATCGTCCTTCAGCAGGTCGACGATGTTCGGCCGGCCCTCGTAGACCTTGTTGACCAGCGCACAGGTCAGGCCCGCCGCCTCAAGCCAGGCCGCCGTGCCCTTGGTCGCCACCAGTTCAAAGCCCAGGTCGGTCAGGGTCTGCGCGGCGTCCAGCATCGCGTCGTGCTTGTCCTCGTCCCGGATGGAGATAAAGACGCGGCCTTCGCGCGGCAACAGGGTGCCGGCGCCCAGTTGCGCCTTCAGGAAGGCCCGGGCGAAGCTCTTGTCATAGCCCATGACCTCACCGGTCGAGCGCATTTCCGGCCCCAGGATCGTGTCGACGCCCGGGAAACGGGCGAAGGGCAGCACGGCTTCCTTGACCGCGAAGCCCTCGATCTGCGGATCGACCAGGTCAAAGGCGCTCAGCTTCTCGCCCGCCATGATCCGCGCCGCGATGGAGGCGATGGGGCTCAGCACGGCCTTGGCCACGAAGGGCACGGTGCGCGATGCACGCGGGTTCACCTCGATCAGGTAGATGTCGTCGCCACCCTCGGCGTTCTTCTTGACCGCGTATTGCACGTTCATCAGGCCGACGACGCCCAGCTCCAGCGCCAGCGCGCGGGACTGCACCTTCAGCTCGGCGATGATCTCCTTGGACAGGGAGAAGGGCGGCAGCGAACAGGCCGAGTCGCCCGAGTGAACGCCGGCTTCCTCGATGTGCTGCATGATGCCGGCCACGTGGACGTCCTCACCGTCGCAAAGCGCATCCACGTCGACCTCGATCGCGCCGGAGAGGTAGCTGTCCAGCAGGACCGGGCTGTCGCCGGACACGACCACGGCGTCGCGGATGTAGCGCTTCAGGCCCTCCATCTCGCGCACGATCTCCATGGCGCGGCCACCCAGTACGTAAGACGGGCGGATCACCAGCGGGAAGCCGATTTCCTGCGCGATTTCCAGCGCTTCCGCGTCGCTGTGGGCGATGCCGTTGCGCGGCTGCTTCAGGCCCAGGCGGTTGACCAGGTCCTGGAACCGCTCGCGGTCCTCGGCCAGGTCGATGGCGTCGGGCGTGGTGCCCAGGATCGGGATCCCGGCCTCTTCCAGCGCATTGGCCAGCTTCAGCGGGGTCTGGCCGCCGAACTGGACGATCACGCCGTGCAGGGTGCCGCTGGATTGCTCGACCCGCAGGATCTCCATGACGTGTTCGAAGGTCAGCGGCTCGAAGTAGAGGCGATCCGATGTGTCGTAGTCGGTCGAGACCGTCTCGGGGTTGCAGTTGACCATGATGGTCTCGTACCCCGCCTCGGTCAGCGCGAAACAGGCGTGGCAGCAGCAATAGTCGAACTCGATCCCCTGGCCGATCCGGTTCGGACCGCCGCCCAGGATCACGACCTTCTTCTTGTCGCTGGGCCGTGCTTCGCATTCCACCTCGCCCATCATGGGCTCTTCGTAGGTGGAATACATGTAGGGGGTCTGGGCCTCGAACTCCGCCGCGCAGGTGTCGATCCGCTTGAAGACGGCGGTGACACCCAGGTTGTGGCGAGCCCGGCGCACCTGGTCCTCGTCCCGTGCGGAGAGCGCGGCCAGACGGGCATCGGAGAAGCCTAGCATCTTGAGATGGCGCAGCCCTTCCTCGGTCACCGGCAGGCCGTTGACGCGGACCTCTGCCTCGGCCTGGATGATCTCGCGGATGCGCGACAGGAACCAGGGATCGAAGGAGGTCGCGCCCTGGATCTGGTCATCCGACAGCCCGTGACGCATGGCCTGAGCAATGACCCGGATCCGGTCCGGCGTCTGCTGGGACAGGGCCTTGATCACCGCAGCCTCGTCGGGCGCGCCGCCATCGGCACCGGGGATCTCGATCTCATCCAGACCCGTCAGCCCGGTTTCCATGCTGGCCAGCGCCTTCTGAAGGCTCTCGTGGAAGGTCCGGCCAATCGCCATGACCTCGCCCACGCTCTTCATCGCGGTGGTAAGCTCGGGCTTGGAGCCGGGGAACTTCTCGAAGGCGAAACGCGGGATCTTGGTGACCACGTAGTCGATGGTCGGCTCGAAGCTGGCCGGCGTCACCTTGGTGATGTCGTTGTCCAGCTCGTCCAGCGTGTATCCCACGGCCAGCTTGGCCGCGATCTTGGCAATCGGGAAACCGGTCGCCTTGGAAGCCAGCGCGGAAGAGCGCGACACCCGCGGGTTCATCTCGATCACGACCATGCGGCCGTCCTCGGGGTTCACGGCCCATTGCACGTTGGACCCGCCGGTCTCCACGCCAATCTCGCGCAGCACGGCGATCGAGGCCGAGCGCATGGCCTGGTATTCCTTGTCCGTCAGCGTCAGGGCAGGGGCCACGGTGATCGAATCGCCCGTGTGCACGCCCATCGGGTCCACGTTCTCGATGGAGCAGACGATGATCGCGTTGTCCGCCTTGTCGCGGACCACCTCCATCTCGTATTCCTTCCAGCCCAGCAGGCTCTCGTCGACCAGGATCTGCGCCATGGGCGAGGCTTCCATGCCCGAGCGGCAGTAATACTCGTAATCGTCCCGGTTATAGGCCACGCCGCCGCCGGTGCCGCCCAGGGTGAAGGCGGGGCGGATGATCGCCGGCAGACCGATGTCTTCCAGCGCGTCCATGGCATCGGCCAGGCCGGCATTGATGTCATAGCGGCCATCGGCCTTCTTCGGCGCGGTGACGATGGTGGCCTTGGGGTTTTCCAGCCCGATCCGGTCCATGGCCTCGCGGAACAGCTTGCGGTCCTCGGCCATCTCGATGGCCTGGCGGTTCGCACCGATCAGCTCGACACCGAATTTCTCTAGCACGCCCATGTCATCCAGCGCGAGAGAGGTGTTCAGCCCGGTCTGCCCGCCCATGGTCGGCAGCAGCGCGTCGGGGCGCTCCTTCTCGATGATCTTGGCGACGATCTCTGGGGTGATCGGCTCGATGTAGGTGGCATCGGCCAGCCCGGGATCGGTCATGATGGTCGCGGGGTTCGAGTTCACCAGGATGACCCGGTAGCCTTCCTCGCGCAGCGCCTTGCAGGCCTGGGCACCGGAATAGTCGAATTCGCAAGCCTGTCCGATGACGATGGGACCTGCTCCGATGATCATGATGGAATTGATATCGGTTCTCTTTGGCATGACAGGACCTCTTGGCGGGACGAACGACGCGGAAAGGACTCTCCCCGCGCAAATTGTCGCGGTTATAGCCATGACGCGCGGGGGTTCAACCCCCAATGGCGCAACGCCCAGCCGCACATTCCGTCGCACTCCGGGGCGCAGATTTCGCCAAGCTGTCAAGCGGCCCCGCCGCACCCTCGGCAAGCCACCCCGGCGAAATGGCCTTGCCCCCCATCGAGGGGGCCGCGCCCATCGTCGGCTGCGCCTCCCGTCCCCGGACCCGCGCGCCACGCCCGTCTAGGAAACGCACCCGGAAACCCGGCCACAGCCAGCCGCTCCCCGCCAGCAGCCTGCGCGCGCCCTTGCCCTTTCTTCTTGCCGAAAAACTCCCGCCGGAGGCGCCCTCAACCCGCGCCACCGCTGCCCGGAAAGACACCCCCGAACAAACACCACCAAAAGCCAGGCCGCTCCCCGGCGCTCCCGCTTTATCCCGCGCTACTGCGCCGCCGTCGCGTGGACCTGCTCCATCACCGGCTGTTCATAGAGGTAGTCACGGGTCAGCGGCACGGCCTCCTGGTCCCGGGCCAGCTGGAACTGGAAGACCACCTGGTCATTCAGCCGGAAGGTCATCTCGCTGGCGATCAGGTACAGCCGCCACATCCGCACGAAGCGCGCATCGTAAAGCGCTTCGGCCTTGTCGGCGTTTTCCATGAAGCGGTCATACCAATGCTTGAGCGTTTCCGCGTAATGCAGCCGCCAGACCTCCACATCGGTGGTCACCAGCCGTTCCTTCTCCACCGCCGCCATGGCTTCGGACATCGCGGGGACATAGCCGCCCGGGAAGATGTACTTGGTGATGAAGGCCGCGGTGGTGCCCGGCGGATCGCTGCGCCCGATGGTGTGGATCAGCGCGATCCCGTCCTCTGTCAGGAACTGCTTCACATGGCGGAAATACTCGCGGTAATGCGGCACGCCCACGTGTTCGAACATGCCGACAGAGACGATCCTGTCAAAGCGCTCCTCCACGTGGCGGTAATCCTGCAGGCGGATGTCGACCTGGCCTTCCAGCCCGGCGCTTTTCACCCGCTCCACGGCGATAGCATGCTGTTCCTTGGACAGGGTCACGCCCACCACCTGCGCGCCGTAATCCCGCGCCAGGGTCAGGGCCATGCCGCCCCAGCCGCAGCCGATATCCAGCACCTTCATGCCCGGCTCGATGCGCAGCTTGCGCGCGATATGGGCCTTCTTGGCCGCCTGGGCCTCTTCCAGGGTCATGTCGAGGCTGGGCCAGTAAGCGCAGGAATACTGCCGGTCCGCGTCTAGGAACAGATCGTAGAGCGCACCTGACAGGTCATAGTGATGGGCCACGTTCTGCTGTGCCTTGCCCACCGGGTTGAACTGCGCCAGCCGGCGCAAGCCGTGGCGCACCAGGCCCACGGGCCTCTGCCACCAGGCCTTGCTGGCCCCGCGCAGGTTCAGGATGCCCAGGCTGACCAGCCCGTAAAGATCGTCATCCTTGATGGTCAGGCGTTCGTCCATGTAGGCCTCGCAGACCGCCAGCTCGAGATCCATGATCATCTTCTTGGGCAGCTCGGGGTCATGCAGCGTGACCTCCACGTCCGGCGCACCGGGCCCGCCGCCGTAGCGTTTGGCCGAACCATCGGCAAAGGTCACCACGAGGCTGCCTTTGCGAATGGCGCGTTCCAGGAATTTATTGAGCAGACTTTCCCACATGCGTCGTCTCCCCTCGACCGGGATGTTTTCCTTGCGCGAGAGACGGGGAAGCGGAAGTTTGCGTCAGCCAGGATCCGCTTTCCCGGCGCTTTCGCGTGACTGCAGAATGCCAAATCTAAACAAAAAGTAAATCGCGTCTGAGCAGAGCGGATTGTGCTTCACTGCACGACTGCCTTGATATTGAACGATTTGTGCGGAAATTTGCAGCGTTTTGGCGGGCCAACCCGCCTCCAACCTCCATTCCCGGCCCGAAATGTGCCCGACCGCGTTAACCACCCCTGCCGTTTTCCTACCGCCCCGTCGCCTGCCCGAGACTCCCGCCGCGGGTGGCCCCCGGGGCCTCGCGCCCCCCGGATCCGGCCGCCGAATGCCGCACCGGGCGCGCCGGAAGCCTCCGCCCGGGCCCCGCGACCTGCGGGGCAGGTGGCGCAGGTGGGGCCTGCCTCCCTTGACTTTCGGCCACCTCCATGTGATCCGGCGCAGGTTCAGCCGAGGCACCGCGCGCCTCACCCAGACCCGATGCCAGAGGAAATGAAGAACCATGCACCAGTACCGCAGCCACACCTGCGCCGACCTGACCAAGGCCAACGTGGGCGATACCGTCCGCCTCTCCGGCTGGGTGCACCGGGTGCGCGATCACGGTGGTATCCTCTTCATCGACCTGCGGGACCACTACGGCACCACCCAGGTGCTCTGTGACCCCGACAGCCCGGTTTTCGCCGAAGTCGAAAAAGTGCGCTCCGAATGGTGCATCCGTATCGACGGCACCGTGAAGGCCCGCGACGCGGAGCTGGTGAACGCCAAGCTGCCCACCGGCGAGATCGAGGTTTTCGTGCGCGATATCGAAGTGCTCGGCGCTTCCAAGGAACTGCCGCTGATGGTCTTCGGCGATCAGGAATACCCGGAAGAAACCCGCCTGCGCTACCGCTACCTGGACCTGCGCCGTGAACAGATGCAGCGCAATATGACGCTGCGCTCGGACGTGGTCGCCTCTATCCGCAAGCGGATGTGGGACAAGGCCTTCCGCGAATACCAGACCCCGATCATCACGGCCTCTTCGCCTGAAGGCGCGCGCGACTTCCTCGTGCCCTCGCGCCTGCACCCGGGTAAGTTCTACGCGCTGCCCCAGGCGCCGCAGCAGTTCAAGCAGCTGCTGATGGTCTCGGGCTTCGACAAGTATTTCCAGATCGCGCCCTGCTTCCGCGATGAAGACCCGCGCGCGGACCGCTCGCCCACCGATTTCTACCAGCTCGACATGGAGATGTCCTTCGTCACGCAGCAGGATGTCTTCGACACGATCAGCCCGGTCATCGGCGGCATCTTCGAGGAATTCGGCGGCGGCAAGACGGTCGATGCGCCGGAAAGCTGGCCGCAGATCTCCTACAAGGACGCCGCGCTGAAGTACGGCTCCGACAAGCCCGACCTGCGCAACCCGATCGAGATGCAGGTCGTGTCCGAGCATTTCGCCGGCTCCGGTTTCGCCATCTTCGCCAAGTTGCTGGAGCAGGACGGCACGGAAATCCGCGCCATCCCCGCGCCCACCGGCGGCTCGCGCAAGTTCTGCGACCGCATGAACGCCTTCGCCCAGAAAGAGGGTCTGCCCGGCATGGGCTACATCTTCTGGCGCGACAAGGACGGTGAAATGGAAGCGGCTGGCCCGCTGGCCAAGAACATCGGCCCGGATCGCACGGAGGCGATCCGCCAGCAACTGGGCCTTGGCGTCGGCGACGCGGCCTTCTTCCTGGGGGGCAAGCCAAAGTCCTTCGAAGCCGTCGCGGGCCGTGCCCGTAACGTCATCGGCGAAGAGCTGGGGCTGACCGACAAGAACCGCTTTGCCTTTGCGTGGATCGTGGACTTCCCGATCTACGAGAAGGACGAGGAAACCGGCAAGCTGGACTTCGAACACAACCCCTTCTCCATGCCCCAGGGTGGCATGGAGGCGCTTGAGGGCGACCCGCTTGAGGTCAAGGGCTACCAGTACGACCTGGCCTGCAACGGGTATGAGCTGGTCTCCGGCGCGATCCGGAACCACAAGCCAGAGATCATGTTCAAGGCCTTCGAGATCGCCGGCTACGGCAAGGATGAAGTGATCAAGCGCTTCGGCGGCATGGTCAACGCCTTCCAGTATGGCGCACCGCCCCACGGTGGCTGCGCGGCGGGCATCGACCGTATCGTCATGCTGCTGGCGGAAGAACAGAACATCCGCGAAGTGATCCTGTTCCCGATGAACCAGCGCGCCGAAGACCTGATGATGGCAGCGCCCTCCGAACCGCTGCCCGAGCAGCTGATGGAGCTGAACCTGCGGGTCATCCCGCAGGAGTGATCGCACCAGTGCGGTAAATATCGCACCGGCGCCGTAAATGCTGACACCCGGGTCCGAAAGGGCCCGGGTGTTCGCATTTCAGCCCCTTCGTCTGGTCTTTGCGCTGACTTGGAGCGCATCGGTTTGGACCGCGCTCACCCCCCCCCCTGAGACCACATCACAGGGCATGCCGGCCGGAGCCTTGCCCCGACGTGGTCAGGCGGATCGTGCGCTTGAGCGTCCGCCAGAGGACCAGCCCTGGTCGCCCCGGGCGTGATCCGTGCGGAACACGGCGATGCTTTCCCGCAGGGTCGCGGTGTTGTGCGACAGCTCCTGCGTGGCATCATTGGATTCCAGCACCATGGCGGCGTTGCGCTGGGTCACCTGGTCCAGCTGGTTCACGGCAGAGTTGATCTCTCCCAGGGTGGTGGTCTGTTCGCCCAGGGCGCGCACCACCTCGTCGATCCGGTCGGTGATCTTGCCGACCCCTTCGAAGATCGTCGTCAGCTCCATGCTGGTGCGGTCCACCAGCTTGACCCCTTCGCCGACGTGGCTGGTACTTTGCTCGATCAGGGATTTCACCTGGCTGGCGGAATCCGCCGTGCGCGCGGCCAGTGCGCGCACTTCGGTGGCCACCACGGCAAAGCCGCGCCCGGCCTCGCCCGCGCGGGCGGCCTCGACCCCGGCGTTGAGCGCCAGCAGGTTGGTCTGGAAGGCAATCTCGTTGATGACGGCGATGATCTGCGAAATCGCGTCAGAGGATCCCTCGATGCGTTTCATCGCCTCTGTCACGTCCTGGACCAGCTGGCGGCTGCCATCTGCAGAGGCGCGGGTATTGCCCGCATCCACGCCCACCTCTCGGGCGTTATCCGTGGCGGCGCGCGCGTTGGCGGTCAGTTCCTCGACCGCGGCGGCGGTCTGCTCCAGCGTGGCCGCCTGGGTCTCTGTCCGCTTGGACAGGCTGTTGGCGGTTGCGGTGATCTGGCCGCTGACCGCTTCGATCGTTCCGGCGACAGAGCCGACGTGGCTGATCATGCTGGCCAGCTTGTCGACAGAGTCGTTGAAGGCCGTGGCGAGGACATCCAGATCCCCGATCCCGGACATGGGCACCCGGTCGTTCAGATTGCCCTCTGCCAGCGCTTCCAGCGCCTGGGAGACCCGTTCGATGCAGCGTCGCCGCATGGTCACATCGCTGGCGATCTTGGTCACGCGGGTGATCCGGCCCTCCGCATCGCGGATCGCCGCATAGGTGGCCTGGATCCAGATCACCTCGCCAGACTTGCGGATGCGCGGGAACTGGCGGGTGATAGACTTGCCGGCCCGCAGGTCTTCCCAGAATTTACGGTATTGTTCACTGTTGCGGAATTCGTGATCGACGAACATCGAATGATGCTGTCCGACGACCTCTTCCAGCCGGTAGCCGAGCGCCTCAAGGAAGTTGGCATTGGCATGAAGGATGGTGCCGTCGGGCTTGAAATGAATGACCGCCTGGGTGGCCTCGACCATCTGGCAGATGGCTTCATCGTTGGAAATCGTCTCCTGCGACGGAGTCCGGGAGGCGGACCAAAGTTTCATGTCGGGCTCCTTGGCACGAGTTGCGCCACCTCGGAAGGCGGCTCTGATGTACGCAAAAAGCCCGACGAAACTTACTGTCCGGTGAATTCGCACCGAGAAATGCATCGCATTGAAGTGAAATGGCCTGACATGCGCCGGTCAAAATCCCCGTCCCACCCGGTAAAAAGCGGCTGGCACAGGGCGCCCTCCCGCGGGGGCGTCGGGCCATCGTGCGCTGCGTTAACCCGGCCCGATACCGACATGCGCACCGACGCGATACCGACGTAATACCGACGTGATGCAGACGTCGCCAAGGCGGTGGATTAACCCCGTTAACCAGCAACTTGACCCTGATTCGGCCCAGTTGGCGCAGCGACACCCCCGCGCGCCCCGGTACCCTTTTTTAATCCGCCCGCAAAGGCGGGCCCAAACCCCTTGGTTCTTGGGCTGTCTCGCGGTGCGACCTGCGCACGCCGGGGCAGGGCGTCTTTCACCCCAAGCGCGCAGGACTCGCAGGGGGCACGCGCGCTGAGTCGCCCCGCTCTGTGCAGCTTGTCGAAAATCTGCCATAGGTTGTGTTTGGCGGATCGCGGAAACTTGGCGGAATATCGGCCATTTTCCGCTTAATCGCTTGTGATACAGGCCAAAAACCCAACAGAACAAAGCCTGTTTACAAAACTAATAAAATAATACTTAATCCTCTCAGGAGCAGGGAGATGCTCTTCTAGGGAGGAAATTATGTTCACCAAACAAGCGCTTTTGGCGAGCGTTGTCGCGTTCGCACCTGTCACGGCCATGGCCGCTGACATGACCATCGGCTTCTCGCAGATCGGGTCTGAATCCGGTTGGCGGGCGGCGGAAACCACCGTCACCAAGCAAGAGGCGGAAAGCCGCGGGATCGACCTCAAGTTCGCCGATGCCCAGCAGAAACAGGAAAACCAGATCAAGGCCATCCGCAGCTTCATCGCCCAGGGCGTTGACGGGATCCTGATCGCCCCGGTCGTGGCCACCGGCTGGGACGAAGTGCTTGAGGAGGCACAGGATGCAGAGATCCCCGTGGTCCTGCTGGACCGCACCGTTGATGCCGATGAAAGCCTCTACCTGACGGCCGTCACCTCGGATCTGGTGCATGAAGGTTCCGTTGCAGGTCAGTGGCTTGTCGATGAGATGGCCGGCGAAGACTGCCCCATCGTCGAACTTCAGGGCACCACTGGCTCCTCGCCCGCCATCGACCGCAAGACCGGTTTCGAACAGGCGATCGAGGGCAATGACAACCTTGAGATCATCCGCTCGCAGACCGGCGATTTCACCCGGTCCCAGGGCAAGGTCGTCATGGAAAGCTTCCTGAAGGCCGAAGGCGGAGAGAACATCTGCGCCCTCTATGCCCATAACGACGACATGGCCGTCGGCGCCATCCAGGCGATCAAGGAAGCCGGTCTGAAACCCGGTGAGGATATCCTGATCGTCGCCATCGATGCCGTGCCGGATGCCCACCAGGCCATCGCCAACGGCGAGATGAACGCGACCATCGAACTGACGCCCAACATGGCAGGCCCCGCGCTTGACGCACTGGAAGCCTACCTGGCCGATGGCACCACGCCGCCGAAATGGATCCAGACGGAATCCAAGCTCTTCACCGCGGAAGACGACAACCAGGCGATCTACGAGATCAAGAAGGATCTCGGCTATTGATCACCGGGCCGGGCGGGCCAGTCCCGTCCGCTGCCCGAAGCGGACCCCGTGCCCCGGCGCGGGGTCTGCCTGCCTGACCCGGCCCCTTTGACAAGCGGGCCCGACAAGGGGTTTCCATGCAAGACCAGATGCGCCCGATGCTTCACGCCAGGGGTATTTCCAAGTTTTTCCCCGGTACCATCGCCCTCGACGAGGTGGAGCTGTGCCTTCACCCCGGAGAGGTCCACGCCCTTCTGGGGGAGAACGGTGCCGGAAAATCCACGCTTATCAAGTGCCTGACCGGGGCCTACCGGCGCGACGGCGGCACGATAGAGCTGGACGGGCAAGAGGTTGATCCCCAAAGCACCGCCGACAGCCAGCGCCTTGGCATCGGCACGGTTTATCAAGAGGTCAACCTGCTGCCCAACCTGACCGTGGCAGAGAACCTTTTCCTGGGGCGCCAGCCCCGCCGCGCCGGCCTTGTGTCGCGGCGCAAGATGAATGCCCAGGCGGGTGAGCTGCTGCGCGGCTACGGGTTGGAGATCGACCCGGCCGAACCGCTGACCGCCTATTCCGTGGCGATCCAGCAGGTCGTGGCCATCGCCCGCGCGGTCGAGATGTCGGGCAAGGTGCTGATCCTGGATGAGCCCACAGCCAGCCTTGATCGGGACGAGGTGCAACTGCTGTTCTCAGTCATCCGCCAGTTGAAGGATCGCGGGCTGGCCATTGTCTTCATTACCCATTTCCTGGACCAGGTCTTCGATATCTCCGACCGCGCCACGGTTCTGCGCAATGGCCAGGTGGTCGGCACCCGGGTGCTGTCGCAGGTCAGCCAGAAGGACGTGGTGACCCTGATGCTGGGCCGCCAGCTTGAGGCCCGCGTGCATGAACGCCGCGCCGGAGCCGCCGGGAAACCGCTGGTGGAATTCCGTGGCCTTGGCAAGCGCGGCAGCATTGCCCCCTTCGATCTGACCGTCCACGAGGGAGAGGTCGTTGGCCTTGCCGGGCTGCTCGGCTCTGGCCGGACAGAGACCGCGAACCTTGTTTTCGGGGTGGACCAGGCCGATTCCGGCTCCATCCACCTGCGCGGCAAGGAGATCTCCGTTTCCAACCCGCGTGAGGCGGTGACCCACCGCTTTGCCCTTTGTCCCGAGGACCGCAAGACCGAAGGCATCGTGGGCGATCTTTCCGTCAGAGAGAACATCGCCATCGCGCTTCAGGCTCGCCAGGGCTGGATGCGTCCGATCCCGAAGGCCCGCATTAACGAAATTGCGGAAAACTACGTGCGGGCGCTGGATATCCGCCTTGCCAGCCTGGATATGCCGATCCGGCTTCTGTCCGGGGGCAACCAGCAAAAGGCGCTTCTGGCGCGCTGGCTGGCGACCAACCCGGATTTCCTGATCCTGGATGAGCCGACCCGCGGGATCGACGTGGGCGCCCATGCAGAGATCATCGCCCTGATCGAGCAGCTGCGTGCCGATGGCATGGCGCTGCTTGTCGCCTCTTCGGAACTGGAAGAGCTGGTGGCCTATTCCACCCGCGTCGTCGTGCTGCGCGACCGCCGCCAGGTCGGTGAGCTGACAGGCGACCGGATCACCCCCGACAATATCGTTCATGCCATCGCCGAGGAAACAGCCTGATGCCCGGCCCGAAGCCCTCCACCCTCAAGCGGATCACGCCGCAGCTGCTGATCCTTGCGGCGGCCCTTCTGCTTAACGTCCTGGTCTTCCCGGACTTTTTCCATGTCGACTTCCGTAACGGGCGGTTGTTCGGCAACCTGATCGACGTGCTGAACCGGGGCGCGCCTGTGGCGCTTCTGTGCATCGGCATGACGCTTGTCATCGCCACCAAGGGCATCGACCTGTCGGTCGGCGCGGTCATGGCGATTGCCGGTGCCACGGCGGCCTCTGTCGTGGTCGAAGGCCATGGCTGGGGCACGGCGCTGATCGCCGCCCTGGCAACCGGCGCGCTTTGCGGGCTCTGGAACGGCATCCTTGTCGCGGTGCTGCGCATCCAGCCCATCGTGGCCACGCTGGTGCTGATGGTCGCCGGGCGCGGGGTTGCCCAGCTGATCACCGAGGGCAAGATCCTGACCTTCTCCAACGAAGGGCTGATCCACCTGGGCGCGGGCACCGTGCTGGGCGTGCCGACCCCGATCCTGATCTGGATGGCCCTTGGCGCGACGGTGATCTTCGTGGTGCGCAAGAGCGCGCTCGGCATGCTGATCGAGGCGATCGGGATCAACGAACGTTCCTCGCGACTGGCGGGTATCAACTCGCGCGTGCTGCTGATCTGCGTCTACCTGGTCTCCGGCCTCTGCGCGGCGCTGGCCGGTGTCATCGTGGCGGCCGACATCAAGGGGGCGGATGCCAACAACGCCGGGCTCTGGCTTGAGCTGGACGCGATCCTGGCCGTGGTCATCGGCGGTAACTCCCTGCTGGGCGGGCGGTTTTCCATTCTGGCCTCGCTTCTGGGGGCGATGATCATCCAGTCGGTGAACTCGGTCATCCTGCTGTCTGGCATGCCGCCGGAGTTCAACCTGGTCATCAAGGCGGTGCTGATCCTGGCGATCCTGGTGATCCAGTCGCCGCGCATCGGCAACCTGGTCTACATGCTGCGCGCCTCTGGCCCGCAACCGCAGCCCGATACCCCGCCGATCCACGCAAACCGGAAGGAAGAAGCGAAATGATCCGCTCCACCCATCTGCCGCTTCTGATCACCCTGGCGACATTCCTGCTGGCCTATGCGCTCTGTGCCTCGGCCTACCCGGCGATGCTCTCGACCCGCGTGATCTCCAACCTGCTGACGGACAACGCCTTTCTCGGCATCGCCGCCGTGGGTATGACCTTCGTCATCCTCTCGGGGGGGATCGATCTGTCCATCGGGTCTGTCATTGCCTTCACCGGCGTCTTCCTGGCCGTGATCCTGCGCGATACCTCGATCCACCCGCTCATGGCCTTTGCCATTGTTCTGGTGATCACCACGGTCTTCGGGGCCGCCATGGGCGCGCTGATCCATTATCTTGAGATGCCGCCCTTCATCGTGACCCTGGCCGGCATGTTCCTGGCCCGGGGGGCGGCCTATGTGCTGTCCACCGAAAGCGTGCCGATCACCCATGAGTTCTACGACTTCCTGCAGGGCCTCTACTGGAAGGCCCCCAGCGGCGGGCGCTTCCGGCTGATCGGCGGGATCATGGTGCTGACCTTCCTTGTCGGCATCCTGGTCGCCCACCGCAGCCGCTTCGGGCAGAACGTCTATGCCCTGGGGGGCGGCGCACAGACCGCCCGCCTGATGGGCGTTCCGCTGGCGCGGACCACCATCGGCATCTACGCGATCTCCGGCGGGTTGGCCGGCCTCGCAGGGATCGTCTTTTCGCTCTATACCTCGGCGGGCTATTCGCTGGCCACGGTGGGGGTCGAACTGGATGCCATCGCCGCGGTGGTGATCGGGGGGACCCTGCTGACCGGCGGCTATGGCTTTGTCGCCGGGACCTTTTTCGGCATACTCATCATGGGCCTCATCCAGACCTACATCGTCTTCGACGGGACGCTGTCCAGCTGGTGGACCAAGATCGTTATCGGGGGGCTGCTCTTTGCGTTCATCCTCCTGCAGAAAGGGCTGACGTGGGCGACGCAGGCAAGACGAAGAAGAACGGTGATTGGCTCCGCCGCCCCCTCATGACACTGGTCCAGGCCGGGGGCGGGGCGGAGCGCGCAAGCAATCACACGCTCTTCGTGGTGGAGCAGCTCGGCCGGGCCATCGTCGCGGGGGAATACCCCGAGGGCATCATGATCCCCCTGGATCCGGACCTGTGTGAAATGTACGGCGTCTCGCGCACCGTGGTGCGCGAGGCCAAGAAAACACTGATTGCCAAGGGGTTGATCCAGTCCAAGGCCAAGGTGGGCACCCATGTGCGCCCGGCCGACGAATGGAACATGTTCGACCAGGACGTGCTGCGCTGGCATGCCTCGGTCAAGAACCCCACCCGCTTTTACGAAGAGCTCTTCGAGATCCGCCTGATCTTCGAACCCGCCGCCGCCGCCCAGGCGGCAGGGCGCGCCAACTCCGTCGAGGTCGATCGCCTGTTCGAGCTTTGCGACAGCCTGGCCCGTGCCGACAGCCGGGCGGAGTTCGCCGTGGCGGATTACGAATTCCACAAGCAGGTGCTGCGTCTGTCCGGCAACCGCTTCCTGCAGTCGCTGGGGGACCTGGTGCAGACCGCGCTCTACACGCTCTTCACCTCGGATTCCGTGCAGACCTTTCCCGAACGGCGCGACGTGGTCGCGGTGCGCCACCGCGCCATCGCCAGTGCCATCGCCTCTGGCGGCGCGCAGGAGGCCCGGGTGGCCATGCAGCGCGTGATCAACGATGGCTACCGCAACCTGGCCGAGGCGACCCCCGGCCGGATCTAGCGCGACAGCATCAGGTCTGGCAGGAAAGTCACCAGTTCCGGCACCAGGGCCAGCAGGGTGACGCCCAGTATGATCGCCGTGATCATGCAGCAGGTGCGCGTGGCGGCCTCTGTCGGGGTGGCATAGCCGCCGTAAATGGACCCGATGCCCCCGGTGATCAGAAGCAGGTCCATGACTTCGGCCGGGGCGGCCTCGAACGTCGTGCCGATCTCTGCCAAGATGCCCAGTTGCCCGGCATAGGTGGCCTTGCTCATCTCCCGGCTCCGGGCGGTGGCGGCTTCGCCGGCGGCGATCAGCGCGGCCTGTTCATCTTCGCTTAGGGCCTCGGAGGCATCCTTGTTCACGATGATGGCGTTCTTGGTGTGCATGGCGCCGACAGCGGTGAAGTACTCGGTGTTATACTAGGCCCGGACATCGATGCCGGTCTGCGGAGGGATGAAGAGCGCATCGATCAAGCCGGTGGCGAAAGCCTGCGGGATTTCCGCGAAAGGCAGGATCGTGGCTTCGAAGCCCAGGGGGGGGGGCCATGTCCTGGGGGGCCATAGAGTAGATGCGCAGCGGTGCTGGAGGGCGTGGGTTGCGCCGTGGCCCAGGCGGAGCTTCTGGTCAGACTGAGGGGGCGCTCGACCGATCATGCTGAGGCGTGAGGCCGGGCCGGATCGGCTGGGGCCATGCAAAAGGCCCGCGGAGCATTCCACGGGCCTGAAGCTGTCTTGCACACCTGCGGTCCTGCCCCACGGGCGAGCGGCAGATCAGACGATCCCGCTGGAGCCCGGCGCGATGGCGGGCCGTTCCTGGGCCACCTTTTCACGGTAGCCAGAGGCACGGAAGGCCGCGACCGGATCGATGGCACCGCCGCTTTCCAGGCGGGCCATGGCCAGGATCGGCTCCACGTCCGTGCGGAAGGCGGCGCGCAGCGTGGCCGATGCCATGAGCGCGTCGTTCTCTTCCTGGTAGCCCGCAAGGGCTTTCCGATCCACCAGGCTTGCCTGAACGAAGGCGCGCTGGATCTCACAGGCAGAGATCATCAGGCTCTCGATCGGGTCGGTGACATTGTGGCTTTGGTCGATCATGTGGCTGAGGTTCAGCCCAGGCGTGTCCTCGGCCTCCACCAGCTCATTCCAAACCAGGAACAGGCGGTAGGGTTCGATCGTGCCGCTGTCCAGGTCATCGTCGCCGTACTTGCTGTCGTTGAAGTGGAAGCCGCCCAGCTTGCCGGCGCGGATCAGGCGCGACACGATCATCTCGATGTTCACGTTGGGCGCATGGTGGCCAAGGTCGACAAGGCAGGCGGCCTTGTCGCCCAGCTCCTGCGCGATCATCAGGCTGGTGCCCCAGTCCTGCACGACTGTTGAGTAGAAGGCGGGTTCGTAGATCTTGTGTTCGGAGAACAGGCGCCAGTCCTCTGGCAGGCCGGCATAAATCGCCTTCATCGAGTCCATGTAGCGATCGAACTGGCGGCCCATGTGGGTCTGGCCCGGGAAGTTCGCGCCGTCACCGATCCAGACAGTCAAAGCCTTGGAGCCGATCTGCCGGCCGATCTCGATGCATTCCAGGTTGTGTTCCACCGCCTGGCTGCGGGTCGGCGCCTGGGTGTGGGAGAGCGAGCCGAACTTGTAGCTATGGGCCTGCTCTGCCTGGTCCTGGAAGGTGTTGGAGTTCATGGCGTCAAAGCCGATCCCCTGTTCCTCGGCCTTGGCCAGCAGGTCCGCCGGATCTGCCTTGTCCCAGGGGATGTGCAGGCTGACCGAGGGGGTGGCGCGGGTCAGGGCCTGGATCACGCCGCAATCATCGAGCTTGTCGAAGATATTGCGCGGCTCACCTGCGCCGGGGAAGCGGGCAAAGCGGGTGCCGCCCGTGCCGGTGCCCCAGGAGGGGACGGCGACGGCAAAGGACTTGGCGCGCTCCTTAATGGCCTCGATATCCGTGCCGGCGCGGGCAAGCTTCTGCGCCAGCGCGTCGTAGTCTTCCCGCAGGGCGGTTTCTGCGGCCTCGTTGGTGGTGGTGATGGCGTCCTGGTCGAGCATGCGGGTCTCCTCCCTGTTCGGGCCGGGGTGGGGGCCAGCCCCCGTCGGCTGCGCCGACTCCCCCGGAGTATTCATGGCAAGAAGAAGGGAGCGGGGGCGCTCCCTTCCGGGGTCAGCGCGTGAAGGCCTGAACGTTGCCGGCGTCCACGTTGAGGATATTGCCGGTGGATTTCGCCGATTTCTCCGACGCGAAGAAATAGGCGGCCTCGGCGATGTCCTCGGGCAGGACGGAGCGTTTCAGCATGGAGCGGTTGCGATACATCTCCTCCAGGCCTTCCTTGTCCGTGCCGTAGGTGGAGGCGCGCTGGTCCAGCCATTCGCCTTCCCAGATCTTGGAGCCGCGCAGGACCGCGTCCGGGTTCACCACGTTGACGCGAATGCCGGCTTCGGCGCCTTCCAGCGCCAGGCAACGGGCCAGGTGGATCTCCGACGCCTTGGCGGTGCAATAGGCCGAGGCATTGGGGCTGGCCGCGAGGCCGTTCTTGGAGGCCACGAAGACCACCGCGCCGCCGATGCCCTGCAAGCGCATCAGCTTGAAGGCCGCGCGGGAGACCAGGAAATAGCCCGTCGACAGGATCGACATGTTCTTGTTCCAGAGCTCGAGCGAGGTTTCCTCGATCGGGGCGGAAGAGGCGATGCCGGCGTTGGAGACCAGGATATCCACGCCGCCGAACTCCACCGCAGCGGCGGTGAAGGCGGCATCGACTGCCTCTTCGCTGGTGACGTTCATGGTGACCGTGCGCACGACATCCTTGGAATAGCGCGCCGCAAGGGCGTCGGCGGTGGAGGCCAGCGCATCCTCGGCAATATCGGCCAGCACCACGCAGGCGCCTTCGGAGAGGTAGCGTTCCACCGTGGCCGCGCCGATGCCGCCGGCGCCGCCGGTGACCAGGGCGACCTGGCCGGCCAGGGACTTGGGCTTGGGCATGCGTTGCAGCTTCGCCTCTTCGAGCAGCCAGTATTCGATATCGAAGGCTTCCTGTTCGGGCAGGCCGACATAGTCGCTGACCGAGGAGGCGCCGCGCATCACGTTGATCGCGTTGACGTAGAATTCGCCCGAGATCCGCGCTGTGGCCTTGTCCTTGGCGAAGGTGATCATGCCGACACCGGGGACCAGGTAGACCACCGCGTTGGGGTCGCGGATCGCGGGGCTGTCGTCATGCTTGCAGCGCTCATAGTAGGCAGCGTAATCCTCTCGGTAGGCCGCGACCTGGTCGGCCAGGCCGTTAAGGACCTCTTCAAGGTTGCCCTTGGCGGGGTCGAAGGCGACGACCAGGGGGCGGATCTTGGTGCGCAGGAAGTGGTCGGGGCAGGAGGTGCCGAGGGCGGCGAGGGGCTCCATCTTGGCGGAGTTGACGAACTCCAGCACAGTATCGCTGTCTTCGAAGTGACCGACCATGTGTTGGTTGCCCGAGACGAAGCCGCGGATCGCGGGCATCAGGCGGGAGGCGACGGATTTGCGCTCTTCTGCGGGGAGGGAGGTATGGACCGCGCCGCCGAAGGCCGGAACGCCCTTGGTCTTTTCCTCGAAGTATTCGATGGCCTTGTTGATCGTCGCCAGCGTCAGCTCATAGCAGGCCTTGGCGTCGTCATCCCAGGTGAACAACCCGTGGGATTCCAGCACTACGCCCTTGGCATCGGGGTTCTTGACGCAGAAGTCTTCCAGCCAGAGGCCCAGTTCGTAGCCCGGCTTCTTCCAGGGCAGCCAGCCGATGTCATCGCCGAAGATCTCTGCCGTCAGCTCCTTGGAGTTCTTGGAGGCGGCGATGGCGATGATCGCGTCGGGGTGCATGTGATCGACGTGTTTCTTCGGCACATAGGCATGAAGCGGCGTGTCGATGCTGGCCGCGCGGCTGTTCAGGTTGAAGGTGCAGTGGGGCAGGTAGCCGACCATCTCATCCTCGAATTCCACGCCGCGGTACTTGCCCTTCAGCGCTTCAAGCTTTTCCATGTAGAGCGTCGCGAAACCGTCCATCTTGATGGTGCCCACGTCGCCGCCGGACCCCTTGACCCAGAGCACTTCGACCTCCTTGCCGGTCAGGGGATCGACCTCCATCGCCTTGGCAGATGTGTTGCCGCCGCCGTAGTTGGTCACGCGCTTGTCCGAGCCCAGGAGGTTCGAGCGATAGAGCAGCTTCTCCGGCTCGCTCATGCTCTGGGCCTTGGTGTCATCCCACAGGGACTGGAGCCGCGTATGCAGCTTTTTATCGACGGTCGTCATGGATGTGCTCCTCCCGGTCGTACCTTGATAAAGGGTCGGTTACATCGAGAGCCTGCCGGGCGTGCGCCAGAATGTCAATCAGATTCGATCAAATTCGATCATGCTGCACCTGCATAATGATCGGAATGGCAAAATATGATTGACAATGATTGAAGTTTTGCGCGACGCTCCAGCCACAGGGAGGGCAATATGCACGAGAAAGAACGCCACAGAATCATCCTATCCGCGGTCCAGGACCGGCCCGTCGTGACGGTGGTGGATCTCTGTGCGCTCACAGGCGCTTCAGAGGCGACGATCCGTCGGGATATCGCCGCGCTTCACGTGCAGAAGAGGCTGCGCCGGGTGCGTGGCGGGGCCGAGGCCTTGCAGCCCGCGAACTTCCCCGGCCTTGCCGGGCGGCCCTTCTCTGTGAACGAAACGATCAGGATCGCTCAGAAGCAGGCAATTGCGCGCGCGGCGGTGGAGCTGTGCGAGGATGGTGAGCCGATCATCATCAACGGCGGCACGACCACCTTCCAGATGGTGCATCCGCTGGCCAGCCGGCGCTGCCAGGTCTTCACCAACTCCTTTCCCATCGCAGAACACCTGTTGAAGCATTCCAAGAACACGGTGCTGATCTCTGGCGGGGTGATCTACCGCGAACAGAACATCGTGCTGTCCCCCTTCGACAACGACGTGACCCGCAATTTCTACGCCCGCCGCATGTTCATGGGCGCGCAGGGCGTGGGGCCACTGGGCTTGATGGAGGCAGACCCGCTGCTGATCCAGGCCGAACAGAAGCTGATCGGGCAAGCGGATGAGCTGATCCTGCTGGTCGATTCCTCGAAATTCGACATTCGCTCTAGCCTGGTGCTTTGCGCGCTGGACCGGATCGATGTGCTGATCACCGATGACGGGATCAGCGACCGTGACGCCGCCATGCTGGAAACGGCAGGCGTGAAGCTGATCGTGGCGCACCCGAGCGCCGCGAAACAGGACGCAGCTGCCCCGTGAGATCGGGGTGGAGGAGATAACTCGGGATACCGTATTCAGGGAGGAGTACCATGAAACTGTCCAGATTGATGACCAGCGTGGCGATTGCCACGGGTCTGTTCGCCAATGCCGCCGCCGCCGATGACATGCGCATCGCGCTGGTCGTGAAGGCGCTTGGCATCGGTTTCTTCGAAGCTGCCGCGAAAGGCGCAGAGGAAGCCGCGGAAGAGCTGGGCGATGTAGAGATCATCTACACCGGCCCCACCGACACCACCGCCGAAGGCCAGATCGAGGTGATCAACTCGCTGATCGCCCAGCGGGTCGACGCGATCGCGATCTCTGCCAATGACACCGATGCGCTGGTGCCGACGCTGAAGAAGGCGATGCAGCGTGGGATCACCGTGATCTCCTGGGATTCCGGCGTGGCGGAAGACGGGCGCATGGCGCACCTGAACCCCTCGTCCAACGAGCTGATCGGCAACATGATCATCAAGCTGGCCGCCGATGAGCTGCCCGACGGCGGCGAAGTGGCCGTGCTGTCGGCCACCACCACCTCCACCAACCAGAACATCTGGATCGAGGAGATGACCAAGGTGCTGCCGGACTACCCCGGCATCGAGGTTGTGGGCACCGTCTACGGCGATGACCTGGCGGACAAATCCTACCGTGAGGCCACCGGCCTGATGCAAAGCTACCCGGAGCTGGATGCGATCATTGCGCCCACTTCCGTCGGCATCGTGGCTGCGGCGCAGGCCGTGGTGGATGCGGGCAAGGTCGGCGAGGTGAACGTCACCGGCCTGGGCCTGCCGTCCGAGATGGCCGGGGCCATCGAAAGCGGCGCGTCGAAGTCCTTTGCAATCTGGAACCCGATCGACCTGGGCTACTCCGCGACGATGATGGCGCATTTCCTGGCCGCCAACGCGGATGCCGAAGTGGGTGAGGGCACCGTGATCCCGATCGGGCGCATGGGTGAAGTGACCCTGGACGAAACCGGCGCTGCCGCCATGGCCGATCCCTTCGTCTACGACGAAAGCAACATCGACGACTTCAAGGACATCTTCTGATCTCCTGATGCGCGATCGCGATCCGGGGCGGCCTGCGGGCCGCCCCTTTCCCCAATGACTTTCGACCCGTGCGAGGCAACCATGGCCGAGACCCCCGATGGCGCCCAAGAGAGACCTGTGCTGGCGCTCGACCGTATCGTGAAGGAATTCCCCGGCGTCCGGGCGCTTGACGGTGTGGAGCTTGAGCTGCATCCCGGCGAGGTGACGGCCCTGATCGGGGAAAACGGCGCGGGCAAGTCCACCGTGGTGAAGATCCTGACGGGCATCTACCAGCCGGACGGCGGGCAGATCCTGATCGACGGGCAGCCCACGGCCTTTCCCACGGCCCAGGCGGCGGCCGATGCCGGCGTCACGGCCATCCACCAGGAAACCGTGCTCTTCGATGAGCTGTCCGTGGCGGAGAATATCTTTATCGGCCATGCGCCGCGCACCCGTTTCGGCATGATCGACCGGGCTGGCATGAAGCGCAGGGCGGGGGAAATCCTGGCTTCCATTGGGGCAGAGATCGATCCCGGCGTGCGTCTGCGCGACCTTGGCATTGCCTCGCGCCACCTGGTTGCCATTGCCCGTGCGCTGTCCATCGACGCCCGCGTCGTGATCATGGATGAACCCACCGCCGCCCTGTCCCAGAAGGAGATCGAGGAGCTTTACGAGCTGGTCGATACCCTCAAGGCGCAGGGCAAGGCGATCCTTTTCATCTCTCACAAGTTCGACGAGATCTTCCGCATCGCCGATCGCTACACCGTCTTCCGCGACGGGCAGTTCGTCGGCGCGGGCCTGATGCGGGACACCGATGAGGGCGCGCTGGTCCAGATGATGGTCGGCCGCTCCGTCGACCAGATCTTCCCCAAGCGGGAATCCCTGCTGGGGGTCGAGCTGCTGAAGGTCGTGGGCTATTCCCACCCGACCGAGTTCGAGGACATCAACTTCACCCTCCGCCGCGGAGAGATCCTGGGCTTCTACGGCCTTGTCGGAGCAGGGCGGTCTGAGTTCATGCAAAGCCTGATCGGTATCACGAAACCCTCGAAGGGCGTGGTGCGGCTGGAAGATCGCATCAAGATCATCCGCTCGCCCGCCGATGCCATCGACGCCGGGATCGTCTACGTGCCCGAGGATCGCGGCAGGCAGGGGGCCATCCTGGACCTGCCGATCTTCCAGAACGTGACGCTGCCCTCGCTTGGCCAGACATCGAAGCATGGCTTCACCCAGCTGGCTGAGGAATTCGCCCTGGCGCGCAAGTATACCCAGCGGCTCGATCTGCGGGCGGCCTCGCTTGATACCCATGTCGGCAGCCTGTCGGGCGGCAACCAGCAGAAGGTGGTCATTGCCAAGTGGCTGGCCACCCGGCCCAAGGTCATCATCCTGGATGAACCGACCAAGGGGATCGACATCGGCTCCAAGGCGGCCGTGCATGACTTCATGTCCGAACTGGCCGCCGAAGGCCTTTCCGTCATCATGGTCAGTTCCGAGATCCCGGAGATCATGGGCATGGCCGACCGCGTGATCGTCATGCGCGAAGGCCGGATCGCCGCTGAGCTGGAAGGCGATGCGCTGACCCCCGAAACCCTGGTCCGGCACGCCGCCGGTATCGGCCTGAAGGAGGACGCGGCATGAGTGCTTCCCTCACATCCCTGCTGAAATCGAGAGAGGCGATCCTGGTCGCGGTCATCGCGCTGGTCATGGTGCTGATCTCGACCCGGTTCCCAGGCTTCGTCGCCCTCTCCAACCTGGTGTCGGTCTTCAACGACACCTCGCCGCTGATTCTTCTGGCGCTTGGCCAGATGGTGGTGATCCTGACCCGCTGCATCGACCTTTCGGTGGCGGCGAACCTGGCGCTGACGGGCATGGTCTGCGCCATGCTGAACGTCGCCTACCCGGATCTGCCGATCGTCGTGTCGCTGGTGCTGGCCGTCTTCCTGGGCGGCGTGATGGGGGCGTTCAACGGCATCCTGGTGTGGAAGCTCGGCATCCCGCCCATCGTGGTGACACTTGGCACGATGACCATCTATCGCGGCATCATCTTCCTGTTGTCGGACGGCAGCTGGGTGAACTCCCATGAGATGTCGGCCCATTTCACTGGCTTCCCGCGGCAGGTCATCCTTGGCCTTCCTGTCCTTAGCTGGATTGCGATCGTCATGGCGGGTGTCATGGTGCTGGTGATGACCCGCACCGCGCTTGGGCGCAGTTTCTATGCCGTTGGAGGCAATCCCCACGCCGCGGTCTATACCGGCATTGACGTCGGCAAGACCCAGTTCATCGCCTTCGTGATTTCGGGGATGCTGGCAGGGTTGGCCGGTTATCTGTGGATCGCGCGCTACGCCGTGGCCTACGTGGATATCGCTGGCGGGTTCGAGCTGGACGTGGTGGCCGCCTGCGTGATCGGGGGCATCTCCATCGCGGGCGGGCTTGGCACCGTGGGCGGGGCCGTCCTGGGCGCGCTTTTCCTTGGCGTGATCAAGAACGCCCTGCCTGTGATCGATGTCTCTCCTTTCTGGCAGCTGGCCATCTCCGGCGCGGCGATCATCCTGGCCGTCACCTTCAACACGCGGGCCGACCGGACCAAGGGCCGCGTTATCCTCAAATCCGCGGAGCAGGCGCAATGAGCATGACCGAGAGCACGGGAACCGGACGCCGCATTCCCGATCAGCTGGCCACACCGGCGCAGAAGGCGCTGAAAAGCTGGGAAAGCCTTCTGCTGCTGGTCGCGATCGGCATCTTTGTCCTGAACAGCTTCGCCTCGCCCTACTTCCTGGACGCCTGGAACCTGAGCGACGCAACCTTCAACTTCACCGAAAAGGCGATGATCGCCTTCGCCATGGCCCTGCTGATCATCGCCGGAGAGATTGACCTTTCCGTCGCCTCGATCATCGCGCTGGCCTCCACGGCCATGGGCGTGGTGATGCAGGCGGGCGCGGGCACCCCGGTGATCGTGCTGGTGGGCCTGCTGACGGGCCTGGCCTGCGGCGGTTTCAACGGCTTCCTGGTCACACGCCTGGGCCTGCCCTCCATCGTGGCGACCATCGGCACCATGAGCCTGTTTCGCGGTATCTCCTACATCGTGCTGGGCGATGGCGCCTTTCGGGGCTACCCGGACAGCTTTGCCTTTTTCGGGCAGGGCTATGCCTTCTGGGTGATCTCTGTCGAGCTGGTGATCTTTGCGCTGCTGGCGGTCATCTATGCCATCGTGCTGCACCGGACCAACTTCGGCCGCGCGGTCTATGCCGTGGGCAACAATGCCACCGGCGCGCTGTTCTCTGGCATCCGGGTGGGGCGGGTGAAGTTCATCCTGTTTTTGCTGACGGGCCTCATGTCCGGGCTGGCGGCGGTTTGCCTGACCTCTCGTCTTGGCTCCACGCGCCCGTCCATCGCATCGGGGATGGAGCTTGAGGTGGTCACCATGGTTGTGCTTGGTGGCGTGAACATCCTAGGGGGATCCGGTTCGATCCCCGGCGTGGTGATCGCGGCCTTCGTCATGGGGCTGGTGACCTTCGGGCTGGGGCTGCTGAACGTGCCCGGCATCGTCATGTCGATCTTCATCGGCATGCTGCTCATCGGGGTCGTGGCGCTGCCGCGGCTCTGGAAGCTCATGCGGCGCTGAAGGAGAGTCGGACAATGGAAAAACACGCTTTTCGCATGGTCCTGCACCCGGGCTGCCTTGAGGAATACCGCCGCCGCCATGACGAGATCTGGCCAGAGCTGGTGGCGCTATTGAAGGACGCCGGGGTAGAGGATTACTCGATCCACTACGACGCGGAGACGCGGCTTCTTTTCGGCGTGCTTTGGCGGCGCAAGGATCACGGCATGGACGCCCTTCCGGAGCATCCGGTGATGCAGCGCTGGTGGGCCCACATGGCCGATATCATGGAGGTACACCCCGATAACGAGCCCGTGGCGAAAACGCTGGAAACGGTGTTTCACCTGCCATGACCAGGATCCGCCATATCGCCGTCATCGACGTGGGCAAGACCAATGCAAAGCTTGCCCTTGTCGATGCCGCCACGCTTCAGGAACTGGCCGTGGTCACCCGCCCCAATCGCGTGCTGGCGGGCCCGCCCTGGCCGCATTTCGATCTTGAGGGGCATTGGGCATTCTTCCTGGAAGCCTTGAAGAGCTTTCAGGCCAGTCACGGGATCGACGGGATTTCCGTCACGACCCATGGGGCATCCGCGGTGCTGCTGGACGCGGCGGGCGAGCTGGCTGCGCCGATGCTGGATTATGAACATGACGGCCCGGACAGCCTGGCGGGTGCATATGACGCGATCCGCCCCGATTTCGCGGAGACCGGCTCTCCACGCCTGGCGATGGGGCTGAACCTGGGCGCGCAGCTTTTCTGGCAGTTCCGCCAGGATCCGGGCCTGGCAGAGCGCACCGCCCATGTGGTGACCTATCCGCAGTACTGGGGATATCGGCTGACCGGGCGTTTCGCCACGGATGTGACCTCTCTTGGGTGCCACACCGATCTCTGGGCTCCGCAGGAAGGGCGGTTTTCATCGCTGGTCGAAGCCCTTGGGCTGGCGGGCAAGATCCCGGAGCCGCGCAAATCCGGCGATGTGCTTGGCACGGTCACGCCCGCCGTCTGCGCGGCGACCGGGCTGACCCCCGATACGCCGGTGCTCTGCGGCATCCATGACAGCAATGCCTCTCTCTTTCCGCATCTAGCCGGGCGGCAGGGGGCCTTTTCCGTCGTGTCCACAGGCACATGGCTGGTGGCCATGTCCATCGGCGGAGAGACCCCGCACCTGTCGGCCGCGCGCGACACGCTGGTCAATGTCAACGCGCTTGGCCAGCCCGTGCCCTCTGCCCGCTACATGGGCGGACGCGCTTACGAGGTGATCCGGCAGGGCTGCACCGCAACGCCCACGGACGAAGACCTGAAGGCCGTTTTGCGCGATGGCGTGATGCTGATGCCCTCTGTGGTTCCGGAATCCGGGCCCTTTCCCGGGCGTCGCCATTGCTGGACGCGGCAGCCTGCAAATGACGCGCAGCGCATGGCGGCGCTGTCCTGGTACCTGGCTTTGATGACCCGCACCTGTCTGGACCTGACCGGCGCGGCCGGGCCGGTTATCCTCGAGGGGCCCTTTGCGGCCAACGCGACTTACACGGAAATGCTTGCCGCCCTTTCGCCGGAAGGGGTGGAACTGTCGACCTCTGCCACGGGCACCAGCACGGGGGCGGCCATGCTCTTTTCAGAGGCGCAGGTGGCCCCGCGCACCCGCCCGGTCGCGCCACGGGATGCCGCGGCGCTCAGGGCCTATGCCGCAGACTGGCAGGCCGAGGTGTCCGAGCTGGCCCTAGGGTGAGCCGCTTCAGGCGCTGCCGGAGCCAACTGTCATGCCCCCGCAGACCGGCACGACCTGGCCGGTCACGAAGCCCGCGCGGTCATCCAGCAGGAAGCTCACCGAATGGGCCACGTCCTCTGGGGTGCCGATGCGCTTGACGGGGATGGCTTGCATGACCGCCTGCGTGCGCGGGGAGTCGGGCGGATTGGCCTGATCGAACAGTGCGGTCCGTATGGGG
>NZ_JAATOW010000043.1 GCF_011806405.1 Pseudooceanicola sp. HF7 | reverse complement strand
CCCGATCTGCCCGAGCGGGCCGAACGCGTCCTGCGCCGGCTGTTCGCCGAAGGCCCCGCGCGGCTGGAACAGGGCCTGTCTGCCGGTCCCTGGGGCAAGATCGCCCGCGTGTCGCCCGCCACGGCCACCCGGGATCTGACAGACCTGGAAAGCCGCGGGATCCTCAGACGGGGCCCCGGCGGCGGGCGCGCGACGCGCTATTACCTGACCTACTGAAGGACCGGCCGATAAATTCGGATATTTCTATGTGTCGATGTCCCGCTGCCGGTAAGGCCCCTTCAGAACGGCCCACCCGTCTCCTACCGCCGCCCGGCCCCGACCCCAAGGCTGCGCGTGACCCCGCCGCCGATCAGCGCGACCAGGTCGGTCACCACCGCCACCAGGTTGGCGCGGGGCGGCAGGGCCACGTAGACCGGGTCCCAGCGGGGATCGAATTTCTCCTTGAAGGCGCGCAGCCCCTCGAAGTTGTAGAAACTGCCACCGTGGCGATAAAGGAAGGCCCCCAACTGGGTGCTCAGCCGCGCGCCCCGGCGCGCCTCCAGCCCGGAGAAGGGCGCATTGCCCAGGCTGAATTCGCGGAAACCCGCATCGCGGTAATGCAGCAGAAGCTCCGTGAAGAGGAACTCCATCACGCCCGAGGGCGCATCCTCCGGGTGGCGCATCAGGTCCAGCGCGGCGCGGCGGCGCAGATCGGTTTCCCAGAGGTTGGCGAAGGCCACCACGCGGCCCTCAAGCCGCACCAGCGCCACCGGGGTCCTTTGCAGGTAATCCTCTGTGAAGGCGCCCACGGAAAAGCCCTTTTCCCCGGTGGAGCGCGCCCGCAGCCAGCCATCGGAGATCGCCTTCAGCTCTGCCAGCAGCGCCGGCGCATGAGGCGGGGCAAGGTATTCAAAGCTCAGCCCGTCGCGCAGGGCGCGGTTGTGACTGGTGCGCAGCCGCTTGCGCGCGCTGCCCTGCAGCCCGAAGTCCTCCAGCTCCACCACGGCTTCCTCGCCCAGTTTCTGGATGCCCAGGCCCATGTCCAGCCAGATCGGGGCAGAGGCGCCTGAGACAGCGTAGAAGACGGGCCGCGCATTGGCCGCATGGGCGGCATCGTGAAAGGCCCAGGCCAGGGGGGCGATTTCCTCTTCCCGGCCGATGGGCTCATGCAGGGCAACCCAGCTGCGCCCCTGGGTGCGATACATCAGGAAGCTCTCCCCGCTGGGCGAGAACAGCAGCGCCTTGTCCCCGGTCAGCGCCAGGACGCCCTGGGGGGCGGGGCCGGCGCGCAGGATCGCCTCGGCGCGGGCCAGCTGATCGGCATCGGGCAGGGCGGCTTCCAGCCGGCCGGGGCGCAGGGCGAAACGCAGCAGTAGAAGCGCGATCACCACCAGCCCCACCAGGGCCGCGCGCAGGGCCCGCGGTGCCGCGCTGTCAGAGGCGAATTGCCACCAAAGCTCCGCGTCGTAGGGGGTGGCCTTGTGGGCGAAGAAGAAGACCGCCAGCAGCGTCAGCCCGAGGCAGAGCATCAGCAGGCTCCAGCGCAGGCTCAGCACGTTGCGGGTCAGCCGCGTGGCGCGGTAGAACTCGCGCCGCGTAGGCAGCAGGATCAGCGCGGCCAGCGCCAGGGCCAGCGCGCTGTCGTAATCCAGCCCATTGGCCAGGCTGGCGCCCGCGCCCAGCAGAAGCACCGCCATGGCCAGCCACCAGGCGCCCTCGACCCGGCGCATCAGGCCATGGGCGATGACCAGCAGCAGGGCACCCAGCACGCTCGACATCAGCGCGCCGCCCTCCAGGAAGGCCAGCGGCACAAGCTGGCCCAGCTCCTGCGACCAGCCGCTGGTGGCCGGCAGCAGGCTGCCCAGCATCATCAGCGCCCCGGCGACAAAGACCATGCCCGCCATGGCCAGCGGCACAAGCGAGCTGACGGCGCGGAACAGCGGTGACAGCCGCGCGCGCACCGGCCCCCCGGTCATGCGCAGCTCTGCCAGCGCCATCAGCAGCAGCGCCAGGATGAAGGGCAGCACGTAGTAGATCAGGCGGAACAGCAACAGGGCGGCGGCGGCCTGCCCGGCCGGAACAGAGGGCGGCAGGCCCGCGATCACCACGCTTTCAAAGACCCCGACACCGCCGGGCACGTGAGAGGCGACGCCGGCCAGAACCGCCGCCGCGAAAACCGCCATGAAGGGCACGAAGCCCAGCCCGTCCGTCGGCAGAAGCAGGTAAAGCGCAAGGCCGGAAAACAGAGTTTCCGCCGCGGTCAGCAGGAATTGCCCCGCCAGCAGCCCGGGCGAGGGCGCGCGCAGCTTCATGCCGCGAAAGGTCAGCTCGCCTCCGCGCAGGGCCAGGACCACCAGCGCGACGCTGCCCGCCGCCAGGGCGGCCAGCGCGCCCAGGCGGATCGCCCCGTGCGACAGGGCCAGCCCATGGGGCAGCATGTCTCCCAGCACATGGGGATGCCAGGCCAGCGCGGCCAGGCCGATGAAGCCGGTGCCCGCCCCGAAGGCGATGGAGCCGAAGACGGAAATCGCCGCGATCTCGATCGGGGGCAGGCCAAGGGCGGAATAGATCCGATAGCGCACCGCGCCCCCGGTGACCGGTCCCGCGCCCACGGTGTTCTCGATCGCGTAGCCCAGGAAGCCGCCGGTGGCGACGACGGGCAGGGGCAGGCGCCGGCCAAGGTAGCGCAGGGCGGACCAGTCAAAGCCCACCAGCGCGCCGTAGCCCGCCACCGTGCACAGGATCGCCAGGGCGATGGCACTGGCCGGGGTGGCGCGCAGGGTGGTCATCACCTCCCTCAGGGAGACCTCTTCCAGCAGGTGGTAAAGCGCCAGCCCGCCGGCGGCGAAAAGCACGGCGGTCAGCAGGAAGGGAAAGATGACCTTCAGCCGTTCTGCGATCCCGCTTGTCTTCACCTGTCTTCCCCCGTCCGGTTTTCTTCCAGATGCCACGGGGGCGACCTTGCAGGCAATCATTCATCTTGGCGGCAGCGTCCAGGGACAGGCAATCCATGCCACGGCGGCGGAGTGTTCACCGGCTCGCCGCCATCACGCGCCCCTCCGGGGGACGATCCCCGGGCGCATCGAGCCCCCGCCTCTCGTGGGGGGCATGCCCCCCGGCGCCCGGACCTGACCGGGATCACCGGCCCGGAGGGCGTACCGCGCGATATGGCCCTGCGGATCAAACGGGACCAAGGCCGGGGCCCCTGGCGCCACCTGCCCCTCTTCTTCTTGCCAATAAACTCACGGCACGCGGCCCGCAGTTTGCGCAACGCCCGCCCGGACGCGATGAGGCCCCCGTCACGCGGCGATGCACAACGGGGGCAGTTGCCGGGAAATGGACCAAGGGAAACAGCCAGGCCCCGACATTCTGCGGCAGGTGCCTCCCCCGCCGAAACGGGGGCGCCGGCCTTACTTGCGGCGGATCGCCCAGATCAGGTCACCCGCCTCGTCCTCGGCGCCGAAGCTCTTGTTGACGGCATAGACCGTCCCGTCGGGCGCCACGGTGACATCGTTGGGATAGCTGCCAATCTCCAGGTTTGCCAGGATCTCCCCTTCCGCGCTTACCGCCGTCAGCGTGCCTGCCCCGCGGTTGGCGACCCAGGCCAGGCCGCGCGCGCCATCGCTGTCCAGGCTCAGCGCGCCCGCGCCCACGGCGACCTCGTGCAGCACCTCGCCGCTTTCCGGGTCCACCACCATCACGTCATCCGATCCTTGGCCGGCCACCCAGACCATCCCGCTTTGCGCGTCATAGGCCAGGCCCGTGGCGTGGATCATCCCCGGCAGCGCATGCACCGCCGTGACCGCGCCGCTTTCCGCATCGATCACCGCAAGCTCGCTCGTGGCACGGGAGCTGACGAAGATCCGCTTGCCCTCCGCATCCGGCACCAGGTTCATCACGTAGAAATTTCCGCCCCGCAGGGAGCTGTCGATCTCGATCACCTCCACCGGCTCCAGGGTCTGCGTGTCAAAGACATGCACCTTGGCCGTGGCGGAAGAGGTCACATAGGCCCGCCCGTGGTCCGCATCCACCAGTACCTCGCGGCTGTGATAGACCTGTCCTTGCGGGAATTGCTTCACCAGCGACAGGTCCGCCTGGTCATACACCGCGATGCTGTTGGTCGAGGTGTTGGTGACCCAGATCCGCCCGTTTTCCTCGTCCAGACCGATCCCGAAGGCCGCTGCCGGCCCCTCCGCGAACTGCCCGCCCTCACCCGAAAGCGCCTCTTGCGCATAGGGCGCCGGGCTGACCTCGGCCAGGACCTCAAGCGTTTGCGGATCCAGTTTCAGGATCTTCGCGGACATCGGCCGGAAAGAGGCGGCGGTGACGAACAGCGCCTCGGACCCGGGGCTGTAGACCACCTGGTAGAGGCCCGGCGCGGGGGATTTGACGGAGGTGACGTCAAACCCCTCCTGCCCGGACAGCGGCACCTGCGGAGAGACCTTCAGATCCAGCAGCTCCGTGGTCGAGGGCTCTGCCCCCAGAACCACGATGGGATGCATGCCCACGGCGGCATCCTCGGGCAGGGTGATCTCGAACGACAGGCTGCCCTCGTCATCGGCCACAAGGGGGGCCGCGCCGGTCAGGGCCTCTGTGCCGCGCTGCAGGGTGATTTCCTGGCCCGGGACAAAGCCGTCGCCGGTGAGCGTCACGGTGCTGCCGGGGAAGATCGGCTTTTGCGGATCCTCGGCTGCGACGCGGAAGCGACCGGTCTGGGCGACAGGCTCGGGGAAGGATTGCGCCAGGGCCGGCAAGGTCACGGCGGGCAGGGTGGCAAGGCCCAGGGCCAGCACCGCGGCACCGCGCAGAAGGACAGGTTTCAGGGACATGAAGGGCTCCTTTCGGGAACGTCAGTAAAGGTCGGTCAGAAGGCGGCCATCGCGGCGCAGGGCCGTGAAGGTCGTCTCGGGAAGGGTTGCGGAGAGCGCCACCAGCACGGCGGTTCCGGGGGCACGGCTGCCGCAGATCAGCACCAGCGCCTCGTCGGAAAGAAAGGCGCGCAGGGCCTCGGCCTCTGTCGTCAGGAATTCGGGCACGCGGCGCGGATCGGGGCCGCGCGACAGCAGGGCATCGACACGCAGCCGGGGGTCGTCACGCAGCGCGGCGATCTGGGGGAAATCGGCGTAGCGCGCACCGTGGATCAGCCAGAGCGGGGCCTTGCCTTGCGCAAGCCGCGCCCGCAGCGGGCCCAGCACCGCCGCCAGCCCGGTGCCCGTGGCGATCATCAGAAGCGGGCGATCCTCCGCCTGGGCGGCTTCAAGCGCGGCCAGGTTGGGATTGTCCCGCAGGCGCATCCGCACCGCGCCGCCCAGGCCCAGCCCCCCGGTCAGCCAGGCAGAGCCCAGACCGGGCACGCCCTCTGCCCCGCAGCGCCGGCGCAGCACCAGCTCCACCGCGCCGCTTTCGGGCAGGGAGGCCACGGAATAGCTGCGCCGCTGCACTTGCCCGTCGGGCGCGCTCAGCTGGATTTCCGCGATGGCGCCCGGGGCCCAATCCACGGGCGCAGAGGGGGTCAGGGCCAGGCGATAGACCGGCTCGGCTTCCTCAGCCGGCGTGATCTGCGCGCGCTCGGTCAGGTGCCAGAGGTCGGGCGCGCCGCCCTGTCCCGTCAGCCCCTCCCAGCGGGCCAGCTCTGCCGCCAGCGCCGAAGGGGCCGCGCGGTCCACTTCCAGCGGATCGAAAAGGGGCCGCGCGCCGCCCTGGCGCAGCCAGCCATCCACCTGCCGCCCGAAGCCGCAGAAGGAGGGATAGCGCCGGTCGCCCAGCGACATCAGCCCGTAGCGCAGCCCGCTCAGGTCCGCGCCCTCGGGCAGGGTGAAGCCGCGCGCATTGTCCGGGGCCTCGCCATCGCCGGTGGAGGAAAGCAGGAAAAACGCCTCGCCCGCGCGGGCCAACTGCCGGGCAGAGACCTCGCCCAGGGCCATGGCCCGCGTGCCCATGCGCCGCGCCTGCGCGCGGGCCAGCTCCTCGGCCATCCCGGTCTGGGAGGCATAAAGAACCAGCGGCCCCCCGGTAGGCGCGTCTTGCTGTCGCCCGCCGCGCCGCCAGGCCAGCAGGGCCAGCCAGGCCAGCGCCAGCGCCACGGCCGTGGCGATGCGGAGGGGATCATTGGTGGCAAGCGCGATCATGCGGCCTCCGCCAGGTCCGGCAGGGTGCCGGCGCGGCGCCCCCCCTGCAGGGTCAGAAGCGCCCGGATGCCGTGATGGCGGGCCAGCGCCAGCCCACGCGCTTCGGGCAGCAGCATCAGCGCGCTGGCCCAGGCATCCGCGAGGGCGGCGCTGTCATGGAAGACATGCACGCCCAGGACCTCTCCGGCGAAGGTACGGCCCGAAACGGGGTCGATCGTATGGCTCCAGCCCGCGCCCGGCCCGCAGCGCCGCGCCCAGTGGCCCGATCCCGCCAGCGCCCCGCGATGCAGCGCGGCCCGGGCTGCGGGCAGGGCAAGGCCCGGCGGCCCGTCCAGCGCCACCCACCAGGGCTGGCCCTCGGGCGAAAGGCCCCGCGCCGCCACCTCGCCGCCGATCTCGATCATGTGCACGCCGTGTCCCGCAGCGCTCAGCCGGGCAGAGGCCCGGTCCACCGCCCAGCCCTTGGCGATCCCGCCGAAATCCAGCCAGAGGCCCCCGGGTTGGTAGGCCTGTGCGCCCCGCAGCTTCAGCCGTTCCCGGCCAGAGGCCGCGCGGGCGGCCTCAAGCGCGGCGGTATTGGGCGCCGCCTGCACCGGGCCGGACGGGCCGAAGCCCCAGAGGTCCGACAGGCGGCCAAGGCAGGGATCCACTGCGCCGCCGGTCTGATCAGACAGGTGCAGGGCGGCTTTCAGCAAATCCATCAGGGCAGGGGGCAGATCGTGCCAGCCCGGCGCGGCATGGTTGAAGCGCGTCAGGGCGCTGTCGGCCTTCCAGGGGCTGAAGATCGCGATGGTCTCTTCGCAGGCCGCGCGGACCTCTGCCTGCGGATCGGGCAAAAGCCCCTCCGTCCCTGGCGGCGACCAGATCGCCAGCCGCCAGCCGGTGCCCATGCTGCGCCCCTCGGCCCGGCGCCGGATCCAGCCGGGGCCGGCCATGTGCTCCGGCGCGCCGGGTTCGATCAGGATAAGCGGTCTGCCGGTCATGCTCAGCCACCGTGCACGAAAAGAAGGAAGAGGATCGCGGGGAAGACCAGCCCCCCGGCGGTCACCGGCCAGGTCGCGGGCCTTGCGCGTGCCTGGATGAAGAGGATGGCGAAGCCGCTCAGCGCGAAAAGCAGCGTGCCGAGGGCCAGGGCGTCGATGACCAGCGGCCAGGCCAGCCCGCTGTCGCGCCCCTTGTGCAGGTCGGCGGCCACGGCCAGCCAGCCGCGCCGGATGATCTCCACCTCCGCGCTGCCGCTCTCCCGGTCCAGGATGACCAGCCCCTCGCCGCCCGGGCGGGGGAGGTCGATCCAGACCTCGGCGCTGTCGTAATCGGCTTCCACATGGCCCATCGGCAGGCCCAGCTCCGCGCCCAGCCAGTCGGCCAGCGGCGCGGGCAGGGGGCCTGTCCCGCCGTCGGGCGCATCGGCCAGCGCGGGCATCAGGTTCTCGGGCAGCACCAGTTCGCGGTACTCGGTGTCCCCGCGCGAGGGGATCAGCCCGGGGTGGTTCAGCAGGAACCCCGTGACTGCGAAGAACACCAGGATGGACAGGCTCGCCGCGCCGGTGATCCGGTGCCAGAGGGTCAGCTGGCGCAGCCACCAGCTGCGCCCGGTGGACGGTATCGGCGCGGCGGACATCTCAGGGCTCCACGGCCAGGGTGACGCGGCCCAGCTCTTCCGCGCCCTCGCCCGTTTCTTCCGAGGCGTCCCCGGTCAGATCCAGCGGCAGGCGCACCAGGTCCCGCCCGCCATCCTCGCGGGCGACTTCGACGGCCAGGCGGTAGGGGCCCGGGGCCAGTCCGGCCAGCGGGCCGGTCTCGGTATCGAAAGCCAGATCATAGGTGCCCGGGCCGCGGGTCGGACCGCTGACGCCATCGGCGGGCAGGGTCATCTCTTCTCCGGTCGCGCGCCACCAGCTGCGCAGGTTGCGCAGGAAGCCGGTGCCGATGTTGTCGCGCAGCCGGGTGTCGTACCAGACGGCCAGCGTAGCCGCCGGATCGCCCTCTGGCGTCTCGACCCAGGCGGCCAGGTAGGGGCGGTAATAGGGCGCGGCATCGATCCGGGGCAGCGTCACGCTGACCCGGACCTCGCCCGCGCCGGCCCCGGAGGCCAGGCCCCCCGTGACCAGAAGCCCGCCCCCGAGGGCCGGCAGAAGGTTGCGCGACAGGCTCATCGGATCAGCCCTGCTCATCCCCGGAGGCATCCTCGGACCCCTCCTCCTCGTCTTCCTCCACGGGAAGGGGATCATCGGCGTTGACGATATCGTTCTCGTCCGTGTCATGGCCCTTGAAGGTCGAATCCGCCACGGCCTGCTGCTCTTCCCAGGTCAGTTTCCCGTCGCGGCTGCGGTCGACGATGGCGAAACGGACATGGGCCTGTTCCATGGAGCCCTCGTAGCGCTCGTCCGGCTCAAGACCCTGGTCGGCATATTGCTGGTCCAGGCGGCCCTTGAACTCGGCCACGTATTCCTCTTCGTTCAGCACGCCGTCCCCGTCCAGGTCGGCGCCCTCGAAGCGCGCCTTGCGGATGGCGTCGTATTCCGCGCGGGTGACCTGGCCGTCGCCATCGGTGTCATGGGCGGCGATGAAGGCATCCTTGCGGTGCCCCCCGGCCACGCCGGGCGCCGGGCGGGACTCCTCGGTTTCGGTCTCGGCCTGCTGGGCCAGGGCGGGCAGCGGTGCAAGCCCGGCAAGGGCCAGAGGAACAAGGGCGAGCGGGATCAATCTGTTGCGCATGGCGTCATCTCTCTGCGTCAGGGTTCAGGGGTAAGGGCGGGACCACCGGGCCCCGCCTTGGGGTCGTCGGTCTCAGAAGGACTTGGCGAGGGAGACCTTGAAGGTCCGGCCCGGCGCGGGCCGCGTGGCCAGGTGGGGCTCGTAGAATTCGTCCATCAGGTTCTCGACGGAAAAGCGCGTCTCGACCCCTTCCAGGACACCACTCCGGGGGGCGTAGCCGACGGAGACATTGTGCAGCAGGGTCCCCGGCGTCGGGTTGGTGCTGCGGTCCATCTCGGCGTTCCAGACGCTTTCCCACTTCACGTCCAGCCCGTTGTCCATGCGCTGGCCAAGGCCCAGCCGCACCTGGTTGGCAGGCTGCTGTTCCCAGAAGTCGTTGGCGGCCCCGGGCGTGCGGTTATAGCCTTTGGCGAAGCTGGCGTTCAGGTCGACGTAATGGCCGGACGCGGCGGAGTAGGATCCCTCGATCTCCACGCCCTCGGTCGTGACATCGGTGACTCTGCTATAGGCGGTCACGTCCCAGATATCCGTGTGGTAGGCGTTCACCTTCAGCGCAAGGCGGTCCCCGGCGGCGAAGACATCGCGCGAACCGTAGGACAGGCCCAGCTCCCAGGTTTTTGCCTTCTGGGACAGGGTCATGTAGGCCGCGTTGGTCAGGTCATCCAGGATCGGCAGACCCTCCGTGTAGGACCAGGACCCGAAGACCGCGAAACCGCTGGCCCACTGGTACCGAAGCGAGGCACCGCCCATCAGCGCGTCGTTGTGATAGGTCCCGTAGCCGTATTCCGTGCCGTCGATATTCTGGTCTTCGTACCGCAGCGCCGGAGAGAAGGTGAAACCGCCCAGGCGCATGTCATCGACAAGGAAGATGGCGTAGCGCTTGTCATCCCCGCCCGGCGCGGAAGAGGCATCCAGCCGGTCGCGCAGCATGTATTCCACGCCCGCACGCAGGTTGTGATCCACCCCGCCGGTCATGAATTCCATCGTGTTCTTGGCGGTCAGCTTGGTGGTGACGTAATCCTGATCCGCGTTCAGCAGCGCCATCGGATTCCCGGTAGAGCTTTGCTGATCGATCTTCTGCTGGGCCCGGCTCAGCGTCACGTCGACATTGACCAGGTCATTGTCCAGCGAGTCGAACTTGTAGGACAGCACGGCGGTGCGGGAATGAATGTCCCGGTCCACGTTGCCGATGTTCGTCGTGCCGAACTGGTCGTAGGGCACGTCCTTTTCAGAGCTCTGCGTATCCGCGTAGCTCAGGGAGAGGGAATGCTGCTGATCTTCGCCGAAATACAGCTTGCCCTTGGCAAGGTAGGAGGGCGTCGTGAAATTGGTGTTTTCCACCGTCTCGCCGTTGCCGTCCTTGTATTCGTCCTGCGTCCGCCAGGTGTAGTTGAACAGCAGTTCAAAGGCTTCGTTCGGCTGCCAGGCAAGGGAAGAGGAAGAGACGAAGCCGTTCCCGTTGGAATTGAAGCCAAGGTACTGGCGGCCCGCGAAACCGTTCTCTCCGCCGGTGAAGTCAGAGGCATCCTTGGTCTCGAAGCGGACCATGCCGCCAATCACGCCAGAGCCATATTCGAAGGTCCCGACAGAGCCGCGGATCACTTCCGCCTGCTTGTAAAGCGCCGGGTCGGTGTAAAGCTGGGTGCCGATCCGGTACAGTTCCTCTGCGCCGGTGCTGGCGCCGTCGACCAGGATCTGCACGGTCTGGTCGCTGCCGTAGGTCCCGGACTGGGCGCCCATGCCGCGGATGTTGATCGCGGATCCGCCGGGGGTGGTGCCATTGACCAGCGTCACGCCGGGCACGGAATCCAGCAGCTCTGCGGTGGTGGTCGCCTGCCGCGCGTCGATTTCTTCCTGATCGATCACGGTCACCGGGACCGCGGTCTGCGTCTGCACCTCGCGGTCGGATTCAATGAGGATCGGCGCAAGGGTCGTTTCTTGAGATTGTGCGAAAGCGGTATGGGGAATGGCCAACGCCACGCTGCCCAAAAGCAGCCTGCGCAGCCGGGCGGGAGATGCCATCTGACTGTCCTATCGGTATCGCGGAAGTTGCCACAGGGGGCACTCCCGTCTTCGTTCTGGGGGGAGTGCTGGATACCGACACGGGTTTCTGGCCTGGGTCGCCTTATAGGGCTGCCCGGGAGAGAAGGTCAATTCCGATTATTATAGTCAGGAAATTTTTTGTCACCTTCTTCGTTGGGCCGGAAGCAGATTTCGGCCGGCCGGACCGGCCGAACGCGCTTGTAATCAGGGTTATGTTGTTTTCGGGGGTCATTGCCTGAACAGCCTGTCACAGCGGCGTTAACGACCTGCCGCCCCACCGTGCGCTGCGCACCGACGTCATACCGACGTGATACCGACACGATACAGACGTGCCACCGACAGCCCCTTTGCGCCCCCATTTCGGGCGCCCTGTCACATCAATGTCGCCCGCCCCGGTGCTTTTGACGCATCATGCATTCTTGTGGATGAACCTATGCCCGCCCTGTAATATGAAAGGGGCAGCGACCTGCGCCGCCGCACAGGATATTATGCTCCTAACCGATTGAGAAGACGTCCCTATGAGTGATCAGGACCAGGATTTCGACGACCAGGCCCTCGGCCCGTTGTGGCTGGATGAGCTGCGTCCGGGCGCCGAAGGCGAAGGCTTCCTGGAAAAGAACCTGCGCCATAGCCTGATGTTCGTCCGCCGCCCCGGCACCCGGCTTCTGGTCACTTTCGACAATCTTTCCAACGTCGGCGACACCGCCCGCGACCGCGAGCCCTGGGCATTCAAGTTCGCCCAGGACAATGGCCTGTGCCACCTTGGAATCATGGCCCATGTCAGCGATTGGTATCGTGACGCGGATCTGATCCGCCGCTTCCAGGCCCTTGTAAGCGAAGGGTTTTTTGAAGACTACGATCGCGTGATCTTTGCCGGGGTCTCCATGGGCGGCTTCGCGGCGATCGCCTTTGGCTCGCTCGTTCCCGATGCCCATGTGGTGGCGATCAACCCGCAAAGCACCCTTGATCCAGAGCTGGTGCCTTGGGAAACCCGCTTTGAAACCGGCCGCCGCCAGGACTGGACCCTGCCGCTGTCGGATGCCGCCGCGCTGACGTCTGAACTGGGGCAGGTGAGCATCTTCTACGATCCCCGCCACGACCTGGACCGCGCCCATGTGGAGCGTTTCTCGGGCGATAACGTGCGGGTCTTCAATTGCCGCTATTCCGTCCACAAGTCCGCGGTTTTCCTGCGAAAAATCGGTGCGCTGAAGCCGGTGATGGAACACTGCATCTTCGATGAGCTGACCGAGGCGGAGTTCTATCGCCTCTATCGCGCCCGCCGGGAACTGCCCTGGTTCCGCGGCTCCGTCTCTGCCTATTTCCGCGAAACCGGCCGGGAAGAGATGGCGACCCGTTTCGACCAGACCTTCCGCACCCGCTTGCGCCGCCTCAAGGCCGAGGGCGCCTTGCCTGGCGCGACTCCGCAAGTCACTGAACCTGCACCGGAAATCACCACCCGGATCATCGCGCCCGAACAGGCCGGCGGCACCGCCCCCAAGGTGATCCCGCCCCAGGACCAGACCCGCCGCGTCATCGTCACCACGATGAAGAACGAAGCCCCCTTCATGCTGGAATGGATCGCCTACAACCGGGTGATCGGCTTCACGGATTTCCTGATCTACACCAATGACTGCGACGACGGCACTGACAAGATTGCCGAACGTTTGCAAGAGCTTGGCATGGCCCAGCACCGCATCAACACCTTCGGCAAGGGCGGCAGCCCGCAGCGTACCGCGCTGAAGGCCGCCATGCGCGAACCGCTCTGCCAGGAGGCAGACTGGCTCATCTGTGCCGATTGCGACGAGTTCCTGAACATCCGCACCGGCGCGGGGCGGCTTGATGACCTCTTTGCCGCCGTCGGGACCGATGCCGATGCGATCTCGGTCTGCTGGAAACTGTTCGGCAACTCCGGCCACCTGACCTATACCGAGGATTTCATCACCGAGCGCTTTGACCGCAGCACCGCAGAGCTGGAGTTCCCCAATTACCGCGCGCTCGGGATGAAGACGCTGGTGCGCAATACCGAGCGGTTCAAGCGCCTGCGCATCCACCGCCCGGCCTTCCTTCTGGACCAGGGCGACGTGAAGTGGGTGGATGCCGGGGGCAAGCCCATGCCCGATGCCTACCTGACCGGCGGCTGGAAGGCACATGGCGGATTTTCCCATGATTTCGCGCGCTTGCACCATTATGCCGTGCGCTCTGTCGACAGTTTCCTGGTCAAGCGGGACCGGGGCCGGACCAATCACGTGGGCGATGACCAGGGCATCGATTACTGGTCCAACATGAATTTCAACACGGAACAGGATACCTCCATCCACGCTCGCCTGCCGGAGTTGCGCGCCGAATTCGCCCGCCTGATGGAGGATCCGGAGCTGGCCCGCCTGCATGCCGCCGCCTGCGACTGGCACCGCGGCAAGATCGATGCGCTCAAGCAACGCGAGGGCTGGGCGGAGTTCAGGGAGCGTATCGCCACGATCAACGCCGCCCCCGAAACGGAGGAAGACCCGGCGTTGGCCAGGGGCTGATCCATGGCGAAAGAGCCCCCCTACGTCATCGTTCACGGCGGCGTCCACAAGACCGCGACAAGCTACGTGCAGTCGATCCTGCAACGCAACGCCAACAAGATGCGCAAGCAGGGGGTGCACTACATCCACCACCGCGACACGCGCAAGGATTACACCTATCCCTGCCAGCTGAACGGCTACCAGAAGCTGGGCCTGAAGTACCGCACCAAGGTTTCCGACAAGGAACTGGAAAAGGTCGCGAAGAAATTCTTCAACAAGATCAAGGCGAAGCCGGGCGAGCGCATCATCCTGTCGGATGAGAACCTGCCGGGGCACTGCGGGCAATGCGTCCGTTCAGGAGAGCTCTATAACCGCCGCGAGATGCTGGTGCCGATCTTTGCCAATCACATCATCTACCCGGTCACGGAGGTGCATATCGCCATCCGCAACTACGCGGATTTCTTCGCCTCGGCCTATGTGGAGTTCCTGCGCTCGGCCAGTGGCGAGCACATCATGTCCGATACGGTGATGAAGCGGGCCGTCCTGTCATCGCTGCCCAGCTGGCTGCCCTACCTGCAGCTGCTGCAGAAGAGCTTTCCCAAGGCCCGGCTGGTGATCTGGCGGCACGAACAGTTCCGGGCGCTGTCCTCTACCGTGATCGGCAACCTGATCGGGCCGGGGCTGGACGCGGCCAAGCTGTCCTCGCCCAAGGCCACGAACGACCGCCCCTCTGCCTCGCATCGTGCCGTGCAGGAGATCCTGGCCCGCGCCGAGCGCATCGGCGGAGAGGCCGCCATCGCGCAACGTGTTGAAATCCAGGATGCCTTTCCGCGCAGCCCGCTCTATCCCGGCTATGATCCCTGGACCGCGGACGAGCGGGACCACCTGGTGCGGACCTACGAAAAGGACATCCTGAAGATCCGCAGCCAGATGGACCTGACCTTCCTGGAACCCTAGGGTCTGGCCCTAGAGCTCGATCTTGGCCTTCTTGGTGGGCAGCGGCAGGTCGCGGATGGTGCGCAGCATCTCGATGAAGCCGGCCACCTGGTGATCGGCCGTGGCGCGGCCCTTTTCCACGGTGGCGATGGAGGCATCGCCCACGGTCCCGTCATCGGACAGATCCGCCGCGATCCAGGCCTGGCTGATCGGCCCCACCGGCGGGATCGGCGCGGTTTCGGCACTTGAGACGAAGTTCTGCGCCTGGCTCATGTCCACGCAATCGGGCCGGAAGGCCAGCATGAGAGAGGTTTCGACATCCCCGCCGTGGATGCCGTACTTGCGCTCGTGATCGGTGTACATGCCTTCTGGGTAGCCGAAGTTGCCCCACTGGCATTTCACCGCCAGCATCCCGGCCTCTACCCGCAGCTCGCGCGACAGGATGGAGATCAGATCCAGGTTGCCGCCATGGCTGTTGGCGATGACGATCTTGCGGTAGCCGGCTCGGGCGGCGGACAGGCCGATTTCCGTCCAGGCGCGCAGGGCGGTTTCGGCGGTCAGCGTCAGCGTGCCCTCTGCCCAGAGGTGTTCGTTCGACTTGCCCACGGCCATGATCGGCAGCACCCGGATATCCAGGTCATCGGGGCAGGTCTCCTGCAGCACGTTCAGCATGCCTTCGGCGATCATCGTGTCGGTGCCCACGGGCAGGTGCGGCCCGTGCTGTTCCACTGCTGCCGTGGGCAGGATGGCGATGGCGCGTTCGGGGTCCACGGCCTTGAATTCAGGGGCGCGGTATTCGTACCAGTTACGGCGAGTCATGGTCTTCTCCGGGGATTGCGGTCAGGCCTGGGCCTGCCGGGGCTTGGCGCGGCGGCCAAGGAAACGGTCAAGCTTGCGGTTCACCCGTGACAGGTGTTTCGCGCGGCTTTCGGGGGTGGAGCTGTCCATCAGGTAATGGGCAGCATAGGCGGTCCGGCAGCGCTTGGCGCAAAGGATGCGCAGGCCCCGCAGGATCGTGCGGCGGCCGGGCGCGCCGACCAGGCGGGTCAGCCACCAGCTGGCGCCGCAGGTCGTGAAGACCGCGAGCCGCCGGATATGGGTCAGGCCGGGATTGATGTCGCCGCCCTCCTCCTCTGGCATGAGGAAGGCGGAGCCGGGCAGTAGCGCCCGGTCCAGCCAGCCCTTCAGCATGGCCGGAAGCCCGTACCACCAGGTCGGGTAGATGAAGATCAGCGTATCGCACCAGCCAAGGGCGTCGACATGCGCGGCCATGTGATCGGTACCGATGGAGCAGTCCAGGTAGGCGGCGTTCTCAGCCCCCGACATCACCGGGTCGAAGCCTTCGGCGTAAAGGTCGATCTGGCGCAGCTCTGCCCCCGCCCCTGCCAGCCGGGACATGACCAGATCGCGGATCGCGCCGGTGAAGCTGTCAGGACGCGGATGGCAATAGACGACGAGGGCCCGCATTCAGAAGCTCTCCATCTCGCGGCCGACCTTGTCGATGAAGGCCTTGAGCGTCTCGGGGCTGTTGCGGTTCATGTCATAGAGCGCAAGGTACTTCATCGTGTCGGGCCGGGTCACGTGCCAGACCGCGCGCTTGACGATCTTGCGGGGCGGATCGCCCGCGCCAAGGGCCCGCCAGCGGGTGCCGCCGTAGGTGGTGACCGCCGCCAGCTTCTTGATGTGGGTCAGGTTCGGCTTCACGAAGCCGTCCTCGATCCGGAAGGAGACGCCGGGCAGGAAGATCCGGTCGAAGACGCCCTTCAGGATCGCCGGGAAGCCGAAGTTCCAGACCGGGAAGACCAGCACCAGCGCCTCGGCCTTCATGATCCGGTCGATATAGGGTTGCAGCGGATCGCGGTGCGGGCCGTCCTCGTGGTAGTTGCGGCGTTCCTCGCAGCTCAGCACCGGGTCGAAGCCTTCGGCGTTCAGGTCCCAATCGTCGACCTCCCAGCCGCGCCCTTCCAGCGTTTCGACGACCTTCTTGTGAAGCGACGCCGAATAGCTTTCCGGGACCGGGTGGGCAAAGATAACCAGGGCTTTCATGCGCTCATGCCTCTGCCTTGAGACCGGGATAGGCATACATCTTGTCGTAGGCGTAATCCGGATCATCCCAGGAGATCATCTTGCCCGGGTTGAGCAGCCCCTTGGGATCGGCTTCGCGCTTGAAGTTCAGCTGGGTGGCATCGGTCATCTGCCGCCCGCCTTCTTCCAGCGTGTAGCGATGCGGGTTGAAGATCAGCGCGCCGGCTTCCTCGTGCAGGCGCACGATCTCATCCAGCCGCTCTTCGGTGGTGAAGCGCACCAGGGTCAGCCCGGCAAAGCCCACCTTGCCGCCGTTCTTCAGCACTTCGAGGTGCTGCATGACCTCTTCCGTGGGGAACATGGCGCGGATCTTCTCGACCAGTTCGATATGGTCGGGGAAGGCGTAGCGCACCTGCAGGTAGGTGATCTCCGGATCGACCTTGAGCGCCCGCAGCGTGGTGTGGTTCCAGCCATATTCAAAGATCTTGCCCGGGCGGCGGGGCCAGTCGTGATCATCACTGCGGTAGATCATCTTGGCCTTCGGACGCCGCGCGAGGAAGGTCAGGAAGCCTTCCATCGAATGGGGCGCAACCATCAGGCCGATCAAGTTGCTGTCTTCGCTGACGAAGGGTTTCACCCGCTGGAAGTAGCTGTGGGCGATGGGCGCTTCGTAGACAGAGGCCAGCTTGATCAGGATGCCGTCTTCATTGGCCAGCTCATCGGCGAATTCCATGGCCTCCTTGAAGTCATCCATGGCGACGAAGACATCGGTCCAGTCATAGGCCGGGGCCAGCGGCATCTCGATCTCCGTGATGATGCCGTTGGTGCCATAGGCGTGGCTGACACGGGCCAGCTCCTCGCCACGGAACTCCAGCACGCGGGGCTCTGCCTCCATGGTGACGACGCGCAGGCGGATGATGTTGCCCAGGTCGCGCAGCGCGCCCCAAGTGACGGAGCCGACGCCGCCCGAGCCCCCGGCGACGAAGCCGCCGATGGTCGCGGTTTCCCAGGTGGAGGAGAACATGCGCAGCTCCTGGCCCGAATGCTCCTTGCAGTGGGCGTCCAGGTCCTTGAGCACGCAGCCCGGCTCAACCACGACGCGGCCCGGTGTAACCTCTTTCACCTTGTCCATGTTGCGCAGATGCATGACGCAGCCGCCGGCAAGCGGCATGGCCTGGCCGTAGTTGCCGGTGCCCGCGCCGCGGGTGGTGACCGGCACGTCATGCTCGAAACAGGTCTTGAGGATCTCGATCACCTCGGCTTCCGAGCGGGGGCGGACGACGAAATCGGCGCTGACCCCTTCCAGGCGATCCTTGAGCACCGGCGAGTACCAGAAGAAATCGCGGCTGGCAGCCTTGATGCCCTGGTCGCGGGTTTCGAGATCCAGGTGGGAAAGGGCGGCCTTTGCGGCCTCGATATTGGCAGTCATGAGAGCCTCATCAGGTGGTCAAGTTCCGCGTAATCGGGCAGCGTGCGGTCGATGGCACGCCCCTGGCGCAGAACGATGCGGTCCGCTTGCGGACGGGCGAAGAACTCGGTCCATTCGCGAGCGCGGAACAGAAGAAGATCGGCGGGCGCGCCCGTGGCAAGGGAGGGGGCCTCCCAGCCGCAGGCCGTGGCCGGGTTGGTGATGAAGGACCGGATCCAGTCCGGGTCCGAATGGTCCAGGTGTGCGATCCGGGTCGCCTCTCGCAGGACCTCGACCATGTCGAGATCGCCGTAGGCATAGAAGGGATCGCGGGTGTTGTCCGACGCGAAGCTGACGTTGATGCCGCGCGCCTTCATCTCATGCACCAGCGTGACGCCGCGGTTGCGCGGGGTGCGCCCGGCGTGGCGATCCTGCAGGAAGAGGTTGCACATGGGCAGCGACACGGGGTTCAACCCAGCCTTGGCCACCAGGTCCAGCGTGTCCATCGCCCGGTCGACAGATTGCGTCGAGACAGAGCAGCAGTGCCCCACCACGACGGAGCCCTCGAACCCGGTTTCCAGCACCGTTTCCGCGATCATCCGCAGCGTTTCCGAGGTGGGATCCATCGTCTCGTCCGTATGGAAATCCACGTTCAGTCCGGCCTTGCCGGCCATCTCGAAGAAGGTCAGCAGGGCCTGCTTCAGCTCCGGGATCGGGTAGGTGACCATGCCCAGTGTCGCGCCGGCCTCTGTCACCACGCGGACGACATCGCCGAACTCTCCGTTCGGGTCGATCCGGTCGCAGGAAATCAGGCTGGAAGCCTGAAGATCCACGCGGCCGGCCCATTCCTCGCGCAGCTCCTGGAAGACCGGGAAGGTGCGCAGGTATTGCCCGTCGACGGAATCGACATGGGTGCGGATCCGTGCGGTGCCATGGGCATAGGCGCTGCGGATGGCAAAGGACATGCGGGCGCGCACGTCCTCGGGTTCCCAGTTGGCGTGATCGGCGCGCACGGTTCTGAGCGCCCCGTCGAACGTACCGTCCGGGTTGGAAGCGCGCGGCCAGATATGCCCCTTGTCGAGGTGCGTGTGCATGTCGGTGAAGAGCGGCAGCAGCATCGCGCCGCCCATCTCCACGTCCTGGCCCGCCGGCGCGGCAATGCGGCCCCCGGCGATCCCGATGTCTTTGCGGATAAGGCCGCCCTCCTGCCCCAGCAGGCAGGCAGGCACGGTCACGTTCCGAAGGGTGAAGTCCCCCTCCGGCAAGGTCTTGAAGTCCATGGTCATTCCCGTTTGAGCGCGCTTTCATGCCAGCGGAAGAGCGCGAGGTAGCTGATCGTGGACATGAGCGCGAAGATCACCACGCCCATGACAGAGATCAGGATGAGCGCCGCATAGAGACGCCCGAAGTTGAAGCGATAGGAGGCCTCGAGCAGGGTCGAGGCAAGGCCAAGGCCGGTGCCGGCACGGCCGATGACGAACTCGGCCACCACGGCGCCGATCAGCGCCAGCCCGCCGGCGATCTTGAGACCGCCCAGGAAAAAGGGCAGCGCGGTCGGCGCATAGAGGTAACGCAGCTTCTGCCAGCGCGTCGCCCCGTAGATGGAGAAGAGATCCTCAAGGTTATGGTCCGCCGATTTCAGCCCGATGGTCGTGTTGGACAGGATCGGGAAGAAGGCCACGATCCAGGCACAGAGCAGCGCGGCCATGAAGGCGTTGTCGATGTAGATCTGCAGCAGCGGCGCGATGGCCACGACCGGCGTCACCTGAAGGATGACCGCATAGGGGAAGAAGGACATCTCTGCCCATTTCGACTGGGTGAAGGCCACGGCCAGCACGACGCCCCCGGCGACCGCCATCAGCAGGGCCAGAAGGGTCAGCCGTCCGGTGATCACCATGGCCGGCCAGAGCAGCGGCCAATCCTCTACCATCTTCTGCGCCACAAGGCCGGGCCCGGGCAGGATGTAATGGGGCACTTCCGCGATGGTCACGTAAAGATGCCAGGCCAGGACCGACAGGATCAGCACCAGCGACGGCAGCAGCCAGCGCGCCATGCGCATGATCTTCTCGCGCCGGGCGCGATCCAGTTCCTCCTGGTCGACAAGCGGGGTTTCGGTACCTGTGTCCGTGATGCTCATGCCGCTTCTCCGATGGCTTGATGCAGGGCGTCCGAGGCTTCGCGGCAATGGGCGGCATATTCGGCAGAGGTGCGGAATTCCTCTGTCCGGGGATAGGCCGCATCCACTTCCAGCTGGCGGATCACGCGGCCGGGGCGCGCAGCCATGACCACGATGCGATCGGACAGGAAGACGGATTCGAAGACCGAGTGGGTAACGAAAATCACTGTGCAGCCAATGGCTTCGCGCAGGGCCAGCAGGTCCTGGTTCAGCTTGTGGCGGGTGATTTCATCCAGCGCGGCAAAGGGTTCGTCCATCAGGATAAGCCGCGGTTTGGTGACCATGGCGCGGGCGATGGCGACGCGCATCTTCATGCCGCCGGAAAGCTCACGCGGGAAGGCGCGCTGGAACTTCTCAAGGCCCACCAGCTTGAGCGCCTGAAGCACCTCGTCCTTGACCTCGTTGTAGCTGATCCCGCGCAGACGGAAGGGCAGCCAGACGTTGTCCACCACGCGCGCCCAGGGCATCAGCGTGGGCTCCTGGAAGACCACGCCAAGGTCGTCCTTGGACTGGCCGCCGGTCCAGCGGATCTGGCCGGCCGTGGGCTGCATCAGCCCGGAAATGATGCGCAGCGCAGTGGATTTGCCGCAGCCGGAGGGACCGAGAAGAGAGATGAAATCCCCTTCGTTCACGGTCAGGTTCATATCCTTCAGCGCAACGATGTTCCCGCGAAACGTCTTTTCCACGTGGTTCATCTGTAGCAGCGTCGAGCGTTCGCCGAGCGGCGGGCGAGAGAGTGACATAGCGGTCTCCGATCAGGTGGGGGGGAGCCCCCACCCGATTTTACTAAGTTATTTCAGGTCCATGCCGACTTTCTGGTTCACGAACTGGGTCGTGAAGGCAGCCTTCCAGTCGATGTCGTCCTCGATCACGCCGGCATCCACCATCTTGGTGTAGAAGTCGCTGACCTTCTCTTCGGTCATTGCGCCGATGCCCATGGTTTCCGCGTCACCGGAATCGACAATCCCCTCGGCGATCATCTTCTCGATCGCGAAGTCGATCTTGTCTTCGGTCATCTCGGGGTTGTCGGCGATGATCATCTCGCGCGCGGCGGCGCTGTCACCGTACAGGAAGTTGTACCAGCCCTTGATGGAGCCATCGACGAAGCATTGCACCTGCTCGGGCTTCTCGGCGATCGTGTCTGCCATTGTCTCGATCGTGGTGGCGTAGGTGGAATAGCCCGCATCCGCGATCAGGAAGGCATCGGGGACAAAGCCGCCTTCTTTTTCAATGAGATAGGGCTCAGAGGACAGGTAGCCTTGCATGCCCATGGTGTCATCCGCCAGGAAGGGGGCGGGGTTGAAGGTATAGGGCTCGCGCTGCTCGGCGGTGAAGCCATAGGCCTGGATCATCCACTGGTAGTAGGACTGGTAGCCGTTGTCGCCGATCAGCAGGGTCAGGTTCTTGAGATCCTCGAAGGTTTCGGCCTTGCCGGGGTGGGCGATGATCACCTGGGGGTGCTTCTGGAAGGTCGCGGCGACAGAGACGACGGGCACGCCTTCCTTCACGGCGTTGAAGGCCTGCAGCAGGTCGCCCCCCATGTGGTAGTCGATCCGGCCGGCCAGCATCAGCGCGCGGTTGTTCACCTGCGGGCCGCCGGGAACAATGGTCACGTCCAGGCCGCAATCGGCATAGGTGCCATCGGCGACGGACTGGTAGAAGCCGCCGTGTTCGGCCTGGGCCAGCCAGTTGGTGCCGAAGCTGACCTTGGTCAGATCCTGGGCCTGGACGGCCCCGGCAGAGAGCAGGGCCACAGCGGTGACGGTAAGTTTCAAGGATTTCATCATAGTCTCCCGGTTGGATTTTTTAGTCTTTTGAATGATTTAACGGGGGGTTCAAGGCCCCTTCTTCTCCGTTGCAGCGCCAGGGTCCGCAGCGGTGAGGGAATGGGCATTCCCCCTGCCCTGCTGCCCGATTTCAGGCGTTTTTCGCCCCGGGCCAGCGCGCCGTGCTTGGCCCTGTGCTGCTGTCCTGCGAAAGAGAGACAGCAGAAGAAAGGAATGATCATGATCCGCAGCCTTGTCCCGCAGACCATCGCCCCGCCCTTTGCCCGTTACGCCCATGGCGTCGCGCTTGAGGGCGGAAACGGCATCGTGCTGACCTCTGGCCAGCTGGCCCTTGCCAGCGATGGCACGGTGCCCGAGGGCGCCGAAGCCCAGGCGGCGCTGTGTTTCGCCAATGTCGACGCGATCCTGGAAGAGGCCGGGACGAGCCGCGAAAACGTCTTGCGAATCAATGCCTTCGTCACGGGCCGCGCGCATATGGCCGGCTACATGGCGGCGCGGGATGCCTGGCTGGCGCAGGTGTCGCACCTGCCGGCATCGACCCTGATGATCGTCTCCGGCTTCACGCGGGAGGAATTCGTGGTGGAGGTCGAAGTGATGGCTGCCCTGCCCTGAAGGGGCGGCAATTGCCGTCTGGCTGGCCTTGGGATTCAGGTGTCTCATCTCTCTCCATCGCCACCCGGATCGGGCGTACCTTCAGGTTTGGGATGAGCAATGATCCAGCCTGGCCGATCCGCTTCTACTCGACACAGAGGCTAAGAGGGCTTTCAGATACATGTCACGGGGCAAGGGAGTGTTTGTCGCCCTGCGATCGTGCGGTTGCCTGTTTATTGGGCGCGCGCGCCGGGCCAACGCCGCCGCTCCGGGCCCTTTGCGAAGCCCGGGACAGGGCGCGGCGGGGCGCTGAAAACGGCGCCGGTGCGGCGTCTGTATCCTGTCGGTATCGCGTCGGTATTACGTCGGTGCGCTCCGCACGGTCGCGGGGCAAAGCGTTAAGACCTTGGTGAGAAAATGCGCGGCCCCTTTACGCGCGCCCTTCCCCGTCATCAGGCCAACCCGTCATCAGGCCCGCCCCGTCAGAACGCACAGGGCCGTCCGCCGACGTGCCGCAGGCACGGAGACGGGCGCGCCCTTCTCGATGGAGGGCGCGCCCGTTTCCCCGGTCATCGGGCCGGCTGGTTTACTTGTGGATCGGTTCGGCGGTGAACTTGCCGCCCTGGTAGCGGCTTTCGGGCGCATCGGCGGGGGGACAGGGCTGGGCCGCCTCGATCTCTGCCCGGTAGGTTTCCGAATTGTCCTGCGGGCGCCAGCCGATCAGCCGCGCCGTGGAGGTATCCCACCAGCCTTCGTCGTTGTTCGACACACCCCAGATCACCGGGCAGCCCAGCATCGGCGCGCGGAAGACGCATTCGACCAGGCGGATGAAGTCATCCGGGCTCAGCCAGGTGGCCATCATGCGCCGGTCCACAGGCTTTTCGAAGCAGGAGCCGATACGGATCAGCGCCGTCTCCTGCCCGAATTTCGAATGGTAGAGCGAGGCCATGGCTTCGCCGAAGCACTTGGACACGCCGTAAAGCCCATCCGGTTTCACCGGGTCCTGCACGGTCAGGACCTTGTCCTGGGTGTAATAGCCGATGGTATGGTTTGAGGTGGCGAAGAAGATCCGCGGCATCCCATGGGCGCGCGCGGCTTCGTAAAGGTTGTAGACCCCGGTGATATTGGCGTTCTGGATGTCCTTCCAGGGACGTTCCACCGAGACGCCGCCAAGGTGCAGGATGGCATCGCAATCCGCGACCAGCTCCATCACCGCGGCTTCGTCGCCCAGGTCGCAGGGCACGACTTCCTCATGCGGGCCGGCGGCGGGGGCCATCTCTCCGATGTCGGAGAGGCGCAGGATATCGGCCATGTGGCCCAGCCGGGCGCGGGCCAGTTTGCCAAGGTTTCCGCCGGCGCCGGTGATCAGCAAGCGTTTCATGGGTACTCCTATTCTTCGGATCGTGCGCCGCTGGCGTTACTGCAGCAGCGACGGCAGGTACATCGAGAAGGCCGGCACGTAGGTCACCAGCATCAGCGCCACGACGATGGCGCCGTAAAAGGGCCAGATCGTGCGGACTGCCTGGTCGATGCGGATACCGCCGACGACACAGCCCACGAACAGGCAGGCGCCCACCGGCGGGGTGCACAGGCCAAGGCCCAGGTTCATCATCAGGATCACGCCGAACTGCACCGGGTCCATCCCCAGCCCGGTGACGACCGGCAGGAAGATCGGCGTGCAGATCAGGATCAGCGCGGCCATGTCCATGATCATGCCCAGGATCAGCAGGGTCAGGTTCAGCAGCAGCAGGATGACGATGGGATTGTCCGAGATAGTGGTGACGAAGGTCGCCAGGTTGTCCGGCACCCGGTAAAGCGCCAGCAGATAGGCAAAGGCCGAAGCCGTCGCCACCAGCGTCATGACCAGCGCCGTGGTGCGCACCGCGCCGAAGACCGCGCGCTTGAAGCCCGGCCAGGACAGTTCGCGGTAGACGAAGATCGTCACCACAAGGGCCCAGATCGCCCCGAAGGCGCCGGATTCCGTCACCGTCATCACTCCGGAAAGCACGCCGCCGACGATGATCACCGCCGTCATCAGCCCCGGCAGGGCGACGATGAAGCTGACCATCAGGGCGGACCAGCCGGGGAATTCCTCGGCCGGGTAGCCGCGGCGCACGGCGATGTACCAGGCGACCACGCCCAGGCAGAGGCACATCAGCAGCCCCGGCACGATCCCGGCGATGAACAATTGCGAGACCGAGACGCCACCGGCGGCCACCGCGTAGAGGATCATGTTGTGGCTGGGCGGGATCACCACCCCGGCCACGGAGGAAGTCACGGTCACGTTGACGGCGTAATCCGCGTCATAGCCCTTTTCCTTCATCACCGGCATCAGGATGGAGCCAAGCGCCGAGGTATCGGCCACGGCGGATCCGGAGATGCCGCCGAAGAGCATGGAAGAGGCCACGTTGACCACGCCCAGCCCGCCGCGCGAGCGCCCCACCGCAGAGGCGGCCAGGCGCACCAGCCGCGCCGCGATGCCGCCCTGCATCATCAGGTCGCCGGCGAAGATGAAGAAGGGAATGGCCAGCAGCGAAAAGACGGAGATCCCCGACAGGATGCGCTGGAACCCGATGAAAAGCGGCAGGCCTTCGTAAAGGAAGCCGCCCACCGTCGCCAGGCCCAGGGCAAAGGCCACCGGCATGCCGGCCAGGAGGCCCAGGAAGAAGAGGCCGAAAAGAATTGCGAGGCCCATTTAACGCTCCATCGGGTCTTCGCCACGGGCAAGCGCGGCAAGGTGGTAGAGGGAAAAGAGCACGGAAAGCGCCCCGCAGATCGCCATGGGGATGGCACGCCAGCCCTCTGCGATGCCCAACATCGGGATTTGCCGCCGCCAGGTCTTGTCCGCCAGTTCCCAGCCCTGCCAGGCCAGGAAGCCGCCGAAGATGATCACCCCGATCACCGCCAGCCAGCGCAGCGGGATGCGGATCCGGGGCGGCATCATCTCTCTCACGAAATCCATGGACAGGTGGGCCTTGTTCCAGACCCCGGCCGCGCCGCCCAGGAAGGTCACCCAGACCACCAGCAGCAGGGCTGCCTGTTCCACCCAGGTGGGCGTGTCGTTCAGCACGTAGCGGCCGAAGACCAGCCAGCCGAAGATCGCGATCAGGCCGACAAGTTGCACCCCCGCGACGATCATGCACGCCCGCGAGAGCAGGTCGAGAACGCGGTAGACCTGCCCCTTGTCCTCTGTCTCTTCCGTCATCTTCAAATCCCTCTCCGCGGTCGTCCGTCGCGGGTGTCCCGGCATGAAAAGCCCCGGCCCCTTTTGAGGGCCGGGGCTTGGTGTCAGCTTACCGGTCAGTCGGTGGCCTGGATGTCTTTGACAAGCGCTTCCAGGTCCGGGTTTTCGGCAAGGAAGCCTGCGTAGACCGGGCCCATGGCATCCTGGAAGGCCTTGGGATCATCGACCTCGTTGATCTTGGACCCGGCTGCCTTGACCTTTTCCAGGCTGGCCATCTCGCGCTCTGCCCAAAGCTCACGCTGGGTTTCGGCGGCGTCCACGGCGGCCTGTTTCACCATTTCCTGGTCTTCCGCGCTCAGCGCTTCCCAGCTTGCGGTGGAGATGCAGATGCATTCGGGAATGATCAGGTGGTTGGTGATGGAGTAATAGGGCGCCACCTCGAAGTGGTTCGAGCTGTCATAGGAGGGGTAGTTGTTCTCTGCCCCGTCGATGACGCCGGTTTTCAGCGACTGGTACACCTCGGAATAGGCCATCGGGGTGGCGTTGCCGCCCAGCTGGTCAACCATGTCGACATAGAGGTCGTTGTTCATGACGCGGAACTTCATGCCATCGACATCGGCCGGGGACATGATCGGCTTCTTGGTGTTGTAGAAGCTGCGCGAGCCGCTGTCGAACCAGCTGAGCGCCACCAGGCCCTCTTCGGACAGCGCCTTGGAGAAGCGCTCGCCGATCTCGTTGTCCATGACGCGGTGCATGTGGTCCACGTCCTTGAAGATGAAGGGCAGCGACAGCACGTTCGTGGCGGGCACGATCTGGCCCATGGGGCCCATGTTGAAGTTCGCGAAATCCAGGCCGCCGTTGCGGACCTGTTCGATGGCGTCGGGCTGCGCGCCCAGGACGGCGTTGTGATAGACCTGCGGGGTCACGCGGCCCTCGGTGGCTTCGGCGACCTGCTCTGCGAACATCTCAAGCGCGATGGAGTTCGGGTAGTCTTCCGGATGGATGTTCCAGCCGCGCCAGTCCTCTGCCAGCGCCGGCATTGCAACCATCGCCGCCAGCAGGCCCGTTACTGCGGTATGTTTGTAGTTCATGGTGTTCCTCCCTTGAAACCGAGGCGATTTGCACCGCCATCGGGCTCACTTATGAGGATTCATCTTATCACTTGTCAACATGTCTGATATCTTCGGGGCAGATTTGACAATCGCGCTGAAATTCCTCTTATCTATTCTGAGCACAGGAGCAGCCCATGGCAAATGATATAAAGAGCAGAGCAGCGCCGCGGGGCAATCTGGTGGCCGATGTGGTCGACACGCTGCGCAGCCGGATCGAAAGCGACGAGTTCTCGCCAGGCGATCGCCTGCCCTCAGAGGCCAAGCTGACCGAGGAATTCTCGGTCTCTCGCACGGTGATTCGGGAAGCCATCGCCGCCCTGCGCGCCGACGGGCTGGTGCAGCCGCGCCAGGGCGCTGGCGTCTTCGTGCTGGAGCCCGCACCCATTGCCCCCCGCCCCTTCCAGATCGTCGATACCGCGCGGATTTCCTCTATCGTCGAGATGCTGGAGCTGCGGATCGCCGTTGAAATGGAGGCCGCAGCGCTTGCCGCCGCCCGCCGTTCCCCCGCGCAGGAAGAGCAGATCTACGAAGCGGAAGCCGAGGTGCGCCAGCTTGCCGAAGAGGGCAAGCCGACCACCGCCGCCGACCTGCGCTTTCACCTGGCGGTGGCCGATGCCACCAACAATCCCCGCTTCCGGGAGTTCCTTGAGGTCATGGGCCTGGCGGTCATTCCGCGCGCCACCCTGCCGCGCGAAGGCGCAGAGCGCAGTTCGGACAGCTATATCTCCATGATTTCAGAGGAACATCGCGCCATTGCCGATGCCATCGCCGCCGCGGATGCCAATGCCGCGCGTGACGCGATGCGGCGCCACCTGCAGGGCAGCCAAGCGCGGTATCGGCGGCTTCTGCGGGGTGGCTAAAATAGATCATACAAGTGATTGACACTTGTATGGCAAGCCGGTTAGCTCTGCTGGAAAGCAACAAGCGGAGCTATGGATATGGACCCGATCGACCTGAAGACCTCTCTTGGGTCTGGCCTTCTCTCTTTCCCGGTCACGCCTTTCGGCGCGGACGGCGCTTTCAATCGCGCCAGCTACGAAGAGCACGTGGGCTGGCTGTCCCAATACCCCGCTGCAACGCTGTTTGCCGCCGGGGGAACGGGCGAGTTCTTTTCGCTCAAGCCCGATGAGATCCCGGAAATCGTCAGCGCGGCCAAGTCCGTCTCTGGCGATATCCCGATCGTTTCGGGCTGCGGTTACGGCACGGAAATCGCCGTGGACATCGCCCGGGCGGCAGAAAAGGCCGGGGCCGATGGCATCCTGCTGATCCCGCATTACCTGATCGATGCCCCGCAAGAGGGGCTTTATGCCCACGTCAAGAAGGTCTGCCAAAGCGTCGGCATCGGCGTCATGGTCTACAACCGGGACAATTCGATCCTGCAGGCTGACACCCTTGCCCGGCTCTGTGATGAATGCCCCAACCTGGTGGGCTTCAAGGACGGCTCCGGCGATATCGGCCTGGTGCGCCAGGTCACCGCCAAGATGGGCGACCGGCTGATGTACCTGGGCGGCATGCCCACCGCCGAGCTGTTCGCCGAGGCCTACCTGGGCGCCGGCTTCACCACCTATTCCTCTGCCGTGTTCAACTTTGTCCCCGGGCTGGCGATCGATTTTTACGACAGCCTGCGCGCCGGCAAGACGGACCGTTGCACGCAGATCCTGAATGATTTCTTCTATCCCTTCATGGAGATCCGCAATCGCTCCAAGGGCTACGCCGTTTCGGCCATCAAGGCCGGGGTGAAGCTTCAGGGCTTTGACACCGGGCCGGTGCGCTCCCCCCTGACGGACCTGACCCCGGAAGAGGTGGAGATGATGGCGAAGCTGATCGCGCCCTACAAACGGTGAAGAGATGAAGATCGAAGCTGTCCACACGCACCTGCTGGAACACCGGCTGGAGACACCCTTCCAAAGCGCCTCCATGCGGTTCGACCGCCGCCAGCACATCCTGGTGGAGGTGATCTGCGATGATGGCACGGTGGGCTGGGGCGAATGCCTTGGCCCGGCGGGCCCGAATGCCGCCGTGGTCAAGGCCTATGCCAACTGGCTGGTGGGCATGGACCCGCTGGAAACGGAGAAGATCTGGGCGACGCTCTATAATGCGCTGCGCGACCAGGGGCAGCGCGGGCTGACCGTGACGGCCCTGTCGGGCATCGACATCGCGCTCTGGGACATCAAGGGCAAGCACTTCGGCGTGCCGGTCTCTACCCTGCTGGGCGGGCGCTTCCGCGAGAGCGTGAAGGCCTATGCCACCGGCGCCTTCAAGCGCGATGGCGTCGACCGGGTGACCGACAATGCCGAGGAAGCCGCGCGTCACCGCGCCGCCGGGTTCCACGCCATGAAGATCAAGATCGGCTTCGATTTCCAGGAGGACATGGCCGTCATCCGCGCCGTGCGCGAGGCCATGGGCCCGGACATGCGGCTGATGATCGACGGCAACCACGGCTACGACACGGTGGAGGCGATCCGCATTGGCCGCGCCGCCGCGGATCTTGGCGTGGATTGGTTCGAAGAGCCGGTGACGCCGGAGCACCTGTCCGCCTACCGTGAGCTGCGCCGCCAGCAACCCCTACCCATAGCGGGTGGAGAGACCTGGCACGCAAGATGGGGTATGAAAGAGCCGATCGAGACGCGCTGCGTCGATATCCTGCAACCCGATCTATGCGGCTGCGGCGGCTTTACGGAGATGAAGCGGATCGCGGATATGGCCGCGCTGCACAACGTGCGGGTCGTCCCGCACGTCTGGGGCACCGGCGTGCAGATCGCCGCCAGCCTGCAGTTCATGGCCGCGATGATCCCGAACCCCGTGCGCGTGAATCCGGTTGAGCCGATCCTGGAATTCGACCGCACCCACAACCCCTTCCGGCAGGCGGTGCTGAGCACCCCCATCGAGCACGAGAACGGCGTGGTGCACATCCCCTCTGCCCCCGGGATCGGGGTGGAGATCAACCGCGCGGCGCTCAAGGAATTCGCGCCGAAGGAGTAGCCCCATGCATCGCCCCGTTTCCGGCCCCAGGCCCGCGATCACCCTGCCCCGCGGTGCGGTGGACAGCCAGTGCCACATGTACCTGCCGGGCTACCCTGCCCTGCCCGGCGGCCCGCCGAACCCGGCTGAACCGCTCCCCACCCCGGCGATGTACCGCGAGCTGATGGGATGGCTTGGGATCGAGCGCACCATCGTCACGCAAGGAAACGCGCAGCAGGACGACAACGAGAACCTGCTGGTCTGCCTGGCCGAGATGGGGGACGTCGCGCGGGGCATCGCGGCGGTGAAACCGGAGGTCGGCGGGGCCGAGTTGGCCCGGCTGGCCGATGGCGGGATCATCGGGTTGCGCATCATGGACCTGCCCGGCGGGGCCGTGGGACTTGAAGCGCTGGAGGCGCTGGATGCCATCGCCTTTGACATGGGCTGGGTGCTGGGCGTGCAGTTCCACGGCAACCGCGTGGTGGAGCTTGAGCCCCGCCTGGCCGCCCTGCGCAGCAAGTGGTGCTTTGACCATCACGGCAAGTTCTTCGACGGCGCCCTGCCCGACGGCCCCGAGGTCGCCGCCACCAAGCGGCTGATCGACGGCGGCAAATGCTGGTTCAAGCTGGCGGGCTGCTACGAAAGCTCCCGCGAGGGTGGCCCGGAGTATTCCGATGTCGCCGCCGTGGCGCAGACCCTCGCCGCCCATGCGCCCGAACGGCTGATCTGGGGTACGAACTGGCCGCACAACCTGGCCAAGACCGAAGCGGAATACCCCGACGACCGGGCCCTTCTGGACACCGTCCTGGGCTGGCTGGACGAGGACACCCGGACCAGGGCGCTCGTCACCAACCCGCAGGAATTCTTCGGCCTGAAACCGATTGCCTGACACACCGGGGCGCCGTCATCCGCCCCCTTGCCCGTCTGCTATTCCGGGGCGACTCCGTCGAAGGCCCCCGGCGACAGCTCTTCCCAGAAGGCGATGATCGCGCGGGCGTTCAGGGCCGACATCCATCCGTAGCGCTCGAAATCGTCGCGCGCGGCGCCCTCCAGCTGGGACAGGAACAACCGCTTGTCGGCGTCCCGCTGCGTGGGCGTGCGTGCCCGCGCCAGCTCCTGGATCCGGCCCAGCCGTTGCGCGCGGGGCGAGGTCGGCTGGTTTCGCGGCGAAACCTCTGAAGAGCGCGAGGCCCCGCCGCTCTCTGCCCGGAAATCCTGCTTCAGCGCGGCGGTCAGGTAGCCGACGGCGTTCTTCACACCGCCCTGCCCCGCGATGTAATCCAGCTTTTCGCGCACGTAGGCATCGCCATGTTCGCCGATCCACTGCCGCGCCAGCCGGTCGCTGACGCCAAGGGCACGGATGCGCGCGTATACCTCGGAATTGCGCATGCCTTCGCCGTCATCCAGGTCCAGAATCGCCAGCTGCGGGTTCTCTGCAATCCTGAACCGGATATCCGTTACCGTGCGCCCCATCTTGCGCGTCTCCGGCGTCACCACGATGTTCGAGGTCTTGTTGACCTCGGCCACGGCGGGCTTGATGATCTTGGCGTTGAGGTGCTTGTAGGTGTCGTAATAGGCGCTGTCCGACACGCCCATCAGGCGGCGGAACAGGTCCAGGTCCCACCAGCCGGTGCTGCCCGTGCGCACGAAACGATAGCAGTTCTCGTAAAGCGCCAGCGCGTGGCCGCTCGTGAACCGCCGCTGGATGTTCAGGTTGATCAGCGCAAAGACCTTGGGGTCGTGCATCTTCTCCGCCAGCGCCGGGGAATAGGCATATTCGCAGATCCCGCCCTTCAGCTTGGCATAGGACAGCAAGGACGAGACGCCCCATTCCTGCTGGCCCTGCTCGTCCAGCATGTCCCATTCCGCCGTCGTCTCGGCCAGCCCGCGCAAGGAGGCTTTCAGCGTGTCCTGGTCGTTCGAGTTGTAGCCGATCATCAGGCACAGGGTGCGGGCGTCGATGCGATGCACCGGCTGGCTGATCAGCGTGTCATAGGCGTTCAGCAGCAGCACGTTGCTCAGCTTGCGCTGCAGCAGCGTCAGCTTGCCCGACACATGCACCGCCGCCACGTGTTTCTTGACCGCGCCACGGCGCAGGCTGCCGGTCAGCCTTTCGCGGGGAATGTCGCTCATGCCCTTGGTCTCTCCTGCCTGTCGCCGGGCGTGACCCGGGTCCTGCTGCGCGCCTGCGGGATCGCGAATCCCCGGGCGCGCCGGGGTGTCCCGCTTTTGGAGAGGAGTATTCAGGATAAGGTGCCCGCAAGCAAGTTTCCTTTTGGCACCTTTGCGGCCATCCCGTATCCGGGCACCTATGGGGAACAGCCTCTGGCGAAAGGTACCCGATTACGGGATCGGGGTTCCACGGGCCGACTCGGCACCGGGGCAATCCCCGGTCCAACCGCCTGTTTCAGGCGCAAAAGGAGTCCCCCGGCCCCGGTTTCCCGCGAATCGGAGCCCCTGATCCCGTATCCGGGTCCCCTTCGCCCCGCATCAAGCCCCCGTTGCTCCCGTATCCGGGCACCCGATTATGGCTAACTATCTGGGATAATTGATGAAATTTGACCGTAAAGATTCTTAAAAGATTCTCAAAGAGACTAAACAGACTGTTCGTTGCTTTGGATATGTGGATTTTTGGGAATCTGGGACGCATCCCGATTCACTTTGATCCCGGCATGTGCGATAGTTTCCCGGATATCTTGGAAAACTGCGGACATGGGGAGTTTCTATGGCCACGAAATCCGGCAACGGCACCCGACCAGAGGTCCCGCCCTACTTCAACATAGACCCGGCCGAGGCGGCAAGCCAGTTGTCCGATCCGATCAATACAACCCGCTTTGCCAAGGCGGCGAACTTTGCGGCCCGCGGCCGGGATGACCTGGCCCGTCGCGGCTATGCGCCCGACGGCAAGAAGCGCCTGCGCAAGTTCTCCACCTGGGAGGTCTGCAAGTACCTGATCCCCGTCGCGCCCGCGCATATGCGCCGGGTGCTCAAGGCAAACCCCGATCTGCCGCAGGGCACGGGCGACGGCAATTCCAAATGGTTCACCCTGGATGAGGTCCTGCGCCTGCGCGATCACTTCGCCGCCGAGGGCGATCCCAACCGCGAATACCGCGCCTGGCGCCCCGAAGGCCTGCCGGCCAAGGTCGTGGCCGTGGCGAACTTCAAGGGCGGCGTGGGCAAGACCTCGACCGCGGCGCACCTGGCGATGTCCGCCGCCCTCGATGGCTACAAGGTGCTGGTGATCGACCTGGATTCCCAAGGGTCGATGACCTCGATCATGGGCGGCAAGGTCGAAGACGAATGGCAGACCGCCTTCCCGCTGCTGGCGCGCGACTATGCCAAGCACCTGCAACAGGAAAACAGCGTGCGCGAGGCCGCTGGACAGGCCCCGATCCCCTTCGACGAAACCCTGACAGAAGCCCTGACGGTTTCGCCGCGAAACCTGATCCAGAAGACGCACTGGCCGAATATCGACCTGATCGGGGCGCAGCTGAACCTTTACTGGTCCGAGTTCCAGGTGCCGGTCTGGCGCATGCAGGCGCGCAGCTGGCCGCTTTGGGATGCGCTCCAGAACGCGCTTGAGGACGGCGGGCTGCTGGACGACTACGACGTGGTCTTCCTCGACACGCCCCCGGCACTTGGCTACCTGACGATCAACGCTCTGTCGGCGGCGGACATCCTGCTGGTACCCTTGGGGGCAAGCTTCCTAGAGTTCGATTCCACGGGGCGGTTCTTCGACATGATCTATTCGACCTTCGCCTCCATCGAGGAGGGCGAGAACCGCATCCGGCGGCAGGATGGCCTGCCGGAGATGCGCTTTGAATGGGACGCCGTGCGGGCGCTGATCACCCGCTTTGATTCCGCCCAGCAGACGGATCTGGCCAATGTCATCCAGGCCTATTTCGGGGATTTCATGACCACCTACAGGCAGGAAGTCACCGCCATGGTCGGCCAGGCCGGAGAGCAGGTTTCCGGCATCTACGAGACCGACTATCGTGACTTCAACCGCGATACCTATGTCCGCGGGCGCGAGACCTTCGACCGGACCTGGGCCGAGGTGAAGCAGGTGATCCTGGGCACCTGGTGGCGCGATCAGCAAATGGCCGAGGCAGAGGCCCGGCAAGACGAACCACAGCCAGAGGAGGGTTGATCCATGGCCAAGAGACGCAAGCTTGAGACCCCCTCGGTCGAGGCGCTGAGCCAGATCGAAGAGGAGTTTCGCCGCGAAACCGGGGCAGGGCGGTCGCCCCTGACCGCACCGATCGCCCAGGTGGCGGCGGATTCGGCCAGCGCCTACGAGGCCCGCCCGGCCGAGGAGCGCGCCCGGATCGCGCGCGACCACAGCGACGCCGAGCGCCTGCGCGCGGCCGAGAGCAGCGGGTTGGTGATGGCGGAGATACCGCTTGACCAGATCGATGCGGAGGCCCTGGTGCGGGACCGCGTTGCGCTTGACGCCGAGGACATGCAGGAGCTTCAGCTGTCCATCGCGGCCAACGGCCTGCGCCTGCCGGTGGAGGTCTTCCCGCTGGAGGAGGAGGGGCGCGGCTACCGCTACGGGCTGCTGTCGGGCTACCGCCGCTTGCGGGCTTTCCAGGCGCTGCGGGGGCTGAACGCGAAGGATGGCCAGTACGAGACCATCAAGGCCGTGGTGCGGGATCCGGCGGCCATGGGGGGCACCTTTGCCGCCATGGTCGAAGAGAACGAGATCCGCTCGGGCCTCAGCCATTTCGAGCGGGGCAGGATCGCCGTCATTGCCAGCCAGCAGGGCGCCTTTGTCAACGTGGAGGCGGCGGTCGAGGCGTTGTTCCCGATGGCGTCGAAGGCGAAACGCTCCAAGATCCGCAGTTTTGCCCTGGTTTTTGAAGAGCTTGGCGACATGCTTGCCTTCCCGGACACGATCAAGGAGCGCGACGGGCTGAAGCTGGCCACGGTGCTGCGCAACGGCGGCGAGGCCCAGATGCGCGAGGCCTTAGCAACGCGGGTCGCGGAGACGCCGGAGGAGGAAGCCGAGATGATCGCCGAGGCGATGGCCCGCGTGGAGCCGGCCGCGCCGGACCGCAGCAAGGGCGGGCGCCCCCGCAAGACCCCGCCGCCCTCGCGCGAGGTGGCGCTGAACAGTGGAGTGACGCTGGAGTATGGCGAGGACCGCCAGGGCTGGACCATCCGCCTGAAGGGCAAGCCGTTGCCCCGGGACCTCGTCGAACAGGCCGTGGCAGAGCTGGAGCGGTTGCTGGACCGCTAGGGCAGGGGCCTGGCCGATCTTCAGGAAGAGGGCCGCGTCGCCCGCTGCGAAGCCGGGGCGGGGAATGGACAACTGGCAAGACACCGCAAAATCAAACACTTGCCGCATTGCAGCAAGAGGGTGAGGGGAAAGCATGTCGCTTTCCCCTCATTTTCTGTTGATTTTTGAGGGGAAAGCGCGCAGGAAACCCCTCATGCATATCTGGACACGGGATGAATGGCCGGACTTCCGGCATGATCCGGACCGGACCGAGGCGCCCCTGGCGCGGTTCTCGGCCCGGCTGGGCGCCGTGGAGGGGCTGCAGGCCTCTCTCACGCCCGAGGAGCGGCAGGAGGTCTTCCTGAGGGCCGTGACCGGCGAGGCGCTGGCCAGTTTCGCGATCGAGGATGTGACCCTGGCGGCGGCAGAGATCGAGGCCTCTGTCGTGGCCTCTCTCAAGCACCGCGCCGGAGCGGCCGGCGACGGGGCGCCGCGCAAGCGCTCCGATGCGATCGCGGAGCTGATGCTGGAAGCCCGGCAAGGGCAGGGCGCGCTGACCGGGGAGCGCCTGTGCCACTGGCATGAGCTGCTGTTCCACGGCATCGAGATCGAGGACAAGGGGCGCTGGCGCAGCTTTCCCATGGAGATCGTGCGCGGCGTGACCGGCCGGCGGGAGGATGTGCTTTACACCGCGCCGCCGCCAGAGGCCGTGCCGGCAGAGATGGCGCGCTTCCTTGAGGGGCTCGCGGCGGACCGCAGGCCGGTGCCCATCCGGGCCGCCATCGCGCATCTGTGGTTTGAATCCATCCACCCGTTTTCCGACGGCAACGGGCGGATCGGGCGGGCGCTGATCGAACATGTCTTCGCGGCGGGGCAGGGGGCCTTGCCCTTTTCGCTCTCCCGCCAGATCGAGGCCGACAAGCGCGGCTATTACGCGGCGCTTCAGGCCGGGCGGCAGGTCAGCGGCGGCTGCGTGGATGCCACGTCCTTCGTGCTCTGGCTGCTGGAACGGCTCGGCGATGGCGTGGCAGAGGCCGAGGCAGAGGCGCGCTTCCTGGTACGCCGCAACGCCTTTTTCACCCGCCACCCCGATCTGCCCGAGCGGGCCGAACGCGTCCTGCGCCGGCTGTTCGCCGAAGGCCCCGCGCGGCTGGAACAGGGCCT
>NZ_JAATOW010000042.1 GCF_011806405.1 Pseudooceanicola sp. HF7 | reverse complement strand
GCCCGGATCGCGGCCGTCAGCGCGGCGCAGGCCATGCGGGGATGCATCCGGCCTGTCAGCGTATCCTCGACCAGCCAGCCGGAGGGAGAGAGCGGCTCCCAGCCCTCTCCGGTCGCCTCCACCACGCGCCAGACGGCTTCGCCGCGCCACAGCTCTGCCGCGGTGCCTTCCCGTGTCCGCGCCAGTTCCACCGCGCGTTCATCGGCAAGCGGCTGCACGCGCCCCGAGCGCAGGTAACCCGGATCTTCGCCCGAAACCTCCGCCACTTCCGCCCAGAACCCTTCGGCCATCAGCAGGCTTTCCAGCTGGAACTGCTTCTTGTCGTTCCAATTTTCCGGCACATGGGGCGCCAGCGCGCCGACGATCCCGCCAGAGGCCCCCGCCCCCGGCCCGAAGGGATCCACGACCCGCACCCGCGCGCCCCGTTGAAGGCATGCCCAGGCGCAGCTCAGCCCGAAGATGCCCGCGCCTTTCACCGTCACGTCCACGCTTGCCATTCTGCCTGCTCCGTTTCATGGTCCGGGTCCTACCCACCTCGTAAAGGTTCCCGCCATGCAGGACCAGCCGCCCGAGCTGGAATGGACCGAGGACGATGTCCCCGTGGCCACCCGCTTTGATGACCCCTACTTCAGCCTTGGCAACGGCCTGGCCGAAACCGCCCATGTCTTTCTGGCCGGCAACGACCTGCCCGCGCGCTTTGCCGATGGCTTCCACGTGGCAGAGCTGGGCTTCGGCACCGGTCTCAACCTGCTGGCGGCGCTCAGGCTCTGGCGCGAAAGCGGCCAGGCCGGCACCCTGCGCTTCACCACCTTCGAAGCCTACCCGATGACGGCAGAGGACATGCGCCGCGCCCAGGCCGCCTTTCCCGAAATCGCCGACCTCACGGAAGAGCTTTCCCCGCATTTCGGAAAGCACGCCTTTACGCTGCGGGATCTGGACTTCCGTCTGATTGAAGGCGATGCGCGAAAGACACTGCCCGCCTGGGACGGACAGGCCGACGCCTGGTTCCTTGACGGTTTCGCCCCGGCCAAGAACCCCGAACTCTGGGAACCGGCCCTTCTGCAAGCGGTCGTCGATCACACCGCGCCCCAGGGCACCGCCGCGACCTATACCGCTGCCGGCCATGTCCGCCGAGGCCTGGCAGAGGCGGGTTTCGAAGTCTGGCGCGATCCCGGCTTCGGGCGCAAGAGACATATGACGAAGGCCCGGAAGGCCACGGAAACTGAATGACCGAACAGAACACGCGGCTGGGTATCTGGCTGATGATCCTCACCACGGCTGTCTTTTCCGTCCAGGACGGCATCTCGCGCCACCTGGCTGGGGAATACAACGTGCTGATGGTGGTGATGATCCGCTACTGGTTCTTCGCGGCCTTCGTCATCGCCATTGCCAAGCGCCAGGTCGGAAGCGTCCGCGCCGCCCTCTATACCAGGCAACCCCTGGTCCAGGGCTTCCGCAGCGCCCTGCTTGCGCTGGAGATCTGCACCCTGGTCGCGGGGTTCACCCTGATGGGCATCATCGACAGCCAGGCGATCTTCATCGCCTACCCGCTGCTCATCGCGGCCCTTTCCGGCCCGATCCTGGGCGAGCGCGTGGGCTGGCGGCGCTGGCTGGCGATCGGCGTCGGCTTCATCGGCGTGCTGATCATCATCCGCCCCGGTTTCGGCGTCTTCTCTCCGGCCGCGCTGCTGCCCTTGGTCTCTGCCCTGATGTTCGCGGTCTACGGCCTGCTCAACCGCTACGTGGCCCGGCAGGACAGCGCCGTGACAACCTTCTACTGGAACGGCACCGTCGGCTGCGTCGTGATGAGCGTCATCGGCATCTGGTTCTGGGAACCGATGACCGCGCCGGACTGGGCCTGGATGTTGCTGCTCTGCTGCGTCGGCATGCTGGGGCATTACCTGCTGATCCGCGTCTATGCCATTGCCGAGGCTTCGGCCGTTCAGCCCTTTGCCTACCTTCAGCTGTTCTTCGGCTCGCTCGTCGGGATCTACATCTTCGGAGAGACCCTGCAGCCGAACGTCATCGTCGGCGCGGCCGTCGTGATCGGCGCGGGCCTATTTACCCTCTGGCGCGAGCGGCATCAGCGTTGAGCCCTGAAGCTCGGCACTGAAGGGGATGGGCAGCGGATCCAGACCCAGCCTCGCGCGGTAGACCGGAAGGCTTTCCGCCACGCGCTGGACGTAGTTGCGGGTCTCCCGGAAGGGGATCGCCTCGATCCAGTCGACGACATCCACGCCCGGGACCCGCGGATCGCCCAGGCTTTCCGTCCACTGGTAGGACCGGCCCGGCCCTGCGTTGTAACCCACGGACACCAGCACCACATTGCCCCAGAACTTCTTGCCCAGATCGGCCAGGTAGGCAGAGCCGAGCGCGGCGTTGTGCTGCCAGTCAGAGGTCAGGCGCGCGCGGTTGTGATCGGTCAGGCCCAGCTCCTGCGCCATGTCGCTGGCCGTGCCGGGCATCAACTGCATGAGCCCACCCGCGCCGGCACCGCTCATGACGCCCGGATCGAATTCGCTTTCCCGCCGGGCGATGGCAAGGGCCAGCTCTGGCACCACGGGCAGATCCATCCGGGCCAGCGGGTGCAGCGCGTAGTAATGGCGCGGCAGGACGATCCCCCGCGACGCGGCCCATTTGCCGATCATCACCTGCAGATGCGGATCGCCCCATTCTTCGGCCATGCCTCCAAGGGCGGACAGCCCATCGGCGTCCAGCGTATCGGCCAGGGCCCGCAGGAACAGCTCTGCGCGCCAGTCCTCTCCGGCAGCGCGCAGCAGGGCCGCCGCCTCGCGCAGGTCCGATCCTGCGAAACCGGCCTCTCGCCAATCCGGCGTCTCCGCCGCGCCGGCAAGGGAGGGATCGGCTTCAAGCCCCGCCTTTTCCGCCGCCAGCAGGCCGTAGAATGTGGTCTGATGCTCACCACCGGCCCGGTAGGCGGCACGGGCCGCAGCATCGTTCCCCGCCGCCTCGTTGGCGCGCCCGATCCAGTAATAGGCCCGCCCGAGGGAGATCGGAGTCTCGATCCCGGCCCGCAGCCTTTCGAAATGCCCTATGGCCTCTTCCGGACGGTTCAGCCGACGCAGGGCGATATAGCCGGCCAGCCACTCAAGGTCCGCGAACTGCCCGCCGGAAGTCAGCTGGTGATTGGCCGCAAGGCTGTAGGCCAGCGCATCATTTCCCGCGCGCATCTCTTCGCGGACATAGGCGCGGCGTTCGCTGGCCCAGGCCTCAGGCCGGTCCAACCCGCCTTCGATCTTGCTCTGCGCCTCCATCAGGGCTTTCGCGGCCGTGCTCTTCCCTTGGGCGACCAGCGCGCGGAATTTCGCATAGGCAAGCGTGCCATCGGCGCGATCTTCCTCCGGCAGGGCCGCGATGGCCGCCTCCGCCCCTTCTGCCCCAACGCGGGCCAGCCGGATTGCCTGCGCCAGCGCCCAGTCGCGCGCAGGGGCAATATCCTTCATGCCCTGCAGCTCTTCGGCGCCGCTTTCCCAGTAGAGCATGTTCAGCCGCTCTGCATGGTAGGGGGCCAGAAGATCCTCGTGCCCGATCAGAAGCGTGGATTGCAACGCTGGGCTCAACCGCATGGAGCGCCAGGCCCGGATCAGCGCAGCATCCGCTTCCTCTTCCTGACCCTCGGCGCGCAATGCATCCGCGAGGGCGATGGTGCCGATGCCGGTCACAGGCGCGATGTCTTTGAAGAACTGAAGAACCTCACTGGGGTCCGCCGCGGCAAAGGCGGGTTCACTGCGGGCGCGCAGCAGATCCAGCCCCGGCCAGTCGCCGTGGGCCTCCAGGAAGGCCAGCACTTCCTGCGGGGAACCGTCGCCTTCGCGCAGGCGTGTCCATTCGACCAGGGCCAGGGCGACGGGGCCATCCCGCAGGGCAATTCGGGCAGCCGTTTCGTAATCCCCGCTGCGCGCGGCGATCAGCGCCCAGCTCAGCGGGCGTGGCCGCATGCCACGCTCCGGGGCCAAACCGGCCCCTTCCGCGAGAATCGCGGTTTGCGAAAGGGTCTGAGCCTCTGCCGGAGCGCCGGTCAGCAGGCAGGATGCCGCGAAAAGCGCCGCGAAACGCGTTGCCGTCACTTGTTTTGCCCCGAGCTTCTGGATAGACGCTCCGAGGATAACTTGCCGTGTCCTGCCCTCAACTCACAATCCCGGCAGAACGGCAGTTTCTCTCCGGGTCCGCGGATTCCCGCCGCCCGCCACGATGAAAGGAGCGTGTCATGTTTACAGGGTCAATACCCGCACTGGTCACGCCGTTCAAGGACGGCGAGCTGGATCTGGAATGCCTCAAGAAGCTGGTCGACTGGCATGTTGACCAGGGCTCTTCCGGGCTGGTTCCCGTGGGCACCACGGGCGAATCGCCCACGCTGAGCCTGCGCGAGCACGAAGTTGTCGTCGAAGAGGTGGTGAAATTCGCCGCCGGTCGCATCCAGGTCATTGCCGGTGCTGGTGCGAACAACACCAAGGAAGGCGTGCGGCTGATCACCCATGCCGCCGAAGTCGGCGCAGATGCCGCCCTTGTGGTGACGCCCTACTACAACAAGCCGACCGCGCGCGGGCTGATTGCCCATTACACGGCGATGCATGATGCCGCTGACCTTCCGATCGTGATCTACAACATCCCCGGTCGCTCGGTCATCGACATGAAGACCGCGACCATGGCCGAATTGTCCAAGCTACCCCGGATCATCGGCGTCAAGGATGCCACCGGCGACCTGGCCCGCGTGGCCCAGACCCGCATGGCCTGCGGCCCGGACTTCTGCCAGCTTTCCGGCGAAGACGCGACCGCCGTCGGTTTCAACGCCATGGGCGGCGTCGGCTGCATCTCCGTCACGGCCAACGTCGCACCCAAGCTCTGCGCAGACATGCAGGCCGCAACGCTGGCCGGCGATTACAAGAAGGCCCTGGCCTACCAGGACCTGCTGATGCCGCTGCACGAAGCGATCTTCGTTGAACCCGGCCTCTGCGGCGTCAAGTTCGCGATGTCCGAGCTGGGCCTGTGCTCGGCAGAGGTGCGCCTGCCCCTGACGGAGCTGGAAGACAGCACCAAGGAACAGATTCGTTCCGCGATGAAACACGCCGGCCTGCTGGAAAAAGCAGCCGCCTGACGCCATCCGCATCGGATTTACCGGGCCGCGCGCTGCAAAGCCGCGGCCCTTTTTCTTCAACGTGGCAAGGGCCTCGCCCGCTATGCCGCAAAGCTTTGTGCGAGATTCCGAAAAGATTTGTTGGAATGGCAACCGGAAGCTGTTAGGCACGGCCTGCAGACGTTATTCTTTTTCGACCACTGTCTCCCTAATACGGCGCTCAGTCCTTCGATCCAGACCGACCACGCCAAGCTGTCGCATGTTGCGGACAGACCTATTATGGAGATTACGGATATGGCCACTGGCACCGTGAAATGGTTCAACACTACTAAAGGCTTCGGCTTCATCGCACCCGACGGCGGCAGCAAAGATGTCTTCGTGCACATCTCTGCCGTTGAGCGCGCTGGCCTGACCGGCCTGGCCGACAACCAGAAAGTGACCTTCGACATCGAATCCGGCCGTGACGGCCGTGAGTCGGCGTCGAACATCGCGCTGGCATAAGCCCAACCGGCTTAGCACTAACGAAACGCGGTCCTCTTCGAGGGCCGCGTTTTGCGTTTGCGGGGTCTGTCAGCTGTAGGGATCAGCCGGACCACGGTTCTCGGACAGCGTGCCGGTGCTGCGCTCGCAGATCAGCTCGATCGCGTCGGCAAGATGCTCTTCGGCAATGTTGTAATCCCCGCGCGCGACGCGAATTTTGTGCGCCTCCAGCAGGACCTCTGCATGGCTTGACCCGGCGGGCGGGAAGAACTTGTAGCTGGCCAGTTCGATCAACAGGCCAAGCGGATCCTTGAAATAGATCGAATCCATGAACCCCCTGTCCTTCACGCCGGAATGCTTGATGCCGCGCTCATCCAGCCGGGTCACGGCCTGACTGAAGGTCGCCTGGGACACGTTGAAGGCAATGTGGTGAACACAGCCCGGGTCCATCGGCGTGCGGTCATGGACCGGCTTGCGATCTTCATTGGTGAAGATGGTGATCAAACGCCCATCACCCGGATCAAAGTAGAGATGCCCCTGGTTGGGATCATCCAGGTTCGGCTGATCGAAGACGAAAGGCATGCCAAGCACGCCTTCCCAGAAATCGATGCTCGTCTGGCGATCCGCCCCCGTGATGGTGATGTGATGCACCCCCTGAACCTGTAGCTTTCTCATGAAAACACCCTCCCCGCGTTTGGCAGGAAGGGTGCGCCAGAAGGGCTTTTCAGGTCAACCGCCTAAAGGGGGTCAGACGCCGGCGTCGATGATCGCCTTTGCCAGGATCGGCACGGTCTTGGTGTTCAGGCCGGCGATGTTCATCCGCGAATCCCCAACCATGTAGATGCCGCTTTCGTCGCGCATCTTCTGCACCATCTCCGGCGTCGTTCCCAGGCGCGAGAACATGCCACGGTGCTCACCCAGGAAGGCGAAGCGGTCAGAGCCGGACAGGCGCTGCAGCTCACCGGCAAGCTGCTTGCGCAGCTCCAGCATGCCAAGACGCACGTCTTCCAGTTCCGCTTTCCAGTCCGCGCGCAGCGCGTCATCCGACAGGATGGTGCCCACCACCCGTGCGCCGTGATCCGGCGGGAAGGAGAAGTTCTGACGGTTCAGGAAGGCCAGCATGCCCTGGGTCACCGGTTTGCGCGACGCGTCCTGGCCAATCGCCATCAGCAGGCCGGTACGCTCGCGGTAGATCCCGAAGTTCTTGGAGCAGGAGGCCGCGATCAGCAGCTCCGGCACGTTTGCCGCGACATAGCGGGTGCCGGCGGCATCCTCGTCCAGACCATCGCCAAAGCCCTGGTAGGCGATGTCGATCATCGGCACGGCGCCCTTTTCGTTCAGCAGGGCCACGACTTCGCGCCACTGGACCATGTTCAGGTTGGCGCCGGTGGGGTTGTGGCAGCAGCCATGCAGCAGCACGACGTCGCCCGCCTTCAGCCCGTCCTTCAGGTCGGCCATCATGCCGTCGAAGTTCACGCCACCGGTCTCGCTGTCGAAGTAGCGGTAGGCGTGGGTTTCCATGCCAAGGTACTTCAGGATCGACAGGTGGTTCGGCCAGGTCGGGTCGGAAACGAAGACCCGTGCGCCCGGAGTCGCCACGCGCGTCAGCTCAAAGGCCTGGCGCACGGCACCGGTGCCACCGGGCGTGGTCACGGCGGCCACGTTCTCACGCGGGACGCTGTCACCCAGAACAAGGTCGATCATCGTGTCGACGAAGACCGGATCGCCCGCGAGGCCGGTATAGGCCTTGGTGGTCTGCTCTTCCCAGATCCGCTTTTCCGCAGCCTTGACCGCGCGCATGACCGGGGTCACACCTTCGGCGTTCTTGTAGACGCCCACGCCAAGGTCGATCTTCTGCTCGCGCGGATCTGCCTTGAACAGGCCAATCAGCTCCAGGATCTTGTCAGCGGGTTGTTCCTTGAGGGTCTCGAACATCTGTCTCTCACTCTCCGGTGGCTACCGGCAAGGTGGAGAACGCTCCCCACTCTGCCCAGGAGCCGTCATAAATTGCATGGTCCGTCTTGCCGATCCGCTCCAGCGCCAGGCACAGGATGGCCGCCGTCACGCCCGAGCCGCAGCTGGCGATGACAGGCTTGGACAGGTCGACATCTGCCTTTTCCAGAACCGCTGTCAGCTCATTCGGTTCCTTCATCGTGCCTTTCTGGGTCATAAGATCCGCGAAGGGCACGTTCTTGGCACCGGGGATATGGCCCGAACGCAGGCCGGCACGGGGCTCCGGCACCTCGCCACGGAAACGCGGCGCGGCACGGACATCGACGATCTCGTAATCCCCCAGCTTGGAGGCAGAGCTGACCTGGGTGACATCCTTGACCAGCTGGTTCTGGCGGCGGACGGTCATGTGCCGGTCACGGATCACGGGATCAAGGTCCTCGACCTCGCGCCCTTCGGCGATCCACTTGGGAAGGCCCCCGTCCAGCACGGCCACGTCGAACTGCCCCATCAGGCGGAACAGCCACCAGGCACGGGCGGCGGAAAAGATCCCCTGGCTGTCATAGATCACCACCTGGTGACCATCGCCAACCCCCATGGCCCGCAGGCGGGACATGAACTTTTCCACCGGCGGCGCCATGTGCGGCAGTTCCGAGCGGTGGTCGCTGATATCGTCGATATCGAAGAAACGTGCGCCGGGGATATGCTGGGAAAGGTATTCCTCTTTCCCGTCACGGCCCGCGTCAGGCATGAACCAGCTGGCATCCAGAATCCGCAGATCGGGATCCTTCAGATGCTGTGAAAGCCACTCTGTCGAAACCAGAACCTTTGGATCATCCTGCACCAGACCGCGCCTCTCGCTTGGTATTCACGGGGAAATCGCTGATTCCCTAGCCGTCCCGCCACCGATACGCAAGCCTTTGCCCGGATCGCGCCCTAGTGGTTCTCTTTCAGAAGCCGCTGCTTCTGCCGGCCCCAGTCGCGTTTTGCCTCGGTCGCGCGCTTGTCGTGGTTCTTCTTGCCCTTGGCGATGCCCAGCTTGATCTTGGCCATGCCGCGATGGTTGAAGTAGAGAACCAGGGGCACAAGCGTCATGCCTTCGCGCTGCGTCGACTTCCAGAGGTTCGCCAATTCCTTCTTGGAGACCAGCAACTTGCGTCGGCGGCGGTCCTCATGACCGAACATCGCCTGATCGTAGGGGGCGATGTAGGAATTGACCAGCCAGAGCTCTCCTTCGTCCACCGTTGCGTAGCTTTCGGCAATGTTGGATTGGCCGGTGCGCAGGGACTTCACCTCGGACCCCATCAGCTGGATACCGCATTCGATATCGTCCTCGATCGCGTAATCGAAGCGCGCGCGCCGGTTCTCGGCGACTACCTTGTAATTCGGGTCTGATTTCTTCTGTGCCATGATCGCGCTTCTTTACTTCGGTTCGGGGGGCACTGTCCATCACGGCCAGCCCGGCAAGGATGCGGAAAGATTTTCCGTGTAGCGGTTGGATAATTCCCGCAAGGCGCTAACCTGTGTGCGCAGGAGAGGATTTCAAGATGACAGACATGATGCAGCGGATCGTTCTGGCCAGGCGCCCACAGGGTTTCCCCGTGGAAAAGGACTTCCGGATGGAAGACATTCCCATGCCCACCCCAGAGGCCGGAGAGGTGCTGGTAAGGGTGACCTACATCTCCCTGGATCCCTACATGCGGGGCCGGATGGATTACGTCAAAAGCTACACCGCCCCACAGGAGCTGGACCAGACCATGGGCGCCGGCGGCGTGGGAGAGGTCCTGGCGTCGCGCGACCCGGCCTTCAGCGAAGGGGACCTGGTCTTCGGCATGTTCGGCTGGGCCAGCCACGGCTGCCTGCCCGGCAAGGCGCTGCGCAAGCTCGATCCGGATCTGCCGCCCTCCACCGCGCTTGGCGTGCTGGGGATGCCCGGGTTCACGGCCTGGTCAGGGCTTGCGGCCTACGGCGACATGAAACCCGGTGAGACGCTGGTGGTAGCCGCCGCAACGGGGCCGGTCGGCTCAATGGTCGGGCAGCTGGCCAAGCAGGCCGGGCTGCACGTGGTCGGCGTGGCCGGTGGGCCAGAGAAATGCGCCATGGCGACCGACACCTTCGGGTTTGACGCCTGTATCGACCACCGCGCCCACTCGGGGGCGCTCGACATGATGGAGACGCTTCACAAGGAATGCCCGAAGGGCGTGGACGTCTACTTTGAAAACGTCGGCGGCCATGTGCTGGGGGGCGTGCTGCCGGTGATGAACCTGCACGGACGGATCATCATCTGCGGGATGATCGCCTGGTATTCCGGCGAAAGCGACGAAACCGGGGACATGCCGCTGCAGAAGCTCTGGCGCGTGGCCCTCGTCAAGCGCCTGACGATCCAGGGCCTGCTGCAGACCGATCACGTGTCCCGCTTCGGGGAGTTCTTGGCAGAGGTCGGCCCCAAGGTGAAAGCCGGTGAGATCGCCTATCTCGAAGACGTGGCCGAAGGGCTTGAGAATGCGCCGGGCGCCTTCTTCTCGATGCTCAAGGGCGGCAACAAGGGCAAGCAGGTGGTCAAGATCGCCTGAGCCCTGCTCCAAATGCGAAAGGCCGGGAGTGATGCCCCGGCCTTTCATGATTTCACGGCCGGATCAGCCCAGCTTTTCGTCCAGGACCGCCGCCAGATCGGGGTAAGACATGTTGGAATAGGACTCGCCGTTGATGATCAGGGTCGGCGTGCCGGTCACATTGTCCGCAGCGGCGTGCTGCTGGTACCAGGCCACCAGGGTCCGGGCCTTTTCCTCATCGCCCATGCAGGCGTCGATCTTGGCATCGTCCATGCCGGCAACCTTGCCAAGGCGGCGCAGGTTGTCCGCGATCTCGGCCTCGTTCTTGGCGCCACGCAGCCATTGTTCCTGCTGGTTGTAAAGCATGTCGGAGATGCCGAAGAACCGCATCCCGTCATCGCAGCGCGCGATCAGCGACGCCCAAAGGCCGTAGCGGTCGAAATAGACATCACGGTAGATGAAGCGCACCTTGCCGGTATCGATGTAATTCGCCTTGAGCTGATCAAACACCGTCTCGTGGAAGTGCTGGCAATGCGGGCAGGTGAAAGAGGCATACTCGATCAGCGTGACCGGCGCATCCGGGCTGCCCAGGGTCATCTCCGTGATGGAGGAGGTGTCGACATCTTCAAGAGACTCGGCGTCGGCCGTCTCGACCTCTGTCTGGGCCGTGTCAGCGTCACGGGAGGTGTACCAGTAGCCACCAGCCGCCAACAGGGCAACCGCGGCAACGCCGCCTCCGATGAGGGTCCTGCGATCCATCGAGGGATTCCTTTCCTAAATTCACGAAGTTCTTAAAACGTTGCGCGCAAGCTGCTCAAGCGCGGACTTGAGCCCTTCGTCCCGGATGCCATCCGCCACTTCCGCCGCACGGGCGACAAGTTCCGGATCGGGCGGTTCCGGCTTCTTTGCCGCATCGCGTGTCCTGAAGGCGACCTGCCCTTCCGCGAACCCCGTGGGCGCGGTCTGGGTGATCTCGACCTTGGAGATTGCGTTGTAGCCATAGGTCCCGTTGACCCGCTGGCGCAGCATCTCCTTCTGCATCTCGAGCACCGGCGCATTGGCCCCGGTGGTCAGAAGAACCAGGGTCGCGCCAAGATCCTTGCCGCGTGGATAGCGCACCTTCACCGGGCGGGCGATGGCGGCGATCTCTGCCCCGGCGACCTCTTCCCAATGGGTGATGATCCGCGCCTCTGCAAACCCACGCGCCTCTCCTGCCTTGCGGATCTTTGTCTCCATCAAGCCGTGGGCACGGGTAAAGCCGTATGTGGTCGTCTTGCGGCGCGGCATGGGTTGCATCCTCTGGTTCGGCGCTATTCTAGTCCTGCAAGCCGCTCACACCAGAGTAAAGCCAGAAGGAGGCATAAAGATTGCGTGAAACCGCGGGTAATCCCCGGCCCGAGATCCTGCTGGACTGGTATGACACCCATGCAAGAGAGATGCCATGGCGCGTTGGCCCCGCCGCCCGCGCCGCCGGCCAGCGCCCGGATCCCTATTTCATCTGGATGTCGGAGGTCATGCTGCAGCAGACCACCGTAGCGGCCGTGCGCGCGTATTTCCTGCGCTTTACCGCGCTCTGGCCCACCGTGGCGGACCTTGCCGCGGCAGAGGACGCCCGGGTAATGGGCGAATGGGCCGGCCTTGGCTATTACGCCCGCGCCCGCAACCTGCTGAAATGCGCCCGCGCGGTGATGAGCGAGCATGGTGGTGTCTTCCCCGACACCCGCGAAGGCCTGCTCACCCTGCCCGGCATCGGCCCCTACACGGCCTCTGCCATCGCCTCCATCGCCTTCGATCAACCGGAGACGGTCGTTGACGGCAACGTGGAGCGCGTCATGGCACGGCTCTTCGACATCCACACCCCCCTGCCCGCCGCCAAGCCGGAGCTGACGGAACGCGCGGCCTCCCTGACGCCACCGGAGCGCCCCGGAGATTACGCACAGGCGGTCATGGACCTGGGCGCCACGATCTGCACGCCGCGCAACCCGGCCTGCGGGATCTGCCCATGGCGCGATCCCTGCCAGGCGCGGGTGGAAGGCACCGCGCCAGAGCTGCCCAAGAAGACGCCGAAGAAGGCCAAGCCGATCCGCCTGGGCATCGCCTACGTGGCGCGGCGGCCCGACGGGGCCTTCCTGCTGGAAACCCGCCCGGACAAGGGGCTGCTGGGCGGGATGCTGGGCTGGCCCGGCTCCCCCTGGGCGGAAGAGGTCCCGCCACATGCGCCGCCCCTGCAGGCCGACTGGCAGCTGCTGCCGGAAGAGGCCCGCCACACCTTCACCCACTTCCACCTGCGCCTGCGTATCATGGTGGCAGAGGTCCCCGCAGATGCAGCGCCGCAGACGGGCCACTTCGTGCCGCCCTCGGACTTCCGCCCCTCGGATCTGCCCACGGTGATGCGAAAGGCATTTGACCTGGCGCGGGACAGCTTCGTAGACAAGGTGTAACCGCCCAGGAGGCCCGGCACCGCAATGACCGACACGGACAATACCCGCGATCTTTCCAGCTTCACACGGGCCGCGCCCTTCTGGCTGTCCCTGGTCATCGTGCCCCTGATCGTGATCGGTGCGCTCAACGGCGGCTGGACCGTCCTGCTGGTGCCGCTTTACGGCTACGGGCTGTTCACCCTGCTGGACCTGGTGCTGGGGCTGAACCAGGAAAACCTCGATCCCGAAACCCCGCCGGAAGACCTGTTCTGGTATCGTGCCATCACGCTGATCTGGGCGCCGGTGCAGTTCCTGACGCTCTTCTGGGCAATCTGGTACGCGTCACAGGCCGATCACCTGGGCTTCCTGGAACTGTTGGTGCTGTTCTACGGCGTCGGCTCCATGACCGGGGCCATCGGCATCGTCTACAGCCACGAGCTGATGCACGCCAAGAGCCGGGAAGAGCGCTGGCTGGCCGATATCCTGCTCTCCATGGCGCTCTACTGTCACTTCCGCTCCGAACACCTGCTGGTGCATCATAGCGCCGTCGGCACCCCGCGCGATGCCGTCACCGCCCGCTACAACGAAGGGTTCTTCCATTTCTTCTGGCGCGTGCTGCGCCAGTGCCCACCCTCCGCCTGGCGGGCAGAGGCCGCCCGGCTGGAAAGGAAGGGCCTGCCCGTCACGGACCTGTCAAACCCCTTCTGGCGCTACGCCGCCCTGCAAGCGGGGATGCTGGTGCTGGCCATCCTGCTGGGGGGCTGGACCGGCCTTGTGCTGTTCCTGTGGCAGGCCTTCACGGCGGTCTGGCTGCTTGAGCTGACGAACTACGTCGAACACTACGGGCTGACGCGCAAGTACCTGGGCAACGGGCGCTTTGAACATGTCAAGCCGCACCACAGCTGGAACGCGGCGCACCGGTCGACGAACTGGCTGCTGATCAACCTGCAACGCCACCCGGATCACCACGCGCGCCCCGATCGCAGCTTTGCCCTGCTGCAGAACCACGACCTGGGTGAGGCCCCGCAGCTACCGATGGGTTACCCGGCCATGTGCGCCCTTGCCGCGATCCCGCCGCTCTGGCGCCGCCGGATGAACCCGCGGGTCCGCAAATGGCGAATGATGTACTACCCCGAGATCACCGACTGGACGCCCTACAAGACCGGGCGGCACAAGGATCCGGCGTAAGGCGGGGGGCAGCCCCCCGCCCCGGGATCAGGCCGCCATCACGCGGGACAGGTGGTAATCCGTGTCCCCCAGCTGCGCGTCGATCATGATCAGCCGCTTGGCGTAATGCGATCCGGGATATTCCCAGGTCATCGCGATCCCGCCATGCATCTGGATCGCCTCTTCCGCGATCAGGCGCCCGGCCCGGCCGATCAGGTTCTTGGCCATGGAGGCATAGCGCGCCGCATCCGGCCCCCCAAGCTCCGCAGCTGCCTTGATGGTGATGGAGCGCGCCTGCTCGATCTCCGTCAGCATGTCCACGGCGCGGTGTTGCAGCACCTTGAACTTGCCGATCGGCACGCCTACCTCCTTCCTTGTGCGCAGGTACTCCAGCTTCATCACCTTCCTCCCGTCCATCGCGCCCACGGCCTCGGCACAAAGGGCCACGACCCCGGCGTTCATCGCATCCTCAAGCGCCGCTTCGGCGTCTTTCAGGATAAGGCGCGCGGGCGTGTCCTCCAGCACCAGCTCCGCCGCGCCGCCACCGTCGATCATGCCGAACCCGGTCACCGAGGCATCCGCTGCGGAAACCTCGAACACGGCAAGCTCACCGTCCAGCCTGGCCGCCACCAGGAAGATATCGGCCACCTGACCGCCGTAGACGACGCTCTTGCGGCCCGACACCTGGTAATCGGAGCCCGCGGCGCGGGCCTCGGCCTGGATACTCTCCAGCTCGTAGGGGGCTTCCAGCTCTCCGATGCCGACGGCGTATTTCGTGGCACCCGACAGCAGGGCCTCCTGGTCGGCCTCGGCGCTGGTCAGCAGGCGGCTGGCCTGCAGGGCGCCCAGGATGGGTTCCGGGCAAAGCGCGCCGCCAAGTGCCTCGAACACCACGGAGATGTCAAAGCCCGTGCCGCCGAAACCGCCCGCCTCTTCCGGCGCCAGCGCGAAAAGCGCGCCCAGCTCGGCAAGGGCATCCCATTGCGCGGGCGCATGGAAGGGGGCCTCGTAGGCGACCTTCGTGCGGGTTTCGATCGGGTACTTGTCCTTCAGGTAACGGGTCAGCGTGTCCGACAGCATCTGCCGGTCTTCGGTCAGGTCGAAATCCATCGGCTCAGAGCTCCAGCATGGTCTTGGTCAGGATATTCCGCTGGATCTCGTTGGATCCGCCGAAAATCGAGGTCTTGCGATTGTTGAAGTAGCGCGCGGCGTCATTTTCGTGATCCGCCGGCGCCAGCGCCAGGTTCCCCAGCGAACTGCCCGGGAAGGGTGCGGCAGAGGGGCCAAGCGCGCGGCGCGCCAGATCCTTCAGCTCCTGCCCGATCACCGTGCCCTTGATCTTCAGGATGGAGGTCTCGGGCCCCGGCGCCCCCTGCTTCTGTGCCTTGTAGAGCATCCGCAGGTTGGTCAGCTTCATCGCCTCCAGGTCGATTTCCACCTGGGCGATGCGGGCCGCGAACAGCGGATCCTCGGCCAGGGTCTTGCCGCCGCGCTTCACGGTGCGCGCCAGCGCCTTCACCTCTTCCAGCGCCTGCATTGAGAAGCCGACACCGGCGATGTTCGTACGCTCATGGGTCAGCAGGAACTTCGCGATGGTCCAGCCCATGTTCTCTTCGCCCACCAGGTTGGAGGCAGGAACGCGCACATCGGTGAAGAAGACCTCGTTCACCTCGTAGCCGCCTTCGATCAGCTTGATCGGGCGCATCTCGATCCCCGGCGTGTCCAGGTCCACCAGGATGAAGGAGATCCCCTTCTGCGGCTTCACGTCGGGATCCGTGCGCACCAGGCAGAAGATCCTGTTCGCGTGCTGGCCCAGCGTGGTCCAGGTCTTCTGACCGTTGATCACGTAGTCGTCGCCATCGCGCACCGCGCGGGTCTTCAGGCTGGCCAGGTCAGAGCCCGCACCGGGTTCGGAATAGCCCTGGCACCACCAATCCTCACCGGACAGGATCCGGGGCAGGTATTCTTCCTGCTGTTCCTTGGTGCCGAACTTCATCAGCACCGGGGCCAGCATCGCAAGGCCGAAGGGCACGATGCGCGGCGCATAGGCGCGACAAGCCTCTTCCTCGAAGATATGCCGCTGGACCGGGCTCCAGCCCGGGCCGCCGAACTCCTTCGGCCAGGTCGTGCCCAGCCAGCCGCGTTCATTCAGGAGCGCATGGTAGCGGTCCATCATGTCCTTGGTCAGCTCTCCGCCCGCGCGCACGGCGTCGGACATGTCCTTCGGCAGGTTCTGCGCGAAGAAGCTGCGCACCTCCTCGCGGAAGGCCTGTTCTTCCGGTGTAAAGCTCAGATCCATCTCTCAGCCCTCCTTGTTCAGATCGGCGAAGCTGGTGCCATCGGCCGCCATCTTCCGCAGCAGGTCCGGGACCTGCCAGTAATGGGGATCTTCCTGCGCGTAGGCTTCGATCCGGCGGACCAGCTCCGCCGCGCCCAGCGTATCGGCATAATGCAACGGGCCGCCGCGGAAGCGCGGGAAACCGTAGCCGAACAGAAAGACCATATCGACATCGACGGGCCGCTTTGCGGTGCCGTCTTCGACCACGCGGGCGGCCTCTGCGATCATGGCCGTCATGTAGCGGTCCACGATCTCTTCATCCGTGAAGCTGCGCGGGGTGATGCCCTCTGCCGCGCGGACCTCGTCGATGATCGTGGCGACCTCGGGGTTGGGCTGCGGAGTGCTGCCCTCGTAGACGTAGTAGCCCTTGCCGGACTTGCGCCCGAACCAGCCGTTCTCGCAGATACGGTCAGCCACCGCGCCGGCGTAGCGTTCGGCCGGATCCCGATCCGCCGCCTTGCGCTTGCGGGTCATCCAGCCGATGTCCAGGCCCGCCAGGTCGCCCACACGATGGGGCCCCATGGCAAAGCCGAAGCCCTCAAGCGCGTCATCGACCTGCTGCGGGCTGGCCCCGTCCAGCACCAGGTAGCTGGCCGTCTTGCCGTAATGCGCCAGGATCCGGTTGCCGATGAACCCGTCGCAAACCTGCGCCAGAACGCCCACTTTCTTCAGCCGCTTGGCCAGGGCAAAGCCCGTCGCCAGCACATCTGGCGCGGTCTTTTCCCCCTGCACGATCTCCAGTAGCCGCATCACATGCGCGGGTGAGAAAAAGTGCAGCCCCAGCACGTCCTGCGGGCGCGACGTGACAGAGGCGATCTCGTTGATGTCGAGGTAAGAGGTATTGGAGGCCAGGATCGCCCCCGGCTTGCAGATGCCGTCCAGCTTGCCGAAGATCTCGCGCTTGACGTCCATCTGTTCGAAGACCGCTTCGAGCACCAGGTCCACGTCGGCCAGGCTGTCCATCTCAAGCGAAGGCTCCAGCATGGCAATGGCCGCATCGCGCTTGTCGGCGGGCAGCTTGCCGCGCGACACCGCACCATCCAGGTTCTTGGTGATTGTGGCCACGCCACGCTCCAGACCCTCTGCTGCGACCTCTATCAAGCGGACGGGGATACCGGCCAGCAGGCAGGAGGTCGCGATGCCAGATCCCATGGTGCCGCCGCCGATCACGCCAATCTTCTGGATGTCGCGCGTGGGGCCCTTGGCCTCTGCGATGCCGGACACCGCGCGCTCCCCGAAGAAGGCGTGGATCAGGCCGGCGCGCTGCGGGGTCTCCATGCAATCCATGAAGCACTGGCGCTCGATCTTCATGCCCTCTTCCAGGGGCAGGCGGCTGGCCGCGATGGCCTCTACCGTCTTGACCGGGTTCACCAGGTGGGGGCTGCGGGCCTTCACCCCGGCAAGGGCCGCGTCGATCACCGCCTGGTCATAGACCGTCTCGATCTTATCGGTGCGCCGCGCGGCCAGCGATCCATCTGCCAGGTCCCTTGCGCTATGAACGGCCACGTCGCGCGGATCCCCCTCGACCACGCGGTCGATGGCGCCCTTTTCCAGCGCTTCGGCCACGCCGACCTGGCGACCGGACAGGCTCATGTCCAGGGCGAACTCCAGCCCGGACAGGCGCGGCAGCCGCTGGGTGCCGCCCGCCCCGGGCAGCAGGCCAATCAGGATCTCCGGCAGCCCCACCCGGGAGCCCTTGATCGCCACGCGCGCATGGCTGCACAGCGCCATCTCGAAGCCGCCGCCAAGGGCCGTACCATGAATGACAGAGACAACCGGGATTGCGCTCTGTTCGATCTTGGAGTGCACTTCCGGCATGACCGGCGGCTTGGACGGCTTGCCGAACTCCTTGATATCGGCCCCCGCCATGAAGGTCCGACCGGCGCAATAGATCGCGATCGCCTTGGCCGTGCCTTCCGCGTTCAGCTCTTCCAGCGTGTTCCACAGCCCCTGCCGGACCGCGTGACTGGAGGCGTTCACCGGCGGATTGTCGATCCGGATCAGGGCAATATCGCCCTCGCGCTCAATGGAGACCACTTCGGGCCCCGTGCTGCCATCTGCCATGATGCTCCCCCCTTCCAAGGTGCAGGGCAACGGCCCCGCTTCGCCAGCAAGTTAGAACCTGAGGGCGAAGCGGTCAATTGTGTGGAAAATCTTTTTGCAATGCGAAATTCAGCGATGCCGCAGCGTCACGAGATGATCTCGAACTTCACCACGTCGACCATGCCGCGATCCGTGATCTTGAGTGCGGGGATCACCGGCAGCGCCAGGAAGGCCAGTTGCAGGAAGGGTTCTTCCAGCGCCACGTCCAGCGTCTTGGCTGCCGCGCGCAGCTTGACCAGCGCCTCGTGCACCACCTCGAAGGGCTCTGTGCTCATCAGGCCGGCGACCGGCAGGGGCAGCTCCGCCAGCACCTTGCCGCCCTCAACCACGACGAAACCGCCCTCGATCTCGCCCAGCCTGTTGGCCGCCAGGGCCATGTCGTCGTAATCCACGCCGACGCAGGCGATGTTGTGGTGATCGTGACAGACGGTCGAGGCAATCGCCCCGCGTTTCAGCCCGAAGCCCTTCACGAAGCCGCTGGCGATATTGCCGTTGATCCCATGGCGTTCGACCACCGCAATCTTCACCAGGTCGCGGTCCGGATCGGGGCGCTTGTCGCCGTCTTCGATCGGGATCTCTTCCTTCAGGTGCTCGGTGATGATCTTGCCCTCAAGGATGCCGATCACGTCGGTGTCCTCGCGGTTGGCCTTGGTGCGGAAGCTCTCGGCGGTGACCACCGGCGCCTTGACCGAGTTGCGGCCCACCGGCGGCGTGATGCTGCGCGCGGCAAAAGCGGCATCGTCGAAGATCACGCCCCCGGACAGGACCAGCTCGGCGCGGCAGGTGGCAAGGTCGTCAATCACCACGATATCGGCGCGCTTGCCGGGCGTGATCTGGCCGCGATCCTTCAGGCCAAAGGCTTCGGCGGCCGACAGGCTGGCGGCGCGGTAGACGGCCGTCGCCGGGCAGCCCATGGCGATCAGCTCGCGGATCATGAAATCGAGGTGCCCGTGTTCGCCGATATCCAGCGGGTTCCGATCATCCGTGCACAGGCACATGTAGGCGCTGGTCAGGTCCGTCAGCAGCGGCTGCAGCGCAACCATGTCCTTTGAGACGGAGCCTTCGCGGATCAGGACTCGCATCCCCTTCTGCAGCTTTTCGCGGGCCTCTTCGGCGGTGGTCGCCTCGTGCTCGGTCCGGATGCCGGCGCTGATATAGGCGTTCAGCCCCTTGCCCAGCAGTTGCGGGCAGTGCCCGTCGATGTGCTGGCCCCGGAACAGCTCAAGCTTGGCCATGCAGCCGGGGTCCTGGAAGATCACACCGGGGTAATTCATGAACTCCGCCAGCCCGATGCCCTGCGGATGGCCCATCAGCGGCTTCAGGTCCTCGGCCTCGATCTGCGCGCCGGCGGTCTCCATGTGGCTGGAAGGCACGCAGGAGGACAGGTTCACCCGGATATCCATCACCGTCTCGGACGCGCAGGACAGGAAGTACTCGATCCCCGGCACGCCGATCACGTTGGCGATCTCATGCGGGTCGCAAATCGCGGTGGTGACGCCGCACGGGCCGACGCAGCGGTCGAATTCATGCGGGGTGACCATGGAGCTTTCGATGTGCAGGTGCGTGTCGATGAAGCCGGGGACAAGGATCTTGCCGGTGACGTCGATCACCTCGCGCCCCTCGTAGCTGTCCATGATGCCCACGATCCGCTCGCCGCAGATCGCCACGTCCCCCTCCAGCAGCGCGCCGGTCACCACGTCCAGCACGCGCCCCCCGCGCAGCACCAGGTCGGCAGGCGCATCGCCATGCCCCTGTGAAATCATCTCGGATAGGGATTTGAGCGTCATGGCGACCTCCTGCATTTCGGGTCCCGCCAGCAAAGCCCGAAGCCCCTGCCTTGTCCAGCACCGCCGGGCGGCGTAACCATGTGCCGAACAAGGACAGGAGCCCTCATGAGCCTCTTCACGCTGCCGCCCATTCCCGACATCCCCGTGACAGGAGAGGCCGCGGGCTACCCCGTCCGCCGGATCTTCTGCGTGGGCCGCAACTACGCCGCCCATGCCGCAGAGTTCGGCAACGAGGTGCCGGAGCAGCCCTTCTACTTCACCAAGTCTCCCGCCAACATGGTTCTTTCCGGTGCCGTGACCCCCTATCCCAGCGGGACCGAAAACTACCATTTCGAGATGGAGTTCGCCGTGCTCATCGGCGCGCCGCTCTTCCGGGCCAGCGCGGAAGAGGCCGCCGGCGCGGTCTACGGCTACGCCTGCGCTCTGGACATGACCCGGCGCGACCTTCAGGCGCGCGAACGCAAGCAGCAGCGCCCCTGGGACCTGGGCAAGGATGTCGAAGCCTCTGCCGTCATCGGCACCGCGACCCGGGCCGCGGATTTCGGGCCGGTGACGTCTCAGCGGATCTCGCTGCTGCAGAATGGGGCAGTGAAACAGGACTCGACACTGGACCTGATGATCCACGATGTGCCCGCGATCCTGGCCCACCTATCGGGCTATTATCACCTGGCCCCGGGCGACGTGATCCTGACGGGCACCCCGGAAGGCGTCGGCCCGGTCCAGCCCGGCGACAAGATCGAAGGGCAAATCGAAGGACTTAGCCCGATTTTCCTGGAAATCGCGGCGCCGGACTGACCCTTCGGCAAGACACCGCAGGGCAGGCCCGGCAGCGGCGTCATTTCGCCGATCTGACGGGCCTGTCCCACCCGCGCCCCCTGCTGCGGCAGATTGCTGCAATGCAGCGATTCCAGTATGGTTAATCCATGAGTCGCAAACCCCGCCTTTCCCCGGACGACTGGCTGAACGCCGGCCTCAGGGCCCTTGCCGCCGCAGGGCCCGAAGCGCTGAAGGCCGAGCCCCTGGCAAGAGAGCTCGGGACGACCAAGGGTTCCTTCTACTGGCACTTCGCCGATGTTCCCGCCTTCCGTAAGGCGCTGCTGGATTTCTGGGGCCGTCTTGCCGGCAATGCGCCCGCCCGCCCCACGGACCGGCGCGAGGCGGTCACCCGCCTGCATGAAATCATGCGCAAGGGCTTCCTTGACGAACACGCCACCGAAGTCGCGCTCAGGGCCTGGGCCCGCACGGACCCCGCCGCCGCCGCCACCCTGGCAGAGATCGACGCAAGGCGGCTTGAGTACCTCCGCACGGTCCTCGCCCAGATCGGGGTGACCAATCCAGAGATTGCCCGTATGCTTTATGCAGCCCAGATCGGCATGGTGCAGATCGGGGACGAGGATGAACCCGGGAATGAAGCGGCCCTCGACAGCATGGTGGACCTTGTTCTCGCGCTTCGATAAGCGCGGCTCCTTCCCCTTCCGCGCGCCCTCCCTTGCAGCCCTGCTGACCCTGCTGCTGGCCGTCGGCTGCCGGGAAGAGACCATCGTCGCGGCCGAAACCACCTGGGAAGTCCGCAAGATCAACGGCATCAGCGTAGAGGCCCCGGATCGTGCCACCCTGCGCGTGCCGGAGCTGGGCAAGCTGCATGGCACGGCGCCCTGCAATACCTATGGCGGCGACTGGAGCGGGGTGGAGCACGATTTCCGCGTGCTGCGCGTCAGCACCACCCGCAAGGCCTGCGCGCGGCTCGACGCGGAAAGCACCTATCTTTCCGCCCTCTCCCGCGTGACCTCGGCAGAGCTCAGCGGGCAGCAGCTGACCCTGTCCGGTCCCGGCATCCAGCTTGAGTTCGCCCCCTACCGCTAGGCGCTTTCGCGCGCTATGCGCTTGCGGATCAGGTCCAGCAGGCGCTGGCGCGCATCCGGCAGGGGCTTGTTGCCCTGGTGCTCTGCGAGGTTGCTGCGCAGGAAATGGCCGGTGACGTTCAGCGCCTCCAGCACTTCTGCATCCGGGGCATCGCCCAGCCCCAGCAGGCAGGGCGGCAGGGGCAGCAGGCGATCGGCGTACTCCCCCGCGCCCGCACGGGTCACGGCCCGGCCCGTGCGCGGGGACAGGAACTCCAGCCCCTCGCGCGCGCCGGTGACGGCGCAGGCCCCAAGGTCCAGCCCGAAGCCCATTTCCTCAAGCAGCACCTGTTCCCAGCGAAGATAGGCAAGCGGCCAGATCTCATCCTGGCCCATCAGGTCCAGCAGCTGCTCCGTCTGGCGGTAAAGGCGTGGATAGGTGGCCCGTTCCGGCAGGCAGAAGACCAGCAGCCCGGTGACCGCGTTCAGCCCCGCCAGCGCCAGCCGGTTGCCCATGATATCGGATCGCGAGCGCCGGGTTTCGACGTTGAAATGCCCCAGGTGCGCCTCCAGCCGGGCCCGCCAGGCAAGATCCAGCTGGGCGCCCGGCTGCAACACCGGGGCCAACCTGCGCGAGGCCCCGCCCCGCACAATTCCGGCATGTCGCCCGTGCCCCGGGGTGAAGACCTCGATGATCGCAGAGCTCTCGCCGTGGCGCCTGACCGCCAGAAGGATTCCGTCTTCTCGCCACTCCATCTCGTGATAATCCAATGACTTGCAGACCGGGGCAAGATGGCTCAGCTTGTGCGCATGGATTTTCGCTCACGATCCCTCTCGTCTGCGGCGCGAAACCTGGCCGCCCTGACCGCGCTTGCCGCGGCCGGCGCTCTTGTGCTTGAGGTTCTCAGTTCCGCCCTGTCCCAACCCGGGGATGACCTGCCACATATCCTGTGGTCCCATGCCCGTTATTTCACCATTCTGACCAATGTCATGGTCTGCCTGACCTTTGCCGGCATCGTGCTGGCGAAACGCGCGCCCCCGCCGGCCTGGATGGCGGGCCTGACGCTCTGGATCACGGTCACGGCGCTGGTCTACCACCTTCTGCTCAGCCAGACGCTTACGAGCATGGCGCAATGGGCGGATATCGGCCTGCACAGCGTGACACCTGTGCTGGTGGTCGGATGGTGGCTGATCTTCGCGCCGAAATACGGGCTGCGCCCCGGCCACGCGCTGCTCTGGCTGCTCTGGCCTCTGATCTACATCGGCTACGCGCTGCTGCGCGGGCATTTCGACGGCAGATACCCCTATTTCTTCATCGACCCGATGCAGGTGGGCTGGGACGGGGTGACCATCTGGTCCGCAATCATGGGGCTGGGGATGTTCGTGGGCGGCCTCGTCTTCGTCGGCCTTGGCCGGGCGATCCGGCGCTAGTCCGAAAGGCCGGGTTCCTCCAGCAGGTGGCGGCCCTGCCGGTCTTCCACCTCGATCACCCAGAGGTCGGGATCATAGCCGCGCTGGCGGCTGACGGTCGCGTCGACCTCGCGCTCCTCGCCCGCGGCAAGTTCCACCCATTTGCGGTCCCCGGTCATGATGTCGAAGCTGCGCTGGAAGGCCACGGCGCGGCCGTCGAGCGTGTTCAGCTTCACCAGCACCGCGCCGCCTGTGTCATCGCCATGAGCCACGACAAAGGCAGGGATATCGGCCAGCCGCAGCCGTGTCAGATAGGCAGACACCCAGATCTCGGCAGTCAGTCGCATGGAACCTCCGAAGTGACGGGACGGCGGGCGGGGCGATGCTCCCCCGGGGGGGGAGCGAGCGCCGTCAGGCGTTCCCGTCCTTGAAGTCCAGGCCCATCTCGGAATAGCGCTCGGCCTCTTCCAGCCAGTTCTCACGCACCTTGACCTGCAGGAACAGGTGCACGCGCCGGCCCAGGAATTCTTCCAGCTCCTGGCGCGCGGCGGTGGAGACGGCCTTGATCGTCTCGCCCTTCTTGCCCAGCAGGATGCCCTTGTGGCCATCACGCGCCACGTAGACGATCTGGTCGATCCGCGCAGAGCCGTCCTGGCGCTCTTCCCAGTTCTCCGTTTCCACGGTCAGCTGGTAGGGCAGCTCCTGGTGCAGCCGCAGGGTCAGCTTCTCGCGGGTCATCTCGGCGGCGATCATGCGCATGGGCAGATCGGCGATCTGATCCTCGGGGTACAGCCAGGGGCCTTCCGGCATCTCTGCGGCCAGCCATTCGCGCAGGGCCTGCACGCCATGGCCCTTCTCGGCGCTGATCATGAAGGTCTCGGCAAAGGCATAGCGTTCGTTCATCGCCTGGGTCAGCCCCAGCAGCACCGGCGCCTCCACCCGGTCGATCTTGTTGATCGCCAGGGCCACGCGGCGCCCCTCCAGCTCGGTCAGGGTCTCCAGGATCTTCTCCACGCCCTCGGTGATACCGCGATGCGCCTCGATCAGCAGGACGACCACATCGGCATCCGCCGCACCGCCCCAGGCCGCGGCCACCATGGCCCGGTCCAGCCGCCGGCGCGGCTTGAACAGGCCCGGCGTGTCGACAAAGACCACCTGGCTGTCGCCTTCCAGCGCCACGCCCCGGATACGCGCCCGGGTCGTCTGCACCTTATGCGTGACGATAGAGACCTTGGCCCCCACCATCCGGTTCAGCAGGGTCGATTTGCCGGCATTGGGCTCGCCGATCAGGGCGACGAAGCCTGCACGTGTGCTCATGGGATCATCCTTAGACATGAAGAGCGCCTCTTAGGGCAGAATAGCCTGCTGCGCCAGCCCTGTCTCGTTCCCTGTAAGGGGCGCAGCTCAGAGCAGGGCATCCGGCGCACCCGCCTTCACGGTCCTGCCGTTCCTCAGCAGCGTGTAGGTGCCGCTGGCCACGATCAGCGCCGCGCCGGCCAGGGTCCAGACCCCCGGGCGCTCGCCGAACAGGAAGACCGCGAAAAGCAGCGCCACCAACAGCCTGGAATAGCGGAAGGGCGACACGACAGAGACCTCTCCGGTCTTCATCGCCAGGGTCAGGGCCGTGTAGGCAATGACCCCGATGATTGTTTCGGTCAGCAGAAGCCCCGCGGTGAAGGGGCTTGGCACGGTCACGGCATCGCCGCCCACCAGCACCAGCAGCCCCCCTGCGATCAGCAGGACAAGGAAGCCCAGCGTGCCCAGCTGCCAGCGCGACACGCTGGGCGGCGCCGCCCGCGTCGCAAGATCGCGCGCGGCAAAGCCGATGGTGGCCACCACCGCAAACAGCGCATCCAGCCGAAAGGCCGAAGGGGTGGGTTGCAGGATCAGCAGCACGCCCACCAGACCCACGGACATCGCCGTCCAGCGCCGCCAGCCCACGACCTCGCCAAAGACCAGCACGGCGCCGAAGGTCACCACCAGCGGGGCCGCCTGCAGGATCGCGGCTGTTGAGGACAGCGGCGTATAGGCCAGCGCCAGCGCAAAGAAGAGCCGCCCGGCGATCTCGAAGCCGGAGCGGATCATCAGGCGCGGGCGCAGAGTCTGGGCGTGAAACACCGCCTCTCCGGCCCGGCGCGACATCCCGGCAAAGATCGCCATGCCCAGCACGCCGAAGACCATCAGGGCCAACCCCGGAGAGACCTCTTGCGTGATGATCTTGAACAGCACGTCCTCGCAGGCGAAGCACATCATGGCGAGCAGCATCCACAGCGCGCCACGCAGGTTGTCGCTCACGTGTCGTCCTTCATGAGCCGGTCCAGCAGGGCCTTGGCCGCCGCCTGTTCCGCCGCCCGCTTGGAATTCGCCCGGGCCGAGGCCTCTTCGCCGCTGACCAGCTTGGCGCAGATCGTGAAGACCGGCGCATGATCGGGACCGGAACGGTCAAGCTCCAGGTAGCTGGGCGGGGGCAGACGCCGCGCCTGGGCCCATTCCTGAAGCGATGTCTTGGCGTCGCGGGCATCCGCTTCCACCGCCTCGATCCGAGAGGACCAGTGCCGCAGGATCACGCCCCGCGCGGCCTCGAAACCGGCATCCAGGTAGACCGCGGCAATCACCGCCTCCATCGCGTCGCCCAGCAGCGCCAGCTTGCGCCGCCCGCCGCTGATCTGTTCGGACCGGCCCAGCTTCAGAACCGCGCCCAGGTCGATGTCGCGGGCGATATCGGCGCAGGTTTCCTTGCGCACCAAGGCGTTGAAGCGCGGTGCCAGCTTGCCTTCGCTGGCGGCTTCATCCTCGGCCAGCAGCGCCTCTGCCATCACCAGGCCCAGCACCCGGTCGCCCAGGAACTCAAGCCGCTGGTTGTCGCTTCGCGCGGGGGTGGAGGCAGAGCTGTGGGTGACCGCGCGCACAAGCAGCTCGGCCCGGACAAACTCATGTCCAAGCCTGTCCTGAAAGGCTCTCAGCTCTTGCGAAAGTTTCATCTGTCCGGCTCCGGCTTCCCGCGATCAGACCATGCGCCCGCCTTGCAAGGCAAGCGTCAGGATCCTTCGGCCAGCAGGTCTTCCTTGCTCTGCTGCACGGCCCGGAAGAAGCGCCCCTTGCGCCAGTCCCAGAAGAACAGCAGCGACCGGCCCGCGGAAGAGAACATGATCCGGTCGGCGCGGCCGATCAGGTTGGCCTTGGGCACGAAACCCACGCCGCCAACGCTCTGCGGGAAGCGCGAGTCGGTGGAATTGTCACGGTTGTCGCCCATGAAGAAATACATGTCTTCGGGCACGTGGTAGACCCCGGTGTCATCCGCGTGGCGCTGGTAGCGGATATCCAGGATCGAATGGCTGACCCCGTTCGGCAGCGTCTCGATGAAACGCTCCTTCTCGCATTCGCCACCGATGCCGACCGGACCGTTGGAACACAGCGGCGTGCGCCCCTGAAGACCCTGCGGCGCATAGGTTTCAACGAAGGTGCCGCCGTCTTCGACCTGCACGGCCTCACCGTTGATGTAGAGGGCAGAGTCGATCATCTGGATCTCGTCGCCCGGCAGGCCGATCAGGCGCTTGATGTAATCCTCGCCCGTTACCGGGTGGCGGAAGACCACCACGTCGCCGCGCTCGGGATCGCCGCCCAGGATCCGGCCCTCTTCGCCCATCCAGCCGCAGACATCCTTGGCGTCGATATCCACGCCAAAGCGCGCCAGCCGCACGGAGGGGCAGGAGGCATAGGAATAGCCATAGGCCATCTTGTTCACGAACAGGAAGTCACCGACAAGCAGCGTATCCTTCATCGACCCTGAGGGGATCCAGAATGGCTGGAAGAACAGGGTCCGGAAAACCCCGGCGATCAGCAGCGCCCAGAAGATGGTCTTGATGGTTTCCCAGAGGAAATTGCCGCTTTCCTTCTTCGCCTTCTCAGCCATGCGCCGCCGGTCCCTTGCTGCCTGTATCTGCTGCCTGTGCCCGGCGGCACGTCCTGCGGCCACCAAGCCCCGGCTTCATGCGCGTCCGCGACGGGCAAAGTCAAGCCGTCCGCGGCCTCACTGCCATCACTCGGATGCGAGCGGCGCGTCGCCTTGGCCCAGCGGGCGGGCCTCGATCACCACGAAGGCCTGCGCCCAGGGGTGGTCATCTGTCAGCGTGACATGGATGATCGCCTCATGTCCGGGCGGGGTCATCTGGGCCAGCCTCTCGGCGGCCCAGCCGGTCACTTCCATGACGGGCTGGCCGGTGCGCAGGTTGCTCACCGCCATGTCGCGCCAGGAAATGCCCATGCGAAGCCCCGTGCCAAGCGCCTTCGAGCACGCCTCCTTGGCGGCCCACCGCTTGGCATAGGTGCCGGCCTCGTCCTTGCGGCGGGCGGCCTTCTTCTGTTCGATATCGGTGAAGACCCGGTTGCGGAAGCGGTCGCCGAAACGGTCGAGCGTATTCGAGATACGCTCGATATTCGCGAGATCGGTGCCGATGCCCAGGATCATGTCTGCTCCGCCAGAGGTTTCGGGCCGACTTAGCGCGATTTCACTGCGCTGTCAGGCCCGATCTTCCGGCGAAAGCGGGTCAGCCGTGGCAAAGCCCGGGCTGTACCGGCGCTGCCGTCTTGCGGGGCGCGCGGTATTCGGCCAGCTGGACCACGGGGGCAGCGGGCCTGCGCAGCGGCAGGTCTGCCAGTTCACTCAGCGACATCCGGGAAATCTCAGGCTGGTCGATGGGCTCTCTGGAGCGGCGTGCTGCGGGTTGGGTGAACCATTTGAACATGGTTTTCTCCTTTCTTGGTTTCAGATGATAGTGATTTAGGGCCTCCGAAGTCCCTTTTGAATTGCAGCAAACGTATAGCGGGGTTTAGCTAAGCTATATGCATCCGCTGAATCGCCTTCACCTGAACAACCTGCGCGCGGTCGAATCCGTGGCCCGCAGCGGATCCCTGCGTGCAGCGGCGGAAGAGATGGGGATCTCTCCCGGAGCGGTCTCCCAGCAGGTGGCGCGGGCCGAAGAAACCGTGGGGCAAAAGCTGTTCGACCGCCGGCCCGGCGGCATGGTCCCCGCCCCCGGCACAGAGGAATTCTTCCGCCTGCTGACCTCCGGCTTCCGGCAATTGTCCGCCGCGGCGGAACTGGGGCGGCGCGACCGCGGGCAGGAGCTGCGGATCTCCTGCGCCCCGATCTTTGCCGCGCGCTGGCTGATCTGGCGGCTGCCGGCCTTCTACCGCAGCTTCCCGGACCTGAAGGTGCGGCTGGACAGCCAGGTGTCGCTGGCCGATCCCAATGACGGCAACACGGATTTCGCCATCCGCATCGGGCGTGGCCCCTACCCCGACCTGCGGGCGCAAAGCCTGTTCGCCATGCGGATCGTGCCGGTTTGCTCACCTGAGCTAGCGCGCACCATCGTCAGCCAGCAGGATTTCGCAAGCGTGCCGATCATCCGCGACACCAACGCGATGTACACCTGGGATGACTGGCTGGTGCCCGAGGGCGCGGGCGGGCTGGTGCTGCGCGACGGGCCGGAATTCTCCGAAGCCTCGCTCTGCCTGGATGCCGCGATGTCCGGGGCCGGCGTCTTCCTGTCCTTCGAAACGCTCTGCCGGGATGCGCTGGACCAGGGCCGCGTCGCCGCGCCGATCCCGCGCTTTCACCGCACGGACCTGCGCTACTGGCTGATTTCCGCGGGCGAGATGTCCCTGTCCCCGGCGCAACGGCTGTTCCGCAAATGGCTGCTGGAGGCCACCGGGCGCGAAGGGCTGGGCCATCGCGCCGTCGGCGATCCGCCACCGCCGCCCCAGCCGGGCGGCGTCACGCCAGTGGCCTGAAATCACGCGCAAAAAACCGGCTGAGAGCCACCGCCCGTCAGGCCCGCGCTTCATCCATCAGGCGGCGCATTTCCGCGATGGCCGGTTGCAGCCCGCGAAAGATCGCTTCGCCGATCAGGAAATGGCCGATGTTCAGCTCGCGCAGCTCGGGGAAAGCGGCGATGGGCTTCACCGTGTCATAGGTCAGCCCGTGGCCCGCGTGGACCTCAAGCCCCAGCTCATGGCCAAGGGCGGCCATCTCGCGCAGGCGCTCCAGCTCTGCATCGCGATCGTCAAAGCGCCCCTCGGCATGGGCATCGCAATAGGCGCCGGTGTGCAGTTCGATCACCTGGGCACCGATCCGGTGCGCGGCTTCGATCTGGGGGCGGTCGGCGGCGATGAAGATCGACACCCGGCAACCCGCCTCCCGCAGCGGAGCGATGAAATGCGCCAGCCGGTTCTCTTCCCGCGCAACTTCCAGCCCGCCCTCGGTGGTGCGTTCCTCGCGCTTCTCGGGGACGATGCAGACCGCGTGGGGCTTGTGGCGCAGGGCGATGGCCTGCATCTCGTCTGTGGCGGCCATCTCGAAGTTCAGCGGCACGCTTAGCACCTCTGCCAGCCCTTCGATATCGGCATCCGAAATATGGCGGCGGTCTTCGCGCAGGTGGGCGGTGATCCCGTCCGCGCCCGCCTCTTCGGCGATCTTCGCGGCCCGCAGGGGATCCGGATAGGCACCGCCGCGCGCGTTGCGCACGGTGGCCACGTGGTCGATGTTCACGCCAAGACGCAGTTGGGGCTGATCGCTCATGCGGGGCTCCTCTCACTCACTCCGCCACATGAATGCCGCAGGATCGGCGCGGGGGCCAGAGACAATCTTGCATTGCCGCAGCATGGCCAGGACACCGGGCCCGCGATTGCAGGCGGATCGGGCCGCAAGGCTCAGCCGCCCTTGCCGGACTCCGTCGCGGGTTTCGCCTTTGGCTTGGGCACGTGCTTGGGCGCCGGCTGCCCGGACTTGGCCCGGATCGCGGCCAGCTTGGTCTTCAGCGCGCCGCGCCGCCGGGTCTGGTAGGCCCGGATCACTGGCACCGTCAGCAGGTAGGCCGCCAAACCGCAGATCAGCCCCGGCGCGATGCCCCCGATCATGTAGGGGAAGAAGACCTCGTGATAGAAGACCCGCAGCCCGTCCCAATGCGCCTCCGCATCGGTGAACAGGGCCATGAAATTCTCCCAAAGGTCATAGCTCGCGTCCACGAACATCCCCCCGAAAGAGCGCGGCGTGCCCGCCTCCGGCCCCTGCGCCGGTGGCAGCCCATGGGGGCCGGACATGGAGATGCCGGGCAGATCGTCGATCAGGCCGGCAGGGGGTCCGTCCGGCAGCCCGCCCTGGGGATGGAAGCCGTATTTCGCCGGCTCCCCGATGCCGTGCTCTGCCGCCGTGTTGACGATGAAATACCCCGTCTGAAGGGAAATCACGCTGATCGGGACGAAGGTCACCGGGTTGGACACGAAGGTCGCCAGGATCGCCGCGATCACGTTGCCGCGCACGATCAGCGCCAGCAGCGCTGAGACCACGAAATGCAGCCCGTAAAAGGGGGTAAAGACCGTGAACACCCCCGCCGCGATCCCCCGAGAGATCTTTTCGGGGCTGTCCGGCAGACGCCGCAACCTGTGCTTGGTGTAATGAAAGGCCCGCGTCCAGCCACCGCGTGGCCAGAGAAAATCCGAAATGATCTTCCAGAAAGGCCGTCTGTCGCGGCGCTTAAAGACCAACGGTGTCTCCCTCTACGAGGTTTGGACGGCGTGTGGGGGTGCCGTCTCCGGGTTGCTGTGACGAGAGACCGTAGCCACGTCCGCTTCTGCCTCAAGGGCAGAGATCACGGTGTGCAGATGTTCCGCATCTCTCAACTCGACGTCGACCAGAAGCCGGTAGAAGTCCGGCTTGCGGTCCTTGAACTCAAGGTTGGAGATATTCACCTTCTGCTCACCGATCAATGTGCAAATCCGTCCCAGGGCACCGGGATCGTTTGCCAGCGTCAATTCCAGCGTCACCATGTAGATCGCGGCATGTCGGCCCGCCTGCCAATGCAGGTCGACCCAGCGGTCCGGCTGATCCTCGTAGGCGGCCAGCGATTCGCAGTTGATCGCATGGATGGCCAGCGGGCGGCCGCGCCAGGTGATGCCCACGATCCGCTCGCCCGGCAGGGGCTGGCAGCAGGGCGCACGCTTGAAGCTTTGCCCCTCGGCCAGGCCGATCAGGGCGCGGTCGCGCTTGACCGCATCGGCATCGTCGTTCTCCATCAGCTCGGGATAAAGCACGGTCACCACGCGGGCGACGCGCAGCTCCGCCCGGCCAAGCTGCGCCAGCAGCTCCTGGCGGTCTTCCAGCAGCAGCTTGCGGGCCGCCGTGTCCAGCGCCTTGTCGGTGGCCTTCTTGCCGACGTGATCGAAGCCCGATCGCGCCAGCTCCTTGCCCAGCTTGATGTAGCGTTCCCGGTCCACTTCGCGCAGCGCGCGGCGGATCGCGGCCTTGGCCCGGCCGGTCTGGGCGATCTCAAGCCAGGTGGCCTGGGGCGCCTGGCCCTCTGCCGTGATGATCTCCACCGACTGGCCGTTCTTGATCCGGGTCCAGAGCGGCACGCGCATGCCGTCCACCTTGGCCCCGACGCAGGCGGAGCCGATCCGGGTGTGGATCGCATAGGCGAAATCGATCGGGGTCGCGCCGCGCGGCAGTTTCACGACCTCGCCCTTCGGCGTGAAGCAGAAGACCTTGTCGGAATACATTTCCAGCTTCACGGCCTCGAGGAAATCCTCGTGGTCCTCTTCGCCGGCAACCTGTTCGCTCAGCGCCGAAATCCAGCGGGTGGGATCCACGGCAAAGCGGTTCTCCACCTTGATCCCGTCGCGATAGGCCCAGTGGGCCGCAACGCCGGACTCCGCCACCTCGTGCATTTCGCGGGTGCGGATCTGCACCTCTACCCGCTTGCCGTCCTGCCCCGATACCGTGGTGTGGATCGACCGGTATCCGTTCGATTTCGGCTGGCTGACGTAATCCTTGAACCGGCCCGGAATGGACTTCCAGCGGCGGTGAACCACGCCCAGGGCACGGTAGCAGTCATCCTCGGATTCCGTCAGGATGCGGAATCCGTAAATATCTGACAGCCTTGAAAAACTTTGCCCCTTCTCTTCCATCTTGCGCCAGATGGAATAGGGCTTCTTGGCGCGCCCCAGCACTTCGGCGGGGATGTCGTTCGCCTTGAGCTCCGCGCGCATGTCGCGGGTCACGCGTTCGATCACGTCGCCGGTCTCGTTCTGAAGAGAGACGAAGCGGCGGATGATGGCGCTGCGGCGCTCCGGGTCGAGCACGCGGAAGGACAGGTCCTCCAGCTCCTCGCGCATCCACTGCATCCCCATGCGCCCGGCCAGCGGGGCGAAGATGTCCATGGTCTCGCGGGCCTTCTGGACCTGCTTCTCCGGCTTCATCGCCTTGATGGTGCGCATGTTGTGCAGCCGGTCGGCCAGCTTCACCAGCAGCACCCGCATGTCGCGCGACATGGCGATGAACAGTTTGCGGAAGTTCTCTGCCTGCTTGGTTTCCGAGGAAGACAGCTGCAGGTTGGTCAGCTTGGTGACGCCATCCACCAGGTCCGCGACCTCTTCGCCGAACTGCTCGGCGATCTGCATGTAAGAGGCCTTGGTGTCCTCGATCGTGTCATGCAGCAGGGCGGTGATGATCGTGGCATCATCCAGCTTCTGCCCGGCCAGGATGGTGGCCACGGCGATGGGATGATTGAAATAGGGCTCTCCGGACCGTCGGAACTGCCCCTCATGCATGTCGCGCCCAAAGTCATAGGCGCCCCGGATGAGCTTTACGTCCGTCTTCGGGTTGTAAGCCCGGACAAGAGCAATGAGGTCATCGGCCGGAACCAGGTCCAGACGGGCCCCCTTGTCCTCCATCACCGTTCCATCCTGCATGGAGTTTCATCCGGATAGCTGTGGATCCGGGCGGTCGCGTCGGCCGCGGCAACCGCCACGGCCAGCCGTCGGCTTAGCCCTGACGTTGCGCTTCGACCAGCGCGCGCAGCAGTTTCTCTTCGCTCATGTCGTCTTCGACGGGCTTGTCGGCCGCCTCAGCACCCATCAGCAGCGCCATGCTGTCTTCTTCGGGTTCGTCGATCTCGATCTGGGTCTGGTTCGACTCGATCAGGCGCTCGCGCAGCTCATCGGCCGATTGCGTTTCCTCGGCGATCTCGCGCAGGCTGACGACGGGGTTCTTGTCGTTGTCGCGGTCCACGGTGATCGGGCCACCGGCGCTGATCTCACGCGCACGGTGTGCCGCCAGCATGACCAGTTCGAACCGGTTCGGAACCTTGTCGACACAATCTTCAACGGTGACGCGGGCCATCTGGCACTCCTTGCGAACGGATGCGGTAGAAAAACTAGAGACGCATATCTAAAGGGTTTGCCCCTTAGAGACAAGCCGATTCTGGCAGCGGCACCACCTCGCGCAGCGCCCCTGTAGGAAGATCGTCACACATTTCCGTGACCGTCTTACCCAAAATCGGGTGTTTCCACTCTGGCGCAACGTCCCGCAATGGCACAAGAACGAAAGCCCGCTCCTGCATTCTTGGGTGTGGCAGCAAAAGCTCTTCTGGCCATTTTTTAAGCTGCTCTTCCAGCGGCAATTCACGCCACTTGCGGTGCTCTTCGGCCCCCGGCAGGACCAGGTCGCCGGCGGCAATCAGGTCCAGGTCCAGACGCCGCGGACCCCACCGTTTTTTCCGTTCACGGCCAAATAGATATTCAATTTCGTGAAGATGTTCCAGCATGACGTCGGGACTCATCTCACCCCGTAGAATAAGCGCTGCATTGACGTAATCGGGCCCCGACCCGGCGGGGAAAGCGGGGGTCGAATAGAGCCGGCTCAGGCGCTCCACGGGGCAGATACGTTGTTCCAGTGACGCCACGACGGAACGCACAAATTCCCCTCGACTCTCCTTTTCGGAGAACATATTTCCGCCAACTGCAACCATGAATGCCAAGCCTTCAGATCGCGTTACCCTATTGTCTTGGACTTCCAAGTTCACTTGATGCATCCTCAGCTAGCATTTATTTTGCAGTATCTGTCCCGGTTCCAAGCGCAATTATACACTCATCGTGGCGGGGCAGTTGATTGGAAGGGTTTTTTTGATGTTCTACAAGGACGAACGGCTCGCGCTGTTCATCGATGGATCGAACCTCTACGCTGCCGCCAAAGCGTTGGGTTTCGACATCGATTACAAGTTGCTCCGGCAGGAATTCATGCGCCGTGGCAAGTTGTTGCGGGCCTTCTACTACACCGCACTACTTGAAAATGACGAGTACTCACCCATCCGTCCCCTGGTTGACTGGCTGCACTACAACGGCTTCACCATGGTCACCAAGCCGGCCAAGGAATTCACGGACAGCCAGGGCCGCCGCAAGGTCAAGGGCAACATGGATATCGAGCTTACCGTCGATGCCATGGAGCTTGCCCCCCGGGTCGATCACATCGTGCTCTTCTCCGGTGACGGAGACTTCCGTCCGCTGGTGGAAAGCCTGCAACGCCAGGGTGTTCGCGTCTCCGTTGTCTCGACGATTCGTTCTCAACCTCCGATGATTGCCGACGAACTGCGCCGTCAGGCAGACAATTTCATCGAGCTGGACGAACTGAAGGAAGTGATCGGCCGGCCGCCGCGGGATCCCATCGGCGAAGACGCGCGCTCGCGCTCTACCGTCAGCGGCTGATCGGGTGACAGCGGCGATGCTGGGTGAGGCCGCCTCAATGGCCCTCGCCGCCTTTGGTGCGGCCACCCTTCTGCCGTTCCAGTCGGAAATCGTCTTTGCCGCGATCCAGCTGCGCGGGTCCCTGCCGCTGGGCTGGCTGATCGTCGTGGCCAGCATCGCCAATACCGCGGGCTCCTTCGTGAACTACCTGATGGGGCTCTGGATCGAACACTACCGGGATCGCCGCTGGTTCCCTGTGAAAGAGGCGCAGCTGGCGCGGGCGCAGGCATGGTACCAACGCTGGGGGCTCTGGTCGCTGCTGCTGTCCTGGGCGCCGCTGGGCGATGCGATCACGGTGGTGGCCGGGGTCATGCGCACGCCGGTCTGGGCCTTCCTGGCGCTGGTCGGGCTGGCCAAGACGCTGCGCTACATCCTGCTGGCCTGGGCCACGGCAGGTCTGCTGGGCTAAACCGCCCCTTTACCACGCAGGCCCTATTCCTTACCTCTGTCAGGCGACAGGAGACCCAGATGACCAAGCCGCCCCTTTCCCTTTACCTGGCAGCCCCGCGCGGGTTCTGCGCCGGTGTCGACCGTGCAATCAAGATCGTGGAAATGGCGCTGCAGAAATGGGGCGCCCCGGTCTACGTCCGCCATGAGATCGTCCATAACAAGTACGTCGTCGACGGGCTGCGCGCCAAGGGCGCCGTCTTTGTCGAGGAACTCTCCGAATGCCCCGATGACCGCCCGGTGATCTTCTCCGCCCACGGCGTGCCCAAGTCCGTGCCGGCAGAGGCCGCCAGCCGAGAGATGATCTATGTCGATGCCACCTGCCCGCTCGTCTCCAAGGTCCATATCGAGGCCGAGCGCCACGCAGAGGCTGGCCTGCAGATCATCATGATCGGCCATGCCGGCCACCCTGAAACCGTGGGCACCATGGGCCAGCTGCCGGCGGGCGACGTGCTGCTCGTGGAAACCGAACAGGACGTGGCCAGCCTGGACGTGCGCGATCCCGCCAACCTGGCCTTCGTCACCCAGACCACGCTGTCGGTCGATGACACAAAGAGTATCGTCGCCGCGCTCCAGGCCCGCTTCCCGGCCATCATCGGCCCGCACAAGGAAGACATCTGCTACGCCACCACCAACCGCCAGGAAGCGGTCAAGGCCATGGCGGAACGGATCGACGCGATGCTGGTTGTGGGGGCGCCCAACAGCTCCAACTCCCGCCGCCTGGTGGAGGTCGCCAGCGCCAACGGCTGCGATTACGCCCAGCTGGTGCAACGCGCCACCGATATCGACTGGCGCGCGCTGGAGGGGATCCGCAGCATCGGCATCACCGCCGGGGCCTCTGCCCCCGAAGTGCTGGTGAACGAGGTGATCGAGGCCCTGGGCGAACGCTACGCGGTCACGGTCGAATTGGTCGAAACCGCGGTGGAGAACGTCGAGTTCAAGGTCCCCCGCGTCCTGCGCACCCCCGCCGCCGCAGGCTGATCACAGTCCCAGCCCGCCGCTATGCGCTCCCGCCTCGGGCGGAGCGCCGCGCGCGCGGGGACAAGCCCCTCTTCCGCGCCGCTTGTCGCATCCGCTCCCGACCCGGCCCGGTCCAAAAGCGCCCGGACATGACCCGATGCGCCTGGTTGCCGGGCACGCACTTGGGCG
>NZ_JAATOW010000041.1 GCF_011806405.1 Pseudooceanicola sp. HF7 | reverse complement strand
TCGAGCGCCTGGCCGAGGTGGACAGCGATATCCACTGGGCCAAGGGCCTTTACGGTGTGCTGGAAAGCGCGGGCCAGAACCCCGTGGCGCGTCCGCTTGCCGCGCTCAACACCCATGCGGCCACCGATGGCATGCTGATCCGGGTGACGGGCAAGGCATCCAAGCCGATTTCGCTGGTCTATCACCACCGCTCGGAAACCTCTGACGCGATCCTGCACCACGTGGTCAAGGTCGAAGAGGGCGCAGAGCTGACCCTGCTGGAGAATGGCCCTGCGGCCGCGCGCTTCAACAAGGTGCTGGAAGTGGAAGTGGCCGATAACGCCAGCTTCCACCATGTGCGGGCCCAGGGGCGGGATCACGAACGCCGTGCCGTCACGCATATCTTCGCGCGCCTTGGCACTGAAAGCACCTTCAAGAGCTTCACGCTGACCGCCAATGGCGTGATGACGCGCAACGAGGTGGTGCTTGAGCTGACCGGCGATGATGCCGTGGCTCATGTCGCCGGCGCGACCCTTGGGGATGGTGATTTCCACCATGACGACACGGTCTTCATCACCCATGACGCGGTGAATTGCGAAAGCCGCCAGGTCTTCAAGAAGGTGCTGCGCAACGGGGCGACCGGTGTGTTCCAGGGCAAGATCCTGGTCAAGGAAGGCGCCCAGAAGACCGATGGCTACCAGATCAGCCAGTCGCTTCTGCTGGATGGCGACAGCCAGTTCCTGGCCAAGCCGGAGCTTGAGATCTACGCCGATGACGTGGCCTGTTCGCATGGCTCCACTTCCGGCGCGATCGACGAGGAAGCTCTGTTCTACCTGCGCGCCCGCGGCGTGGGGCACAAGCAGGCGACCAACCTGCTGACCATCGCCTTCCTGGCGCAAGCCCTGGAAGAGATCGATGACGAGGCCCTGCGGGAGATCCTGCTGGATCGTCTGACCGCCTGGCTGGACCGGCGCCTGGACTGATGTCGCTGGTGCTGAATATCGCCGCCACCTATCGCGCTCCGCGACGGGTGGTGGCCCGCATCCTTGCCCAGGGCGAACGGGAAGACCGCGCCCTGGCGCTTGTGATGGGCGGCTGCGTGGCGATGTTCGTGGCCCAGTTGCCGGCCCTTGCCCGCGAAGCCTTCGAGACCGGCGCGGAATTGCAGATGCTCATGGGCGCCTCGCTTATGGGGCTGGTCTTCATCCTGCCGCTCATGCTCTACCTGCTCGCGGGGCTGTCGCATCTTGTGCTGCGCCTCTTCGGCGGCCGGGGCGATTTCTACGGCGCGCGGGTGGCGCTTTTCTGGGCGCTGGTCGCGGCCACGCCACTGCTGCTGCTGCACGGCATGGTCGCCGGGCTGATCGGGCCGGGTGGCGCGAAAAGCCTGGTCGGCCTGGCCTGGCTGGCATGTTTCCTCTGGTTCTGGATCGCGGGGCTGGTGGAAGCGGAATACAACGACCTGGAACGGAGCCAAGCGGCATGAGCACCAACTGGCCGGAGCTGATCCGGCAGAGCGTCCTGGACCCGCGCCGCGCGGCGCCCATCATCGTGAACATACCGCTGGACCGCTCTGCGATCTTCCTGGGGCTGGCGCTTGTCGCCTGCCTTAACGGTATCTTCTACGGCCTTGTTCTGCCTATGGAATTCCAGGTGGAGGCCTTTGCCTCTCCGGTGCCGCTGGCGCTGGCGGTGGGGGTCATCGTCTGGCTGAGCGCCGCCGCGCTGACCGTCGTGGGGCGGCTTTTCGGCGGTGAAGGCACGCTTGAGACGCTGCTGCGGGTCGGCATCTGGATGCAGTTGATCCGGCTGGGTGTTCAGGTCGTATTGCTTTTCGTGGAGCTTCTGTCGCCCAGCCTTGCCTGGATGCTGGCCATGGCGGCCTGGGTCTGGGGCATCTACATGACCATAACCTTTACCGCCGCGGCGCATCGTTTCGACACGTTGCTGAAGGCCGTCGGCGTTCTGGGCGTGAGCTTCTTCGGGGCAGTGCTGGCGCTTTCGGTGCTTCTGGCCGCCCTGGGCGTCGCGCCCATGGAAATCTGAGCGGGAGCCGCTGACATGTTCGACGTAACGAAAATCCGGGCCGATTTCCCGATCCTGTCCCGCAAGGTGAACAACGTGCCGCTTGTCTACCTGGACAACGGCGCCTCTGCCCAGAAGCCGCAGGCGGTCATCGACGCGGTGACCCGTGGCTATGCAGAGGAATATTCCAACGTCCACCGCGGGCTGCACTTCCTGTCCAACCTGGCGACGGACAAGTATGAATCCGTACGCGGCAAGGTCGCGCGCTTCCTGAACGCGGGCAGCGAGGATGAGATCATCCTGAACTCCGGCACCACGGAAGGCATCAACATGGTGGCCTATTCCTGGGCCATGCCGAAGCTGGAAGCCGGGGATGAGATCGTCCTGTCGGTCATGGAACACCATGCCAATATCGTGCCCTGGCACTTCCTGCGCGAACGCCAGGGCGTGGTGCTGAAATGGGTCGAGATGGAGCCCGATGGCAGCCTGGACCCCGAAAAGGTCATCGCGGCCATGGGCCCGAAAACGAAGCTGGTGGCCGTCACCCATATGTCCAACGTGCTGGGCACCGTGGTCGACGTGAAGGCGATCTGTGCCGCGGCACGCGCCCGCGGCATCGCCACGCTGGTCGATGGCTCGCAAGGGGCGGTGCACATGCCGGTGGACGTGCAGGACATCGGCTGCGATTTCTACCCGATCACCGGGCACAAGCTTTACGGCCCCTCCGGCTCTGGCGCGATCTATTGCCGGGCCGAGCGCCTGGCCGAGATGCGCCCCTTCATGGGCGGCGGCGACATGATCCGGGAGGTCCACCGGGACGAGGTGACCTATGCCGATGCCCCGATGAAGTTCGAGGCCGGCACCCCCGGCATCGTCCAGACCATCGGCCTGGGCGTGGCGCTGGACTACCTGATGGACATCGGCATGGAGAACGTCGCGGCGCATGAAAAGGCCCTGACCGCCTATGCCACCGAAAAGCTGCACGGGCTCAACTGGCTGAACATCCAGGGGCAGGCGCCGGGCAAGGGGGGGATCTTCTCTTTCACGCTGGACGGGGCGGCCCATGCCCATGACATCTCGACCATCCTCGACAAGAAGGGGGTGGCGGTGCGCGCCGGGCATCATTGCGCCGGGCCGCTGATGGAGACCCTGGGCATCACCGCCAGCTGCCGGGCCAGCTTCGCGATGTACAATACCGAAGAAGAAGTCGACAAACTGGTCGAGGCGCTGGAGCTGGCGCATGATCTGTTCGCCTGACCCTTGAGGGGGCGGGTCGGTTTCAAGCGTTCAGCGACCGTTCCGCGATCAACTGAAGACAAAAGGGCCTTTCCCCAGCGGGAGAGGCCCTTCTTATGTGCAGGGGCGACATTAATCAGGTCGTTTTCCGGCCTCCGGCTTTCATTTCGGGGCAGGGCCGCTACGCTGAGGGCAGTGAAACAATCCTAGGAGACTTCCATGGCCCTGCTGACCGAAGCTGACGAAATTTCTCAGATCGCATTCGGATTCATGGGGTCCAAGGCGCTGTTTGCCGCCTTGGAACTGAAAGTCTTTTCCCTGTTGGCCGAAGAGCCGATGACCGCCGCCACGCTGGCCGACAAGGCCGGCATCCACGAAGATCGCGCCATGACGCTGCTGACGGCGCTGGCGGGCCTTGGGCTGGTCTCTGTCGAGGGGGGCGTGTTTTCGAACTCTCCGGCGTCGCAGGCCTTCCTGGTGCGCGGGGCCAAGTATGATTTCGGCGATTACCTGCGCCTGCAGGTGGGCAAGCAGATGTATCCGCTGCTGGACCAGATCGAGGGCGCGCTGACCGGCCAGATGGACGCGGAAGCGACCAAGTCCTACGCCGATTGGTTCTCTGATCCGGAAGAGGCGCGACTTTATTCGGAAAGCCAGCACGCGGGGTCGCTTGGCCCGGCGCGCCAGCTGGCCAAGGCGCTGGACCTGTCTGGCGGCAAGAAGCTGCTGGACGTTGGCGGGGGCACGGCGGCCTTCGACATCACCCTGTGCCAGAAGTTCCCGGACCTGACCGCCACCGTGCTGGAATTCCCCAATGTGGCCGCCCTGGGGCGCAGCTACGTGGAGGACGCGGGGCTGAGCGACCGCATCACCTACCAGGAGGGCAACGCGCTTGAGGCCGACTGGCCCGGCGGTCAGGATATCGTGTTGATGTCCTACCTGTTTTCCGGCGTGCCGGGCGCGACCCACGACGGGCTGATCGCCAAGGCGATGGAGGTGCTGAACCCCGGCGGGCTGATCCTGATCCACGATTTCGTGGTCGAGACGGAGCGCACCGGGCCGTCGCTGGCCGCGCTCTGGCAATTGCAGCACACGGCCTTCACGCCCGAGGCGCGCTCGCTGGATGCGGGCTGGCTGACCGGCGCGCTGGACTCCGCCGGCTTCGCCGACACCGGCATCCGGGTGATGATCCCGGAGATGACCATGCTGGCCCAGGGCCGCAAGCCTGCCTGACGCCGCGCAAACCGCGTGAAAATTTTTGCGAGGGGCGGGTCTTAGCCCCTTGCCCTTGTCCCGACCTCAGGCCATAAGCGGGACCCACAGGCACCCGTAGCTCAGCTGGATAGAGCGCTGCCCTCCGAAGGCAGAGGCCATAGGTTCGAATCCTATCGGGTGCACCATAAAATCAATCACTTACTGTTCGTGTCGCAAAAGATTGCAGCTTTTGGCGGGCCTCATGCGCACCCTCTTAGGGGCTTATGCATCGCAGGGATGATGTGTGGCTTTGGCCCGAGTGCGCGCTTCCGCACATTGGGCGCGAAGCAAGACGGCGACTTTCTCGCTCTGTGGGGCGCTAGCCTCAACATGAGCTCTGAGTGACCAAAGCTTCAATGCCCGCAAAGCTATCTTTGTGGCTGAACATCCTTGCTTGCCAGCAACGCGGCTGCGGCAATCATGAGCGCGCCGCAGAGTTTGTTCACCAAGCCGAAGGAAAACCGCTTGAGGGCCGTGGCCGCGCGAACACCCAGCCAGCCCCAAAGCAGTAGAATGGCGCCATCCACCACCAGGTACGTGACGCCGAGGATGACCAGTTGCGGCAGGACTGGCGTTGTCGGGTCGATGAACTGCGGAAAGAGAGCCCCGAAAAACACGACCGCAAAGGGGTTCGCCATGGATGTTACGAACCCCTGTCGGAACAATCGAAACGATTGGCCCGAGGTATTCGCGGTGACGTCATCCCCCTGATCTTTCGAGAGAATTAGCTGGATTCCGATCCAGACCAGATAGGCCACCCCGAGCCATTTGATCCAGATAAAGGCAGTCGCCGAGGTCGCGATGATTGCGGCCAGTCCAAAGGCTGCCGCCGTCATTTGCAGGCTGTTCGCGGCCAGATCGCCGGCGATCGTATAGGCGCTACGCCTTAGCCCATACCTGACGCTATTCGAGATGATCAGAAGCTGGCTGGTGTCAGGGGGTGTTGCGAAAAACACGGCGACCGCTGCCAGGTAGATCAAATAGGCTTCCATGGGCATCGTCGCGTTCCCTCCATTTGCAAGGGAAGGCTAGTGCCATCGCGCCGGGCCGGTCAAACTTTCATTGCAGGCATTTGGCGTGGGCACGGGAATGGCCGCCATGTGCACTGAGCCGGCATTCATGAGGGCCAGGACAAGGGCAGGCTTGCCTGGGCGATGTCAGATCAAGCCGCAGGGAGCGCGCGGGCGGTCACGTCACCTCGCCCAGGTGATCCTGCATCCAGCGGATCTCTTCGGTCGCGCTGCGGCCGAAGTGCCGGCGAAAGTCCCGGCTGAACTGGGAGGCGCTCGTATAGCCGACCTGGGCCGCGACGCTGGCGACCGAGCCCTGGTTGCGCGCGATCATCAGCCGCGCCTCGTGCAGGCGCATCGCCTTGATGTAGCCGATGGGCGAGGTTCCCGTCAGCTGCTTGAAATGCGCATGGTAAGACGGAACGCTCATCCCCGCCGCGGCTGCCAGATCGGGCACAGAGAGGCGGGCGGCATAGCTTTCCCGGATGCGCGCCAGGCTTTCCACGATGCGTCCGGCTGGGCCCTGGTGGCGTAGCGCCGCCCGCAGCGCGCCGCCCTGCGGGCCGACGAGCACGCGGTAATGCAGCTCCCGCAGCAGACCCGGGCCAAGAATCTCGCTTTCCCGCGGATCGCCCAGCGTGCCCAGGACCCGGCCAAGCAGACTGCGCATCCGTGGGTCCAGCGGGCTTGAAACGAGGCTGCGGGCCTGCGTCGGCACCGGGCCTTCCAAAGTGTCCAGCGCCAAGGCGATCTCTGCCGCGAGTTTCAGGTCGAACTCAAGATACATCGCCAGCAGAGGCCGTGCGGGATCGGCCAGAGAGCCCATGCGGAACGGCACCGGGACGGACACGGCAAGATAGTGATCGGCATCATAGCGATACACCTGCCCATCCAGGAAACCTTGCTTGGCCCCCTGCAGCACGAAGACCGCACCCGGCCGGTAGAGCACCGGCACGTCCTCAAGCACGGTTTCGGAACGCAGGATCCGCAGGCCGGGCAGGGCGGTCAGGTTGTAGCCCGCGCGCGGCGCAAGCAGGCCCGCCTGCAAGATCAGATCATCAGGGATCACGGGGGAATTCATAGGATCGGACAATAATGACAGAGGATCCGCCGTATCTGACGGGCTGGCTCAAGACTATCTGTCAATCCGTGGAAACAAGCAAGTGAGGCCTCTTCATGGCAGGCAAGACCTTTTTCATTACCGGCGCCAATTCTGGTTTCGGTTTCTCCATCGCCAAGGCTGCCCTGGCGGCGGGTCATGCGGTGATCGGCACGGTGCGCTCCGACACGGCGCGCGACGTGTTGCACGACCGCCTTCCGGGGGCGCATCCGGTGCTTTGCGATGTCACCGATTTCGACAATCTCGCGCAGATTATCGCGCAGGCCGAGGAAGATTTCGGCCCGGTCGATGTGCTGGTGAACAATGCGGGCTACGGGCATGAGGGGGTGCTTGAGGAATCGCCCCTGTCCGAGATGCGGCGCCAGTTCGACGTAAATGTCTTTGGCGCCGTGGCGGTGGCCAAGGCCTTTCTGCCCCGGTTCCGCCAGCGCAGGTCTGGCTTCATTCTGAACGTGACGTCGATGGGCGGGCTGATCACCATGCCGGGGATTGCCTATTACTGCGGCAGCAAGTTCGCGTTGCAGGGCATTTCCGAGGTCATGCGGGCCGAGATGGCGCCTTTCGGCGTGTATGTCACGGCGCTTTGCCCGGGCTCCTTCCGCACGGATTGGGCAGGCCGGTCCATGGTCCGCACGGAGCGTTCGATTGCCGATTACGACAGCCTCTTCGACCCGATCCGCGCGGCACGGCAGCAAAAGCATGGGGCCCAGCTTGGCGACCCTGACAGGCTGGCCGAGGCGGTGCTGGAACTTGTCATGTCGGACACGCCGCCGCCGCAGTTGCTGCTGGGCAGCGACGCGCTTGACTTGGTGCGCAGGCGGCTGACGGCGATGCTGGGCGAGATCGATGACTGGGAGGCCGTCACACGCTCTACCGACGGTTGACGGCATCTTCACTGCGGGCGCGGAGTGATCCGGTCGTCCAGTCCGAGCTGCCGGCCCTCTTCGTCCGGCAGGCGCGACGCTCTGTGCGCGCAGTGATTCCGCAGCGTTAGTGGCACGATACGAACACGTTTTAATATTTACTGAATCGCAAGGATGTGTGAGATTTCTTACGTGTCCTTGATTCTTTCCACGAAGCGCCAAGGGCATAGCAGAACGCGCTATGCAGCCCTGGGTGGCCGATTTTGGCCCAAGGCATTTAGCAAGTAAACGCTTGTAGTTTCGTGAAAATTCGTCTTGTAGGGGCACGCCGTGTATTCCGCTTTTCTCTACCACAGCCAGGCAATGGTGCCGCAGGATCGAGATCGGTCCATTTACACCATGGCGCGAGCTTTCAACGGGCCTCTGGGCATCAGCGGGACGTTGCATCGGCAAGGCGGCACCTTCACCCAGTACGTAGAGGGGCCGACGGAAGCGGTGGAGCTTGTGAAGGCGAATATCCTTCAGGACAGCCGGCACAGGAACATCAGGGTCGTCTGCGATGGGCCGGTCGATACCCGGTATTTCGACGGCTGGGCGATGGGGTACACGACTGAGCAAACCTGTTGCTGGGACAGCTGGGCCAAGAGCGCAGGCGCGCCGTCTGACATTACGCTTGCCCCGGCAAAGCGTCTTGTCGAGTTCCTTCACTACGCGCATTTGATCAACCTTCCCGCACATCACGTTCGTGATGTCCAACCCGGTATGCGCGGTAGGTTGAAAAGGTTGCTTCCAAGAATCTCGGGCGGCATCGCTCATCAACGATGAGCCTTTGCGAGGCTTGATAAAGAGGCTTTTCCAAAGCTTTCGTCGGGCCTCGATCATCAGGATATGCACCAGCCTGTGACGTGGTTGGCCGGAGCCGGGCTACTTGGCGGTGCCAGGCGTCAGGCCTTTGGGTCCGTAAAGGGCAGGTAGAGGCCGTCTGCTCTGCTTGAGCGAAACAGCAAGCAGGCGCCTGACGCCCTTCCGCAAAAGGTTGCGATCCTGGCGCCGTTGCGTGCGCTTTTCACGGCCTGTCCTGCTCAATGCTGCGAGCAAGAAGTGCCTCTCGACTCCGGCTTGTCCGACCCGAGAGGGAACACTGCGGGCACAGGCGCGTTTAAATTTAAGGATTTCACCAGAATTTCAGCACGAAGCCATTTCTGGCCATAGGTTGCTTGATGGATCGACGTGCCCGCAGGAGGCGATGAATGAAAGGCGAATGGTTTGGCAGGCCGGGACTGTCGAGCGTGACGGCAGTCTCGAAAGCCGATGAGAGCGCCTTGACGGAACAGGATCGGCGCGGGGTCGTGCGCCGGTTGGATCCTGAGCTTTGGCAACTGTTGCGGGCGGCCTGTTCCGAGGTGCGGCAGCTGGACTCACGCGAAATGCTCTCGAAAGCGGGCGAAAAGCTGGACGTCAGCGCGCTGCTGCTTGACGGGCTGATGGCGCGCTATGTCCGCAACGGACAAAAGAGCGAGCCGCAGAGCGCGATCGTTTCCATCAGCGTGCCGGGGGATTTCGTCGATCTGCACGCCTTGCCGCTGAAACGTCTGGACCACGATATCGGCGCCCTGACGGAGGCGCGGGTGGCGCTCTTTCCCCACGCGGCGCTGGACCGGATCATGGAACGGTCCTCTCACCATGCCCGGCAACTCTGGCGCTTGACCATGATCGATGCCGCGATCCATAGGCACTGGATTTTCCGGTCCAGCCGGTTGCGCGCCCTGGCGTCGGTGGCAGATTTCGTGAGCGAGATGGATCAGCGGCTTCAGGAAGCGGGAGAGATCAGGGTCGACCGGCTTTCCTTGCCGCTTCTTCAGACCGATCTGGCAGAGATCGCCGGGCTTTCCCCGGTGCATGTCAGCCGCGTCTGCCGCGAGCTTCGCGAGAGCGGCGCCTGCACGATCCGGGACGGACATGCCGAGATCCACGACAGGGCGCTTTTGCATCAGCTGGCGCATTTCGACCCCTCCTACCTCTACCCACCTGAAGACTGAGCGCCGCCGCAGACGAAGGCCGCTGCGATCCAGGTGGGCGCGGCATCGCGGCGGATGTCATGCTTCGGTCGGTCGGCCGAAAGCGCGGCCAGCAGAAGGGCCTCTACGTCGCGCGCGGTCAGCGTTGTTTCGGTCGGGCCGAGGTAGCCGGCGACAAGACACACGCCATCCGGTGCAAGGCTGTCGACAATCAGGCGCAGGACGTCCTCCAACCCGGTGGCGGAGAGATAGTAGAGCACTTCGGACAGCACGATCAGATCCCATTGCCCCTCTGGCCAGTCTTGCGGGACCGCGGCCACCTCGAACCGGGCGTTCGGGATGCCGCGTGTTTTGGCGCGGTCGATGGCGGTGGGGGCGAAGTCGAGCCCGAGCAGGCTGTCACAGTGGCGCGCGAGTGTTTCGCTCATCACCCCGATGGAGCAGCCGACCTCCAGCGCGCGCGGGAAGCGGCGCGGCGGCAGCAGGGCGAGGCAGCGGGCGTATTTCTCTGCCTCATAGGCGCTGGTCTCATAGTTCCAGGGATCGCCGGCTTCACGGTAGAGACGGTCGAAGGAGGCGGCATCGCGGCTCATGATGGAATGAAGATCTCATCCGCCGCAACAAAATGCGCGGCGAGGTCCTGCGGCATGCGGAAACCCTCCGGGTCATCGGTGATGAGGCCGGTCATCTGGGAGGCATGGGCGGCAACGGCGCGCGCCTTCACCTCACGGTAGGCTGTCGTTTGAAAACGCCTGAGGCCGGCGCTTGAGGCCCCCGCCACGGGGGATTGCACCCGCCCCCAGACCGGGCACGCGAACATGCCGCAGTCCAGCGGCTCCGCCATCCAGCGGGCAAGGCGCCATACCTTCTGGTGGTCGCTGTGCGGATCGCCGTTCCAGGTGGTCCAGATCGCCGTGACGCCCCCAAGATGACACCGCAGCCGCGTTTCGACGTCGCTAAAGGCGCCGGGGTCATCCGGCGCGCCTTGGTCCGGATAGCCCAGCCAGATCGGCGTCTCGCGCCCCTGGGTGAGGATGTCGATGGCCAGCTCGACCTCTGCCTTGCGCAGGGCGGAGAGGGCGGCGGCGGGATAGGCCCTGGACCCGGGGTGGGACAAGGCCCCGTCCGTGACGACCGCCACGTGAACGCGGTGACCGGCCGCAGAGGCGGCGGCGATGGCCCCGCCCATGGCAAGGGATTCATCATCGGGGTGGGGCGCCAGAACGAGCACGGCGCCGGGTCCGGTCAGCTCTGCAAGCTGGGCAAGGGGGGCGCTTTGGGCCTGTGTGACAATCCCGGTGAACGTCATCATCCTGCCCAGACCTCTCCGATCGGGGCCTTGGATGCGCATAGGGCCAAGCCGACGTGGCGCAGCTTGCCGTCCAGGTCAGCCTGCCGGAGGAACAGCCCCAGGTCCCGGCGCACCAGCTCTGCCCGCTGGCCCTTGACGAAGGACCGGGTGCCAAGGGCCCGGTCCGCCAGGGCGATCCCTTCAAGGCAGGCTACCTCGACCTCCTCCCGCGCGGCCAGGCTGAGCGCGACTGCCTTTGGCCCCGCGCCGGGGGCCTCGACCCGGGCCGCGGCATCCTCGACCATCAGGCGGGCGCGATGGGCCAGGCTGGCGATGCGGGCCAGACGGTGCAATTGAGCCTCTCCCGGCGCGTTCGTTGCGCTGACGGCGCGGCGCACCTCTTCGGCCAGGGCCTCTAGCCCGCCGGTCTGCACGGCGGCGTAGCGCCAGACACCGCCCTGGAAATGCGGCTCTTGCAGGTAAACATCCGCAGCGCCAAGCGCCTCTGCCGTGACACCGTTGAAATCGTAGCTGCCCGAGGCCGTCGCCCGCATGCCGGAGGTGTCCCAGGCAGCGGCATCTGCCCGCCCTGGGTGGCGCACCTCTGCGATGGCAAGACGCAGGCCGTCGACATGCTGCGCCGTCACCACGGCATGGGTGACGGTCCCGAGCCCCGAGGCAAAGCGCTTGCCCCCGGCCAGCCGCAGACGGCCATCGAGTTCTGTCACTACGGTCACCGGCTGGTCGGCGTCAGCGCCCCAAACGCCGAAGATCGCGCCGTTTCGTGCAGAGGCGGTGTGGCGCCGCAGCTGATCGGGCGTACCGTAGAGGGTGATGAGCTTGAGGGCGTTCATATGCCCCTCCGCCAGCCGCCCGACCGAGAGGCTGGCGCGGCCGATCCGACGCAGCAAGGTGGCCTGCGCGCGTGCCTGTTGCACACCACCCTCGAAGGCGCAGAGACGGGCGAGGATGCCGGACGATGCCAGCTGGCGCATATCGCCCGAGAGATTGCAGCCGCCTGCATCGGCCTTCAGCGCAGCCTCCGCGATGGCCTTGAGTGCATCGGCTTCGCTCTGCGGGCGCAGGGCTGTTGCGGGGGCGTCTTTCATGCTGTCAGCCTTTCCTTGGCCGCCCGGGAGGCGCAGACGGCCGCCGCCAGAAGGGGCAATTCGCGCTCCACGTCCGAGAGCCGCATTGGGATGCGTGCAAGTCCGGCCAGTTGCCTGTCGATCTGCGCGACCTGCAGCGAGCCCGGGCCGAACCGGGCCAGGTCCTCTCGCCTTGCGCGCCGCAGGTGCGAGCGCTGCAGGGTTCGGTCGGCAGGTTCGAGCGCGCTGTCCACCAGCGGATCGGGATCGGAAATGCGCTGCGCCAGGGCCTCGGCCATGCCGCCCGGCGCGCGACCGTCCAGACGACAGGAGGTCGAGACGCGCACCTTCTCGCTGTGCCTGACCCGCCAGCCACGGTCCTCTGCGATCGCGGCAAAGGCGCGGTCCTCGTTTCGGGGCAGCGCCGGGATGCCGCCGGTATCTAGATAAAGCGGCATCCGGAAGGCAAGGCTGGCGCCCGCAGCCCCCAGCCCACAGGGGGCGAGGTCATGCTCCAAAGGGTCGATCAGGGCACGAAGCGCGAGGGTCAGCGCGACGTACTCGCCCTCTGCCGCGCCGCGCTGAGAGATGATCCGGGGCAATTGTGCGAACTCCTGGGCATCCGGCAGGACGGTGCCGCAGATCAGGTCGGCCTGGCTCAGCTCTGACAGGTTGGCGTCAAGCCAGTCGGGACACACGCGGCTGTCGGCATCGGTTGTGAGCACCACGCCCTGGGGCGCAAGCCGAGGGGTCGCAGCGGCGACGGCCTGCCGCCGCACCGCGCCAACACCCCCCGGAGGGGTGTCGGCCAGGTCCATCAGCAGCCCCGCCGTGCGTGTGGTCGTGAACCAGTCCTTGGCACGGGCAAAGGTCGCGTCTGTGGACCCATTGACGACCAGGACGATCCCACCGCGATCCCGCAAGGACAGGCGCGCCGCCTCGAGGCAGAACAGGATCCGCTCGGCCTCGTTTCGCGCCGGGATCGTGATCGCGGCGGGCCAGGGCGAGTCCGGGCCGAACGCGCGGCTGCGCGCGGCAAGAGGGGGGCGGCTCACGCCGCCCGCTCCCAGAACCGCAGCGCCTTGCAGGCGGTGAGGAAGTCCTCCGGGTTGCCGTCAAGGATGAAGACGCCGTCATCGGCCTTGTCCGGCACCGCGGCTGACCAGAAGGCGGATTTTGCCTCTGCCGTCAGGGCGATGAACTTCATGTGCGCAAAGGCATCGGCAAGGAATGCGCGCGCGCCGTGCATCGCCGCCAGCTTGGCCGCGCCATCTTCAGAGGCGAGGATGGCCACTGCGTCGAACAGGACCGACGGCGCGCCATCCAGCTTTTCATCCGCGGCGATGGTCTTGCCGCGCGCGGTGGTCACGCCGCCGACCTTCTCTGCGATCACGGTGATCTGCGCGCCGGCGCTTTCGGCGGCCGATTTCAGCGCCTCGAAGGCGCCGCCGTCGATCCCGTCGGTCACCAGCACGCCCAGCTTGCGACCCGAAAAGCTGTCCGGTGCGTTGGCCAGCATGCTGAGCGCGGGCGAGGCATCGGTCTGGATCACGTCGCGCGCGGGGGTGGCCGCGCTAGGCATCTCCGTCAGGCCCAAACCATCGGCGACCGTCTTGGCAAGCTCCTCGTCGACGACCATCAGGTGGCCGACCATGCGCTGGCGGATCGACAGGCGTTCCACCTTGGAGAGCTCGAAGACGAAGGCGTCGGCGATATGCCCTTTTTCGACATCGGTCTGGCTGCGGTAGAATTGCCGCGCCTGGCTGTAATGGTCGGCAAAGGTGTCGGAGCGGATGCGCTGCTTCGGCCCAGCTTCCTCGGCCGGGTAGGAGGTGAAGCCGCGCTCCGGGTCCTCGCGCGGGCCCTCGCCATGGCTGTTGGGCTCATAGTTGGCCCGGCCCTTGGGGTTGTGCATCGCCATGTGGCCGTCCTGTTGCAGGTGGGCAAAGGGGCATTTCGGCGCGTTGATCGGGATGTGGTTGAAGTTCGGCCCGCCCAGCCGCTTCAGCTGCGTGTCGAGGTACGAGAAATTCCGCCCCTGAAGCAGCGGGTCGTTGGAATGGTCGATGCCGGGCACGATGTTGCCGGTCTGAAAGGCGACCTGCTCGGTCTCGGCAAAGAAGTTGTCGACCATGCGGTTCAGCGTCAGCGTGCCGACACGGCGCACCGGCACGACTTCCTCTGGGATCAGCTTGGTGGCGTCCAACACGTCGAAATCGAAGCTGTCGGCGAAATCCTCGTCAAAGACCTGAAGACCCAGATCCCATTGGGGATAATCGCCTTTCTGGATCGCGTCCCAAAGGTCCCGGCGGTGGAAATCGGGGTCCGCGCCGTTGATCTTGACCGCCTCGTCCCAGAGAACGGATTGCATGCCCAGGCGGGGCTTCCAGTGGAACTTGACGAAGCTCGACTTGCCCTCCGCGTTCACCAGCCGGAAGGTATGCACGCCAAACCCTTCCATGAAGCGGAAGGCGCGCGGGATGGTCCGGTCCGACATAATCCAGAGCGCCATGTGCATGGCTTCCGGCATGAGCGAGATGAAGTCCCAGAAGTTATCATGCGCCGTCTGTGCCTGCGGGAACCCGCGGTCGGGCTCCTGCTTTGCCGCATGGATCAGGTCCGGGAACTTCATCGCATCCTGGATGAAGAAGACGGGGATGTTGTTGCCGACGAGGTCCCAGTTGCCTTCCTTGGTATAGAACTTCACCGCGAAGCCGCGCACGTCCCGGGCAAGGTCGGGTGAGCCCTTGTTGCCGGCGACGGTGGAGAAGCGCACGAAGACATCCGTCTTCTCGCCCACCTCGGTCAGCAACTTGGCGCGGGTGAGGTCCGACAGATCCTCGGTCAGTTCGAAGGTGCCGTGAGCGCCATAGCCCCGGGCGTGCACGACCCGCTCCGGAATGCGCTCGTGGTCGAAGTGAAAGATCTTCTCGCGGAAGACCTGGTCTTCGATCAGGTGCGGCCCGCGCTGTCCGACCTTGAGCGTGTTCTGATCGTCCGAGATCGGCATGCCGACCTGCGTCGTCATGGTCTCATGGCTATCATCGGCAACCTGGTGGGTCTCGCCGCCGTTGCCTTTGCGGATATCACTGTCGTCTTTCATGGTCATTCCTTTGAGGCTCAGTCTTGCATTGCGTGACGGCGGGGCCAGGCGGCCAGATCGGTATTCAGCAGCGCCGCCCATTGGGCTGTCACCTGGGACAGCCGGAACTCTGCCCGCGCGGTGGCTAGGGGGCAGTGCCCGATGGCGCTGCGCCAGTCGGCGATCCTTGCGGCGATTGCCTCCGGGTTGGTGGTGTCGATGCATTGCCCGGGATCCGAGGCGACCTCGTCATTTGCGCCAAGGCCGCGCTGCAGAAGCGCCGGGCAGCCGACGGCATTGGCTTCTGCAATGACCAGCCCGAAGGTCTCGGCAAACTGGTCCTGCGGATAGAACAGGCACATTGCCCGGCGCATCCAGCTGACCAGCCGGGGCTTTTCGAGCCGCCCAAGCGGGATGACCCCGGCGGGGACCGGACCGGCCGGCCAGGCCAGATATCCTGGATCCGCCACGGCAAGGCGCAGGGAAGGGACGCGGTGCTTCAGCGCCTCGAACCGCCGGAAGACCTGGCCCAGCCCCTTGTGGGGGGAGGAGGCGAAGAGCATCAGGTTCGGATCGCGGGGGGTGTCGTCGGGGAAAAGATCATCGTCGATCGGGTTGTGGATATGGCCGATGCACGGTGCATCGGGGCCAAGGAAGGCGCGCAGCCAGTCGGCATGGGCGGCGGAGACGCATATCACCTCTACCCCGGCCTCGCGCAGGGCCGGGGCCAGCGCCCGGTTGTGACGGCCGGGAAAGACGTGCTGCCAGACGATGATGCGCGCCGTGGGATGCAGCCGCGCCAACCGGGGCGCGACCTTCCAGGAATTGACCACGACGATGGTCGCCGGCGCTTCTGGCAAAGGGCGCCTCACGTCGAACCCGGCGTAGCGGACGCGACCCGACAGCCTGTCGTGCCCCTGCCGCGCGGATTGGCGCACGGTGACGCGGAGGCGGGGGGCCAGGCTTTCGGCGATGCGCACCAGGGTCGCTTCGGTCCCGCCAAGGCCGGCCAGATCACCCGGCATCCCGCTATAGGCACGCGGGGCGAGCACATCGACAAAGGTGATCCCGCCGCTCATGCCACCTGCTCCCGAAGGGCGCTCATCCCGCTTAGCACGGCGCGGTCGCAGAGGGCCGGGTTGCTGCAGGACCGGATGGCGATGCCGGACAGATCAATGGGCACCGGATCGACCTCGCGCGTGGCGAACCAGTGGCCGACGGCGTCCCAGACCCGCTTGCGATCCGCGATGCGGCGCGGGCTGTCGTAATCCGTCGCCCCCAGCTGGGTCAGGCTGTCGGGTGTCTCGATCTTGGTCAGCAGGATCTCCGGGATGACCCAGAGCACCTCTCCGGCCATGATCAGCCGGTTGCGGAATTCGCGGTCCTCCTCGATGCAGTCCATGAAGCCGCCCAGCCGGTCGAAGACCGACCGGTGGTACAGGCCCGAATTCACATGGGTCCAGTCCCCCGGCACCCCGGCGGCCATCTGCAGGTTCGGGAAGAAATCATCGACAAGGCTGAGGGCGCGGCGGATCTCGACCCGCTCGCCATCGGGTAGGATGAGCTCATGATGGGTCAGCACGCCCCCGACCTGGATGCGCGTGTCCGGCTCTCGGCCCGACAGGCGCCAGTTGAGGCAGGGGTGCGCGCTGATGGTTTCGTTGCCAAGCACGCGGGCCTGACGCATGACCTTGTCGCGGTGGGGCAGGTCATCGGAATCGTGGAAGGTGATGGCCTCCGATGTGCTGAGCGCGATGCCAACGTTCTTTGCCTGTGCGGTGCCCACGTTGCCGGCAAGGCTGACGCCGACGAAACGGGGATGATCCGCGTAGCGCGCGATGACCGCCCCGGTCTGGTCCTGCGATCCGTCATCGACGACCATCACCGTGGTCTGGGGATGCGACTGTCCCAGGGCCGCCTCGATGGCCTGCGGCAGGATGGGGGCGCGATTGTAAGTCGGGATGATGATCGTGACGCTGGGTGTCATTGGGCGGTCCTCATGCAGGGTGAAGGGCAGAGCGGTAGGCGACCAGGCGGCGGCGCGTGGCAAGCGCCAGCGGATAGGGCAGCGCCACCAGAACGGCGCCAAGCGCGGCGGCGGCAGGCAAATGCGGGACGGTGAGCAGGGCGGCGCCGCAGAGCGCCAGCGCGGGCAGCATCGGCCCCACGGCATCGGACGCCTGATCGACATCTTTCGCGGTCCGCCGGAAACTGCCCGAGCGCCGCATGAGGGCGTCAACCGTCCCAAGCGCTGATGGCAGGATCATTGCGGCCCGCGCCGCCAGTGCCACGGCGAAGGCCCTGACCGGCGGGCGGTCGCGCAGGGCCATGCCGATGAGCATGGGCAGGCAGACCGACAGGTAAACCAGAACCAGGCCGATCCCCGACAGCGTGACCAGAAGGCGGCTTGCCTCCACCTGATGGCCCATCGACAACGCGAGGCCACCGCCAAGCAAGGTGGCGGTACAGGGCAGCGCGAGGTTCGCCCAAGCGGTGAGCTGCGCAAAGACCTGCAGCGTCCTGCGCGCCGGCAGCCCTCCGAAGACGCCACGGGCCGTGTCCATGTTGCCGGCCGCCCAGCGATAGCGTTGCAGGCTGAGGCCACCCAGATCGAGGGGCAGCAGACCGCGCCCGACGATCCGGTCCACGAACCGCCCGCGATAGCCCATCCGGTGCAGGCGCAGGCCAAGCTCTGCATCCTCGGTGATGGTTCGGAAGCTCCATCCCCCGACGGCCTCGAGCGCGGGGCGGCTGATGACGCTGAGCGTTCCGGTCAGCAGCATCGCGCCCGCTACGTTCGCCTGGCGTGCATGGCGCAGGAAATAGTCCGCCAGTTCAAGCGAGAGCCCCTGCGCGGGGCCCGCGTCGCCGTGGTAGGCCTGCGGGAACTGGACGAAGTCATCCCCGCCGCGCTGCAGCTCCTGCGCCGCGATGGCCAGGAAATCCGGCGTGACCTCGTAATCCGCATCAACGATGACCACGTGGGTGGCCGCGGGGTGCGTGCGCGCGAGAGCGATATTGAGTGCGCCCGCCTTGGCGCCGGCAACGCCCTCTTCATGGTAGAATCGGAAGGCGGGACCAAGAGAGGTGCAGAGTGCCTCTATCGGGCGCCAGAGTGCAGGGTCAGCGGTGTTGTTGTCCAGCACGATGACCTCGAACTCCGGGGCGCCAACCTGCGTTGCAAAGGCGCGCAAGCTGCGCGCGACAACGGCGGGAGGTTCGGCGTGGGTCGCCAGATGGACGGAGAAATGCAGCCGCTGTGGTGCCCCGACGCGCGAGGCCACTTCGGGCCGCCGGCGCTTCGAGACCAGCCCGGCATGCAGGTTGAGCGCCCCGAGGATCACCTGGGCCAGCATGGCCAGCGCGACCACCGGAAGAGCCAGTGCCGGCAGCAGTATGGCAAGCGCCATCAGTCCGAGAAAGGCGCAGCGCCCATCGGGTCGTGACATGGTCTGGTTCCTTGTGAGGAGGGCCACCTCAAGGGGGGTAGCTCTGTGATAAGAACAGCGGGCGGGCCCCGATGTTCCGACAACATTTGTTATCCCGAGCCAGTCTGCCGGCGGTCTTTCGCCGGGGGCAGGGGGGGTGCTGCCTTGCTTACTCCACCCGGTTCTCGGTGCCATGAGACGCCGGCTAGGACGTCGTCAGCGCAAGGTTCCCGCCGGGGACAACGCCGGCAGATTGTGCGCCGGAGGAGGGGTAGCTTTGGAGCCAGGCAAATGTTCGGCTCGAACCATCCTGGGGAGGGCGAATGCTTGCCGTCGATAGATCTGTCAGTGCCAGGAAACCTTTCGAAGGGTGATGTCACAGACGGGACAGAGAGAGGTTTTGAGGAGCTGGATCTACGGTTTTGCCTGGCACTTTCACAAAGAAAGCCATCCGCTCACAGACCTTAGCTTCCCGTCCGTCGACATCGGCGCCGCACGGCAGGACCCACGAAAAGTCCCTGACCTTGGCATGCGCACTTAGGCGTGGCCTTCCCCGCCATCGCGGCGCATGAGGTCTATCCGCCCGTCGTGTTGTTGCCTGTGACCACGCTGCGCCTGGAACATGCGTCGCAGAGGGCATACTCTGATCATTCGCCATGGTCGCGAGGACCTTTGACCACAACAGCGGCAGCTGACATCCAACTGGAACACCGTCGCGGCAAAATTCCCCATTTCAACACGGGGTTTGAGCCTACACGTGAATAAGCTCTTCATTCCTTGCGAGAGCGACGCAACTCCAACGTTTCTTCCAGTAACCGAAATTTATGGCTGCGGCCGGGCAATGCCTCGGTCAGCGACCTCGATTTCTTGCAGCCTCATGCCAGGCGACGGAGTGGCGACAGGTCCGGATCCGGATCCGGGATCGCGTCCATGAGCTTGCGTGTATAGTCCTGTGACGGGGTGTCGAAGATCTTGGCCACAGGGCCCTGCTCGACGATCCGGCCGCGCTCGATCACCGCCACGCGGTCGCAGGTGTAGCGGATGACGCCGAGGTCATGACTGATGAAGAAATAAGTCAGCCCGAGTTCTTTCTGAAGTCGTTGCAAGAGGTTCAGAATATCCGCCTGCACCGACACGTCGAGCGCCGACGTCGGCTCGTCGAGGATCAGCAGTTCCGGCTCCACCGCAAGCGCGCGGGCGATGTTGATGCGCTGGCGCTGGCCGCCGGAGAATTCGTGTGGGTGGCGATAGAGGTGTTCGCGGCCAAGGCCGACGGCCTCGAGCAGGTCGAGCACACGCCGGGTGTATCCGCTGCGTGCGATCCCGAGGTCAGGGCCGTGGATCACCAGCGCCTCGGCGATAGTGTCGTGGATTGTCATGCGAGGGTCGAGCGAGGCCTGCGGATCCTGGAAGACAATCTGCATTCGGCGTCGCAGCCGGCGCTCGCCGCCGCGGCCGAGGTCTATCACCGGGTGGCCGTCGAACAGGACGTGCCCCTCGGAGGGGCGTTCGAGACCAAGGATATTGCGGGTCAGCGTCGTTTTGCCCGACCCGCTCTCACCGACGAGTCCGAAGCTCTCGCCGCGGGCGACTGAGATGTCGATGCCTGTCAGGGCGCGGAAGGCGGGTGAGGTGCCGAATAGCCCGCGGCGTGCACCGTAGACATGGCCAAGGCCTTCGATCTTGAGAAGTGGCTTACTCATGCGGTGACCTCTTTTGCGGTTGCGGCGATCTCAGCTTCGATGCGGTCGCGCAGTGGCCAATCGATGCCGCGCAGGGTGTCCATCTGGGCGCGCGCGGTGGGGATCGCGTCCATCAGAGCGCGGGTGTAGATGTGTTCGGGCGCCTTCAGCACCTTGCTTACGGGCCCGCGCTCGACGATGCGGCCACGATACATGACCGCCACATGCGAGCACAGTTGCGCCACCACGCCAAGGTTATGGGTGATGAACATCACCCCGATGTTCCGCTCCTCGACCAGGCGGTGGATCAGCCGAAGGATCTGCGACTGCACCGAGACATCAAGTGCTGTCGTCGGCTCGTCCGCGATCAGCAGGTCCGGCTGGCCGATCATCGCCATGGCAATCAGAACGCGCTGGCGCATGCCCCCTGAGAACTCGTGGGGGAAACGCGCCATGCGGTCCTCGGCATCATGCAGGCCGAAGCTTTCGAGCAGCGCGACGCTGGCCTGCCAGGCGGCGCGTCGGCGGGCCCGGCGCGACTCGCGCCCAGTGAGGCCGAGAATGGCGGGCTTGTCGCGGGCGGCGTGCAGTGCCGCATCCACCATCTGGGTGCCGATCCGGAAGCTCGGGTTCAGGTTGGTCGTCGGATCCTGGAAGATCATGCCGATCCGCCCGCCGCGCAGCGCGCGCATGTCGCGCTCACCGGCGCGTAGCACGTCCTTCCCGTCGAACAGCACCTGCCCGCCGGTATAGCGCGCGGTCGTGTTCGGAAGCAGGCGCGAGATGGTCAGCCCGGTCAGCGATTTTCCAGATCCGGTTTCGCCCACCACGCCCCAGATCTGCCCCCGCTCGACGGTCAGGTCGATGCCCTTGAGAATGGGGGTCTCGCCCTCGAAGCTGCGCATCGAGAGGTGAAGGTCGGAGATGTCCAGCAATGCCATGCGGTCGTTCCTCTCAGCGGCGGGTGCGCGGGTCGAGCACGTCGCGCAGACCGTCGCCCAGGAGGTTGAAGGCCAGCACGGCCAGGAAGATCGCGGTGCCCGGGAAGATCGCCGTCCACCAGTATTGCGGCATGTAGTTGCGCGCCTCGGCAAGCATCGTGCCCCATTCCGGGGTCGGCGGCTTGACCCCGATGCCGACGAAGCCGAGCGAGGCCACCAGCAGGATCGCGAAACCCACGTCGAGCGAGGCCTTCACCACCACGGGCGTAACGATGTTGGGCAGGACGTGGCGGCCGATCAGCCGCATCGGTCCGACCCCCAGCACGCGCGAGGCGATGACGAATTGTTCTTGTTTTTTGGCGGCGACCTCGGCGCGCACCAGCCGTGCGTAGGTCGGCCACCAGGTGATGGTGATCGCGATGATCATGTTCCAGATGCCGGTGCCAAGCGCCGCGGCGACGGCCATGGCGAGGATCAGCGAGGGGATGGTCAGCAGAAGATCGGTGATGCGCATAATCACCTCGTCGATCCAGCCACCGACCCAGCCGGCGATGACGCCGAGCGCGCCGCCGATAATCAGCGCCAGCAGGATCACCGTCACCCCCGAAAGCAACGAGATGCGGCTGCCGTAGATCACTAGCGTCATGATGTCTTGGCCGACCGAATTGGTGCCGAACCAATGCGCGGCAGAGGGTGGCTGGAAGGCCACCGCCGGGTTCACCGCGCCGGTCACATCGTCTGGGTAGGGCAGCAGCCAGGGCGCCAGCAGCGCCACGGTAATCAGGATCACCGCGATGGCGAGGCCGATCACCGAAAGCAGGCTCTGGCGGAAGCGGTAGATCGCGCGGGCGCGGGCCTCGGCGCGGGCGGACCGGGCAAGGCCGGCCCGGGGAAGGGACGTGTCGATCTGGCTCATTGCAGGCGCACCTTCGGGTTGAGGACCGCCTGAAGAATGTCGACGATCACAGAGGTGACGAGGTAGATCATGGCGATCACGAGCGTTACGCCGATGACCGGCATGAAGTCCTGGCCCAGGATGGCCTGCGTGGAATAGAGACCGATGCCCGGCCAATCGAAGATCGTCTCGACCAGCACCGTGCCGCCAAGCAGCCAGGACACGTACAGTCCGATCACCGTCAGCGTTGCCGAGACCGCGTTGCGCAGGGTGTATTTGAACAGGATGATCCAAGAGGGGATCCCCAGGGCCCGTTCAGTCAGGATATAATCCTGCTGCAGCACTTCGATGGTCGAGGCGCGCATCATCCGCAGGATCGTCGCCAGCGGCGACAGCGACAGCGCGAGCGCGGGCAGCGCGAGATGTTGCAGCGCCACGCCGAGCGCGTGCCAGTCGCCGATCAGGATTGCGTCCACGGTGTAGAAGCCGGTTATCCGTTCGGGCGGAAACTCGATGAGGGGGAAGCGTCCCGACAGCGGCAGCCAGTTCAACGCCATGGCAAAGGCCAGCTGCAGCAGCAAACCGAGGAAGAACCGCGGCATGGCGATGGCCCCGAGCGAGACAGTGCGCGTCAGATAGTCGAAGATGCCGTCGCGCCAGATCGCCGCGAGCAGGCCGAGCGGAATGCCAACGATCACGGCGATCAGCAGCGCCGCGATCACCAGCTCCAGAGTGGCGGGCACGAACTCGGCAAGGTCGGCGGCGACCGGACGCCGCGAGAACAGGGAGACACCCCAGTCGCCCTGCAACAGGCCTGTGAGGTAGTTCCAATATTGGACCGGGATGGGCTTGTCCAAGCCGAATTCGGCAGCGACCGAGGCGATGACCTCGGGGGTGGCATTCGGCCCGGCGGCCAGGCCCACGGGATCACCCGGCAACAGACGGGCGATCGCGAAGACGATCACCGAAAGGCCGAGCAGCGTGGGTATGATCAGCAGGAGGCGGCGGATCACGTACCAAAGCATGGAGGTCTCCCCGGTTCGGAGTGTGAGAAAGGCCCCGGCCGTGTCTTGGCCGGGGCGGTGTCGTCAGGCAGTGTGGATCAGTCCAGAGACAGCGGCAGCAGCTCCACGGCATTAGCGGCGACCGGCGTGAAGACGAAGTTCCGGACGTTATCACGCAGCGCCAGCTTTCGCTTTTCGAGCACGCCGAAGAGATCCGGCGCATCGGCTACGACCGCGCGCTGGAATTCGCCGTAGATCTCGGCACGGGCTTCGGCGTCGATCTCGCCGCGGGCCTGTTCGATCAGCGTGTCGACCTCGGGGTTGCCGTAGGTCGGGTTCTGCCAGGTGCCATTGCGCGACGAATGGTAGGCTGCATAGGCGATGTTGTCAGGGTCCGCGTAGTTCGCTGTCTGGAAGATGAAATGGAAGTCAGGTGCCGTTTCGGGCCGCGCCACCGAGGACACGATGTCCGGCCATGCGGTCGGCTGGATGTCGAGGCTGATGTTCAGCTCTTTCAGCGATTCCAGCAGGATCAGTGCCCAGCGGCGCATGTTTTCGTAACCGGAGGCGTAGCGCGCGGTCAGCGTGAAGCCGCCTTCGGCGTATTCAGACTTGGCCAGGTACTCGCGGGCCTTTTCAATGTCGCGGCGCGGCACCTCGAGCTCGGGATCGAAGCCAAGGATGCCGGTGGGCAGCGGGCCGGTCATCAGCTCGGCCGGGCCGGCGGCGGCCAGCATCGCGTCGTAATCGTAGGCATAGCTGATGGCACGGCGCAGGTTCACGTCCTGCAGCGGGCCGTCCTGCGTGTTCATCTTGATCGAGAAAGTCCGGTACTCGGTCTCGTAGATCAGATCGACACCGTCGGTGCCATCGAGCGCCTTCATGTCCTCGGCAGAGAGGTCCATCGCCATATGCGCCTCGCCGCGCGCCACCATCAGGCGTTGGGTCGAGGTCTCCCGGGTGATCTTCCAGATCGCGCCATCGAGGTTGCCGCCGCCGGGGTGCCAGTCGTTCTCGGCACGCATTAGCTGGTACAGGTTGCCGGTCTGGTAACGGCCCATGGTGAACGGACCCGACCCCGCGATGTTGCTCATCAGCCAGGCCTGGCCGTCATCATCGGCGAGGTGGGGCTCGACCGCATCCTTGTTGACGATGAACATCCAGATCATCACCTGCAGGAACGGCGCGTAGGGCTTTGTGAGGGTGAACTCGACCGTGCGCTCATCCAGCGCGCGGGTCGCACCTGGCTCGACGATGCCTTCGATCATCCAGGCGTTGCCGCGCTGAAGTCTCAGGATGCGCTCGATCGACCAGACGACGTCCTCGGCGGTGACCGACGAGCCGTCGTGGAACACGGCGTCGGGATCGAGGGTGAAGGTGTAGGTGAGGCCGTCGTCCGAAAGGGCCCATTCCGAGGCGAGGCCCGGCTGGATCTCGGGCGGGTTGCCGGAGACGCGAACCAGCGGATCATAAACGTTGCGGAACAGCATAGCGGGCGCATAGCCGGTTGCGACGTGCGGGTCGAAGTTGGGGATGTCCACGGCGCTGGCCAGCACCATGACCTTGCTGCCCTGGGCAAGGGCGGCGGGGGTGAGATGCGCTAGAGCTGCGATTGCGGCTGCACCGCCCAGCAGGGCGCGACGGGTGAGGTTCATGACGGAAACTCCTGTTGGATATCATTTTTTCTATCGAGGCGGGACCGCCTGAGCGGACCCGCCGAGTGCCCGGCGCGCGTCAGGAAGCCGTCGCGCGCGGGGCCTGGTCCTTGGCTCAGGCAGCCGAAGTGCGGCGCTTGGATAGGCCGTAGATCGTCTCGGCGGCCTCGGCGCTGATGTAGCCTTCCGACAGGTCGCGCTCGATCGCGTCGAGCGGCCGGTCCTCTGGCTTGCCGAAGCCGGAGCCGCCTGAAAGGCACAGCTCGACCACGGTTTCGGTGTCGTTCAGATCGACCATGCCGCCTGTACCGACGTTGTGGATCACTTCGCCCTGCGCGTTGCGCAGCAGCCCCTGGGCGGTGCGTCCGGGGGTGCCGCCGAAGGCACCCTCCATCGGCAGGTTCACGCCCTCGGGCGCGACCATCGCCTGCATCGGGCTGTCGCCGGTGAGACGCCGCGCCCGGACGCGGACGCCAAGGCCACCGCGGTTCGCGCCGGCCCCTGCGCTGTCCTGGATGAGACTCTTTTCCTCGATCAGCACGGGGATGCGGGTTTCCATCAGTTCGAGCGACGTGGTGGCCGCCGAAGTGGGCCAGAGGATCGGGGACTTGCCGTCCTGCTTGGCCGAACCGCCCTGGCCTGCTCCGAGCAGCAGAAGTTCATAGAACATCTTGCCCTCGTCATTGCGGCCATAGAATGACAGCAGGCTCGGCAAGCCCGAGAAGGCCTGCACACGGTCGGGCGCGGTGTCTTCCATGGCGCGGAAGACGTTCGGTGCGAGATACCAGCCGGTGCGGGTGCGCAGGCTGACCGGCGAGGGTTTCTCGCAGTTCAGGATCGACCCCTTCGGTGCGGAAACGGTGAAGGGACGGTAGCAGCCCGCGTTGCCACGCACGTTCGGCGTCAGCATGCACTTGAGCGGGTAGGTGGCATGTGCGCTGGTGTAGGACAGCGTGCAGTTGATGCCGCCCTTGGTCACCGCCGGCGGCGCGCCGTCGAAGTCCAGTGCGATAGTGTCGCCCGTCACGGTCAGTTCCAACGGGAAAGTCATCACCTCGCCCATCGGGTTGTTGCTGATCGACGAGGTGTAGACACCGTCAGGCAGGTCGCGGATCGCAGCGCGCATCGCCGCTTCGGAGCGGGACTGGATCACCTCGGAGAAGGCTTCGAGGTCCTCGAGCCCGTACTCTGACAGGAAGGCCTCGATCCGGTGCTGGCCGCGTTCGTTGGCGGTGATCAGCGAGCGGACATCGCCCAGAACCTGTTCGCTGTCGCGGATGTTCTCGCCCATCAGGCGGAACAGGTCCTCATTCTCTGCGCCTTCGCGGAGCAGCTTCATCGGTGGGATCTGCATGCCTTCTTCGAAGATCTGTGTCGCCGAGAGGCCGTCTCGCAGGCCGCCGATGTCACCGACGTGACCCACCGTGCCCATCAGCGCCACGACCTTGCCGTTCGAAAAGACCGGGGTGACGATGGCCAGGTCAAAGAGGTGACCCGCGCATTCCCACGGATCGTTGGTGATGTAGACGTCGCCAGGCTTCATGCTCTCGACCGGGTAGGTCTTGAGGATGTGCCGCACCGCCCAGGGCAGGGTCAGGTTGAACACTGGCATGACACGCGCCGAGTGCGCGATGGTCTCGCCCTTTGGGTCCAAGATGGCGCAGCCGAAGTCCTGGCTTTCGGAGATGATCAGCGAGAAGGCGGTGCGGCAGACCGTATGCCACATCTCTTCCGAGACCGTGACAAGCCGCGACCACATGATTTCCAGCGTGATCGGATCAGACTCGAGCAACTTGATCGCCTCGTCGCGCGGGGTCTGGGTGGTGATGCGCGTCGCGGCGCGGGCCGAGGCGGCGACCTTGATGATCAGGTTGCCGGCGGCGTCCTGCGTTGCCACGTCGCCTGGCGGGATGATGGTGGTGGACTCTGGCTCCTCGACGATTGCCGGGCCTGCAACCTCGTCGGCGGGGGTCAGGGCACGGCGGTCGTAAACGCTTGCCTCGAGGAACTCAGTGCCGAACCAGGTCTGACGCGTGCCCTTGAGCGCCGCGCCCGCGGTGGAGTTCACACCGTCCGAGGCCATTGTGATGGTGATCTTCGGCTCCGGCCCGCGCAGGCGCAGGCGCAGCGATAGGATCTCGATCTGCGCGTCGGTCGGCACGCGGGTGTAGCGTTCCGAGTAGGCGTTGGCAAAGGCGGCGCGGATCGCCTCGAGCGCATCGGTGCCTAACGGTCCCTGAGGTAGCGGTACCGTGATGTCATGCAACTGGCCGCGGATACGCATGTCGGCAGCGGGCTCGGCCACCATGTCGGGTTCTGCCACGCCAGACGCGGCAAGCTCGGCTTTGGCATCAAAGGCCATGTCGGCCAGCACTTGCGACAGCTCACCTGAGGCGAGCGCCTCCGAAAGGTCCATCGGGCGCGAGCGCACCATGTCCACCGAAAGCGGCGCGGTCAGGAAACCGAAGGCCGAGGCCGCACCGGAGGCGGGGGGAATGATCACCTCGCTGACGCCGAGGATGCGCGCGACCTTTGCCGCGAAGGCCGGGCCCGCGCCGCCGAAGCCGATCATCGAATAGGCACGCGGATCCTTGCCCTTTTCGACAAGGTGGATCTGGGCGGCTGAAGCCATGCTTTCGGCCACGGTCTGGTGGATGCCCCAGGCCGCGTCCATCGTGCCGATGCCCAGCGGACCGGCAAGCGTGCCGATGGCGGTTTCCGCGGCGGCCTTATCGAGCGTCATGCGCCCGCCGAGGAAGTTGTCCGGGTTGTAATAACCCAGGGCCACGGAGGCATCGGTCACAGTCGGCTGGTCACCGCCCTGACCGTAACAGGCAGGGCCAGGAGCGGCGCCGGCGGAATGGGGGCCGACCTGCATCAGGCCAACCGCGTCGATGGAGGCAATCGACCCGCCGCCCGCGCCGATCTCGATCATGTCAACGACGGGCGACTTGATCGGCAGACCAGAGCCGTTCTTGAAGCGATGTGTTCTGCCGGCCTCGAGGAACGAGGCGATATGCGCGCGGCCGTTCTCGATCATGCAGGCCTTGGCGGTGGTGCCGCCCATGTCAAAGGAAATCACGTTCTCCTTGCCCACGGCGAGTCCGAACCATGCCGTTGCAAGCGCGCCCCCGGCAGGGCCGGATTCCAGCAGGCGGATCGGCAGATCGCGCGCGGTGCGCGAGGACACAAGCCCGCCGGCGGAGGACATCAAGCGGAAGTCGCCGTCAAAACCATGCGCGGCAAGTTCGCTTTCAAAGCGCTGCAGGTAACGGTTCATCAGCGGCTGTACGTAGGCATTTGCGCAGGTGGTGACGAACCGCTGATATTCCGAGATCTCCGCGACGACATCAGAGGAGATCGAGACAGAGATGTCCGGGTGCGCAGCCCGGATCAGCTCGGCAGCACGCTGTTCGTGAGCGGGGTTGCGGTAGGCATGCATGAAGGCCACGGCGATGGCCTTGGCGCCCGCGGCAACCAGTTCGGCGGCCTCGCTCAGCACTGCCGCTTCGTCGAGCGGGGTCAGCTCGCTGCCGTCCGCCGTGATCCGGCCAGCGACTTCACGGCGCCAGGCACGCGCCACGAGCGGCTCCGGGAAGGCAAGCGTGAGATCGTAGATGTCGTAACGCTGCTCGGTGCCAATCTCTAGGATGTCGCGGAAGCCCTTCGTAGTGATCATGCCCACTGGCGCGCCCTTGCGTTCGATCACCGCGTTGGTGACGAGCGTGGTACCGTGCACGATCTCGGCAAGGTCCGCATGCGTAAGCCCAGCACGTTCCAGAAGTTCTGACAGGCCCTTCAGCGCGCCAAGGGACGGATCGGCCGGGGTGGTCAGGTGCTTGTAGAGCTGAATCTCGCCGGTCCGTGTGTCCGTGAGAACGAAATCGGTAAAGGTGCCACCGATGTCGATCCCCATCCGGTAAGTCTTTGCGGTCATCTTACGCCTTTCCAGATCCAAAGTTCCGGCTCAAGAAACATGAGAATTTTTCGAAATGGAAAAAAATATCGCGAAATGGCCGAAGATTTTCCTGAGTTTCGTGTTTTTGCACAAAATATGGATGGAATTCCCCGATTTTTTGCCCAATTAGTGTGCGCAATGCCAGCTGACCCCGCGAATCTTATCAATTGGATGAGGTTTTGATTTTCCTTTTGGAAAACTTTAGAGATCAGGGAGGTGAGGCGGGGTCCTCGATGGAGACCGGAAAGGGGCAGCAGCAACATGGCGAACGTTCAGAAGAAGGGTTCGACACGGCAGGAGCCGATCGGCAGCAAGGTGCAAAGCCTCCGTCAGGAGCAGGGGATCACCCTTTCGGACCTCGGGGGGCGAAGTGGGGTGTCGATCTCCACCTTGTCGAAGATCGAAAACGGTCAGACCTCTCCGACCTATGACACGCTCACGCGGCTCGCTGCGGGGCTGGGGGTTGATCTGACCGCCCTGTTCCATTCCGAAACGCCTCCCAGCGTCACCGGGCGGCGGGCGATCACCCACGCCGGGACCGGTCCGCGGCACCGTAGCGGCAACTACGAGTATGAGCTGCTATGCGCGGATCTTGCCCACCGCGCCTTCGTGCCCCTTCTCACGACCCTGCATGCGCGCAGCATCGAGGACTTTCGCAGGATGGCGAACCATGCAGGCGAAGAGTTCTTCTACGTGCTGTCGGGCGAGGTCGTGCTGCACACCGAACATTACGCGCCGGCCCATATGAAAACGGGCGACAGCTCCTATTTCGACAGCACCATGGATCATGCCGTCTATTCCGTCTCGGAAGAGCCGGCGCAGATCCTGTGGATCACGACCAAGATTTCGAAGGCATTGAAGGATGTCGTCGGATCCTGACCTAATTCCCTGAGAAAGGCCCAAGACCCATGAAAGATGCCGGCCCCGTCGCCGAAAGTGCCCCCCTGCAGGCGGCACTGGATTCGCTTGATGCAGCGCATGAACGCTTCGTCGAGGATATCGTGAAGCTCGTGCAGATTCCGGCACCCACCTTCGACGAGGCAGCTCGCGCCCAAGTGTTTGCCGAAATGCTGCAGGCCGAGGGTCTGGAGCCCGAGATCGACGCTGTCGGCAATGTCATCGCACTGCGACGCGGGACCGGTGCCGAAGGCGGCCCGGTGATCGTCGCCGCGGCGCATCTGGATACGGTGTTTACCGCGGACACCGATCTGACGGTGCGGCGCGAAGGCACCCTTCTGCGAGCGCCGGGCATCGCCGATGATGCGCGGGGCCTTGCCGCGATCCTGGCCTTCCTGCGCGCGATGAATGCGGGCGGCGTGGACACCGGGCATGACATCCTCTTTGTTGGAGACGTGGGAGAGGAAGGGCTGGGTGATCTGCGCGGCATTCGTCATCTCTGCACCGAAAGTCGTTGGAAGGACCGGATTGCGGGCTTCTTCACATTCGACGACATCCGTACCGAGGATCTCACGATCCGCGCCATCGGTTCGCGGCGCTACCGCGTTGTTCTGCGCGGGCCCGGCGGTCATAGCCTCAACGATTTTGGGCGTCCGAACCCGGCGATCGCGCTTGGCACGGTCCTGTCCGGAATGGGCGACATCTCGGCGCCGGTCACTCCGCGCACGACCTTCTGTGCCAGTACGCTCGCCGGCGGAACGACGATCAACTCGATCCCCGAAGAGGTCTCGCTGGGTGTCGATCTGCGCTCGGAAGGCATGGAGGAACTCGCACAACTGGACGCCCAGCTGCGCGCTCTGGTCGACGCCGCGGTGACCCGGGAAAATGCGCGCTGCGGTACCGAGCACGGCGCGATCACCGCAGAGCTGGTCACCCTCGGCGACCGCCCCGCCGGCGCAACGCCGGAAACCGCACCCATCGTGCAGGCCAGCATCGCCGCGATCCGTGCCGAAGGCTTCGAGCCTGAGCTGACCTGTTCCTCAACCGACGCCAATATCCCGATGTCACTCGGCATCCCGGCGGTCAAATTCTCTCACGGAGGGGCTGGCGGCGGTATGCATCGGCTGGATGAGTGGATCGACGTATCACCTGCCTTGAGCCTGCGCGGACTTCGTGCCGGACTCCGAGCATTGGTGGCGACCGCCGGTCAGGCAAACTGACCGGATTTGGCCCGCGGCTGTTGATAGCGATACTCTTTCAGTGGCATGCGAGGATTAAAGCGAGCGGGCGGAGAACAAACAGGGCAGGGGTGCCTGAGGCCCGTCTTCCTGAGTGAAGGTTTGAGCGGGTCAATCGCGGTCCTATTGTCCGGTTATACTCTCTGCGGGCAGCGACAACAGCAGCTATATCTGCGCCGCGCTCGGACAATATGGTCTAAGACAATTGCCTGATTTGGGCCGCCCGTCGTCATGGCGGTCCTTCCGTTCGAACTTCAATCGCCTCTGCGATGGAAAGGGCATCTTAGAGAACGACGCCTAGATAGCGCACCGTGCTATCCATCTTCGCATGGCCCAACAGGCGCTGAACCGCGCGGAGTTTGCCTGGGTCTGGATCGTAGGACGCCAAAGCATCGTCTGCCGCGCGCCGCTTTGCAGGCTTCGGCTGTCTACGGCTTGGAGCGTTGGTAGAAGAGGTGTGCGAGCGACAGGATCAGCACGAAGGACACAGCGCCGAGGTAGCGTTCGTAAATGCCGTCGATGTCCGTGGGCAGGAAAAAGAAGACGGGCGCCGAGACGACCCAGACGATGCCGGTGGCGATCAGGATCCTGCGGTAGCGCGGGCTGGCCCGTGCCGCGCCGCGCGCCAAGGCGAAGCAGGCGACGGTCATCGCGACGCCCAGTCCATAAACCAGATATTCGTGGATTACCCAGCCATCACTGTCATTGTCGCCGTACTCGTTGCGGGCCCCGATGAGAAACACCAGGAGCCCGAAGACGATGAGGGCGATGATTCCGACGCTCCAGTCCCATGCGCCGAGGTGGACATGCGCTGCTGACAAGGCGAGGCCGATCAAGGCGGCGGAAAAGGTGTAAAGCCCGATATCGACGATGAATTCGTAGCGCCCGGCTCCCAGGTCGCTGATGGTGTCCGCGATCCAGTCATGGTCAGGAACCACGAAGTCCGCGATCAGGATGGAGCATGTGAGCGCCACGCAGCCGAAAACGGCCAGGAGGCTGAGAAACCTGAGAAGTCGCGGTTGCTCGTCGATTTCGGGGGGCATCTGATCATCGGTTGCGACGGTCGGCGGCATCCAGGCACATCCTCGGGTTGGGTATACTCACCACATAGTTCGAGGTCGGAACTTGTAAACGAAGGCCTTCGCGACCGGCGGCACCATCGAAATCGTTTCAAGGCCGCGAACCAGCCGGGAAAAATAGCACCGCCATTGCCGCGCGTGTCTTCGCGAACGGCCCGCTCCGGGCCTCCGGAGCGAGCCGTATTTTCATGCGCAAGGGCACCTTCCAGGCAGATTAGCGGCCGTACTCGCGGGGCGCGAAGGTGATTTCCTTACGCACCTCGGGCGTTTCGGCTGGCCGGTCCAGCCGAAGGCGGATGGCCGTTGGGGCGCTTTCGGTGTGCAGGACCAGGGTCTGCCCTTCGGGGTGCTCTGCTGCGAACATGCGGACCTGGCTTTCTTCGGGTGACAGCCAGTCGGGTCCGCGATCATGGGCAAAAAGCGCGGCCTGGCCCGAAATCTCCTCCGGCACCGACCAGGTGATCAGATCATGCGTCTGCCCGCTGTAGCGCAGGATGTAGGTGCCGGGTTGATCCCCGGGATGCAGTTCCGCCTGCACACCGTTGCTGTCGACCGAGGCACGCCCGTCCTCGTCCGCCACCATGTCGAAGATCTGCGTCATGAAGGGATACCAGGCGACCTCGGCCGTCATGCGGGACATCTGGTCCAGCATGACGGGGCCGATTTTATTCGGCGTGACAAGGGCGGCGGAGCGCAGGCGGTCTGGGTACCCGAAGTCCTGTTGGGCATAGACGGTGCCGATATGGGTGCGGATATCGACCGGTTCTGCGGCCTCATCGAACAGACGCAGGTCGTTGATTGTCATCCTGCCTGCCTGAATGAAGCTGCTCATGTCGGCAGGGATGGCCAGCAGGGCAGGCGCGCCGAAGAATTCGAAGGTCGGCTCGCCTGCAAAAACCTGATCGGCGGTCGCGGGGGGCAGATCCGCGGGGGCCATCACCTTGTCGATGTCGCGGGGCCACCGGCTGCCTTCCGGGGCGAAGCTTTGCTCTCCGTCGACAAGCGGCGTCAGAACGGTCGTGCGGCGGGAGGGCAGCTTGCTGCCGTCGAGCGTAAGCGTTGTCTCCCGCGTGACCACCTGGCGGATGACCCATCCGTCGGCGCGGTCCAGAACGGCAAGCCCGGCGATGCGGTGGCCGCGCGTGCGCCAGGGGCGGGGATCATCGGCATCGGGGGCCTTCTCCGGCCCGACACCGCCGGCGAAGGCAACGCGCACCTCTGTATCTGTCAACGACGTCACGCGAACCTCGACGTTCTGATAGCCGCCAAGGTCCGGCAGGGTCGTGGACCAGCCTTCCTCAGCCTGGACCGTGATCGGAAAAGCGGGGATGGCGAAGGGATCGGACAGGGCGGCGCGGAGTAGCGTGGCCTTGTCGCCGGCGCCCTGTTCGACATCGGGCGCGGCGCTGGTGACGGTGCGGCGCGTGTCGTCAGAAGCAATCACCGTGTCATACCCCGCCCGTTGCAGGGATGTCAGAGCCTCCGACCACTGACCAGGCGCGGAAGAGCTGACGTATTCTCCATCTTCCCGCAGCTCGACGCGCGTGGGGATCGTGTGAACCCCGTCCTCCGTCGCCGTCACGTCCAGATAGGTGTCCAGGTAACGGCCATAGAGCCCGTCGAAGGCCATCGGGCGCGCCTCGTCTCCCACGGACAGGCTGTAACTGCGCGTGCTGTCCGGGTTAGGCTGGAATGTCACTGGGTCCGCCAGGGCCGGGCCGGCCCAGAGCAGGGGGGCAATCAAGACGAGTGAGCGCATTTGATATCCTTTCATGTTCAGCCGAAATCACCGCTGATCCACATCCAGAGAAGTGCCGCCATCCCTGCCAGCGTCAGCAGAAGGTAGGCGGCCACCACCGGCGCGACGATCAGCCAGAGCAGGCCATAGAGAAACGGGTGGCGACGGAAGAACGGGCGGCGTTGCCCACCCTTATGCGCAAGGGCCATCGCGAGGAGGCCAATTAGCGCAAGCCCCTGCCAACCGACAAGCAGAAGGGTCAGCCCCCCTTGTGCGACGGGGATCATGCCGGAACGCGGAACAGGCGCAAAAGAGCAGGCGCGGGCCCATCCTGTACAACGGCAGCTGCGCCGCGGCAGGTCCGGGCGCCAGTCGTCGGTGCATATGTCATTCGCTATCCCCTTCGCTGCTCTGGGGCACTGGACCGAAACGGTTTTCGTGCGGGTCGCCCCGTCGCGCCAGCTGAATGATCAGCCAGATCGTCGAGACAAACGACACCAGCGGAAACCCCAGCATGAGGGTATAGAGCCAGCCCATGGAGTTGCTGACGCTGGGGATCTCGGCCATCGGTTGCGCGGTCAGGCCGCGAATGACGAAGGCGCCGACCAGGAAGATCAGCGAAGCCATGCCCGGCAACAGCAGCCACCAGCCGCGCCGGTTTATATCGTGCAGCCGCCGCCATCCGGCGGATGTGATGGGCAGAAAGACAATGCAGGCAACGAACACGCCAAAGGGGTGCCGCCCGTCGAAGAACATGTAATCCAGCGTTCCCGCCACCCAGTTCGCCACGACGAAGGCGAGGACGAAGAACCAATATTCCGCGCGGGATGCCCGCCCGCCGAAGCGGAAAAACTTGCGCAGGCAGGTGCGAAGGGCCTGAACGAAGGTCATTGGGTGTCCACCGTCAGGTCGGTTCGCGTCAGCGTTCCGTCCTGCCACAGATCGCGTAGGATCGGGCGCCCGTCCTGATAATAGGTGGTGTAGCCGTCACGGACGCCGTCGCGCCATGCCTGAACCTCGTCCACCGCGCCATCGGGGGCGAAAAGGTAGTGCAGCCCGTCTTCCTCTCCCATGTCGTAGTGGAGGATTTTGGTCGGATGGCCTTCTGCGTTGGTGATGGTCCAGCGGCCGTCGCGCTTGTCCTCGACGTAGCTGCCGGAGTGGAGATCCTCCAGGTTTCGCGCGATCTCCTGCCACGGGCCGGTCTTCTGGCCCATGTCGTATTGTCCCAGCTCCAGGACCTCGCCTTCGGGGCCGAAGGATTCGTACGGCCCGTCCAGCGTTCCGGCGATATAGGTCACGCGCATCCGCAGCTTTCCCTCCAGGCCCAAGGTGCGCTGTTCGCCGTCCAGCCGACCCTTGGCGTCGTAGTTTTCCAGCTCCACGAAGGGGCTCGTCTCCTCTCGCCGCCATTGGCCGACGCGCTTGCCGTGGTCATACATGCCCCGGTCCAATACCTTGCCGTTCCATGTCCGGGTGAACAGACCGTCGGGCTTGTTGTCGACATAGGTGACGCGGGTCACGTCGCCCCGGATCGGGTCCGTGCTGATGTAGCGGCCCTGCATCTGCCCGTCGATCAACTCGGACCGGTCGATCAGCTCGTCCCCCCGGTGGCGGGTGGTCAGGCGATAGCCCTCGGCCCGGATGTCGGTTTCGGTGACATTCCCCTCGTATTCCGTCAGCTTCTCGCCGGTGCCATGGCCATCGACCTGCACGGGTTCGCGCAGCGAGATTAGCGTCCCCTCCTTCCAGCGCCGTTCGCGGATGAAGTCGCCCTCATCGCTGTACTCGGCCTCGCGGGTCAGCGCGCCGGCGCGCGACCAGCGCTGCGACAGGCCCACCTCGCGTCCATTGTCGAAATTCCGCAGGGCACGCCGTTCTCCGGATGGCCAGAACTCGATATGCGGCCCGACAGGGGCCCCCATGGCATAAGCGCCCTGCATGGTCAGGTTGCCGTCGCGGTCATAGTTTTCGAATGCGCCGTCTCGCTCACCCCTGGTCCAGTGGATTTCCGAGGCAAGCTGGCCGTTTTCGTGGAACTTCCGCTCGACCCCATCCATGCGGCCGGCGACATAGAATTGCTCCACTTCCAGCTGCCCGGAGGGGTAGTAAAGCCGCCAGGGGCCATCCAGTTCGCCATCGCTGCGCGTGATTTCCCGCGCAAGCGTGCCGTCGTCGTAGAAGTCCTTCTGCACGCCATCTGCGACCTGGGCAAAGGCGGGCGTCGCAAGGCAGAGAAGAATGGCCGTGGTGCGGATCATTGCGGCGCCTCCTCCGGCACGGGAAGGTCTGGGAAGGTGACCGTGAAGCTGCGGGTGAAGGGATCGGGGCGGCTGACGGCGCGCAGGATGCGGACGGGCTTGCCCGCGACCCGCAGCGTGCCATCCGGGAAGATCGCCCAATTGATCCTGTCAGTCAGCGCCAAGCCCCGCCCGTTAGGCGTGACCAGCGCAAGCGCGTCGCCATGGGCGTCCACGAAGCGGATCTGGTCCATCAGCTGCGCGTAGGTCAGCTCGGGCGAGATATCCAGCGCCTCGAAGTTGACCTGCCACGGGCGGTCGGGATCAGGCTGCACCTCGGTTTCCTCCCAGGTCACGGTGGCGTCGCAGGTAAGGGTCACGTCCTGCGTGCCGCGCTCATAGAAATGCGTGCGGATGCCATCGGGCGTCTGCATCTGAAGCAGGCGGGCGCCGCCGTAGCCATTGGAATTCGGGGTGGCCTCGGCAAAGACCGCGTCCGTTTGCGGCAGCGCGAAATCGGCAGAGCAGCGGGCGGCCTGAAGGGTGCCCATGCGGAAGTGCAGCGCGGCGACATCCAGCCCCTCCGGGCGGACATCTTCCAGGCGGGGGGGCGGGTTGCCCTTGAACAGAAGCACCTTGTCGGGGGTGCGGTCAGGGTCCGTGCGCCGTCCGTTATCAGTCTCGAACATCATGTCGCGCGTGGCGGCAGGCGTGTCGGGGTGACGGTTCACCCGCACCGAAAGTGTGGGCGAGGACGCCTCCGTCCGGATCGCCACACGGATGCCACTGTAATCAGGAGAGGCGATGCGGCGCGCAAGGCTTTCAGCCGGCGTCAGCCAGTCCGGCCCGCGATCGGCGGCAAAGATCATGCTGCCCGCATCCGTATCGCCGTCGATGGCCCACATGAAGCGGTCGTCCTGCTGCCCGGACAGCACCAGGTCGAAGCCCTCCTCGGTGGGAGAGAGCGTTGCGGTGGCACCGTTCTTCGTCACCTCGGCATGGCCAGTGTCATCTGGGGTTAGCGTCATCGTGAAGGGCGTCGCCGGATACCAGGCCACCTGCGCGCGGATCCCGGTCGCCTCCAACACATCCGGCAGCATCTGCTTCTGCTCGGTCGGGATCAGGAGGGTGGAGGTGAAGGACGGATCGCCGTCCTGTTCGTGGTAGTTCGGCAGGGTGATCGACGGTGTTGCCCGCATCGGCATGTCCATCGGCCGGTCGCCGCGGAACACTTGCGGTGCGTCGACTACCAGCCTGCCGGTATTGGACAAGATCTCGTGGAGGTGCGTGAAGTCCAGCGACAGCAGGTTGTCCTCCATGCGCACGCGGCCCCTTTCGTGCGGGAAGATGTCGGCCTCGGAGGGTAGGGGCTCCGTCGTGGGGAAACTGTTGGGCATGGTCTCCCAGTCGGGGGTATCGAACGTGTAGTCGGCATGGAGGGCGAAGGGGTAATCCTGCGGCGCCATTGCCAGGGTGGTGCGCAGGGTCGTGCCGTCCTCGCTCGTCTGGTCGGTCGTCATGACCACGCGGCGCAGCCAGCCCTCGGCCCGGTCCAGCACGGCAAGTCCCGCGATCCGGAACGAAGGATCATCGCCCGAATACCGCAGGAACAGGCTGTCATCCGTGACATGGGTCACCGTCACCGTCACGTCCGGCACGCCCGAGAAATCCCCGATGGTCGTGCTCCACCCCTCCCTGGCCTCAAGCCGGGCAGGGGGCAGGATGGCGCCATACTGCTGGCTGAGCCCCGTCATCACCTCTTGCGGGACATCGGCGGTTCCGTGCGGCATGACATCCGTAATGACCCCTTCGTCCAGCGTGACATCGAATCCATCCGCCATGGTCTGCCGCATGTTGTCGGGCAGAGGCCCCTGGGTGCCGTGGGTTTCGCCCGCGACCGAGGTCTGGAACCACAGCGGCAGGATGTGCAGCCTCTCTTCATCGACGACTTCCATGCGGGTCAGCGACGAGATGCGCTGAGTGGCATAGCTGTATTCGGGTGGTTCACCTTCACGACCGGGGCGAACAGACATCTCCATCCGCCAAGTGCGCGCCGCGCCCGGCTGTGGATCGAAGGTCACCGTTTCCGCGCTCGCGGCACTGGCGAAAATCGCAAGGATCGGGCCGAATCCGAGTGTTCGATATGTCATGCGTACCCCCTGTGACTTGGCGTGAAGCTAGCAGACAGGTTTCGGATGTGAACCCAACTCCTTGGTTGTGCTCGGAATATTGCCGGTTTTAGAATGGCGGCATGCATTCTTGGTTCCGTATCCTCTCCGCCCTTTTTCTCATCCTGCTGTCCGCCGCACCGCTGCAGGCCGCCGAACGGATCCGCAGCTTCATCAGCGAAATCACGATAGAGAGCGACGGCGGTCTGCAGGTGACCGAGACGCTGGATGTGCAGGCCGAAGGGCAGCGTATCCGCCACGGCATCTTCCGGGATCTGCCCCTGACGAAGGACGGCATCCGCTGGGGCGGCTTCGATCTGGTCGAGGCCACGATGGACGGCGCACCGGTCAATACCCGCATCCAGCGCCAGGACGGGATGATCCGTATCTACCTGGGCGATGAGGATACGGTCGTAAGCCGGGGCGAGCACCGTTTCCGCCTGCGCTACGACGTGGACCGGCAGGTCCGGTTCTTTGACGATCATGACGAGCTTTACTGGAACATCACGGGCAATGCCTGGGACTTCCGCATCGATATGGCCGCCGCCCGGATCCGCCTTCCCGACGGGGCCGTGGCCACGGACGTGGAAACCTTTACCGGCCCCCTGGGATCGCGGGAACAGAACGCCTTCGAACAGATCGAAGACAGGGGCGGCACCGTCTATGTCATGGCCGACGGCGCGCTCGATTGGCACGAGGGGCTGACCACGGCGATCGCCTTTCCCACCGGCATCGTGGTCCGCCCCTCGGTCATGGATCGCATCCTTTTCACGTTCCGTGACCGTCCTGCTGACATGATCGCCCTGTTCGGCTCCCTGGTGCTGGGCGCTGCGCTCTGGCTGATCTGGCGGCGCAAGGGCAAGGACGCGCCGCTGGGCCGCATCAGCGAACGCAGCACTCCACCCGAGGGGATCTCGCCTGCGCTGGCCCAGTACATCCGCGCGAACGGCGGGGGGACCAATTCCGCGATGGTGGCGGCGACGATCGACCTGGGCGTCAAGGGTTTCGTCGTCATCTCGCAAAGCGACACAACGTGGACGATCACCCGGACCGCGAAGGCCGATGACGGCACGCTGCCGGTGGGTGAGGCCGCGATCCTGGCGCATCTGGACGGGCTGGAGGGGCCGCTGGTCATTTCGCCCGACAATCGCAAGGCTGTCCTTGCCCTGCTGGATGTGTTCAGTGCGGCGATGCGGGACGAACACGGCGAAACCTTCCACATCTCGCATGCCAACTGGATGATGCTGGCCGGTGTCGTCGGCTATGGGCTGGCGTTCGCCATCATGTGGCAGGCGCTGGCCGGGCAGACCTGGCTCATGCATGTCATGCCGGCGCTTCCGCTTGCCATTCCGCTCCTGACCGCGTTGTTCGGTGGCACCCTGCGGGACGTCGCGCTGATGGTGGGCATCGCCTTGGGCATCTCCTGCCTCATGTGGCTGATCCTGGGGGGGCTGGCAGGGGCGCTTGGCCTGTTGTCGGGGGCGGGGCTGATCGCCCTTCCGGTGATCTTTGCCGTCTTCGCTGCGCGCATCGGCCTGACCACTGCCACCGGTCGGGCCCACAAGATCGAGATCGAGGGTTTTCGCCGCTACCTATCCGCGTCCCGCCTCAAGGGCCGCTCCCGCCGCAACACCCGCCGCCGGTTCGAAGCCTTTCTGCCCTTTGCCATCGCCCTTGGCGTGGAAAAGGAATTCGCCGGGGCCTACGAAGACGCCCTCACGCGCGCCATGTCCCGCGGGCCTGTGCCGGCCCATGTCTGGATGCCGGCCTGGTATCACGGCACGGATATAAGCGGTGGCTCGTTCGGTGGCGGGATCTCGGCGGCGTGTGAGGCCATGACGAGCAGCGTCAACGCCTGCACCGCGTCCGGCTCGGGCTCCGGCTCCTCCGGATTTTCCGGCGGTGGCTTTTCCGGCGGCGGAGGAGGAGGCGGCGGCGGAGGAGGCTGGTAAGCCGGCCTTCGCGCGCGTCGCGCAGCGTCAAGGCAGGAAAAGAAAACTGGTTCAACGGCTTCGAGGGAGGGTTAACCACCCGATCACCTCGCCCAGGTGCCCTAACCGGGCGTTCGATCCAAGACAGAGAACCGCTCTTTCACCCACTCCAGGAAGACCTCCAAGCGGCGAGAGACAGTGCGTTCTCCTGCATGGATTGCGTTGAGGGGCAGCGGTTCAGGGGGCGTTGCCTCAAGCACCTCGACGAGCGCGCCAGAGGCCAGATCGCTTGCAAACCGGTAGCGCGGGGCCTGGATCAGGCCCAGACCCTGCCGTGCAAGGGCGGCGGCCGTGTCGGAATTGTCG
>NZ_JAATOW010000040.1 GCF_011806405.1 Pseudooceanicola sp. HF7 | reverse complement strand
AGCTTCCTGGAAAAACACCTGCGCGACGTGATCGCCATGGTGGAGAAGAAGCGCATGGTCGAGCTGATCGCGATCGGCATCGGCCACGACGTCACCCGCTATTACGAGCGCGCGGTGACCATCACCGACGTGGACCAGCTGGCCGGCGCGATGACCGAGCAGCTGGCCAGCCTGTTCGACAACGATCCGCGTGCCCGCGCGCGGATGGTCGGCATCCGCAAGGCCGGCTGATCCGGGTCGCGGCGGGCCCGGCCCGCCGCTCCGTCGCCCCTTGCCTGCCCTGCCCGACCTCTTTGCCCGGACCGGCGGTCCGGGCCTCACATTTTCCGGAGCCCCCCACATGTTCCAGACCTTCGAAAGCCCCAGCTCCCCGGACCAGGGCCCGCCCCGGCTTGCCGATCTGCGCGCCGCCCTGGCCGCCCGCGGGGTGGATGCCTTTCTTGTGCCCCGCGCCGATGCGCACCAGGGCGAATACGTTGCCCCCCATGACGAGCGCCTGTCCTGGCTGACCGGCTTCACCGGCTCTGCCGGCTTCTGCATCGTGACCGCAAAGACCGCCGGGCTGTTCGTCGATGGCCGCTACACCGTGCAGGCCCGCGAACAGGTGGCGGAGGAAGTCGAAAAGCTGGACTGGCCCGCGACCAGGCCAGAGGCCTGGCTGCGCAGGGTGCTGCCCCAGGGCGGCGTGCTGGGCTTTGATCCCTGGCTGCATGCCCATGCGGAGATCACCCGGCTGGAGCGCGCCCTGCGTGACAGCGGCATCACCCTTCGTCCGCTTGAGGACAATCCGCTGGACGCGGTCTGGCCCGATCAGCCCGCCCCGCCGGAAGGCCGCATCGTGCCGCAGCCGCTGGATTTCTCCGGCGAGACGCTGAGCGCCAAATGCGCGCGGCTGGGCAAGATGCTGAAGGACAAGGGCCAGGCCGCCGCGGTGCTGACCCTGCCCGATTCCATCGCCTGGCTGCTCAACATCCGGGGCAGCGACATCGCCCGCAACCCGGTGCCCCATTGCTTTGCCATCCTGCGCGCCAGCGGCCAGGTCACGCTCTTTGCCCGCTACGAGAAGGTGGATGACAGGCTGATCGAACACCTTGGCCCGGATGTGGAGGTGGAGGAACCCTCTGCCTTCGGTCCGACGCTGGAGGGCATGGCCGCCGAGGGCGACGTGATCCGGCTGGATGCCGGCTCCTGCCCGGTCTGGGTGGAACAGCGGCTGGAGGGCGCGACGCTGGAATGGGACGGCGATCCCTGCGTGCTGCCCAAGGCCTGCAAGAACGCGGTGGAGATCGAGGGCGCACGCCAGGCCCACCTGCGCGATGCGGTTGCCATGTGCCGCTTCCTGGCCTGGTTCGATGCCGCCAACCAGGACAAGCTGACAGAGATCGACCTGGCCACCCGGCTTGAGATCTTCCGGCGCGAGACCAACGCGCTGATGGAGATCAGCTTTGACACCATCGCGGGCGCGGGGCCCAACGGCGCCCTGCCCCATTACCGCGTCACCACCGACAGCAACCGCCAGCTGGAATCCGGCCAGCTGGTCGTGCTGGACAGCGGCGGGCAGTACCTGGACGGCACCACGGATATCACCCGCACTCTTCTGGTGGGCGATGACACCGGTGCCGCCGAGATGGAGGCCTTTACCCGCGTCCTGAAGGGCATGATCGCCATTTCCCGCCTGCGCTTCCCGCGCGGGCTGTCCGGGTCGCACCTGGACGCGCTGGCGCGCTACCCGCTGTGGCTGGCGGGCCAGGATTACGATCACGGGACCGGGCATGGCGTGGGCAGCTACCTTTGCGTCCACGAGGGTCCGCAGCGCCTGAGCCGTGTCAGCGATGTGCCGCTGGAGCCGGGCATGATCCTGTCCAACGAGCCGGGGTATTACCGCGAGGGGGCCTTCGGCATCCGGATCGAGAACCTGATCGTGGTGCAGGACGCCGAGGCGCTGGCCGGGGCCGATGCGCGCGACATGTATGCCTTCGAGACCCTGACATGGGTGCCGATCGAGCGGCGTCTGATCCTGACGGAGATGCTGAGCGCCGAAGAACGTGACTGGATCGACAGTTACCATGCGACGTGCCGTGAGAAGCTGTCCGGCTTGCTGGACGAGACCGCCCGGATGTGGTTGGATCGCGCGACGGAAAAACTCTGACCCTCCCTTGCAACCAAGACGGATACAGGTGCTGACACGCGCCTGTTACATCTGGCAGGCAGGAGGGAAGAGAATTGGGGGACGTGACATGAATGAAGTGACAATTCGCGCCGCGGATGGCGTGTGGACGGTACGTGCCGGCGGTGCAGTTCTGGTTGAGAGCCGCAATGCGCTGGTTCTGAGCGAAACCGGGATGTCGGATGTGATCTATTTCCCGCGGGAAGATATCGCCATGGCCTTCCTGGATACATCCGACCACGTGAGCCACTGCCCGAAGAAGGGCGACGCCAGCTATTTCTCTATCGTGACGAAAAGCCAGACGCTGAAGGACGCGGCCTGGTCCTATGAAAATCCGCTGCCCGGGACCGAGCAGATCAAGGACCACATCGCCTTCTACGCGACCGATTACGTGACCATCGAACAGATCTGATCTGCGCGATCTCTAACGGGATCATGAACGAAAGAGGGGCCGTGCGGCAATCGCGCGGCCCTTTTTTCGTGGGGTCTTTTCAGTGGGCCGATTTGCTCATACGGTTCGCCCGCCGGGCCTAGCCGTGCTCTTCCTTGGCCATGGCGGCCAGCGCCTTGTTGTAGATGCGCAGCGCATCGACGTGGAACAGCGCGCCGACCAGTTCGGGCGGCTGTTCGGGATCCCTGACGCGCACCACGGGCAAGAAGGCCTCTCCGGTGCGGTCGAAGGCGGGGAAGGCCCCGGCCAGCGTGCCGTTGAGGGTCAGGTAATCATCCGCCTCGATCATCTCGCGGCAGCGGTCCTCGGGCGCGGGGCGGGCATGATCCATGGGGCGCATGATGTCGCGGACCTGGAAGAGTTCCAGCAGGTATTCCTGCGGACCGGCAGAGACATGGATGCCGCGCCGTTCCAGCTGGGTCAGGAAGAAGGAGCGGTCCACGATCCGCGACCCGATGGCCGTGCTGATGGAGACGGTGACCATGACCGCCAGCGCGGTTTGCCAGTCTCCGGTCATCTCGAAGACGATGAGCGTGGTGGAGATCGGCGCGCCCAGCACCGCCGCGGCCACGCCCCCCAGCCCGGCCAGCGCGTAAAGGCGCGGCGTGCCCGACATCTCCGGGAAGACGGAGGTGGCGATCAGCCCGAAGGCCAGCCCGGTCAGCGCCCCCACCATGAGCGAGGGCGAAAAGACCCCGCCGCCCATGCGCCCGCCATAGGTGACGGCCGTCGCGACCCCCTTGATGACCGCCATCAGGATCGCCTCTTTCAGCAGCAGGTCACCCGAGAGCGCCCGCGCCGTCGTCTCGTAGCCGACGCCGATGATATGGGGGAACTGGATGGCGATCAGCCCCAGGATCGCGCCGGAGCCGACCGGGCGAAGCCAGCGGGGAATGCGCAGGCGGGCCTGGATCGTGCCGGCCACGTCCTCGGCCAGGAAGAAGGCCAGCATGAGCAGCCCGGCGACGATGCCGCAGATCGTGCCCAGCAGCAGGAAGGCGGGGAGTTCCTCGTAGAACTCCAGCGCGGAGGGATCTGACAGGACGAATTCCGCCGCGCCGCCGAACTCCAGCCGGTTCAGCACCGTGCCGGCGACAGAGGCGATGACGATGGGGGCAAAGGCATGGATGGCGAAATGGCGTAGCACCACTTCCAGCGCGAAGAGCGCTCCGGCGATGGGCGCGTTGAAGGAGGCAGAAACAGCAGCAGCCACCGCGCAGCCCAGAAGGTCACGCCCGGTCTGGGCATCGGCCTTCATCCAGCGCAGCGGCCAGGTGGAGATCACCGCGGCCAGGTGGACCACCGGCCCTTCGCGGCCCGTGGAGCCGCCGGTGCCCAGCGTGATAAGCGAGGCCAGCGCAGAGGCCAGGCCCGCCCGCTGTTCCACGCGGCCATCCTTGATCGCCGCGCCCTCGATCACGTCCGCCACGGAGCGCACGCGACCATCGGGGGTGAAGATGTGCAGGATCAGCCCCACGATCAGCCCGCCGATAATGGGGATGACCAGCAGCAGGTACCAGGGAAGCTGGCCGGCGGCGGTGTGCAGCAGGTGCACATCCTCTGAGCCGTAGACGATTTCCTGAAGCCAGGCGATGCCCTTGCGGAAGGCCAGCGCGGCAAAGCCCGCGACGATCCCGACGACGAGGGCGGCAAACCAGAGCTTGAGCTGGCCCGGAACCTCGGTCCGGATGCGCCCGATGCCGTTGACGGCCTGGGCGACCACGCCCACCGACCGCAACCCCCGCCGGAATCCTGCCCTCTTGGCCATCGGAGCCCTTCCATCTATCGCCGCGCCGCCCACTCGCTTCGGGCGCAAGCGGCCTACCCTCGTCATAAGCCAGCCCGCGCCCTGACAAAAGACCTGGCCTGACATGGGCGGCGGGAAGCCCGCTCGGCGCGGCAATCCTGCACTGATGCGGTCCTGCGCGGCACCCGTGGGGCGTGTTTCAGTTGAACGCCAGTGATTTGGCCAACCCACTTACCAGTGGGTCAAATCATGAACTGCAAAGACGTCTTTTCAAATGTGCAGTACGATCCCCCCTGCCCGCGCTGGCGAAACCATGACAGGAAAGCAGCGGTAAGTGGTTTACTGGTTACCCGACCCGGGTCCCTTCGCGTTCGAAGACAGGCCCGGGTCACCTTGCAGCCCCTTGCAGAAGCGGCCCGCCCGGGATCAGCCTGGGCCAAAGGCTCAGGCGGCATCGCCGATCAGGCGGCGGGCGGCGGCGCGGGCCTCTTCCGTGATCGCATCGCCGGAAAGCATCCGCGCCAGTTCATCCACCCGCGCATCCGCCGTCAGCGGAGTCACGGTGGACAGCGTCACCTCGTCCTCGACCTTCTTGGCGACCTGCCAGTGATGCGCGGCGCGGGCAGCGACCTGGGGCGAGTGGGTCACGACCAGCACCTGACCGCCCTTGGCCAGATCGGCCAGCCTGCGGCCCACCGCATCCGCGGTGGCCCCGCCGACGCCGCGGTCGATCTCGTCGAAGATCATGGTCAGCTCGGGCTCGCCACCGGTCAGGCAGACCTTGAGCGCCAGCAGGAAGCGGCTGAGTTCCCCGCCCGAGGCGATCTTGGCCAGCGGTCCGGCGGGCGCGCCGGGGTTGGTCGCCACGGTGAAGGAGACCTCGTCCCGCCCTTCCGGGCCGGGCTCGCCATCGGTGAAGCGGGTCTCGAAACGGGCGCGATCCATCTTGAGCGGCGCAAGCTCTGCCTCGACCGCGCGATCGAGCTTGGCGGCATGCTCCTGCCGAGAGGCCGTCAGCGCCTGGGCGGCTTTTTCATAAGCGGCATCGGCCTGCTTGAAGTCGCGTTCCAGGTCCGCGATCCGCTCCACCCCGCTGTCGAGCGCCTGCAGGCGAGCCGAGAGAGCCTCTGCCAGGTCCGCAAGGTCATCGGGGGCGACGTCATGCTTGCGGGCAAGGCCGCGCAGGGCAAAGAGCCGCTCTTCGGTCTGCTCCAGTTCGTAAGGGTCGAAATCCAGCGCCTCAAGGCAGCGGGTCACACCATCGCTGGCTTCGCCAAGTTCGGTCAGCGCGCGGGAGAGGGCAGCGATGGCATCATCCAGCCCGCCCTCGGTGCCTTCGGCGGCACCATCCAGCCAGCGCAGGGCGTCACCCATGGCCCCCTCTGCCCCGTTGGGACCCAGGATCGCAGAGGCGCGGGCGATGTCTTCGCGGACCTTCTCAGCCCCCTGCATCCGGCGGCGCAGCACGTCCAGGCGCGCGTCCTCTCCGGGTTCGGGGGACAGTTTTTCCAGTTCGGCCACGGCGTGGCGCAGGAAATCCTCTTCCGCCTTGGCATCGGCCAGGGCGGCGCGGGCGGCCTCCAGCGCGCGGGTCGCGTCCTGACGGGCGCGCCAGGTGGTGCGGGTCGCGGCGCGCAGGGCGTCATGTCCGGCGAAACGGTCCAGGATGGCGCGGTGGCCGGAGGCATTCAGCAGACCGCGATCATCGTGCTGGCCGTGCAACTCCACCAGGGTTTCGGAAAGCCGGCGCAGCACTTCGCCAGAGGCGCGGCGGTCATTGATCCAGGCGGTCTTGCGACCTTCGGAGGTATTCACGCGGCGCAGGATCAGCTCATCGGAGGCCGGCAGACCGGCCTCTTCCAGCACGGCGCGGGCGGCATGGCCGGGGGGCAGATCGAAGATCGCCGTCACCTCGCCCTGCGCGGCACCGCTGCGAACCAGGTCCGCCCGACCGCGCCAGCCCAGCACGAAGCCGAGAGAATCGAGAAGAATGGATTTGCCGGCACCGGTCTCACCGGTCAGCACATTGAGACCTGGCTGAAAATCAAGTTCCAGCCGATCTATGATCAAGAGGTCCCGAATATCGAGCCCGCGCAGCATCCCCGTGTCACTCCCCCAGACCGCCCCGCGGATGCAGGACGGGTGCCCGGCCCCGAGGGGCCGAAGCGCTTACAACCATTTACCCTGGATCGTCTGGCGATAGACCGCCGCAAGCCAGTTGTCCCCGCGCACTTCCGGCTCCAGGCCCCGGCCCGTGAGCAGGTGGTAGCTTTCCGCATACCATTCGGAGGACTGGAAGTTGTAGCCAAGGATCGCCGCTGCCGTCTGGGCCTCATCCGTGAGACCAAGGGACAGGTAGGCTTCGACCAGGCGATGCAGGGCTTCGGGCGTATGCGAGGTGGTCTGGAATTCCTCCACCACGATACGGAAGCGATTGATCGCGGCGCTGAAATGATCCCGGCGCAGGTAGTAGCGCCCGACTTCCATTTCCTTGGCAGCAAGGTGGTCGAAGGCCAGGTCGAACTTCAGGATCGCGGAGCGGGCATATTCGCTGTCCGGGTAGCGCTCGATCACGGCGCGCAGCGCCTGAAGCGCCTGGAAGGTCAGGCCCTGGTCGCGACCGATCTCGTCGATCTGGTCATAATAGGAAAGCGCCAGAAGATACTGCGCATAGGCGGCATCCTCATCCGTGGGATAGAAATCCACGTAACGCTGTGCCGCCGCACGGCTTTCATCATAATTCTGCGCCCGGTGCTGGGCGAAGGCATTCATGATGAGCGCGCGCTTGGCCCATTCCGAGTAGGGATAGAGTCGCTCTACCTCGGAGAAATATTCTGCCGAATCCTCGAACCGTCCCCGGTCCAGTTCAAATTCGCCACGCTCAAAGATCTGCTGCGCGGTGAAGGACTCCATCGGGACATTGGTATCGCCAATCTCCGGGAGACCGTCGCCGCAGCTGCTCAACAAAAGTGCAAGGAGCGCTGCGCTCGCCAGCCTCGATCCGAAACCGCCGCCTGTCATGCGTACTCGACCCTCTCGACGTTTAGTGGCGCAGAGCCGAAAACACCCCGCGCACCCTGCTCCTAGCATAGAAAATTCCGGGGCAAAACGCCTTTACGTCCCCATTGGCGGGAATGCGGTCAGGCGACGGCCGGGATTTCCTGCCAGGTCACACCTGCACCGGGAAGACGGGCGGCCGTGCTCTCGTTGCAGGTCACAAGGCGATAGTTGGACTTGTCCGCGAAAAGGGCCCGCAGAAGGGTGTTGGTCAGCGAGTGACCGGCGCGGATGCCTTCGTACCGACCGAGAATCGGCGCACCGGCCAGGGTCAGGTCACCAAGGGCATCCAGCATCTTGTGGCGCACGGGTTCGTCTGCGTGGCGCAGCCCGCCGGGGCTGAGCACCTTGTCGCCATCGAAGACGACCGCGTTCTCCAGCGTGCCGCCCAGGGCCAGGCCGTGAGCGTTCATGTTGTCCACGTCTTCCTGGCGGCAGAAGGTCCGGCTGTCGCAGAGTTCGCGCACGAAAGAGCCGTTCTCCATCACCAGGGATTTCTGCTGGTGGCCGATGGCCGGCACGTCAAAGTCGATCTGGAAGGCGATTTCCATCAGGGGATTCGGCAGCAGGCGTGCAACGGCCTGACCATGGCTGACTTCGACCGGGCGCAGGACTTCGACCGCCTGGGACAGGGCGTTCTGGGCCAGCAGGCCACGGGCCAGGATACCGCGCACGAAGGGGGCGGCGGAGCCATCGAGGATCGGAACCTCTGGGCCGTCGATGTCGATCATGGCATTGTTGATGCCGCAGCCGGCCAGCGCCGCCATGACATGTTCGACGGTCGAGAGGCTGGCACCGGAGCGGTTGACCAGGCGGGTGCAGAGCGCGGTACGCTCCACCACGTTCCACAGCGCGGGAATCATCGCATCACCCAACACGATGTCCGTCCGCCGGAACACGATGCCATGGTCCGCGGCAGCAGGACGGATGGTCAGGTTCGCGGGACGTCCCGAGTGAAGGCCGAAGCCGGTGAAGGTCACCGGTGATTTGAGGGTATGTTGCACGCTGTTCCCCAAGGTATTCGCATTCTCATGCTGTCTTGCAGCAATTTACGATATCTTAGGTAGTAGGTGCCCCTCCGGACCTCAACTCACTCTTTGCAACGTATTGTAATAACCCAAACGAGTTTGCGCGAAATCCCGCATGACTTGAAAGAATTGGAAACAATAGGCTGAATTCATTAGAAAAGGCCGCCCGTGGGCGACCTTTCTTTTGCTCATACAGCCGGGGAAATTGATTCGGTTCGGGCTGGAATCACAGGTTTTGCAACATGCCCTGCCCGTTCCCGGTCAGTCCCTTTCCCGATCAGTTCGCCTGGCGGCGCAGGAAGGCGGGGATTTCGATCCGGTCCTGCTCTTCCTCGTCCATGCGCGGCTGGCGCTGTGCAGCCTGGCCACCGTGACCACCCTGGGCGGCGGGGCGCGGTGCGGGCTGCGGCACGACGCGGGGGGACGGTTCCTGCATGGCAGGCTGCTGGCGCGGGGCCTCGGATTCTGCGTGGCCGGTCATGCGGTTGATCAGCGAGTTGATCCCGAAGCGCGGCTTTTCGGCAGGCGCGGGTTGCTGCGGACGCGCGGCGGGCTGCTGCGGCGCCGGTTGCTGACGGGACTGCTGGGGCGCGGGCTGCGGCGCAGGTTGCTGGCGCGGGGCCTGGCCACCGGCGGGCGCATGGGTCACGGCTGCCTGCAGGCGGGCCATGGTTTCAGCGCTCGGCTGACCGGCGCGACGGGGTTGCGGCGCGGGCTCCTGGTGGACGGGCTCAGCGTATTGCTCTGCCGGGCGCGGGCGGTAGGCCGGCGGGGGGACATCGCCTTGCGGAGCAGGCGCGGAGGCGCCGTAGGACGAGGTCTGGATCGGCGGCTGGTTGCGGCTGGCGAAGAATTCCTCGGCCGGTTCGGGCGCGCTTTCAAGCGGCGCGGCCTCTTCCGGGGCCGGCTGCTGCTCTGCCACGGGCTGCGGCGCCGCTGCGGGTTGCTGAGCGGCGACGGGCGCCGGCTGGGGTTCAGCGGCACGCGGGGTGCGCAGCGGTTCCGCCATGGAGCGGCGCTGGTTGGGGCCTTCGTCGACCATGGCTTCGGTCACGTCGATGCCGGTGGCGACGACGGAGACACGCATCCGGCCTTCCATGCTTTCGTCCAGCGTGGAGCCGACGATGATGTTGGCATCCGGGTCGACCTCTTCGCGAATGCGGTTGGCCGCTTCGTCGAGCTCGAACAGGGTCAGGTCGTGGGCGCCGGTGATGTTGATCAGCACACCCTTCGCACCGCGCAGCGAGATCTCGTCCAGCAGCGGGTTGGCGATGGCTTTCTCGGCGGCCTGGATGGCGCGGTTTTCGCCCTCGGCTTCGCCGGTGCCCATCATGGCCTTGCCCATCTCGTCCATCACGGCGCGGACGTCCGCGAAGTCGAGGTTGATCAGGCCCGGGCGCACCATCAGGTCGGTCACACCCTTGACGCCCTGGTAGAGCACGTCATCGGCCATAGCGAAGGCCTGGGTGAAGGTGGTCTTTTCGTTGGCAAGGCGGAACAGGTTCTGGTTCGGGATGATGATCAGCGTATCGACCATCTTCTGAAGGGCTTCGACGCCTTCTTCAGCCTGGCGCATCCGCTTGGAGCCTTCGAACTGGAAGGGCTTGGTCACCACGCCGACGGTCAGCACGCCCATTTCGCGGGCGGCCTGTGCAATGATCGGGGCCGCGCCGGTGCCGGTGCCACCGCCCATGCCCGCGGTGATGAAGCACATGTGCGCGCCGGCCAGGTGATCGACGATCGTCTCGATGCTTTCCTCGGCAGCGGCCATGCCGACAGAGGGCTTCGCCCCCGCGCCAAGGCCTTCGGTCACCTTGATGCCCAGCTGGACGCGCTGTTCGGCCTTGCTTTGCTGCAGGGCCTGCGCGTCGGTGTTTGCCACAACGAAATCGACGCCCTCGAGCTCTTTCTCGATCATGTTGTTGACGGCGTTGCCGCCAGCCCCACCGACACCGAAGACGGTGATGCGAGGTTTAAGCTCTTCTCCCTGTCCGGGCATGCTCAGGTTCAATGTCATTGCTTTATCCGCCTGCTAGGCCCCCTTTCGCGGGGGGTTTTTCTGCCTATTGGCCTAAATCTTAGCTATTTTCACGCCCTGCGTCACCCTGTTTTCCCTAGAAAACGCCAAACTTGGGAAGATTCTTGCCGAGAACCGCAGGATTTCAACCAAGGCACCGCATCTTGCGGTTACCAGTTGTCCCTGAACCAGCGCACCGCGCGCTTCAGGGACCGGGCCGGGTAGCGATCCAGGGGCAGATCGAAGTCCCACCATTCGTCCTGCGGATGGGCCGCAAAGAGGCACATGCCCACGGCCGAGGCAAAGCCGGGGCCGGTCGCGGCCTGGGGCAGCCCGTGCACGCGCAGGGGGCGTCCAAGACGCAGCTGGGAGCCCAGGATCTTGGAGGCAAGCCCGTCAAGGCCGGGGATCTGGCTGGCCCCGCCGGTCAGCACGATCTGCTGGTTGGGCAGGTGATCGAAGCCCGCCGCATCCAGGCAATGGCGGACCTCTTCCAGGATTTCCTCGACCCGGGGGCGCATGATGCCGATCAGCTCTGCCCGGGTGACGGTGCGGCGGTCGAATTCGTAATCGCCTGTCTCTCCGCCGATCTCGATCCGTTCGCGGTCATCCATGCCGGTGGCCACGACACCGCCGTAGAAGGTCTTGAGCCGTTCGGCATTGGCGGTGGGGATCTGCAGCGCCATGGAGATATCGCTGGTCACGTGATCGCCGCCCATGCGCACGGCGTCGGCGTAGATCATGTGCTTCTTCAGGAAGATGGAGATCGTCGTGGTGCCGCCGCCCATGTCGATGCAGGCCGCGCCCAGTTCCTGTTCATCCTCCACCAGGGTGGAGATGCCGGACATGTAGGCAGAAGAGGCCACGCCGGCGAGTTCAAGGTCGCAGCGCTTGACGCAATGCAGCAGGTTCTGCACGGCGGTCGCTTCCACGGTCAGCATGTGCAGGTCGGTGGCCAGCGAATAGCCGATCTGGCCGCGAGGGTCGGACAGACCCGAGCGGTGGTCGAGCGCGAAGTTCACGGGCTGGGCATGAAGCACCTCCCTGCCCTCTCCGTAATCGGGCATGTCGCAGGCGGCCAGGACGCGGCTGACATCCTGTTCGCTGACCTGCTGGCCCGCCAGTTCGACGCGCCCGGTCAGCCCGTAACTGCGCGGCTCTGCCCCGGAGAAACAGGCGATGACGTGATCGACCCGAACCTGTGCCATCTTCTTGGCCTCCTTCCCTTCGGTGCGAATGGCGCGCTCGGTCTCAGACATGGAGGTGATCTCTCCGAAGCGGACACCGCGCGACCGGGTGGTGGCCGCGCCGATCACCCGGAAGCCGGCCTGACCGGCCAGGGAGCCAACGCCATCCCCTTCGGCATCCTGGCGCACGTCGCCGTCGAACTTCAGGACAAGGCAGGCGATCTTGCTGGTGCCGACATCAAGCACCGCGACGACGCCTCTTTGCATCGCCGCCTTGCGCATGTTCCGCATCGCCCGCTGGGATTCGTAGAGCTCCATCGCCTAGTTTCCTGTCTCGATCACAATGCCTCGGATTCCGCGCCATTCTTCCGCCGCGTCGGCGGTGAGGCGCACGGTGGGACGGGCCGCCAGCCGCATGTCGACGGCGGCAACGTCCCGGTCCAGTAGTTCCTGTGCCTTGTGCAGCGCGAGCACCTGCTCAAGCGCGGTCACGGCATTGGCCTCGGGCAGCATGATGCGCTGGTCACGATCCAGGACCAGATCCCAGCGGCGCTGCCCGATGCGTTCGAGGCCCCGCACGCGGTCTTCGACCGGCTCTGCGGCGGCAAGCAGGTCCAGCGCCTCGGGCACGTGTTTCTCTGCCCCAAGACCGGCGATCATCGGCAGGCCGGGACGGTCCAGGCGATTTTCGAGCGGCCCCGTCACCTCGCCGGCACTGTCCAGCATCACCATGCCGTCGGGCTTGCGCCAGATCACCTGCGGGACACGCTCCACCACGCCGACATAGAGCACGCCGCCGGTGCGCACCTGAAGAGAGGCCTCTGCCACGGCGGGCATGGCCTGCACCTGCTCCTTGAGCATGGGCAGCTCCAGGTCGAAGGAGGACAGCGGCAAGAGGCCCGAGAGCATCGAGCGGATGGCGGATTCGGTATCACGGGAGGCGCCGGAGACCTCCATCCGGGCGACCATGAACTGCGGGCGGTCCTGGAATTCCTGGACCCAGCCCTGGACGGTGCCGAAGAGCTCTTCGCGCCGGTCCTCGCTGTTGAGGTAAAGCATCCCCGCCCCCAGGATCACAACGGTCGGCAGCACGCCCTTGACCAGCAGCCGGAAGCCCGGCGTCAGCATCAGGCGTTCCTTGCGGTAGGACCAGCGCGAGGGCGCGGGATCGGCGCGGCGGCCTTCCTGGCGCTGCGCGCGCGGCGTCTTGCGCGGCGCCTTCGGGCCGCCGTGGGCGGGGTGATAGATCTTCACCTCTCGCATGAGGCATCCTCCACCAGCCAGCGGCAAAGCGCGCCGAAGCTCATGTCACAGGCCTGGGCCTGTTCGGGGGTCAGCGAGGTGGGCGTCATGCCCGGCTGGGTGTTGGTCTCCAGCAGGACGAGGCCTGCGAGGCCCTTGCTGTCATCCCAGCGGAAGTCGGTGCGCGACACGCCGCGGCAGCCCAGGACGTCATGGGCGCGGCAGGCGTAATCAAGGCAGGCCTGGGTGATCTCTTCGGGCAGCTCCGCCGGGCAGACATGATGCGAGCCGCCGGGCTGGTACTTGGCCGCATAGTCATACCAGCCTTCGGTCACGATCTCTGTCACGCAGAGCGCCTTGCCGCCAAGAACCGAAACCGTCAGCTCACGGCCCGGCACGAATTTCTCCACCATCAGGCAATCCGGCATGTCTTCGGACAGCTGGGGCGGCGTGTTGCTGCCGTCCTGCACGATGTAGACACCTACAGAGGAGCCTTCGTTGAAGGGCTTCACCACGTAGGGCGGCTCCATCACATGCGCGGCCATGATCTGCGGCTTGGTGGCCAGCAGGCTTTCGACAACCGGCAGGCCAGCGCGCGTATAGGCGGCCTTGGTGCGCTCCTTGTCCATCGCCAGGGAAGAGGCCAGCACGCCGGAGTGGGTATAGGGGATCTTCAGCCATTCCAGGATACCCTGGACGCAGCCGTCTTCGCCCCATCGACCATGGAGCGCGTTGAAGACGACATCCGGTTTTTCGTCGGCCAGAATCGCGGGCAGGTCGGCCTTGGCCACCAGCTCCTGCACTTCGAAACCTTCATCCCGCAAAGCGGCTGCGCATTCCCGACCCGTAGACAGGGACACCTCGCGCTCAGCCGAGAGTCCGCCCATGAGAACCGCCACTTTCGGGGTCGCCCTGCTCGACAAACCCACGTTCGTGCCTCAATGTACCGGGCCTTTTTGGCCCTGTTTCTATACGGGATCCTTTGGATCCCCGGAACCGGCCCTTGGGGCTCTTCGTTCCTGATACCGGCCTTACCGTAAAATGGATGTGATTGAAATCACCCGATGTCTTTGGCCGGAAATCCTGCGAGGACCTGTGACACGGCCGCCTATTCCGGCGCCGGATCACCTACCCGCATGATTTCCCACTCTAGCTCTATTCCCCGGTCTTGAAAAACCTTTTTTCGGACTTCCTCGCCCAGTTCTTCCAGATCGGCGCCGGTGGCCCCGCCCGCGTTGATCATGAAGTTGGAGTGCTTCTCGCTCATTTTTGCGCCGCCGTGGCGGTGCCCGCGCAAGCCCGCATCGTCGATCAGCTTCCAGGCCTTGAGGTCATGCACGTCATCCGCCCGTCCGGTAGAGGAAAAGCCCGCCGGGTTGCGGAAGGTGGAGCCGGCGCTGCGCTCCTTCGTGGGTTGGGTCGCGTCGCGCTTGGCCAGTTGATCGGCCATGCGCGCGGCCAGTTCATCGGGATCGCCCGCCGGTCCGGTCAGCGTCACCTCCGTGATCACGCAGCCTTCGGGCAGGTCGGAATGGCGATAGGCGAAGCCCAGCTCCGTCGCGCCAAGCGTCTCTATCCCCCCGCTGCGCGGGCCGGCCGTCGCGGATGGGACCACACCCGCGGTGTAGGAGCGGTAGCAGCCCGCTTTCAGGCGCCCCGCCCCGCCGATGGCACCGGGAATCGTACGCAGGAAGGTCAGGTCGACACCGGCTTCGGCAGCCCGCTTGGCCACATGGGCATCCAGCATGGCGGCCCCGGCGGTGACCACCTGCCCGGCCACCTCGATCCCGTTGAAGCCGCGCCCCAGGCGGATCACCACGCCACGGATGCCGCCATCCCGCACGATCAGGTTGGAGCCCACGCCCATGACGAAGACCGGCACATCGGCATCAAGCTGGCGCAGGAAATCCGCCAGGTCCGCTGTATCGGCCGGCTGGAAAAGATAGTCCGCAGGACCGCCCACGCGCAGCCAGGTCAGCGCGGAGAGGTCCCGCTGCGGGGTCAGGCGACCTTTGATCTGGATCTCTTCTGGACGTGGCATGGTCTCTCCTTCGGGTTGATGGCCGAAGTAGCGTCAGGGCGTGGGTGAGGCAAGCCTCAGCGGGCGTGAACGAAGATGCCGACGACCAGGGCGACAAGACTGCCGGAGATGGAGCCAAGCACCGCCCCGACAGAGGCGGTCATCAGCACGGCGTCACCCGGCAGGCTTTGCCCGGCCAGGTTCGCCAGCACAAGGATGGCGATGCCCAGCAACGGCAGGGAGACGGAAAGCAGACCGACCCCGCCCCGCACCAGCCCGTAGCTGAGCCGACCAAGGAAGAGCGCGACGATGATGGGAAGATAGGGCAGCAGCAGATCGACGGACACCGGACCCGCCCTTCAGCTGGGAGAGGTGTCTGGCTGCGGTGCGGTCCGCGCCATGGACATGACCAGCAGGGCAAAGCCGCCAACCAGCGACAGCAGCCCCACCCAGGGACCATGCTGCATGGTGACAAGCCCCAGAACTGGAATTCCGACCCCCGCCAGCACCGCGAGGCAACGCAGGACGCGGCGCGATCCGGACTGCCTGGAGGTGACCTTTGGACAGACGACAAACCCGATGAGGCAAACGCCCAGGACCCAAAGACTGAGGAGGAATATGGATTCACTCATGGTTCGTCACCTCTCACCGATATTCTGGTGCCGGGGAACAACACTGCCACGATTCCCCCCGAGCCTCATATTTTTTTGCCGACTGTTGCGGTTTTACACAAAGTACGCACAAGTTGCTGTGGGGACAAGGATATTCTACCCGCATGGCGCGAAAACATGGCGATTCAGCGTGAAAATCCGGCGTTTCCGGACGCAGCGGAACAAACCATCCCTCCCCGCCCTTCTGACAGGGCGAGGTGACAGTTTGATGGCGCTCCACCCCCGTTGTCCGGGCGTCAGGCGGTGCGTTCAGGCGGGCTCTTTCAGGCGCTCGGGAAGCGCGTTGGCCCAGGTCGAGATCGTACCAGCGCCAAGGCAGACCACCATGTCGCCCGGGTGCGCCTGTTCGCGGACCAGCCGCACAAGCTCATCTTCGGAGTTGATGGCGCGGGCATGGCGATGGCCGTGGCGGATCAGCCCGGCAACAAGGTCATCGCGGGAAGCGCCGGGGATCGGGTCCTCACCGGCGGCATAGACCTCTGCGATGGCGACGACGTCGGCTTCGTTGAAGCAGGCGCAGAAATCCTCGAACAGGGTGTGCAGGCGCGAATAGCGGTGCGGCTGGTGGACGGCGATCACCCGGCCTTCACAGGCCTGGCGCGCGGCTTTCAGGACCGCGGCGATCTCAACCGGGTGGTGGCCGTAGTCATCGATGATGGCCACGCCGTTCACTTCGCCCACGCGGGTGAACCGGCGGTTCACACCGCCGAAGTTCGCCAGGGCCTGGCGGATCTCATCCGCCTTCATGCCCAGGTGACGAGCCACAGCCACGCCCGAAAGCGCGTTGGAGACGTTGTGATCACCGGGCATCGGCAGCGTGCAGCCTTCGATCACCTTGTCTTCGGATTGCAGCGCGATGTCGAAATGCGCCACGCCGGCCTTGTAGGTCAGGTTCACCGCGCGCACGTCCGCCTGGGCGTTGAAGCCGAAGGTCAGCACCCGACGGTCGGAGATCTTGCCGACCAGCGCCTGCACTTCCGGGTGGTCGGTGCAGCAGATGGCGACACCGTAGAAGGGAATGTTCGACACGAAGTCCAGGAAGCCCTGTCGCAGCGTATCGAAATCGCCCCAGTGATCCATGTGCTCGGGGTCGATATTGGTGACGATGGCGATGGTGGCAGGCAGGCGGTTGAAGGTGCCGTCGCTTTCGTCGGCCTCCACCACCATCCATTCGCCCAGGCCGACGCGCGCGTTGGAGCCATAGGCGTGGATGATGCCGCCGTTGATCACCGTCGGGTCCAGCCCACCGGCGTCCAGCAACGTGGCCACCATGGTGGTGGCGGTCGTCTTGCCGTGGGTGCCGGCGACCGCGATATTCGACTTCAGGCGCATCAGCTCTGCCAGCATCTCTGCCCGGCGCACCACCGGCAGGCCGCGCAGGCGGGCTTCGTCCAGCTCCGGGTTGCCGGGCTTGATGGCCGAAGAGATCACGACCACCTGCGCCTTCTCCAGGTTCTCTGCCCGCTGCCCTTCGAAGACCAGCGCGCCCAGCCCTTCGAGCCGCTCGGTGATCTTGGAGCGCTTCAGGTCAGAGCCCTGCACGGTGTAGCCGTGGTTCAGCAGCACCTCCGCGATGCCGGACATGCCGATACCGCCGATGCCGACGAAATGGATCGGGCCGACATCCCCGGGAAGCTTGGTTGCTGCTGCGTTCATCTGTGCCTGTCCTTTAATCCTGGCCGGTCTTGGTGCCGGCCTGTGTTCTTGACTGTTCCGGCTAGCTAGTGCGCGGGAATCGCATTGCCAGCGGCCAGGTGTTCGACCATGTCGGCCAGCTCCGTCGCGGCGTCGGGCTTGCCATGGGCCAGCGCGGCATGGGCCATCTGCACCGCGCCCTGCGGGTTGTCCAGCACCAGCGCCACCTGCCCGGCCAGCGTCGCTGCGTCCAGCTTGCTTTCGGGGATCATGATGGCCGCCCCGGCCTCTGCCAGGCCGCGCGCATTGGCGGTCTGGTGATCGCCCGCGGCCGCCGCGAAGGGCACCAGAATCGACGGCCGCCCGATGACCGAGATATCGGCCACGGTCGAGGCGCCGGACCGGGTGATGACCAGCTGCGCCTCTGACAGGCGATCGGGGACATCGTCGAAGAAGCTTTTCACCTCTGCATGAATGCCGGCTTCCGCGTAGAAGGCCACGACGCGATCCAGGTCCTCCGGGCGGGCCTGGTGGCTGACACGGATGAAGCCGCGCAGTTTCTCCGGCAGGGACGCGAGGGCCTCTGGCACCACGTCCGACAGGATCCGTGCGCCCTGGCTGCCGCCCATGACAAGGACCGACATCGGGTAATCGCCGGGCGGGATATAGGGCGCGCCGGCGCGGGCATAGACGGCCGAGCGCACCGGGTTGCCGGTATAGATCCCCTCGATCCCCTCCGGCAGGTCGGTGGGCCAGGTGCCGCAGGCCACCGCATCGACGCGGGGCGCGAAAACGCGGTTCACCTTGCCCAGGATCCCGTTCTGTTCATGGATCATCCGGGGAATGCGCAGCAGCGTTGCCGCCGCCGTGGCCGGGATCGCCGGGTAGCCGCCGAAACCGACGACCGCATCGGGCTTTTCCTTCATCATGCGGAAGGTCGCGCCGATCGCTCCGGCGGCGATGCGCAGCGGCACCGCCAGCTTGGCCAGCAGCCCGCCCCGCGCGAAAGTGGCAGAGGAGAGTTCCTCAATCTCGACCGCATCGGGGAACCCGCCAGCGTAGCGTGCGCCACGCGGATCGGTCGCCAGCTTGACCTGCCAGCCACGGGCCAGCATCTGCTCTGCAAGGCTTTGTGCGGGGAACATGTGGCCGCCGGTGCCCCCGGCGGCGATGATGAGCAGTGGCATTCGTCTTCCTTAACCTTTGCCGCGTCCGGAGAGGAAATCTCCGATCTCGCCCTGGGGCCGGGTCCGGGTGAAGGCCAGCAGCATCCCCACGGCCAGGCCACCCGCGATCAGCGAAGAGCCACCGTAGCTGACGAAGGGCAGCGTCATCCCCTTGGCGGGCAGCAGGCGCACGGCGACGCCCATGTTGATGATCGCCTGGACACCGAAGATCGCGGCAAGGCCGGTCCCGGCCAGGCGGGTGAAGGGATCGCGTTCCCGCATCAGGCGCGAGAAACTGCGCAGCACGATGATGGAATAGAGCGCGATGATGATCAGCACCAGCACCAGCCCGTATTCCTCTGCGGCGACGGCGATGATGAAATCGGTATGGGCATCCGGCAGGGACATCTTGACCTGCCCCTCGCCCACGCCGACGCCGAAGAAGCCGCCCTCGCGGATGGCGTTTTCGGCGTAGCCCAGCTGGGTGTTCGGATCGACCTCCTGGCTGAGGAAGCCGTCAATGCGGCGCGCGAAGTGCTCGGAGTTGGAATAGGCAAAGGTGCCGCCCACGACGACAAGCCCGGCAATCCCGATCAGCAGCAGCAGCGGCGCGCCGGCGACGAAGTACATCACGGCCCAGCTGAAAAGCACCAGGCTTGCCTGGCCGAAATCGGGCTGGGCGACCAGCATCGCAAGGATCGTCAGCATGACCGCGAAGGACAGCGAGCGCCCCGGCGGGCCATTGATCTCTTGCGCGGCGGCCATGAGCCAGGCGGCCACGACGACGAAGACGGGCTTGAGGAATTCGGAGGGCTGCACAGAGGCGAAGCCCAGCGAATACCAGCGCACCGCGCCCTTGCCGAAATCGGTCCCCAGGACCGGTAGCAGGGCCAGAGCCACGAAGGCACCGGCAAAGCCCACGACGGACATCCGCCGCACCGTGCCCGGCGATAGCATGGAGGTGACCGCCATCGCGCCAAGCGCCAGGATCCCGAAGAAGGCCTGACGCGACACGTAGTAGAAGGGGGGCAGGCCGTTGCGTTCCGCGAGCGGCGGAGAGGCCGCGAATCCCAGCAGAAGACCGATGGCGCAAAGGCCAAGAATGCAGCCCAGGGTGAGCTTGTCGATCGTGCGCCACCACTTGGGAATTATCGGTTCACCATCCCGCTTGGGAACGGTGCCATGGACCATCTCTGTCATGACTCGCCTGTGCCTCATCGGGGCGGCTGCCCGGCCGCCGGTTGTCCCTTTGCGGGATCTGCCGAAACTGTAACCTTTTTACCGTCTCAGGACCAGTCCCAATGCCCCCCTTGCGCCACCCCGGCTTGACCCGGATCGGCGGGTTTCCTAGGGATTGGGCAGGGACTTGCCCGCCACGTAATTTTTCGGCGGCCCCGACCTTCGGCCCTCTTTTTCCGGGCCAGCTTATTTTATGCAACCTTGTTCCCAAGGATTTGACCATGACAATGATGATTTCCGGCGTTGCGCCGGGCGCAGGCGACGCAGCCCCTATCGACCACGGCCACGGCCCCTGCATGGTGTCTGCCTTCAGCGGCAACCGCATCCGCATCTATCGCCGCTTCGACGGCCCGCGTGAGCCGCTTTTTGCCGCTCTCACCGCCGACACCTCCGGCCCGGACTGCAAGATCCAGGAGATGCAGGCCCCCGGTCGCATCGTGTACAACCGCACCTTCGGCAATATCGACGTGCTGAGCACCATGCTGATGATCTCCCACGAGGACGGCGGCACGCTGATGACCATGGAGCTGTGGTACCCCGACAGCGCGACCCGCGATGCGGCGCTGGAGTCCGGGCTGGCCGAGCAGATGGAAGCGCTTTACGCCGCGCAGTAATCCGCGCAGTAATCCGCGCAGTAATCCGCGCAGCGATCCCCCTTCGGCTTTCGCAGGTCAAGCGGGCCCGCCTGTTCGCCGGCGCCGCCCTGCGGCAGGGGATTCGTGTCTGCCCTGTGTCGGCACACGCCCGGGGTCCCGCGCAAACCGCTTGCGCCGAGGCAGCTAATCCCGCAAGTCACGCGCCATGAATTACGATACGATCATCCTTGGCGCCGGGGCCGCGGGCCTCATGTGTGCGGCCCATTGCGGCGGGCGCACCCTGCTGGTGGATCACGCAAAGAAGCCCGGCGAGAAGATCCGCATCTCTGGCGGCGGGCGCTGCAACTTCACCAACACGGGCACCACGCCGGCGAATTTCCTGTCCGCCAATCCACATTTCTGCAAGAGCGCGCTGGCCCGCTACACTCAGTGGGATTTCATCTCTCTGGTGTCGGAGCATGGGATCGCCTGGCATGAGAAGACGCTGGGCCAACTGTTCTGCGATGACAGCGCCCGCCAGATCGTGGACATGCTGGTTGGCCTTGCCGAAAGCGCGGGGGCGGAGCTGTCCCTTTCCACCGCCGCCGAGGAGATCACCCGGACAGAGGGCGGGTATGCCCTGACCCTTCTGCGTGGCAAGGATCGCCAGCGCGTCACCACCCGCACCCTGGTGCTGGCCACCGGCGGCAAGTCGATCCCGAAGATGGGGGCAACCGCCTTTGCCCATGAGCTTGCGCGCGGATGGGACATCCCGGTGACAGAGACGCGGCCCGGGCTGGTCCCGCTGACCTTCGCGCCGGAGCGTTTTCCCGGCCTGTCCGGCGTCGCCCTGCCCGCGCGTGTCGGCACTGGCGCGGTCAGCTTTGACGAAGCGCTGCTGTTCACCCATCGCGGCCTTTCGGGTCCGGCGATCCTGCAAACCTCCTCCTACTGGCGGGAGGGAGAGGAGATCCGCCTGAACCTGTTGCCCGGCCAGGCCCCCTTCCCACTGTTGCGCGCAGCGCGGGCGACGGCGGGCAAGCGCAGCCTGACCCGCAGCCTTGATGCGCTTCTGCCTGCGCGGCTTTCGGATCACCTGGCGATCGAATGGAAGCTGACCGGCAACTTGGCGGACCAATCCGACAAGGCGCTGGAAGCCCTGAGCGAGCGGCTGACGGACTGGCACCTTTTGCCGGCGGGTAGCGAAGGCTACCGGACCGCAGAGGTGACGCTGGGCGGGATTTCGACCGATGCGCTGTCCTCGCGCAGCATGGAGGCCAAGGATCACCCGGGTCTCTATTTCATCGGCGAATGCGTTGACGTGACCGGCTGGCTGGGCGGCTACAACTTCCAATGGGCCTGGTCATCGGCCATGGCTGCCGCCCGCGCAATCGCCGCCGCCTGAGCGGGGCAGAGAGCGGGGCGGGGCCGAGTCAGCTGTCCTGGTCTGCGCTCCCTGCGACGAGGATCTTTTCGACCTCTGTGGCAAAGTGCTCTCCGCGTCGCTCGAAGCTGTCGTATTGATCGAAGCTTGCCGTCGCCGGTGCCAGAAGCACGGTATCGCCCGGCTCTGCCTCTGCAGCGGCGCGCGCCACGGCGGTGGCCATGTCACCGCAGACCTCGGCTTCTGTGCCTTTGAGCTGCATGGCGAAATTCCCGGCCTCGCGGCCGATGACATAGGCCTTGATGACCTCGCCCGTGGCCTCCAGCAGGGGGTCGATGCCGCCTTCCTTCTGAAGTCCACCACAGATCCAGCGGATCTTGCGGAAGGCCCGCAGGGCCTGCTTGGCGGAATCGATATTGGTGGCCTTGCTGTCGTTCACGAAGCGCACGCCACCCGCTTCCCCGATCAGCTGACTGCGGTGCGGCAGACCCTGGAAGCTATGGAAGGCGTCCTCGATCTGGCGCGGACCAAGGCCAAGGGTGCGCGCGACGGCGAAGGCGGCGCAGGCATTCTGGTGGTTATGCGCCCCCGGAAGGCCCGGGATCTCGCGCAGGTCGACAGAGGCGATCTGCCGCCCCTTGCGGTATTCCGACAGGAAGCCCTTGCGCGCGAAGACCGCCCAGCCCGGCCCGCCCAGTTTGCGCCCGGAAGAGATGCGGATCACGCGGTCATCGGCAGGCCCTTCGGACAGCTGGCCGGCCAGGAACAGCCCTTCGTTCTCATCCACTCCGATGATGCAGCGATCCGGCCCGCCCTCGGCAAAGAGCCGGCGCTTGGCCGCGAAATAGCCCCCGAGCCCGCCATGGCGATCCAGGTGATCGGGGGAAAGGTTGGTGAAGACGGCCACGTCCGGCGTCAGCGCGCGGGCGAGGTCGGTCTGGTAGGAGGACAGCTCAAGCACCACGATGCCGCCATCGCCGGGCGGATCGATATCCAGCACGCCGCGCCCGATGTTCCCGGCCAGCTGCAAGTCCTTTCCGGCCTCTGTCAGCACATGGGCGATCAGCGCAGAGGTGGTGGATTTCCCGTTGGACCCGGTCACGGCGACAACGCGCGGCGGGCGTTCGAAGCTGCCCCAGTCCTGCCCCCCCAGCGAGCGGAAGAACAGGCCGATGTCGTTGTCCACCGGCACGCCGGCTTCAAGCGCGGCGGCGATGGCCGGATGCGGGCGGGGATAGAGGTGCGCAATCCCCGGAGATGTGACAAGGCAGGCGACATCCTCAAAGGCACCGGGGCGCGTGAGGTCGCGCAGCTCAACGCCTTCGGCTTCGGCCGTCTCAGCGGCCTTGGGGCCGTCATCCCAGGCCAGCGGGATCGCACCGCCTGCCCGCAAGGCGCGCAGGGTGGCAACCCCTGAACGGCCAAGACCCAGCACTGCGACACGGTGGCCTGTGAAACCCGAAACCGGAATCATTGTCGTCTCCCTAAAAGGTCAAGCGCGAGGGTTGCCCGGCAAGGGCCGGGCTTCAAGCCATCAGGGGGACCTGCGCCCCCCTGCCCTGCCGGAATGGCCCTGCCAGCGAGGGGCAAGGCCCGCCAGGGTCAGCGCAGTTTCAGCGTGGCCAGGCCGATCATGGCGAGGATGAGCGAGATGATCCAGAAACGGATCACGATCTGGGGCTCAGCCCAGCCCTTCTTCTCGTAGTGATGGTGGATCGGTGCCATCAGGAAGACACGTTTGCCCGTGCGCTTGAAATAGGCGACCTGGATGATCACAGACAGCGCCTCTACCACGAAGAGACCGCCGACGATGGCCAGCACGATTTCATGCTTGGTGACCACGGCGATCGCGCCAAGGGCGCCGCCAAGCGCAAGGGAGCCCGTGTCGCCCATGAAGACGGCCGCAGGCGGGGCGTTGTACCACAGGAAGCCAAGGCCGCCGCCGACAAGACCCGCGACGAAGATGATGATCTCACCTGTGCCGGGAACGTAATGCAGGCCAAGGTATTCGGAATAATCCGCCCGCCCGACGAAATAGGCGATGAGGCCAAGCGCGACAGAGGCGATCATGACCGGCATGATGGCCAGACCGTCTAGACCGTCTGTCAGGTTAACCGCGTTGGCGGCACCGACGATGACGAACATGGCGAAGGGCACGAAGAACCAGCCCAGGTTCAGCAGCACGTCCTTGAAGACCGGGAAGGCCAGTTCGTACTGAAGCTCTGCCGGGTGATACCAGGTGGCCCAGAGCGTGGCGATCAGGGCAACGGCGAAGCCGATGGCCAGACGCAGCTTGCCCGAGACCCCTGCGGTGTTCTGCTTGGAGACCTTGGCGTAGTCATCGGCAAAGCCGATCAGCCCGAAGGAGATGGTCACGAAGAGCAGCAGCCAGACATAGGCCGTGTCCAGCCGCGCCCAGAGCAGGGTCGAGGTGACCAGCGCGCCCACGATCAACAAGCCACCCATGGTGGGCGTCCCGGCCTTCATCAGGTGACCTTCGGGACCGTCATTGCGGATCGGCTGGCCCTTGCCCTGGGTGCGCCGTAGCACGTCGATCAGCGGCCGCCCGAACAGGAAGCCGAAGACAAGCGCGGTCAGGAAGGCACCGCCGGCGCGGAAGGTGATGTAGCGGAAGAGGTTGAAGACATCCCCTCCGTCCGAGAGGCTGGTCAGCCAATAGAGCATCTGTGGATCCTTCCTTTATTGCCGACCCGATCAATCCTCGGCCGGATGGCTCAGTTTGCGCAGGGCGTCAACCACCAGGGAGACCCTGGAGCCCTTTGAGCCCTTTATGAGCACGACATCGCCGGCATCCACCAGGCGCATCGCATCGCGGACGAGCGGTTCGGCCTTTTCCTCGTACCGGCCGCGCATGTGATCCGGCAGTGCCTCGTAAAGCGGTTTCATACGGCGACCCACGCAATGCACCATGTCGATGTCCTGCATGGCGGGCAGCTCCGCGATGGCGCGGTGCATCTCAAGCTCATCGGTGCCCAGTTCCAGCATCTCGCCCAGCACGGCGATGCGGCGGCCGTCGGAATAGCGGCCAAGGTTGTCGCGCGGACTGGAGGCCGCGAGCACGTCGATTGCCGCGGCCATAGAGACCGGGTTGGCGTTGAAGGCATCGTCGATCAGTTCGAAGCTGAGCGCCCGGTCAAGCGGATCAAGCACCCGCCATTGCCGCAACCCGCGCCCGGCAGGCGGGGTCCAGCGGCCCACGGCCGACAGCGCAAGCGCCCGATCCAGCCCCAGCACATGCGCCACGGCCAGCACCGCCAGCGCGTTCATGGCGAAATGGCGCCCCGTGGCGTTGACCTTGAAAGTGATCGGCGTGCGCCAGGCACGGGCATGGCAGACCAGGCAGCTTTCGGTCAGCGTGACCTCTGTCAGCCGGTGGTGACAGTGCCGGCTTTCCCCGAAGCGCAGCACGCGCGCCCGTTCGACCCGCGCCTTTTCCACCATCAGCGGGGTGGTGGAGACATCGCCGTTGATAACGGCCACGCCGCCCCGCACCAGCCCTTCGAAGATGGAGGCCTTTTCTTCCGCGATCGCCTCGATCGAAGGGAAGGCCTCAAGGTGGGCGGGGGCGATGGTGGTGATGACCGCGACATGGGGCCGGGCCAGCTTTGCCAGCGGCAGGATCTCTCCCGGGTGGTTCATGCCGATCTCGATCACCGCGACTTCGGTATCGCGTGGCATCCGGGCCAGAGTCAGGGGCACGCCCCAATGGTTGTTGTAGCTGGCTTCGGCGACGTGGGTCTTGCGCTGTGCGCCAAGCACGTCGCGCAGCATTTCCTTGGTGGAGGTCTTGCCGGCAGAGCCGGTGACGGCTACCACATGCCCATGCATGCGCCGGCGCGACGCCGCGGCCATTGCCTGCAGCCCTTCCAGCACATCCGGGACGATCAGGAGCGGCGCATCGGCAGGAAGGCCCTCGGGCACGCGGCTGACAAGGGCGGCGGCGGCCCCTTTTTCCAGCGCCTGGGCCACGAAGTCATGGCCGTCACGCACATCCTTCAGCGCCACGAACAGATCGCCCGGTTCCAGGGTGCGCGTGTCGATGGAAATGCCGGTTACGGTAAAGCTTTGGGTGACCTCGCCGCCGGTCGCACGGGCGGCGGCGGCAGAGGTCCAGAGGGTCTCGCTCATGCAAGTCTCCCGTCAAGGGCCGCCACGGCGACCGAGGCCTGTTCGACATCATCGAAGGGAAAGACGGTATCGCCCACGATCTGGCCCGTCTCATGCCCCTTGCCGCAGATCAGCAGCGCATCGCCGGGGCCAAGCGCATCGACCGCACGCAGGATGGCCTCTGCGCGATCGGCGATCTCCGTCGCCTCCGGGCAGCCGAGCATGACAGCCTGGCGAATGGCGGTGGGATCCTCGGTGCGCGGGTTGTCATCCGTCACGAAGACCAGATGGGCGTTCTCCGCCGCTGCCTGCCCCATCAGCGGGCGCTTGGTCCGGTCACGATCCCCGCCGGCGCCGACAACGGCAATGATGCGTCCCATGACATGGGGCCGCAAGGAGCGCAGCGCGGTGGCAACGGCATCCGGCGTATGGGCGTAGTCGACAAAGACGGAGGCGCCGTTGGCGCGCGAGGCCGCCAACTGCATCCGCCCGCGCACGCCAGTCAGCCGTTCCAGCGCCGGGAAGACCTCTTCCGGGGGATGGCCGGTCAACAGGGCAAGACCCGCCGCCACCAGGACGTTCTCTCCCTGGAAATCCCCGATGAGCGGCAGGGTGACCTGGTGTTCATCCGAGTTGAAGGCGATGCGCAACACCTGGCCACGCGGTTCGAACCGGCGGGCCAGCACGTGCATCTCTGCATCCGGAGAAGAGCCGACGGTCATCACGTCAAGACCGCGCGCCTCTGCCTCTGCCACCATCTCATGGCCCTTTTCGCCATCCAGGTTGATGACGGCATGGCCTTCGGGCGGCAGGACGCGGGTGAAGAGCCCAGCCTTGGCCTTGAAGTAGTCCTCGAAGTCGGCGTGATAATCCAGGTGATCTTGGGTGAGGTTGGTAAAGCCCCCGGCGGCCAGGACGACACCGTCAAGGCGGCGCTGCGCCAACCCGTGTGAAGAAGCCTCCATCGCGCAATGGGTAATCCCGGCGCGGGCCGCTTCGGCCAGCACGCGGTGCAGGGTGATCGGTTCCGGCGTGGTGTGGTGCAGAGGCCAGGCGAAATCGCCCTCTACCCCGGTGGTGCCCAGGTTGATGGCCTTCTGGCCCAGCACCTGCCAGATCTGGCGCAGAAAGGTTGCAACGGAGGTCTTGCCATTGGTGCCCGTGACCGCCGCCACGACGCGCGGCTGGCCACCGAACCAGAGCGCCGCCGCGCAGGCCAGCGCCTGGCGGGGATCCGCCGCAACGATGACCGCGATGTCGCTGTTCTCAAGCAGGGGGGCCGCGATGCGCGCCCCGTCGGAATCGGTCAGGATCGCCGAGGCGCCGTTCTTGATCGCCGTTTCGCTGAATTCCGCCCCGTGCATCCGGCTTCCGGGCATGGCCGCGAAAAGGAATCCCTCTTCGACCTCGCGGCTGTCCACGGCCAGGCCGGTCACCGTCGCCTGGCGCCCGCCCCGAGCCGTAAGCCCCAGCTCCGCCAGCGATTTCGGGGGTATTTCCGAAGCCTGAGTCCGCTTCGTCATCGCCGCGCCTTTCCGGGGCCTGCCGCCCTCTCATGTCACCTCAATGGGATGCAGGAGTTATAGCAGTCCCGCTTGCGGGTTCAATGTAGGGCCGAAGCCCCAGCAGCGGGCCGATCCGGCGCACGACCTCTGCCGCGACGGGAACGGCCGTCCAGCCGGCGGTACGGCGATCCTTGCCGTAGATATGGGTAGAGGGTTCGTCCAGCATGACGATCAGCGCGTACTTCGGATCCCGGATCGGGAAGATGGAGGCGAAGGTGCCGATGGTCTTGTCCTCGTAATAGCCACCGGTGGGCTTGAGCTTGTTCGCGGTGCCCGTCTTGCCGCCCACGTCATAGCCCGGCACATCCGCGAAGGAGGCCGTGCCTTCTGTCACCACAAGGCGCAGCATCCGGCGCACGGTGGCGGCGGTGTTTTCCGACATCACGCGCTCCCCCTGCTGGGCGTGGGTCTGCTTGAGCAGCGTCGGCTTGACCAGCCGCCCGCCATTGGCGATCGCCGCGTAGGCCGAGGCCAGCATCACCGGAGAGATGGAGATCCCGTGACCGTAGGAGACCGTCATCGTGGTCAGTTCGGACCAGTTGGACTGGTACTTCGGCTGGGTCACGGAGGCTTCGGACAGCTCCAGCGGCGAGGGCACGAAGAAGCCCAGCGACTTCAGGAACTCCTGCTGCCGCGCCGCGCCGATCATCTGGCTAATCCGGGCGGTGCCGATGTTGGAGCTTTCCACGAGAATCTTCGTCACGTCGGCGCTGGTGCCCAGGTAGTGGTCATCCCGAATGCGGAACCGGCCCCAGGTGATGGGACCGCGGATGTCGATCATGCTGTCGGGAGAGACCAGGCCCAGTTCAAGGGACTGCGCGACCGTGAAGGGCTTGAAGACCGAGCCAAGCTCGTAGACGCCCTGCACGGAGCGGTCGAACAGCGGGCTGTCATCGGGGTGGCCCGAGGTCGGCAGGTGGGGGCGGTTGTTGGGATCGAAGTCCGGCAGCGAGACCATGGAGATGATCTCGCCCGTGTGTACATCCATGAGCACGGCCGCCGCGCCCTTTGAATTCATCAGCTTCATGCCGCCGTCAAGCACCTGTTCAAGCGCGGCCTGAACGGTCAGGTCGAGCGACAGTTGCAACGGCTTACCGCCATTGGCCGGGTCGCGCAGATCGGCATCGAAGTAGTGCTCGATCCCGGCAGAGCCCTTGATCTCTGCCCAGCGGACATCCTGCGTGCCGTAGGACGTGCCCCCCAGGATGTGAGAGGCGATGGGACCGTTGGGATAAAGCCGCATGTCGCGCGGGCCGAACAGCAGACCGGGGTCACCGATATCATGCACCGCCTGGCGCTGCTCCGGCGACATGGTGCGACGGATCCAGTAAAACTTGCCATTGCCGGTGAAGCGGCGCTTCAGCGCGGCCTCGTCCAGCTCCGGAAAGATCTTGGCCAGTTCGCGTGCTGCGACCTCTGGGTAGACCATCTGGTGCGGGTGGGCATAGAGCGCATAGGTCTCCATGTTGGTGGCCAGAAGCCGCCCGTCCCGGTCCGTGATGTCACCGCGCTGCGCCGCGATCCCTGCCCCGCTGGCAGAGGCACGGGGTTCCTCGGGTACGGAGCTGGCCATGACACCCATGCGCGTTCCCACCAGCCCGAAGGCACAGAAGAAGACCGCGCCCAGCACAAGCAGACGCCCTTCCGCCCTGGCGCGGGACTTGTCGCGCATCTCCTCGTGGCGAAGGCGCAGGTTTTCCTTTTCGATCTCGTCGGGGTTCACGCCCCGGCTGCGAGCATCCAGGATCCGGGCCAGCGGACGCAGCGGCGTGCGGGTCATTGGCCCACCTCCGAATTCAGCGCTTCAAGCAGGGCCCGCTGGTTCAGCGACGACACCTCAATCGAACGATTGATGGCCCGCAGAGTTTCTGCGGGCGGGAAACGAACCTGTGCCACGACACCGAACTGGGCGGCGTCCAGCGGCTGCAGACCCAGAGGGCCGAAATTGGCCTCTGCCAGGGCGCGCAAACGATCAGGGCGGTTCAGGTAGGCCCATTCGGCCCGAAGCATGGAGAGACGCGCGCGTGCGGCGGCGATTTCATCCTGAAGGTCCTCAGCCTGGTTGATCGCGGCCTTGGTGTCGTAATTCTCACGGTAGGCCCAGAAGGCAAGTCCGATAAGCGCAATGGCGCTGACCACGAACAGAACCGATCTCATCCCTACTTTCCTTTCCTGGTCCTCGCCCCTGGCATTCCGAGAGCGGCGCGATCCACCTCTTCTGCTGGGGCCTTTGTGCGGAACCCCACCCGCAGCCGTGCGGAGCGCGAGCGGGGGTTCATGGCCAGTTCATCTTTGTCGGCGCTGATCCCCTTGCGCGTCTTCTGCGTGAAGGCGGGGATCTCTGCTTCGGCTTCGGGCGCGTAGCGGTTGGCACGGCCCGTGCCCCCCGAACGCATCTGGAAGAAACGTTTCACCATCCGATCCTCGATCGAATGGAAGGTCACCACGGCCAAGGCACCACCGGGCTTGAGCGCGCGCTCTGCTGCCATCAGCCCTTCGGCCAGGGCGCCGTATTCGTCGTTCACGGCAATCCGCAGCCCCTGGAAGCTGCGCGTGGCGGGGTGGGACTGGCCGGGTTTGGAGCGTGGCAGGCAGCCCTCCACGATGGAGGCAAGCCTCAAGGTGGTCTCGATCGGGGCCTCTTCACGCGCCCTAACGATCGCCCGTGCGATCCGGCGGGAAGCGCGTTCTTCCCCGTAAAGGTACAGGATATCCGCCAGCTCGGCCTCTTCGCTGTCGTTCACGAGGTCGGCGGCAGAGGGGCCATCCTGGCTCATCCGCATGTCGAGCGGCCCGTCGCGCAGGAAGGAAAAGCCCCGTTCGGCCATGTCGAGCTGCATGGAGCTGACACCAAGGTCCAGCACGATGCCGTCAAGATCCGTGGCGACCTCATCCATGTTGGAGAAGTTCTGCTGCACGATCTCAAGCCGGTCGCCGAAATCACCGGCCCAGCTTTGCGCCATCTCGATGGCCAGGGGGTCACGATCCACGCCGATGACCTTGTCGGCCCCAGCTTCCAGCAGGCCGCGTGTATAGCCACCGGCCCCGAAGGTGCCGTCGAGCCAGGTGCCCTGCACCGGCTCCACTGCGCGCAGCAGCGGCCCGAGGAGGACCGGGATATGGGGCGCCCGCCCGGCTTCAGCCATGGCTCAGGCCCCCTGCTCTGTTTTGCGCTTGCTGCGCATTTCGTCGAAGACGGCTTTCGGATTGAAGGCGGGCTCGGACTTGACCGCATCCCGCGGGCCGAAGCGTTCCTCGTACTCGGAAAGGTTCCAGAGCTGGAAGGTCTTGCCCTTGCCCAGGCAATAGGCCGGGCTTTGCTGTCCCAGCCCCAGCTTGTCGCGCAGCTTGGCCGGCAGGACGATGCGGCCCGTGTCATCAACCGTCAGGTCGACGGAGCAGGTCAGGAACATGTCGATCATGACATCCTTGCGCGGATCGGCATCCTCCATGTCGTCGATCATCGCCTCGACCTCCGACATGGTCTCGACCGAGTAGCATTCCAGGTAGCCATCCAGATGGCCGCCGTAGACGACGATGACGGTGGGTGTTGCCTTGGGGGTGTCGCGGGAGTCGGGATCCTGGGCTTCCAGCACACGGCGAAAGCCGACCGGGATGGACATCCTGGCCTTGCTATCGAGCTTGAGCTCTTCTTCGCCTCTGAACCGCTGGATCCGCACTCTAACGCCAGCTCCTTTTGCCCCGTTACCTCATCTAGTCCCCTCGCGACCCCCGAAACGGAAAACGGCGGATAGGAGCTGCTGCCACTGCCCTATCCGCCGCCCTCGTCCCGTCTCCGGGTATGTCCGACTGCGCGCGGCCACCTGGGGGGATGTCTGCTCGCCCCGCACGCCGGATCTCTTCGTTCGAGGAGAGCGGTGCCTGTATGAACCACTGCCAGGAAAGCCTTTTGTTTTGAGGTCTTAGCGCCTCGGGCTTCCTGTCCTCATCAGTAAGCCTTGGATGGCATGGGACTGGATGGGGATCAACTGTTAATTCGCGGGAAGCGGTGGGACGAGTCGCATTCCGAGTCCGATAGCGGGGTTGGGATCAAGGGGGATAAAGAAAATACCCCACCTCACCTTGCGAAAAGGCAACGGTAGGCCACCATATCTTGTGATTCAGGGACTTTGGGCCGGCCCGTCCCACGACGGACCAGGCTTTCCCAAAAAATTTTCAGCGATGGAATTTTCGGGCCGCGCGAAGGCCCTTCGAGGCGCCTTCCGATCCATTTCCCGCCGGTTCCCGACGAAAACAGAGAAGTGATTCGCCCGTGATCCGGCGTGTGAACCTTTCTGAAATCCTGCCTTCAGAACGTTCAGGGCCGAAAAGGACTGTTTCACCCCGCCCGGGGACAGGAGGCCAGCCACCAGATCTTGTTAGCCGGACACCGGCGCAGAGGCACCACGGCCGGAGCAGAATCCCCCGAACCGTGATATTCCTGCCTCAACCCCACGTATCCGTGCGTTATCAGACGATGCCGCCCTGAATGAGACCCTGCGCAAGTTGCGTGAACGCCTGGGCCTGGGGCCCGTCGCCAAGCGCCACCGGCGCGCCGCTGTCACCGGAAAGCCGTGTCTCCAGGTCCAGCGGCAGGGTGCCAAGCAGCGGCACACCCATCTTCGTCGCCTCGGCAGCCACGCCGCCATGGCCGAAGGGATGGCTTGTTTCGCCACAATGGGGGCAGACGTAGGTCGACATGTTCTCAATCAGCCCGAAGATCGGCGTCTTGAGGGTGTTGAACATGTCGATCGCCTTGCGCGCATCCAGCAGCGCCACGTCCTGCGGCGTGGAGACCACGATGGCGCCGGACAAGGCCGAGCGCTGGCAAAGCGTCAACTGCACGTCCCCTGTACCCGGCGGCAGGTCGACGACGAGCACATCGAGCTCACCCCAGTTCACCTGAGTCAGCAGCTGCTGCAAAGCGCCCATCAGCATCGGGCCACGCCAGATGACGGCCTTGTCCTCTTCCAGCATCATGCCGAGCGACATGACCGTGACCCCATGAAGATGCAGCGGATCGATGCGCGTGCCGTCTTCGGAAGCCGCACGCTTGGTCGCGCCCATCATGCGCGCCTGGGAGGGGCCATATATATCGGCATCCAACAGCCCGACCTTCTTGCCCTCTTTTGCAAGGGCAACGGCCAGGTTGGCAGAGACGGTGGATTTCCCCACCCCACCCTTACCGGAGGCAATAGCGATGATGCGGCTGACACCAGCGGGCTTCATCGGTTCGGTCTGCGGCTTGGGATGTCCACCGACCTTGAGAGAGGGCGCCTCTCCCGCGGCGGGGCCAGGCGACTTGCGCGGGGCGGGTGCAGAGGGGCCATGGGCGGTCAGGGCGACATTCACCTTCGTGACCCCGGAAAGCGCGGCCACCAGTTCCTCCGCGGCAGAGCGGATGCCCTCCATCTTGCGGGCGGTATCCGGGTCCGGCGCCTCGATCACGAAACGCACCTGCCCGCCATCCACGGCCAGCGCCCGGATCATGTCCGCAGAGACAAGGTCGCCACCGCCCGGCAGGCTGAGGCGTTTCAGTTCCGACAGGATCTCTTCTCGCGTCACGGTCACGTCGCTCTCCTTCTGTTACCGGGCATAGGTGCGCATTTTTCCCGCCGGGAGCAAGGCTGACAGCCGGGAAAGGCAGGGTCGCTCCGCCCGGCGTGATGCGACCCCGAGCAGGGCGGACCGGAAAATCGTTAATCATAGGTCAACACTTCTTATGCACTTTCTGCATAGCGGCGTTGCTGAACCGTCCGTTGTGCAAACGCAGCAATTGGCTAAATTGGCTTCAACAACAGCGACACGGTCGGCACCGAGACTGACCAGCCCAGACGGGAAGGCCCCGAAGGCGAGCTCGCCAAGAGATACGAGACGAAAGGTCGAAGCAATGACGATGGCAACCGAACTTCACGGCCAAGTGGCCCACCAGAACAACCCGTTCGCGCGCTTCGTTTCCAACCTGGCTTTCCGCGTCGCACGCTACCGCGTGTACCGCAACTGCCTGGAAGAACTGCAGAACCTGAGCAACCGCGAACTGCGCGACCTGGGCCTGAGCCGTGGCGAGATCCGCCACGTTGCACACCAGGAAGCCTACCGCAACGCGGCGTAAGAAACAAAGAGATCAGTCGGCCCGCTCCTCCTCCCAGGGCCACTGAGACTAGCGACGATGCCTCTCCTCCTCCCTGGCATCGTCGCACCTATCCCCGAAGCAGGGTCACGCTTCGCAAAGAATTCGCCGCTCTCTCCTCCTCCCTGAGCGGTGATGCCAAGACCGACAGGGCCTCTCCTCCTCCTTGGCCCTGTCGGACACTGGCAAAAGATCGGTCGCTCTCTCCTCCTCCCTGAGCGGTCGTGTTTTCCGGTGGTGCCTCTCCTCCTCCCTGGCACCACCGGGCCTATTCCCGGAGTTCGGTCCATCAGGACCCCACTCCCATATATTCGCCGCTCTCTCCTCCTCCCTGAGCGGTGATGCCAAGACCGGCAGGGCCTCTCCTCCTCCCTGGCCCTGCCGGACACTGGCCTCAGATCGGTCACCCTCTCCTCCTCCCTGGGTGATCGTGAAATGAACCGCGGTGCCTCTCCTCCTCCCTGGCACCGCGGTTTTTTTGTTTTCAGGAAATGGAAAGTCTGCCCCGAGGGGCCTCGGGTCGCCCGGAGGAGTCTCGGCAGATTGAAATCCCGGTCCGAACAGGGCCAGCGCATGCAAAAAGGGCCGGGGCATGGCCCCAGCCCTGTCGATCTGTCCGGTGCGCAGGCCGCTCGACCAGGCGTCAGAAGGGAATATCGTTCGGCGCAGAGACGAAGCTGGAGACGACCTTCTTGGTGCCCGCCTTGTCAAAGGCCACTTCCAGCTTGTTGCCTTCCATCCCGATGACCTCTCCGTACCCGTACTTCTGGTTGAAGACCCGGTCGCCCACGCCAAAGGCACTGATGGCCTCTGCGTCGATCACCGATTGCCGCGACTCGCGGGGCTGGGACATCGGGCGCTGACTTACCCGGGCCTGCATCCGCTTCCAACCGGGGGAATTGTAGACGTTCGCCTCGGAGGCACGGGTGTCCACGGTGCTTTGCACACCGCCGGAAGCCGCCCCGAATCCCCCGCCGTACAGGCCCGGGGGCGTCAGCACATCCACGTCCTCATCCGAAAGCTCATCGATGAAGCGCGAGGGAAGCTGGCTTTGCCACTGCCCGAAGACACGGCGATTGCCGGCAAAAGAGATCGTGCAAAGCTCTTCCGCCCGGGTGATGCCCACGTAGGCCAGGCGGCGCTCTTCCTCCAGACCCTTGCGGCCCGATTCGTCCATGCTGCGCTGGCTCGGGAAAAGCCCGTCTTCCCAGCCCGGCAGGAAAACGGCGGGGAATTCCAGCCCCTTGGCCGCATGGAGCGTCATGATGGAGACTTTCTCTCCCTCCTGCTCCTTCTCGTTGTCCATGATCAGGCTGACATGCTCTAGGAAACCTTGCAGGTTCTCGAAGCTTTCCAGCGCCTTGACCAGTTCCTTGAGATTCTCCAGGCGACCGGGCGCCTCTGGCGTCTTGTCGTTCTGCCACATCTCCGTGTAGCCGGATTCGTCCAGCATGACCTCGGCCAGCTCGATATGGCTGAGTAGCCCCTTTGGCGGCGTTGGGCGGTCATCCAGCACCACTGCATCGTCGTTGATCGCCGGTTGATTCAGACCGTGCCAGCGCGCGATTTCATGCCACCTGTCGATCTGTTCGACGAAAAGCCCCAGCCGGGCCGCGCCCTTGCCGGTGATTCCCCCCTGTTGCAACAGGATGCGCGCGCCATCCAGCAGCGAAACGCCGTTTTCCCGCGCCGTGACCTGGATCTTCTGCTGCGCCTTGTCGCCAAGACCCCGCTTGGGGGTGTTCACGATCCGCTCAAAGGCAAGGTCATCCGCCGGAGACACCACGAGTCGGAAATAGGCCATGGCATCGCGAATCTCGAGCCGCTCGTAGAAGCGTGGGCCGCCGATCACGCGGTACGGCAGGCCGATGGTCAGGAAGCGATCCTCGAAAGCGCGCATCTGGTGCGAGGCCCGGACGAGAATCGCGATCTGGTCCAGCCCGAAGGCACGCATGCCCCGGGTGCCCTGCCCCATTGCCTCGATCTCTTCACCGATCCAGCGTGCCTCTTCCTCTCCGTCCCAGTGACCGATCAGGCGCAGTTTCTCGCCGTCCTGAGATTCGGTCCAGAGCTCCTTGCCCAGGCGGCCTTCGTTGCCGCGAATGACGGAAGAGGCCGCGGCAAGGATATGCGGGGTGGAGCGGTAGTTCTGTTCAAGCCGGACCACCTTGGCACCGGGAAAATCCTTTTCGAAACGCAGGATGTTGCCCACTTCGGCACCGCGCCAGCCGTAGATCGACTGGTCGTCATCGCCGACGCAGCAGATGTTCTTGTGCCCGCCTGCCAGAAGGCGCAGCCACATGTACTGGGCCACGTTGGTATCCTGGTATTCGTCGACCAAGATGTAGCGGAACCAGCGCTGGTAGCGGTCCAGGACATCTTCATGGGTCTGGAAGATCGTCACGACATGCAGAAGCAGGTCACCGAAATCGACGGCGTTCAGTTCGCGCAGGCGGCGCTGGTACTGATCATAGATTTCCGTCCCGCGGTTGTTGTAGGCCGAAGCCTCTGACGCGGGGACCTTTTCCGGTGTCCAGGCGCGGTTCTTCCAGTTGTCAATCAGCCCGGCCAGCTGCCGTGCGGGCCAGCGCTTATCATCGATATTGTTGGCGCGGATCAGCTGCTTGAGAAGCCGGATCTGGTCATCGGTATCAAGGATGGTGAAGTTCGACTTCAGCCCCACAAGCTCTGCATGGCGGCGCAGCAGCTTGACGCAGACTGAGTGAAAGGTGCCCAGCCAGGGCATCCCCTCTACCGTTTCGCCAAGCATCCGGCCGATGCGGGTCTTCATCTCGCGCGCGGCCTTGTTGGTGAAGGTCACCGCAAGGATCTCGTTCGGGCGGGCGCGGTTCGTGTTCAGCAGGTGGACGATCCGCGCGGTCAGCGCCTTTGTCTTGCCGGTGCCGGCACCCGCCAGCATCAGGACCGGGCCGTCGAGTGCCTCCACGGCCTCGCGCTGCGCGGGGTTCAACTCGTCAAGATAAGGCGCGGGGCGCGCCTGCATGGCCCGTTGCGACAGCGGCACGGCCGCTTCGAAGGCGTCATCTTCGGAATAGCTGCTCATCCGCGCAGAGTACCCGCTTGCCGGAAAAAGGGAAAGAGCGACGTTCACTATGTGTTCACCCCTCTACGCTATCGCGCGAAATCTGCCGATGCGGCTGCGAACACGCCCGTTCCTGCCTGAGTGTCGCCCATCCTTTCCTGCCGGAAGCACGGTTTTCGCTGCACCACGGCACAGGGCGCGCGCCCAGCACACACGCATCGCGACAGAAGACGGCGCGGGGAACCTAGCGAAATCACCTATTTTTCAGAACGATAATTGAGGCGACTATGCGTCAACTTCCTCGCCACCTCAGGGACCGCCGCTCAACCTGACTTTGCAAAACGCCCCTTGCGCTGCGACGCGGCATAGAGTTTCCTTGACGGATCACAGAAGTCATTCGAGGTCCCGATGTCCGAATTCCAAAAGATCCTCATCGCGAACCGAGGCGAGATTGCCATCCGCATCATGCGCGCCGCCAATGAAATGGGGAAAAAGACCGTCGCCGTCTACGCCGAGGAGGACAAGCTGGGCCTGCACCGCTTCAAGGCGGACGAAGCCTACAAGATCGGCGAAGGCCTTGGGCCCGTGGCTGCCTACCTGAGCATTCCGGAAATCATCCGGGTGACGAAGATGTCCGGCGCGGATGCGATCCACCCCGGCTACGGCCTGTTGTCGGAGAACCCCGAATTCGTCGATGCCTGTGACGCGGCGGGCATCACCTTCATCGGACCGAAAGCGGCCACCATGCGCGCCCTTGGTGACAAGGCCAGCGCCCGGAAGGTTGCGATCGAAGCCGGCGTGCCGGTGATTCCCGCGACCGAGGTCCTGGGCGAAGATTTCGACGCCATCGCCAAGGAGGCCGAGGAAATCGGCTATCCGCTGATGCTCAAGGCCAGCTGGGGCGGCGGCGGACGCGGCATGCGCCCGATCAACGGCCCCGAAGAGCTGAAGGAAAAGGTGCTGGAAGGCCGACGCGAGGCCGAGGCCGCCTTTGGCAACGGCGAAGGCTACCTGGAAAAGATGATCACCCGCGCCCGCCACGTCGAGGTACAGATCCTGGGCGACCAGCAGGGCACGATCTATCACCTGTTTGAGCGCGACTGCTCTGTCCAGCGGCGCAACCAGAAGGTGGTTGAGCGCGCCCCTGCCCCCTATCTCTCCGAAGCGCAACGCGAAGAGATCTGCGAGTTGGGCAAGAAGATCTGCCAGCACGTGAACTATGAATGCGCCGGCACCGTCGAGTTCCTGATGGATATGGACACCGGGTCCTTCTACTTCATCGAGGTGAACCCCCGCGTGCAGGTGGAACACACGGTGACAGAAGAGGTCACCGGCATCGACATCGTGCAGGCCCAGATCATGATTGCAGAGGGCAAGTCCCTGGCAGAGGCCACCGGCAAGGCCAGCCAGTACGATGTGCGCCTGACGGGCCATGCGCTGCAAACCCGGATCACCACAGAAGATCCGCAGAACAACTTCATCCCCGATTACGGCCGCATCACGGCCTATCGGACCGCCACCGGCATGGGCATCCGTCTTGACGGGGGCACGGCCTATGGCGGCGGGGTGATCACTCGCTATTACGACTCGCTGCTGGTCAAGGTCACGGCAAAGGCTCAGACGCCGGAAAAGGCCATCGCCCGTATGGACCGGGCGCTGCGCGAATTCCGTATCCGGGGCGTCAGCACAAACATCGCCTTCGTGCAGAACCTGCTGAAGCACCCGACGTTTCTGTCCAACCAGTATTCGACCAAGTTCATCGACACGACGCCTGAGCTGTTCGATTTCAAGATGGCGCAGGACCGCGGCACCAAGGTGCTGACCTATATCGCCGACATCACCGTCAACGGCCATCCGGAGACCAAGGGCCGCGCGACCCTGCCGGAAGGGTTCAAGCCCCCCAAGCCGCCCGCCCAGCTGGCTGAGGAGGGGCCGGCAGGCACCAAGACGCTGCTGGACGAAAAAGGCCCCAAGGCCGTGGCGGACTGGATGCTGGAGCAGAAGCAGCTTCTGATCACCGACACGACCATGCGGGACGGGCACCAATCCCTGCTGGCCACCCGCATGCGGTCCATCGACATGATCCGCGCGGCCCCGGTCTATTCCACGAACCTGCCGCAGCTGTTCAGCCTGGAATGCTGGGGTGGCGCCACCTTCGACGTGGCCTTCCGCTTCCTGCAGGAAGATCCCTGGCAGCGCCTGCGCGACATCCGCGCCGCATGCCCCAACATCATGACCCAGATGCTGCTGCGCGGGTCCAACGGCGTGGGCTACACCAACTACCCCGACAACGCGGTGCAGAGCTTCGTGAAACAGGCCGCGCTGACGGGGATGGATGTCTTCCGCGTCTTCGACAGCCTCAACTGGGTCGAGAACATGCGTGTTGCCATGGATGCGGTGGTGGAAACCGGCAAGATCTGTGAAGGCACGGTCTGCTACACCGGCGATATCCTGAACCCCGACCGCGCCAAGTACGACATCAAGTATTACGTCGCCATGGCGAAGGATCTGGAAGCCGCCGGCGCGCATATCCTTGGCCTCAAGGACATGGCGGGCCTGCTGAAACCTTCCGCCGCGCGGGTCCTGATCAAGGCGCTGAAGGAAGAGATCTCCATCCCGATCCACTTCCACACCCACGACACCTCCGGCATCGCCGGGGCAACAATCCTGGCCGCGGCCGAAATGGGCGTGGATGCTGCGGATGCCGCGATGGATGCGCTATCCGGGAATACCTCCCAGCCCACCCTTGGCTCCATCGTCGAGGCGCTGCGGCACACGGATCGCGACACCGGTCTGGATATCGAGCAGATCCGCCAGATGTCGGATTACTGGGAGACCGTGCGTAGCCAATACGTTGCCTTTGAAAGCGGTATGCAGGCTCCGGCATCCGAGGTCTACCTGCACGAGATGCCCGGCGGCCAGTTCACCAACCTCAAGGCCCAGGCGCGCAGCATGGGGCTGGAGGAACGCTGGCACGAGGTGGCCCATACCTATGCCCAGGTGAACCAGATGTTCGGCGATATCGTGAAGGTGACCCCCTCTTCCAAGGTGGTCGGGGACATGGCGCTGATGATGGTCAGCCAGGGCCTGACCCGTGAAGAGGTCGAAGATCCCAAGCGTGATATCTCCTTCCCGGATTCGGTCATCGACATGATGCGCGGCAACCTGGGCCAGCCCCCGGGCGGCTTCCCCAAGGCGTTGGTGAACAAGGTCCTGAAGGGTGAGAAACCCAATACAGAGCGCCCGGGCAAACACCTGCCCCCTATCGACCTGGAGGCCACGCGCAAGGAAGCCTCGGACGCGCTGGACGGGATGGAGATCGACGATGAGGATCTGAATTCCTACATCATGTACCCCAAGGTCTTCACCGATTACGCGACCCGCCACGCCATTTACGGTCCGGTCCGCGCCCTGCCGACAAAGACGTTCTTCTACGGCATGGATGAGGGCGAGCAGATCTCGGTCGAGATCGACCCGGGCAAGACCCTGGAAATCCGTCTACAGGCGCTTGGGGAAACCCGAGAGGATGGCGATGTGCGCGTCTTCTTCGAACTGAACGGCCAGCCCCGGGTCATCCGGGTACCCGATCGTTCGATCACCGGCAGCTCCGCCGCGCGTCCTAAGGCCGATCCGACAAACCCCAACCACCTTGCAGCGCCGATGCCGGGGGTTGTCGCCTCCATCGGGGTTCAAGCCGGCCAGGAGGTGAAGGAAGGCGACCTGCTGCTGACCATCGAAGCCATGAAGATGGAAACCGGGATGCATGCGGATCGCGCCGGAACCATCAAGGCGGTCCATGTGACCCCTGCCGCGCAGATCGATGCCAAGGACCTGCTGATCGAATACGAGGATTGATTTTCCCTATATCGAAGAGAGGGCGCGCCGAAACCGGCGCGCCCTTTTTTATTGCAAGGACGTACCGCCGTAGATCACGGCAAGGCGGTCCTTCACCATGCCATCACATTCGGCGTTAACCTTTCTTAACGTTCGGATAAGTTGGCGCCATGACTCACCTTATTTTCCTTTGCCTCGCCCTGCTGCCAACCCTTGTCTCTGCCGAGACCATCGAAGGCCGCGCCCGCGTCGTCGACGGCGACACGCTGGAGATCCACGGAGAGGTCATTCGGCTGCTTGATGTCGATGCCTTTGAAAGCGCGCAGACCTGCACGGGCCAGCCCTGCGGCAAATGGGCGGCGGATTTCGTGGGGCGCATGATCGGCGGGCGTGACGTCGACTGCATGGGCGAAGAACGCGACGCCTACGGCCGCCTGCTGGCCCATTGCTTCATCGACAAGGAAGACATCGGCGGCGCGCTCGTGGCGAACGGTTTAGGCGTCGCCTACCGGAAATACTCCACCTCCTATGTCCCGATCGAAGACCAGGCGCGCGCCGCGAAGCGGGGCGTCTGGGCGCAGGGCACCCCGCAGATGCCATGGGACTACCGAGCGCAGCGCTGGAACACGGCCGCGCAAACCACGCCGGAGAACTGCCCGATCAAGGGAAATATCAACAGCAAGGGTGAGCGTATCTACCATACCCCCTATTCCCGCAGCTATGCGGCGACCAGGATCACAACCTCAAAAGGGGAACGCTGGTTCTGCTCTGAGGCCGAAGCGCTGAGCGCCGGGTGGCGGGCGCCCTACCAGTAACTGTCCGGTTCAGCGCTCGCTTTCCCTGGCGGCCTCTTCGATCCAGCCGCGCAGCGCCTGAAGTGTCTTCAGCGACCAGCGGTAGCCGTCTTCCGTCATGCCCTTTTCCTGCGCGATACAGGCGGGCACTTCGGCTGCGGCAGCCGCCTTGATCTGTCCCTCGGTTGTCAGCCTGACCTCGACGCTGCGCGCATCCTTTTCGGATCGCACGCGCGTCAGCAGACCCGTGTCCGCCAACCGCTTCAGCAAGGGCGAGAGCGTATTCGTCTCCATCGCCAGGGCTGCGCCAAGCTCTCCCACCCTCTGGCCGTCCTTCTGATGAAGCAAGAGCAGCACGAGCAGCTGAGGATAGGTCAGCCCAAGGCGCTCCAGATGCGGTGAATAAAGCCGGATGAAGGCATGGCTAGCCGCATAAAGGTTGAAGCAGATCAGGGCCTCTGTCGTAGGCCCCTCCGGGGGCACGGGACGATCGGGCAGACCTGCGGGCATTTTCTGGGGTGTCTCTGTCATGGGTTGAAAATAGGTCGCGCACGATTTTTTTACAACTCCATCTGCTGGTGGACTTGAAGTGGGCCCAAATCGCGCTCAATTTTATCGCACACGATCTAATCGCACACGATAAGAAGGGAAAGACCATGTCCATCTCACCGATCTACACCGCCCGCGCCACCGCTACCGGAGGCCGCGATGGCCAGGCCTCCACCGATGACAACGCGCTTTCCGTCAAGCTGGTCACCCCGAAGGAAATGGGCGGAGCCGGCGGCGAAGGTACCAACCCTGAGCAGCTTTTCGCAGCCGGCTATGCGGCCTGCTTCCTGTCTGCCCTGACCCTTATCGCCGGCAAGCAGAAGGTCCACCTGTCCGACGACGCCAACGTGACCGCAGAGGTCGGCATCGGCAAGGACGGCCAGGGCTTCGGTCTGACCGTGACGCTCAAGGTCGATCTGCCCACTGTCGAGGCAGAGACCGCCGACAAGCTGATCGAGAAGGCGCATGAAGTTTGCCCCTACTCCAACGCGACGCGCGGCAATATCCAGGTGCACCTCTCCCGCGTCTGAGCGCCCCATCAGACTAAGCCATATCACTGCCGCTTCCAGCCCTGGAGGCGGCAGTTTTGCTTTCCACAGGATCAAAAAGCGTTAACCTTGAGTTCGTGGGATCCGGGGGGAGCATCACATGCGAGGAAAGTTAATCTGGGGCATCGGCGCGCTCTTGATCATTGTTGCCTTTCTTCCGGACGGAGAGACCTTTTCCCCGGATAGAACCTCTACCGACGACACCCGAGGGGCAAATACCTCTTCAGAACCGCGCCCCAAGGCTCCTTACAGGCCCCCGCCCCCGTCACAGATGGTCGAGCCGGACAAGGCCGCTGTGCTCACCCCATCTACGGCTGCGGTCAAGAGGCCGTCGATACCGCGCGTTGATCCGCCTGCGAACCCCACGCCCATGACCGTCACAGGTTCAGGTGTGCGCTTACGCAGCGGCCCGAACACGCAATCCAACATCCTGGGCAAGGCCGGGCGGGGAATGACGGTGCAGGTGATCGGCACAGAGGGACGCTGGGCGAAGCTTGCCCATCCCTTGGGAGATCAGGTCTGGATCCACCGCGATTACCTTGCGACTCCGAAGGCCTACCAAGCGCTTCAGACTTCGGCCAGGACGACGGCCGCACCCTCTGTCCCCAATCCTAACGCCATTCGCGACGCCCTGATCCAGCGCAGCATCGCGCGTTACCCCGGCAACTGCCCCTGCCCCTACAACCGTGACCGCGCCGGAAGGAAATGCGGGAGGCGCAGCGCCTACAGCCGCCCAGGGGGCCACTCGCCGCTCTGCTACCGCAGCGATGTTACCGAAGCCATGGTCCGGCGCGCCACGCGATAACGTCCAAACGGTTGCCCCAGCGTCGGCCCGAAAAATCTCTGGATCCGCCCAAATTTCCTCTTGCAGCCCAGCGGCCTTCTTTATACATCGTGCCTCACCCAACGGATGCGGGCGTAGCTCAGGGGTAGAGCATTACCTTGCCAAGGTAAGGGTCGAGAGTTCGAATCTCTTCGCCCGCTCCAAT
>NZ_JAATOW010000039.1 GCF_011806405.1 Pseudooceanicola sp. HF7 | reverse complement strand
AGAGCCCCCCGGCGCCCGGTTCAGAGGTCACGCCCCCTCGTATTTCTCCAGGAACTCCAACGCCGTCAGAGCCCGGAAATCCTCGAGCGCTGAGCGCAGGCGCGCATGTCCCCAATCCCACCAGGCCAGCGCGATCAGGCGCCGCGCGACATCGGCGGGCTGGCGCAGGCGCAGCACCTTCGCCGGGGTGCCGGCAACGATCGTGTAGGGCGCGACATCCCGGGTCACGATGGCACCGGCGGCCACCACGGCGCCATCTCCGACCGTGACCCCGGGCTTGATCATCGCGTTGTGTCCGATCCAGGTGTCATGCCCGATCCGCGCCCGTCGCGCGCGGCGCCTGGCGAAGAACGCCGCGTCGTCCTGCGCATCCTCCCAGTAATCGGAAGATCGATAAAGGAAATGGTGGCAGGCCGCCGTCTCCAGTGGATGATCCGTCGCCCCGATCCGCACGAAACTGGCGATATTGGCGAACTTGCCCACAGTGGCATTGGCGATATCGGCATAACGATCCGTGTAGGAGTAATCCCCCAGGGTGGAATAGGCGATGCGGCTGCCCTTGCCGATCTCCGTGTACCGGCCCAGCTCGACCTCGGTCAGGCTGACATCTTCCTGCAGGGTGGGTTCTTCGCTCAAGCGGGGCATGGGACCTCCATGGAAATGCGCCGAAGGCAAGGATGCCTCCGGCGCGCGGGATTTGAACAGGGGAAAGGGGGTAGGAGCGCGGCGATCAGTGACCGCCTGCATCCCCCTTGATCAGCTTGCGGCGCAACCAGCCGGACAGGCTGTCCATCACGAAGACCGTCAGGATGATCAGGATGATGTAATAGGTCACCTCTTCCCAGTCCTTCTGGGTGATCATCGCCTGGGTCAGCAGCAGGCCGATCCCGCCCCCCGTGATCGCCCCGATGACCGTGGCAGAGCGCGTGTTGCTTTCGAAGAAATACAGCACCTGGCTCAGGAAGACCGGCGTCACCTGCGGCAGCACGCCGAAGCGGTAGCGCTGCACCGGGTTGGCCCCGGTCGAGCGGATGCCCTCGATCTGCTTGTCATCCACGTTCTCCAGCGTTTCAGAGAACATCTTGCCGAAGCTCCCGGTATCCGTCAGCAGGATCGCCAGCGCCCCGGTCAGCGGGCCGGGCCCGAAGGCGCGCGACAGCACGATGGTCCAGATCAGCGCATCCACGCCGCGGCACAGGTCGAAGACGCGCCGACAGGCCTGGCGCACCACCAGCAGCGGGGTGAAGTTCCGCGCCGCCAGGAAGGCCAGCGGCAGCGCCACCAGGGCCGCGCCGAAAGTCCCTAGGAAAGCCATCAAGACCGTCTCGAACAGGGCCCAGGCCACGTCAGAGTGGCGCCACATCCTGTTCTGCCAGAAATCGCCCCAGATCTGGGGCATCTCACCGGCCCAGGCCAGGGTCACCACCTCGCCAAGGCCAAGGCCATGGTAGGGGCTGTCCAGGGTGAAGAAGAACAGCTCCCAACCGGTGGCATAGCGGAAGACCTCGGTCCGGTTGCGGGTGATCGTGACGCGGCCGGCCTCGTTGCTGGTGGACAGGCGGTTGGCAGAGGCATTGATCCAGTCCGGCACCGGGCCCGCCGGCAGAGTGGCATTGACGCCGCTGCGCCCCGGCGCGGCGCGGATGATGCCATAGCCCGGCACCTCGTATTCCACGTGATCTGGGTAATAGCGCACCTCCTGGCCATGGGTCAGGGCGATGGTGGTGACATCCCCCGTGGTGACCGCCCATTCGGGATGCTGGCCTTCGGGGTATTCGCCCTTGCGCTCACCCTCGATGGCATAGCTGACCGCGCCGGTGCGGTTGTCCCGCGTGACATGGGTCTTGTAGCTGTAGGTATCCTTGATCAGGTGCAGCCCGTTGTCCCAGCGGGCAGAGGCAAACAGCCCCGCCACGTCGAAGGCGACGAAGGCATAAAGCAGGTAGGCCAGCACCAGCCCCGGCATGGCAAAGGACCACACCCGCTTGCGCTTGAACAATGCACTGGCCTGCGCGTGCAGGTCCGGGGCGGCTTGGGCGTAGGTCATGCTCACAGGAAGACACCTTTCTTGCGGCCATGGGTCAGCAGGTTGCGGAAGTAGCTCGACAGCTGGTCCACCCCGACGATCGTCAGGAAGAGCAGCAGGAAGATCGCCGCCGCCTCGTCGAACTTGCCGATCCCCCAGGACATGGAGTTCTTCAGCTCGTAGCCGATCCCCCCTGCCCCGACGAAGCCCAGGATGGCAGAGGCGCGGATGTTGATCTCGAAGCGCAGCAGCGCGTAGCTCAGGTAATTGGGCGCGACCTGCGGCATGACGCCCAGCACCATGCGCTGCGTCCAGGTCGCCCCGACAGAGGCCAGCCCCTCCACCGGCTTGAGAGAGGCGTTCTCGTTCACCTCGGAGAAGAGCTTGCCAAGCGCGCCAGAGGTATGGAAGGCGATGGCGATCATCGCCGGCACCGGGCCCCCGCCCAGCACGAAGATCAGGATCAGCGCGATGACGATCTCCGGAACGGCGCGCATCACGTCCATGAGGCGGCGGAACAGCGGGATCGCCCGCGGCCAGCGCGCCAGGCCACGGGTCGACAGCATCGACAGCACCGTGCCCAGCATCGCCCCGATCAGCGTCGCCACGGCGGCGATGTTCAGCGTCTCGATCAGCGCGGGCAGGTAGCGGGCGATATTGGCCGGCAGGTTGGCGCGTTTCTCCCAGGCCTCGGCGATGACCAGTTTCGGGAAATCGAAGATCTGGTGCAGCCCGTCCCAGAAGCCGCCCGCATTGCGACTGTCCGCCAGCATGAAGCCAGAGATCATCAGGGCAGCGAAGATCGCCACAAGGATCGCGGAATAGACCCGCTTGCGGCGCGCGATTTCCAGGTAGTCGGCGCGGATCTGCGCCGATGAACGGGCCCCAGGGACAGAGGCGGTCAGGTCAGCCATGCGGGAAAGCCTTCGTAAAACAGGCGAAGGGCCCGCGCAGTGCGGGCCCTTCGGGGGGTAAGGTCGATCAGTTGCTCTTTGCCAGGCGGGCGGCAACGATGGACTTGTAGGTCTCATGGGTGACGGGGATGAAATCCTTCGCATCGCCCGAGGCCACGCCATAGGCGCAATCGGCATCTTCTTCCCAAAGGTTCGCCGTCAGCTCGATCACGGCATCCTTGACGTCCTGCGGCAGCGCCTTGCGCATCACGAAGGGGCCCTCGGGGATGACGTTGGACTGCCAGATCTGGGTCAGGTCGTTCATGTCCACCAGGCCCGCGTCAACGGCCTTGCGCAGCGCGCCGGAGTTGTAGCCGTCTTCCCAGTCGCCCTGGCCATCGGCCCAGGTCACGCCGGCATCCACGTCGCCGTTGTTGACCGCAACGATGGTCTGCTCGTGGCCGCCGGTAAAGACGACGTCCCCGAAGAAGCTGCCCGGGGTCATGTCGTAGCCCGCTTCCGCGATCTCCACGGAGGGGATCAGGTAGCCGGAGGTGGAGTTCGGATCACCGAAGCCGAACTTCTTGCCTTCCAGGCCGGCCAGGTCGGTCACGCCGCTGTCCTTGCGCGCGAAACCAATGGAGTAATAGCCGATGGAGCCGTCCAGGTTCTGCTTGACCAGCACCGGCTCGACCGCCTCGGGATCGGCGATATAGGTGCCGGCATAGCTGGAGGCGCCCATCCAGGCCGCGTCGATGGTGCCGCCCAGCAGGCCCTGCATGACGCCGTTGTAATCGGCCGGGGTGAAGACCTTCACCGGCACGCCGAGCGCTTCTGATATCTTGTCGGAATAGCACTGGTTGTTGGCCATCCGGTCCTGTGCGTTCTCGCCGCCCAGGATGCCAAGGCGGAATTCGGTGATCTCCTGTGCGGAGGCGGCACCGGTCAGGGCAGTGGTGGCCAGGACGGCCGCGATCAGTTTCTTCATCTTGAGTGCTCCTTGCGAAAAACCCCGCGCGACGGCACGGGGCGAGATGAATGTCAGGCTGTAGCGGGGGTCAGAGCGGCGCGGTCCAGGCTGCCGATCTCTGTCGAGGTCGCGGCTTCGGAAAAGCGCGCGTCGGCGCCGTAGATGTCGCGGGCGACGCCGGTTGTCAGTTGATCAGGGGTGCCGTCAAAGACGATCCGGCCATCGCGCATCCCGATGACCCGGTCGCAATAGCGCCGCGCCGTGTCCAGCGTGTGCAGGTTGGCGATGACCATGCGACCGTCTTCCTCGTGGATGCGGCGCAGCGCCTCCATCACCACCTGGGCGTTCATCGGGTCGAGGCTGGCAATGGGCTCATCCGCCAGGATGATCTTGGGGTCCTGCATCAGCGCCCGGGCAATCGCCACGCGCTGCTGCTGCCCGCCCGACAGGGCCTCGGCCCGTTTGGGGGCGTGCTCGGCAATCCCCAGGCGCTCCAGGATGTCGATGGCGCGGTGGATGTCCGCCTCCGGGTAGAGGTTGAACATCGTGGCAAGGGTCGAGCGGCGGTTCAGCGTGCCATGCAGCACGTTGCTGACCACGTCCATGCGCGGCACCAGGTTGAACTGCTGGAAGATCATCGCGCAATCCGCCTGCCAGGCGCGCTTGTCGCCCCCCGTCAGGCCGGAGACCTCGCGCCCCTCGAAACGGATCGACCCGGAAGAGCAATCCTCAAGCCGGTTGAGCATCCGCAGCAGGGTCGACTTCCCCGCGCCGGAACGCCCGATGACGCCGATCATCATGGAGCGGTCGACGGCCACGCTGGCCTGGTCCACCGCCGTGTTGCGGCCAAAAGTCTTGGTCAGCTTGTCAATCGTAAGCACGCAGATCCCCTTATTCCTCCCCGGCCTCCTAGGGCTGGTTCGAGACGGGAATGTATCGGTTCGTTGAAACATTTATGACGCGTGCCGGATCGGGCCCCTGCGCGCGTCCCCTGACCGGCCGCGCGGGTGCAGCTGTCCGGAAAGGGGTCATTTTTCAGGCCCCGGTACCCGGCCCATCGGCGTTCTGAGAGCGGGCAAACGGCGGGCAGGATATCGTTAAAATCCGCCTATTCCGCCGGGCGATCTTAACAGAGCCGAAAGACCTCTCTCTTACTTCTGAAGGACACAAGGGCTTCGGGGGTAGCCTTTCGCACGAAAGGCAGACCGCCAGCGCGCTGGCTCCCCGGGATCCCATGACAAGGAACGCGGTATGATCTATGCCTCTTCGGCGACACATGGCAGCGATGCGGGAATGACCGCGGCCCTGTGGCCGCAGGGTCAGGCCGCGGGCTTTGCCACGGCCGTGCAGCTCAACCCGGTGCCGGCCATGCTTGTCGGACAGGACGGGCGCATCCAGATGGCCAATACCGCGCTGGAAAAGATGTTCGGCCACGGCCCGGAAAGCCTGGCCGGGCAAAGCCTGCACAGGCTGCTGCCCGAAAGCGCCCGCAAGCGGCACGACCAGCTGATGCAGACCTACTGGACCAATGCCACCCAACGCGACATGGGCCGCGGACGGGAGCTTTTCGGCTGCCGCGCCGACGGCAAGCTGATCCCGGTAGAGATCGGGCTTGCCCCGGTCAACGTCGGCGATCGGGAGCTGATCTTCGTCACTGTCCTGGACATCACCGAACGCAAGGCCTCTGAACACCGGCTGCTGGCCGCTCTGGACGCCTCGGCCTCCGCCATGGTGCTGCTTACCCGCGCCGGAGAGATCGAGCTTCTCAATCGCGCGGCCTGCCGCATCCTCGGGGCGGACCCGCGCCAGCTGATCGGCACCACGCTGGACAGCCATGTCTCTCCGGATGCCTGGACCGGCTTTGACGACCTGCGCGAAATCTACTTCGATCAGCCCGTGCCCAAGCCGATCACCGGCGGCCACGTGATCCGGCTCCGCCAGCCCTCCGGCCAGGAAACCCCGGTGCAGATCTCTCTCTCGCCGACCGGGGATGATGACCGCGCCCATGTGATGGCCACCCTGGTCGACATGTCCAAGAGCTTCGCCCATGAGGCAGAGCTGAAGGCGCGCAATGACCGCCTGGCCGCGCTCAGCGATGAGCTGACGCAATTCGCCTATTCCGCCAGCCATGACCTGCGCGCGCCGCTCGCCACGATCTCCGGCCTGCTTGAGCTCTGCCTTGAGGATTTCGACGACGGTGAATTCGAAGAATGCCGCGCCAATATCGAAGAGGCGCTCCAGACCAGCCAGCGCAACATCCGCAAGGTGGAAACCGTCCTGACCCTGGCCCGTATGGGGGCAGAGGGCACCACGCCCGAGGTCGTGGACCTGACCCAGGCGATCACCACCTGCTGGGACGGGCTGCGCATCCCCCGCCCGGCCTTCACGCTGGAAATCGACGGCCCGGCGCAGGTGCTGACAGAACGCGTCACGCTGATGACCGCCGTGGAACATCTGCTGACCAATGCCTGCCAGTTCCAGGACCCGGCCAAACCGGATCATTGGGTCGCGGTACGCATCCGGACCCATTCGGACCCCTGCAGCATCGCCGTCTCCGACAACGGCGCCGGCATACCGGAGTCAGAGATCCCCCGCATCTTCGACATCTTCCGCCGCTCCTCCGCCAGCGCAGGCGACGGGCTGGGGCTGGCCCTGGTGCAAAAGCACGTCCGCCGCCTGGGCGGCTCCGTTGCCGTCACAAGTTGCGAGGAAGGCACCACCTTCATCCTGACCTTCCCCGGAATGGAGCGCCGGGCATGATTCCCACCTATATCGTCGATGACGTCCATTCGGACCGCTACATCGCCCGGCGGCGGCTGCAGAAATCCGGCGCCTTCGCCCCGCTGACAGAGGCCACCGACGGTATGGATTTCCTGGCCCGTTTCTTCGATCCGGAAGCCCCCCGCGACGCCGATCAGCCGGCGCTGATCCTGATGGACATCAACATGCCCCAGCTGGACGGTTTCGAGACGCTCGAAGCGCTCAAGGCCCGGCTGGCAGAGGGGGACGCATCGGGCGGACAGCCCCCCGTGGTTGCCATGTTCTCTTCTTCGGACAATGAACGCGACATCCGCCGCTCGGCGGAAACCGGCGTGGTAGAGCATTACTTCACCAAGCCGATCGATGACGAGGCGATTGCCATCATCCTGGAGACCTTCCGCAGCCGCGGCCTGCCCCTCTGACCGCCCCGGCCCGCGCGCCCCCCAGCGCCCGCCGTCACCCCGGACCCGGACAGCATCATCCCCGCAATCGCTTTCGAGCGTCCCCCAAAGATCCAAGACTGGAGTGCCCACCGGCAAAGGAGCCACGGCAGGCACGACCCCGACCAATGACAGCAAAGGAAGAAGTCCCTTCCGCCCAGGGACGAAGGGGGCCTTTCAGGGATCCGTTGCGGGCAGCTGACACCCAGCGCCCGCAGATCCGGCTTAATGCGTGCGGAAGATGAAATTCGTGGTCGGGCTGCGGAAGATCTCTTCCCAGTCGGTATCCCCGTCCTCGGGTAGCATCCCGTAGCCCTGCAGCACCTCGCGCACCCGGCTTTCTTCGCCGCCACGCATGACGCCCAGCTCTTCGCGCAGGATGCCCCGCATGGCGGTGACGATCTCGTCGCGCTGGGTCTCAAGCGCGTCGTGCAGCTGTTTCTGGTGGATCTGCGCCCCCAGGTCCAGCGCCCGCAGGATCAGCTGGCGCAGGGCCTGCGGCGTCAGGTCGGCCTGGGCCTTGTAGTCGATGCAGCCGCCCCGCATGGCCTCGACCGCCACATCGTGACGCGCCTCCCCGCTGATCATGACCACGGGGGCCTGTTCATTGCGGGCGCTCTCCTGCATCAGCCTGCGTGCTTCCAGGCCATCCCCATCGGGCAGCAGGTAATCGATGAAGACCAGCTGGTAGGTATTGCGTGCCAGCATCTCCTGGAAAGAGGCCATGTCAGGGGCGATGCTGACGCGCACGGGCAGGTCCGTCCGCTGGCACTCGCGCTGGATGAACATGGCATCGAAACGACTGTCATCCAGCACCAGGACGTCGATCACCTCTGCCTCCGGTTCGGGGGGCAGCGCATCGGCCTGCATCGCCGCCATCATGGGCATGACGGACCTGGCAGTGTTATCGCCTTGGATATCCATTTCGTTCCTCCTGTGATAGGACGCCTACCCGAAGGATCCTCACCCAGCGCACTTGCCGAAAAGTTAAGGATTGCCTGCCAACTATTTCGCATTTTCCGCGATTTTTCCCCAGTTCGCGGCACGTTGCCTGGCCGGCGGTGCTTCCCTTCAGGGATTGTTAGCGGATCGGCTCCCATCCTGCGCGCATGAAAGATCCCCGCAATATCCCCGGCGCGTCGCGCGATGCCGTCACCGACCCGCCCGGCCCTGAAACCTCCGGGAAAACCGCCTCTGACGAAGTGGAGGATCTGATCTACGTCATCACCCATGACCTGCGTGGCACCTTCCGTGCGATCCAGATCATCCCCGATTTCCTGGCAGAGGATCTCTCTCCCCTGCCCGAAGGCAAGCAGGAGCTGCTAGAGAGCCACGTCGCGATGCTCAAGACCATGGCCCAGCGCTGTGACCGGATGCTGGTGGACCTGCGCGATTACTCCCGCGTGGGGCGCTGTGCCGATCCCCCGGGCGATCATGCCATCGCCCCCCTGCTGCAAGAGACCACCCAGCGCCATCCCCTTCCCCCCGGGTTCCGGCTGACCCTGACCGGTGCGGGGATCCTGACGGGGCCGCGCAACGAATTGAGCCAGCTCTTCGCCGTGCTGCTGTCCAACGCGGTGAAACACCATGACCGCGACAGCGGGCTGATAGAGGTCAGCGTCACCTCCCAGGGGCCACTGCGCCGGATCTCCATCCGGGACGACGGACCGGGCATTCGCCCCGACCTGCGGGAAAAGGCCTTTGGCATCCTCTCCACGCTCAAGAGCCGCGACACCTGCGAAGGCTCCGGCATGGGCCTGCCCATCGCGCGCAAGATCGTCACCCGGCTGGGCGGCACGATCGACATTGCCGATAGTCAGGGCGCAAGGGGAACAGAGATCACCTTCACCCTTCCCGGTCACGCCCGCCAATAGCCCCTCCTCGCCCTCTCCCCCCAGCGCTTGGCCTGTCCAGTCACCTCTCGGCCACGCCTCCCCTCAACCCGTCCCGGCACAGCCCCTGCCCCTTGGCCTCTCCGACCACCCGGCCTATAAGCGCTCCAGTCAATTCGGAGACCCCAATGCGCAGCGCCGAGATCACCCGGACCACCGCGGAAACCAAAATCTCCGTGACCATCGACCTCGATGGCACCGGGAGCTACGACAACGACACCGGCGTGGGGTTCTTCGACCACATGCTTGACCAGCTTTCGCGCCATTCGCTGATCGACATGACGGTGCGCTGCCAGGGCGACACCCATATCGACGATCACCACTCGGTAGAGGATGTTGGCATCGCGCTGGGCCAGGCCCTGACCCAGGCGCTGGGCGACAAGCGCGGCATCCGGCGCTACGGCGATTGCCACCTGGCCATGGATGACAGCCTGGTGCGCGCCGCGCTGGACCTTTCCGCCCGCCCCTTCCTGATCTGGAACGTCGACTTCCCCACCCAGAAGATCGGCACCTTCGACACGGAGCTCGTGCGCGAGTTCTTCCAGGCGCTCTCCACCCACGGCGGGATCACCCTGCACGTGGACAAGCTGCACGGGTTCAACTCCCACCACATCGCCGAAGCCGCCTTCAAGGCCGTGGCCCGTGCCCTGCGCGTCGCCGTGGAGCCCGATCCACGCAAGGCGGATGCCATCCCCTCGACCAAGGGCACGCTCTGAATGCTGACCGTCCTGATTGATTACGAAAGCGGGAACCTGCATTCCGCCGAAAAGGCCTTTCAACGCATGGCGGCAGAGGTCGGCGGCGGAGAGGTCCTGGTCTCTGCACGCCCCGAAGACGTGGCCCGGGCCGATCGCATCGTACTGCCGGGCGACGGGGCCTTCCCGGCCTGCTGCAACGCCCTGGCGGGCGCCGGCGCCGGCTCCGTTCTGGAAGCGCTGCGCGAAGCGGTAGAGGTGCGCGGGCGCCCCTTCCTCGGCATCTGCGTGGGCATGCAGCTGATGGCCCGCACGGGCCAGGAATATGAAACCACCGAAGGGCTGGGCTGGATCGACGGCGACGTGACCCGCATCACGCCGGAAGATCCCGCGCTAAAGGTGCCGCACATGGGCTGGAACGACCTGGTGGTGGAACGCCCCCACCCGGTGCTGGAGGGGATCGAAACCGGGCAGCACGCCTATTTCGTCCATTCCTACCACATGAAGGTCGCCACCCCCGACCAGCGCCTGGCCTATGCCGAATACGGCGAACCCGTCACCGCCATCGTCGGGCGCGACACCATGATCGGCACCCAGTTCCACCCCGAAAAGAGCCAGGCCACCGGCCTGCGCCTGATCGCGAACTTCCTGACCTGGGCTCCCTGAACCGATCCCCGAACCCGGGCACCGGAGCCTGCGACATCGGCCCGGCAGCCCTGCTCCGCCCCGGCATCACAACTGTCCCGCAGATAGGTTTTCATTGACCCGCCGGTAAGAAAGCAGGTCAATGCCCCTGCCCGGACATCGCCGGGTGGAACCAGGGACCCATTCGCATGAAAACACCGGCACTCTCGAAAACACCGGCACTCTCGCTCCTTCTGGGCCTCGCCTTCCTCAGCGGCCTCTCCCCCGCGCAGGCCCAGGACGACCCCCTCAAGAGCTACCTGGAGACCATCCGAGCCGCCAATGACCTGCCCGCGCTCGCCGCCGCCGTGGTCCTGAACGGCAAGGTCGTCGCGGCGGCCGCCACCGGCACCCGTGTCGCGGGCCAGGATATCCCGGTGCAGCTCACCGACCGCTTCCACATCGGCTCCGATACCAAGGCCATGACAGCGACCCTGGCGGGCATGCTGGTGGACGAAGGCCAGCTCAGCTGGTCCTCCACCGTCGGAGAGGTCCTTTCCGACGCCGTCCCCGACATGTCCCCCGAACTGGCCGCCGTCACCCTGGAACAGCTCCTGTCCCATTCCAGCGGCATCCCCTCCGATACCGACGACCTTGTCGATCTCTACTTCAGCGACGCCACCTTCGATTACAACATCACCGACCAGCGCCGCCGCGTGCTGGAGGCCTGGAAGCAGAACGTGCCCGTCCTCCCCGAAGGCTCGCCCTTCCAGTATTCCAACTTGGGCTACCTCATCGCCGGCATGATGATCGAAACCGCCGCCGAAACCCCCTGGGAGGTGCTGATACATGAGCGCCTCTTCACCCCCCTCGGTCTGGAAAGCGCGGGCCTCGGCCCCCAGACCACCCTCGGGGTGATGGATGCCCCGGCCAGCCACCGCCTCCAGGAAGACGGCACGCTGCTGCCCATGCTCTGGGGGCCGGCCTCGGATGTTCCCCCGGTGATCGGGCCGGCGGGCAATGCGCATATGTCGATCACCGATTTCGCGATCTGGGCGGGCTGGAACGCGGGCGAAGGCACGCGCGGCCCGGACCTGGTGACGCCGGCGACGCTGGAGTACATCCACGCGGCCCATGTGCAGACCCCGCACCGTGAAAACCCGCCCCCCGGCACGCCCGGCGATGGCGGCTACGGCCTGGGCTGGGGCCTGGTGCAATTCGACTGGGCGGACAGGGAGCTGCTGACCCACAATGGCTCCAACTCCATGAACCTCGCCAAGATCCTGGTGGACCCACAGGCGGACCTCGGCGTGGTGGTCACCACCAACATGCCCGGCCGCACCGCCGATGCCGCCGCCGGTCAGGTCATGGCCGAGCTTTACCAGCAATACCTGCCTGCCGAGTGATCCCCCGGCCGCGCAGGCCAGCGACGGACCCACCATTCCATGAAAAAACCTCCGGGCGCTCCCACCGCCCGGAGGTTTCCAATTTCGTATGCCCCTTACTTCACCCGGCTCCAGGCCTGGCTCTTGCAGAAGGGCCCGACACAGCCAGAGACCTTCAGCCGCGCCCCTTCCAGCATCATCTTCGATCGATAGACCTTCCCGGTCGAGGGCTGCCAGATATTGCCATCGCCATAGGCGCCGCCCCCCTTCGGCACCATGTCCCAGACAATGGCCTTGCCCTTGTTCTCGCTGTCATATTCGCCAGAGGCATCGAAGGTCCGGCTGATCACCCCGCAGATCTTCTGCCCGCAGGGCCCCATCCTGACATGGGCATAGGCCCCATCATCCACCTCGGTCTGCCAGATCCCCTCCACCGGGTCCGCCAGCGCGCCCCCGGCCAGCAGCGCGATCCCCGCCGCCGTGACGGCTTTCGCAATGATCCCTTTCGCAATGAAACCCATGTCGCTCCTCCTTCATGGTGCCGGCGCCCTGCCTCCTCCGGCTACCGCGCGCCGCCGCCCCTTCTTCTTGCCGGAAAACTCCCGCCGGAGGCGACGACCCCGGTCACGGGCGCCCTGCCCGCAATGCTGGGCCAGCCCCGCGCCACCTGGCAAGCAGCACGCTGCGTCACCGCTCCATTGCATTCCGCGCCGCCCCCGTGCAAAAGCCTACCGACCAGACGAAAGGGCCCGCAGATGATCCTCTATCCCGCCATCGACCTGAAGGACGGACAGGCCGTGCGCCTGTTCAAGGGAGACATGGACAAGGCCACCATCTTCAATGACGACCCGGCCGCCCAGGCGATGGAGTTCGTGGAGGCAGGCTGCGAATGGCTGCACCTAGTGGATCTCAACGGCGCCTTCGCCGGTGAACCGGTCAACGCCGCCCCGGTCGAAGCGATCCTGGAACGCTGCAAGGTGCCCGCCCAGCTTGGCGGCGGCATCCGCGACATGGCCACCATCGAACGCTGGCTCGAAAAGGGCCTGGCCCGCGTGATCCTCGGCACCGTCGCGGTGGAAAACCCCGCCCTTGTGAAAGAGGCCGCCCGCGCTTTCCCCGGCCAGGTCGCCGTGGGCATCGACGCGCGCAACGGCTTTGTCGCCACCAAGGGCTGGGCGGAAGAGACCGAAGTCCGCGTGATCGACCTGGCCCGGTCGTTCGAGGACGCCGGCGTGGCCGCCATCATCTACACCGACATCAACCGCGACGGCGCCATGCAGGGGCCCAACGTCACCGCCACGGCAGAACTGGGCAACGCGGTCTCGATCCCGGTGATCGCCTCGGGCGGGGTCTCCTCGCTTGCGGACCTGCGCGCGCTCAAGGACTGCGGCGCACCGCTGAACGGCGCGATCTCGGGCCGTGCGCTCTATGACGGGGCGATCGACCTTGCAGACGCCCTCGCGATCCTGAAAGGCTGAGGGCCGGAAACAGGGAGGCACACCCATGGCCACTGCGGCACGCGCCCGATTCTGGCGCATCCTTGACAGGACCCTCCTCGTGCTGGCCCTCGCGCCGGTGCTGATCTGGATCCTGTCGATCATCATCACGATGGGCCTGTCCTACGCCGGATGCCAGATCGACGAAGGCTCTGCCCATTCCTGCGTCATCGCCGGACAGGAACTGGCGGAATTTGCCTATACCAGCGGGGTCTTCGCGGCCTGGGGCGGGCTTTTGATGCTGCCGACCTCGTTCAGTATCCTCATGCTCTGGGGCGTGCTGCGCCTCATCAGGCTGCTCTTTCGGGCGCGCCGCTCCGGTTCACAAACGAAAGGCTGACTGATGTCCCAGGCCCTCACCTCCTCCCTGATGATCCTCGTGCCCCTGGCCGCCTGGCTGCTGGCCGGGCGCTGCCACAACCGCGCGGCCTTCTGGATCCTGCGCGTGGGCGGGCTCTTCTTCGCGCTTGCCGTGGCGTTCTCGGTCATCGCCGCCAGCCTCTGCGCGGGGGACCTCATGACGGGCTTTGCCGCCTGCATGGGCCCGGGCTTCGTGGTCAAGATCTTCAACACCCTGGCGCCCGCCATCCTCTTCTCGGTGGTGGCCTATCTCTCGATCGGGCCGGTCCTGCTGATCCTCGCCATCGTGCTCGAGGCCTTTACCCGCTACCGCGAGGGCGCGCGATGAGCGCCATCGACCGCGCCGCGCTCTGGGGCACCCTCGCGCCGCTGCTGCTCTGTGCCGGGCTGGCCCTTGCCGCCCGTCTCCTGCCGCAGGGGCCGGAGCCCTCCCTGGCCCAGCTGCTGGCAGCCTGGAGCCCGCTGGTCCTGCTGCCCCTTGCCAGCGGCGTGGCGCTTCTCTGGGTGGTGACCCGGGCGCTCACCGTCCTGGCCTTGCCGAAGGCCCCGCGCTGACCGGCCCCAGTTGATTGCATCCTGCCCCTGCGCTGCGTAAGAAAACCGGGGGGCGCGCAGCAAGACCCCGGACAGAGAGATCGCCATGCTCAAGACCCGCATCATCCCCTGCCTGGACGTGGCCGACGGCCGCGTGGTCAAGGGCGTCAACTTCGTCGACCTGCGCGATGCCGGCGACCCGGTGGATGCCGCCCGCGCCTATGACGCCGCCGGCGCGGATGAGCTCTGCTTCCTCGACATCCACGCCACCCATGAAAACCGCGGCACCATGTTCGACGTGGTCACCCGCACGGCAGAGCAATGCTACATCCCCCTGACCGTGGGCGGTGGCGTACGCACCGTGGCCGATGTGCGCGCCCTGCTGCTGGCAGGCGCGGACAAGGTCTCCTTCAACTCCGCCGCCGTGGCCGACCCGGACGTGATCGCGCGCGCCGCCGACCACTTCGGATCGCAATGCATCGTCTGCGCCATCGACGCCAAGACCGTCGCCCCCGGCAAGTGGGAGATCTTCACCCATGGCGGGCGCAAGCCCACCGGCATCGACGCGGTGGAATTCGCCCGCCTGGTCGCCGCCAAGGGCGCGGGGGAGATCCTGCTGACCTCCATGGACCGCGACGGCACGCGCTCGGGCTTCAACCTGCCGCTCACCCGCGCGATCTCGGATGCGGTCAACGTGCCGGTCATCGCCTCCGGCGGCGTCGGCACGCTGGATCACCTGGTCGAAGGCGTGACCGAAGGCGGCGCCTCTGCGGTGCTGGCCGCCTCCATCTTCCACTTCGGTGAATACACGATCCGCCAGGCCAAGGATCACATGGCCGCCGCCGGCATCCCCGTGAGGTTCGCATGACCGATATCCTGACCCAGCTCAGCGCTACGATCGACTCCCGCAAGGGCGCGGATCCAGAAACCTCCTGGACCGCCAAGCTGCTCTCCAAGGGCCCTGAGAAATGCGCCGAGAAATTCGGTGAAGAGGCCGTGGAAGCCATCATCGAGGCGGTGAAGGGCGACCGGGACAAGCTTGCCTCCGAATGCGCCGATGTGCTGTATCACATGCTGGTCATGCTGGCCGCGCGCGACGTGGCCTTCGCGGATGTGCTGAAGGTGCTGGAAGCGCGCGAAGGCACCTCGGGCATCACCGAAAAGGCCGCCCGCCCGAAATCCTGACCGCATTATCCCGACAGACGGCCCAAGACGGGCACCCTGAGGCCCAGTCAGCCAGCCGTCAGAGGGCCAGCCGCTCGATCTCGATCTTGGGGCAGCGGTCCATCACCACGTCCACGCCTGCGGCCCGCGCCATCATCGCGGCCTCGTCGCTGATCACCCCAAGCTGCATCCAGACCGTCTCCAGCCCCGGAAAGAGGCCAAGGGCATTTTCAACCAGGGCGGGTACGGCCTCGGACTTGCGGAAGATGTCCAGCATCTGGACCTCTGCCCCGCATTCCGCCGCCACGGCCTCAAGCGATTCCAGGACCGGCTGGCCCAGGATCTCCTTGCCTGCCTGGCCCGGATTGACCGGGATCACCCGGTAGCCACGGGACAAGAGGAACTCCATGACGCGGTAACTGGGCCGCTCGGGATTGGCAGAGGCCCCGACCAGGACAATGACCTTGGTCCGGTCCAGAACTGTCCGCATGAATGAGTCGCTGATATCTTCGATATGTTCCATGAGGGGAATCATGTGCCATTAACAGGCGCAGGCAATCCCAAATCCCTGCAAAGGCGCCCCCGCCCCGATGCAGACCCGCAATCAAAACCTGCTCAAAACAGGCCGCGGACTTAAATCACCGGAATTGAAACCACCCCATCGCGGATAAAAAAAGGCGCCCAAGCTGTCTTGGGCGCCAGTGCGGAACGAGGGACAGTGAAAGGAAACACCGGCGTTCCGTGCCGGCGCTTCTAAACGATAGGTAGTCTAGGCCCATCGGATGTGAATAGGCTGTAATAAGATTGTGAACGAGTTCTTAAAAGAAATGTACGTTCAGGAAGAGCTCTCGCCGAGCTCAACGCACGGTTGCATAAAGCGCAATCGCTGAGGCATTCGAAACGTTCAGCGATCCGAAGGCCCCGGCGAATTCGATCCGCACCAGCGCATCGCAGGATTCGCGCGTCTTCTGACGCAGGCCCGGCCCTTCCGCGCCCAGCACCAGGGCAATCGGGCGATCCCGGATCGGGGCCACGACCTCTTCGATGGTCTGCTCGGCCTCTCCGGCCAGGCCCAGCACCATGTAGCCCATCTTCTGCAGCTCGGCGATGGCATCGGCCAGGTTGCGCACCCGCAGGTAAGGCTGGCGTTCCAGCGCCCCGCTGGCGGTCTTGGCCAGCGCGCCGGTTTCGGGCGCCGAATGGTGACGCGGCGCGATGACCGCAGAGGCGCCGAAGACCTCGGCAGAGCGCAGGATCGCGCCGACGTTATGGGGATCTGTCACCCGGTCCAGCAGCAGCGCGCGCGGCGGGCGTGTGCCATCGCCCAGGCAGCGCTCTGCCAGGCTGCCCCAGTCCAGCGGCTTGACCTCAAGCGCGGCACCCTGGTGCACCGATTGCGGATCCAGCGGCGCGGCGAACTTGCGCGGGTCGCTCATCTCGGGCTCGATGCCGGCGGCGGCGATCGACTCGGCCAGCTTGTCATGGGCGTTGCGCGTCACGATCAGGCGCAGTTTTTCCCGCGCCGGATTCTCCAGCGCATCGCGCACCGCGTGAAGGCCGAAAAGCCAGACGGTCTCCGCCGCGCTGGCGCGTTTGGCCTGCTCTTTCTCGATCACCCACTTCGGCTTCTTCATGAACACTCCGTTAAGCACCTGCGCGCTGCGCACCGACGTAATACCGACGTGATACCGACGCATTACAGACGCGGCACCGACGTGAATTATACCCGATTTCGGGACATCCCGCCTCCTACGCGCTACGTCATGGTCTCGCAAGCTCAGGAAGTGCGAATTTCCTGTTGACGCCCCCCCGGCACCCCGGTAATCACCCCCCCACGGTCGACGGGAGCAACGCTCCGGACGATCAGGGCGACGAGCTGCAAGGTGCGGCAGCGGACTGTAACTCCGCCGGGGAGACCCATGCCTGGTTCGATTCCAGGGTCGCCCACCATCCCCCCTTTTCATTTAGGTTTCAACGGGTTGGTGGTTTGCGCCGCCGGTGGCGCGCTGCGTTGTCTCCGCTTGCACGCCCGCCGAACGTCCTGCCTTTGCAGGGCCGTGATTGGCTCCAAAGCCACACCCCGCTAGGGCGCAGACACCCGTCCAGGCAATCCCCCCTCCACGCCGATCCTTTGACCGAGAATTCGCGGGCCGCGCGTCATGAACGGGCCGGTCACGATTGCGCAACAGCCCTCGTGGTAAAAGACTCTCACGGCCAGGCACCCACCGCCCCAGCGCAGCCCCCAGCGCATGGGTTCGCAGGCAGGATTCGGTCTCTGCGCGCCAAAATGACATTAAGTCATTGAATTAATTATAATTTCTTTGATTCGCGCGAGAAACGGAACCCGTTACCGAGAAACCGACACGATCTCCCCGGCCTCCACCTCCTGCCAGTCAGAGGTTTCCCCGTCCGGCCAGATCACCCGCAGCTCGGCCCGCGCTGCATCGCCCAACCCGAAGTGCTGCAAACCGGCATGCCCGCTGGCATGGCCACCGCCGATCATGATCTCCCGGGTCTGCACGCCGCTCTCTGTGCGCAGCTCGACAAAGCTTCCCACCGCGCCGGAATTCGGTGCATTCCCAATGACTTCGACCAGAACCGACTGCCCCTCACCCCCGGTGTTCTCATAGACTTCCAGCGCCGCACGCCGGTTCACCACCGCCAGGTCAAGCCAGCCATCGTTGTCCAGATCCACCAGCGCCGCCCCCCGCGCCCGCGCCATGGAGGCCACCCCGGCTTCTGCCGCCTGCTCTGTGAATTGCCCCTCGCTGTCCTGCATGAGCAGCGAATTGGGATCCTCCATCGCCGCATCCGGCATCTGTTCGACATTGCCCTTGGCCACGAAGATATCGTCCAGCCCGTCGTTGTTCACATCGCCAAAAGCCGCGTGCCACCCGGTCGAAGGGCGCCCGTCACTGCCAAGGTGCGGGCGGTGCGCCGTGGTGCCCCGCGCATAGGTCGCATCGCGCCAGGTGGGGCCGCCGGCCTCTGCGTCGAATTCCTGGAATTTCTGATCGCCCATGGAGGTCAGGTAGACATCCGGCAGGCCATCCCCCGTCACATCGCGCGACGCAATGCCCATCCCCCAGATCGAATAGGGCTGCCAGCCTTCGTCCTGCCCGTAGAGGCGCGGCATCTCTTCCATAGCCCACATCTGCTCCTGGCCGCCCCGGACATAGTAATGCCGGTCATTGGACACCCGCAGATCCGCCCGGCCAGAGCGGTTCCAGTCCGAAAACAGCATCGACAGGGCGCAGAACCCCGGCGTCAGCCGGATCGCCGGCCCATAGGAAGTGCCCGTGGGGCGGTAAAGCAAGGTATCGTCGCAGGCCTCGAACGGCCCCTCCGGATCGGAGCGGTCGACATAGGTCCCGAAGGCCAGGGTCGGCAGGCTTTGCCCCGCCTCCCAGGTCGCTGAAAAGGCGGTGGTCCAGTGATCGCCGGAGGCAAAGCCGAGCGCCGGGTCGAACGCCTCGAAGGCGCAGTTCCCCAGCCCGCGCAATAGCCGGTCCTGCCCCACGCGCAACACCGCAAGGTCAAGGATTCCGTCCCCGTCGATGTCCAGCGGATAGGCCCCTGTCACGCCCTTTATCATAAGGATTTCAGGTGTTTGCGCCTCAAACGCGACACCCTCTTCAGAGCGGTTGCGGAACAGCGTGGCCGGGTTGCTGCCCCCGGCGGCGTAAAGCTCCGGCAGCCTGTCCCCATCGCAATCAAAGGCCGCGACGCCACCGCCCACGAAGTGCTCCCAGCCCCCGTCATAGACATGCGGCGCGATCTGGACGGGGGCGAAACGCGGCGCCATGGGCTCTGCCACGGCAAGGCCCGGAAGCGCGATCAATACCATGAGCTTACGCAGCATCCTGATCCCCTCTTGCCCGAATCTTGAGGATCGAGACCCGCTCGATCCCATGGGCCGCCGCCCCACGCGCCCACATGGTTTCATCCAGGTGGCGCACCGTGATCCCCGGTAGCGGCGCATCCACCTGCACCGTGTTGCGCTGCAGTGCATCCATCATCGCCTGCGAATGAACCTCGTCAAAGCGGGGCCGCAACCGCGCGATGACGATGTGCTGCGGGTCGAACAGGTTCACCAGGCTGGCCAGGGCCACGCCCAGTATCCTGGAGGCACGCTCCAGCACCTCATGGGACAGCCGGTCCCCCGCCCGCGCAGCCTCCATGATGTCGGTCAGGCTCTTGTAGGCCTCCCCCTGCCGCCCGACAGAGGCATCGCGGATCAGCGCGTAATCCCCCACGTAGGCCTCAAGGCAACCACGCTGCCCACACTGGCAGACGGCCCCTTCGAACTGCACCTTCATGTGCCCGAACTCCGCCCCGCACCCGCGCTCTCCGCGGTAGAGCTGGCCGTTCTGCACAATGCCCATGCCGACGCCATGTTCAATGGTCACCACCAGGAAATTTCGCAGCCCCCGCCCTGCCCCGAAGAACTGCTCTGCCTTGGCGACAAGGTTGGCGTCATTCTCAAGAAAAGCTGGGCATGGCAGGTACTTGGCGAACAGGGGCATGAAATCGACATTGCGTTCCCGCACGGAGGACGACCAATGCATGAAGCCGATTTCTCCGTTGATGAACCCCGGCAGGCCAAGCGCCACGCCCGCCACTGCATCCACCGAAAGATCGAGCGCGGCGCAGGCATCATCCAGCGCCCGGCGCACCGCCAGCACCAGCGCCTCGGCCGGCATGCAGGAGGCGGCAAGCGGCGCCAGATGAGAGCCAAGCTCCACCCCCTTGAAATCCACCACCGTGACATGGATCGCATGGCGCGCGACCTTGATCCCGGCCACGGCAAGCGCCTCTCCGTTCACCTCCAGCATCACGCGCGGGCGGCCCCGCTGCGTGGCATCGGGGCGCTCGGCCTCCACGTCGCGGATCAACCCCGCCTCCAGCAGCGCACCACAGGCCGAGGTCACCGTCGCCGGACTGCTATTTAGCGCTTTGGCAATATCGGTGCGTGAAATCTGACCCGCCTCCCGAATGCATTGGAAGGCCCGCAAACGGGTCAATTCACGGGCATCAAGGTCGTAGGTCTGGGGGCGTTCCGTCATCATGGGGGCAACCTTCGATTATACGCCCCGCCGTTTCCAGTGTTATTTTGGCGGATAAAATAAATTAAATTTTTTCGCTGAAAAAAATGTGCAAGATAGCGATGCCAGGGAGATTCGCGGAGGTTCGAATCATGCTTGGGCAACGAGCTTGCCGATCGAAAAAACCGGTCGTGTATTTGGGAGGATACCAATGAAACTTATCGCAACAACGGCGATCGCCATGGTGCTTGGCACCGGTGCATTCGCGCAAACCGTCGGCGTGAGCTGGTCGAATTTCCAGGAAGAACGCTGGAAGACGGACGAGGCCGCCATCGTGGCCGCCATCGAAGCCGCCGGCGGAGAGTACATCTCGGCTGACGCGCAGTCGTCCTCGTCCAAGCAGCTGTCGGACGTGGAAAGCCTTGTCGCACAGGGCGCCGATGTTCTGGTGATCTTGGCGCAGGACCCCCAGGCGATCATCCCCGCCGTGAACGCCGCTGCCAACGAAGGCATCCCGGTCATCGCCTATGACCGCCTGATCGAAGATGACCGTGCCTTCTACCTGACCTTCGACAACGTGGAAGTCGGCCGCATGCAGGCGCGCGCCGTGTTCGAGGCCCAGCCGACCGGCAACTACGTGATGATCAAGGGCTCGCCCACCGATCCCAACGCGGACTTCCTGCGCGGTGGTCAGCAGGAAGTGCTGCAGGCCGCCATCGACTCCGGTGACATCACCATTGTCGACGAAGCCTACACCGACGGCTGGCTGCCGGCCAACGCACAGCGCAACATGGAGCAGATCCTGACCGCCAACGACAACAATGTCGATGCGGTCGTGGCCTCCAACGACGGCACCGCCGGTGGTGTCGTGGCCGCGCTGACCGCCCAGGGCCTCGAGGGGCTGCCGGTCTCTGGCCAGGACGGTGACCATGCCGCCCTGAACCGCGTGGCACGCGGCACCCAGACCGTCTCCGTCTGGAAGGACGCCCGCGCGCTCGGCAAGGCAGCGGGCGAGATCGCCATCTCCCTGGCCAGCGGCACCGCCCCCGGTGACATCGAAGGCGCCCAGGAATGGACCTCGCCCGCGGGCACCACGCTGACGGCCAAGTTCCTTGAGCCGGTTCCCGTGACCGCCGAGAACCTGACCGTTGTCGTCGACGCCGGCTGGATCGAAAAGGATGCGCTGTGCCAGGGCGTCACCGAAGGCCCCGCCCCCTGTAACTGATCCTGTCCACACCCGATGTGGCCTCCGCCCGCTTCGGCGGGGGTCACAGCCCTAACATTCAGAACCGAGGTCACAATGGCAGACGCCAGCGCCTCCGGCACGTCGCAAGGACGGAAGAACATCTTCAAGACACTCGAATTCGATACCCGCCTGCTGGGCATGGTGGGCGCATTCGTTCTGGTCTGCATCGTGTTCAACGTCCTGACAGATGGTCGGTTTCTCACACCACGCAACATCTTCAACCTGACGATCCAGACGGTCAGCGTGGCGATCATGGCCACCGGCATGGTCTTCGTCATCGTGACGCGGCACATCGACCTGAGCGTTGGTGCCCTTCTGGCGACCTGCTCGGCCATCATGGCGATCATGCAGACACAGATCCTTCCCGGGATCGGGATCGATTACGGCAGCCCGCTGATGGCCCCCGTGGCCATCCTGGTCGGCCTGCTGGCAGGGGGTCTGATCGGGGCGTTCCACGGCTGGCTGGTCGGCTACCTGGCGATCCCGGCCTTCATCGTGACCCTTGGCGGTTTCCTCGTCTGGCGCAACGTGGCCTGGTACCTGACCAGCGGTCAGACCATCGGCCCGCTCGATGACACCTTCCAGAAGCTTGGCGGCATCGGCGGCACGCTGGGCACCACCGCAAGCTGGATCCTGGGCGTGATCGCGGTTGCCGCGGCCTGCTACGGCATCCTTCAGGCCCGCCGCGCCCGTATCGCGCATGAATTCCCGGTCAAGCCCGTCTGGGCAGAGGCCACGCTGATGGGCCTGTCCGCCGTGCTGATCCTTGGGTTCGTCGCCACGCTGAACGCCTATTCGGTCCCCACCCGCGTCCTGGCCCGCGAATTCGAGGCCCGCGGAGAGGTCATGCCCGAAGGCTTCACCCAGGGCTACGGCATCCCGATCTCCGTGCTGATCCTGATCGCCATCGCCGTCGTCATGACCGTCGTGGCCCGCCGCACCCGCCTGGGGCGCTACATCTTCGCCACCGGCGGCAACCCCGACGCGGCAGAGCTTTCCGGCATCAACACCCGGCTTCTGACGGTCAAGGTCTTTGCCATCATGGGCCTGCTCTGCGCGCTGGCCGGCATGGTCGCCTCGGCCCGCCTGTCGTTCCACTCTAATGACATCGGCACCCTGGACGAACTGCGCGTGATCGCGGCGGCCGTCATCGGTGGCACTGCGCTGGCGGGTGGCATCGGCACGATCTACGGCGCCATCCTGGGCGCGCTGATCATGCAGTCGCTGCAATCGGGCATGGCGATGGTCGGCGTCGACGCACCCTTCCAGAACATCGTCGTCGGCGGTGTCCTCGTGCTGGCGGTGCTGGTCGATATCATCTACCGCAAACGAACCGGAGACGTGTAATGGTTGACCGCAGCGGAACCCCCCTGGTCGAAATGCGCGATGTCTCGGTCTCCTTCGGCGGGATCAAGGCCGTCGACCACGTCACCATCGACCTCTACCCCGGTGAGGTCGTCGGCCTTCTGGGTCACAACGGCGCCGGCAAGTCGACGCTGATCAAGTGCCTGTCCGGCGCCTACAAGATGGATGCCGGAGAGATCTACGTTGATGGCAAGCTGGTCGACATCCAGAACCCCCGCGACGCGCGGGGCCATAACATCGAGACGATCTACCAGACGCTGGCCCTGGCCGATAACCTTGATGCGGCCTCCAACCTCTTCCTGGGCCGGGAACTGATCACCCCCACCGGGCTGGTCGACGACGCCCGTATGGAGGCTGAAACGCGCAAGATCATGGCGCGGCTCAATCCCAACTTCAAAAAGTTCAACGCCCCTGTGAAAGCGCTCTCGGGCGGTCAGCGCCAGTCGGTCGCCATTGCCCGCGCGGTCTATTTCAACGCCCGCATCCTGGTCATGGACGAACCCACCGCCGCGCTTGGGCCGCAGGAAACCCAGATGGTCGCGGAGCTGATCGAACAGCTCAAGGAGCAGGGCATCGGGATCTTCCTGATCGAACACGATGTGCATTCGGTGATGAACCTCTGCGACCGTGCCTCGGTCATGAAGAACGGCCAGCTTGTCGGCACGGTCGACGTGGACAAGGTCACGGACGAGGACATCCTGTCGATGATCATCCTGGGCAAGCGCCCGGAGCCCGCCGACGCCTCCTGACCGGACCACCTTTTTCAATTTCTCCCAAGCGCCCCGGCCCCGGTCGGGGCGCTCCTCCCACTCTGCCAAGGACCAAGACAGTGAGCACAGGATTCTTCGACGGCATTTCCAAGGTCACCTACGAGGGGCCGGACAGCACCAATCCGCTGGCCTTCCGCCACTACAACCCCAACGAGGTCGTCATGGGCAAGCGCATGGAAGATCACCTGCGCTTTGCCGTCGCCTACTGGCACAGCTTCGCCTGGGAAGGCGGCGACCCCTTCGGCGGAGCCACCTTCGAACGCCCCTGGTATCCGCAGGACGACATGGGCCGCGCCAAGCAAAAGGCCGACGTGGCCTTCGAGATGTTCGACATCCTGGACGCCCCCTTCTTCTGCTGGCACGACGCGGACGTGCGCCCCGACCAGGGCAGCTTTGCCGGCAACCTCTCCACGCTTGAGGAAATCACCGACTACCTCGGCGAGAAGATGGAAGGCTCAAAGACCAAGCTGCTTTGGGGCACCGCCAACATGTTCAGCCACCGCCGCTGGATGTCAGGTGCTTCGACCAACCCGGATCCCGATGTCTTTGCCTTTGCCGCCGCCACGGTGAAATCCTGCATGGATGCGACCCATAAGATGGGCGGTGCGAACTACGTGCTCTGGGGCGGCCGCGAAGGCTATGAGACCCTGCTGAACACGGACCTCACGCAGGAACTGGACCACATGGGCCGCTTCCTCAACATGGTCGTGGACTACAAGCACAAGATCGGCTTCAAGGGCCAGATCCTGGTGGAACCGAAGCCCCAGGAACCCTCAAAGCACCAGTATGACTTCGACGTGGCCACCTGCATCGGCTTCCTGCGCAAGTACGGGCTGGAGAACGAGGTGAAGCTGAACATCGAACAGGGCCACGCCATCCTGGCAGGTCACAGCTTCGAACACGAGCTGGCGCTGGCCGCGTCCGAGGGGATGCTGGGCTCCATCGACATGAACCGCAACGATTACCAGTCAGGCTGGGATACCGACCAGTTCCCCAACAACACGCCCGAAGTCGCGCTGGCCTATTACCATGTGCTGAAGTCCGGTGGTTTCACCCAGGGCGGCACCAACTTCGACGCCAAGCTGCGCCGCCAGTCGCTGGAGGCCGAAGACCTGATCGCCGCCCATGTCGGCGGCATGGACATCTGCGCCCGTGGACTGAAGGCCGCCGCCGCCATGATCGAGGACGGTGGCCTGGAAGAGGCTCTGAACACCCGCTATGCCGGTTGGCAAACGCCCGAAGCCAGCGCCATGCTGGACAGCGACCTTGCCTCCATCACCGAGCGGGTGCTTTCTGAAGGGATCAACCCCGCGCCCAGGTCGGGTCGTCAGGAGATCCTTGAAAACTACGTCAATCGCTTCGTCTGATTGCTGAAAGAAGGACAAGACATGTATCTTGGTCTCGACCTCGGAACCTCTGGCCTGCGCGCCATCCTCATCAACGAGGATGGCGCGGTTCTGGCAGATGCCGAAGCCGCATTCGATGTCGACCACCCGCACGCCGGGTGGTCGGAACAGGACCCCGCCGACTGGGTCGAAGCCTGCAAGACCACCATCACGGCGGTAAAGGCCAAGGCCCCTGCGGCCTTTGCCCAGATGAAGGGCATCGGGATCAGCGGCCACATGCATGGCGCGACGCTGATCGATGCCGATGACAAGGTGCTGCGCCCCTGCATCCTGTGGAACGATACCCGCTCCACCGATGAGGCCGCGGCACTCGACGCCACGGATAGCATCCGCGAGATCACCGGCAATATCGTCTTCCCCGGCTTCACCGCACCGAAACTGGCCTGGGTCGCAAAGCACGAGCCAGAGGTCTTTGCCAAGGTCGCCAAGGTGCTTTTGCCCAAGGACTACCTGCGCCTCTGGCTGACCGGAGAGCATATCTCGGACATGTCCGACAGCGCGGGCACCGCCTGGCTGGACGTGGGCGCGCGCGACTGGTCAGAGGCCGCGCTGGCGGCGGGGGGCATGCGCCGCGACCAGATGCCCGAGCTTGTCGAAGGCGCCGCCCCCGGCGGCAACCTGCGCGAGACGCTCTGCGCGGACTGGGGTCTGACGGGTCCCGTCATCGTCGCCGGCGGCGCTGGTGACAACGCGGCGGCGGCCTGTGGCATCGGCGCCCTGGGCGAAGGCAGCGGCTTTGTCTCTCTGGGCACCTCGGGCGTGCTGATGGTCGGGCGCGACAGCTATGCGCCGGACGCGGCCTCGGCCGTGCACAGCTTCTGCCACGCGGTGCCGGATCGCTGGTACCAGATGGGCGTGATCTTGGCGGCGACTGACAGCCTCAACTGGCTGTCGCGCAACCTTGGCCAAAGCCCGGCGGATCTGTCCGCGGCCCTGCCCGACACGGCCAGCGGGCCCTCCAGCCTGACCTTCCTGCCCTACCTGTCGGGCGAACGCACCCCGCACAACGATTCCCGCGTGCGCGGCGCCTTCATCGGTCTCGACGTGGCGATGGATCGCACCGACCTGACCCGCGCCGTCATGGAGGGCGTCAGCTTCGCCCTGCGCGACAGCCTTGAGGCGCTGAAGGGCACCGGCGCCCAGTTCGAGACGCTCTTCGCGGTCGGCGGCGGCGCACGGTCGCGCTTCTGGCTGACCACGCTTGCCAACACCCTGGACCTACCCCTGTCGCTACCTGCGGGCAGCGAGCTCGGCGCCGCCATGGGGGCCGCCCGGCTTGCCATCTGCGCAGTGACCGGCGCCTCTCCGGATGCGGTGATGAGCCCGCCAAAGACCGGCGACGTGATCGCGCCGGACAAGGCGCTGACCGCCGCCTATGACGACGCCTATGGCCGCTACCGCGCGCTCTATCCCGCGCTCACGGGCAAGGGATAAGCCATGAACCGCAGGGCGCGTAGGACCGGCGAAAGCCATCTCTTGCCCAGGAGATCCTGCGCGCCCTCACTGCGTGCCCTCACGGCGCTCGCCTGCCTCTTCGCCGGGGCGGTTTCAGCTCAGGATGCGCAGGCCGGCGGCCTACCCGACCTTGGCCCCCGCCCCGTCTTTCCCGAACACGACATGGCGCGGGTCCAGCTGGGGCAGTTGCTGTTTTACGATCCGATCCTCTCTGGCAACCAGGAGGTCAGCTGCGCCACCTGCCACCATCCCGACCTGGGCACTGCCGATGGGGTCTCCCTGGGGCTGGGCGATGGCGGCATCGGCCTTGGCACCAGGCGCAAGATCAACGCCGAGAATCTGCCCGAGCAGCGCATCCCGCGCAATGCGCCGGGCCTCTGGAACCTGGGTGCCGAGGAATTCACCCGTTTCTTCCACGACGGCCGCCTCGAGCTGGACGAGAGCCAGCCCAATGGCATCCGTACCCCGCTTGGCGCGGAGATGAGCCTGGGCTTTGCCTCTCCGCTCGCCGCGCAGGCCATGTTCCCGGTGCTTTCGGGCGATGAGATGGCCGGGCATTACGCCGAGAACGAAGTCAGCCAATCAGTGCGCCAGGGGCTGCTGGCGCAGCCCGGCGGTGCCTGGGACAAGATTGCCGCGCGGGTTGCGGCCATCCCCGCCTATGCCGAGCGCTTCGCGCAGATCGCGCCCGACGCGCCGGTCACCTTTGCCGCCATCGCCAATGTCATCGCCGATTTCATCGCCTTTGAGTGGCGTGCGGACGACGCCCCCTTCGACCGCGCCATGTCTGGCAAGGCCAGCCTGCCGCCCGATGCCCAACGCGGGATGGACCTGTTCTACGGCGAGGCCGATTGCGCCACCTGCCACGCGGGATGGCTGCAGACCGATCATGACTTCCACGCCATCGCCATGCCCCAGATCGGACCGGGCAAGGCGGCGCGTTTCGAAAACCACTCCCGCGATGAAGGTCGTTTCCGCGTCACCGGCGATCTGGCTGACGCCTTCGCCTTCCGCACGCCATCGCTGCGCAACGTGACCCTGACGGCCCCCTACGGCCACGACGGCGCCTTTGCCACGCTCGAGGGCGTCATCCGCCATCACCTGGATCCGGTGGGCTCCCTGCAAAGCTACGACATCTCGCAAGCCATCCTGCCGTCCCTGCCCGGGGCGAACGACCTGCCGATCCAGAGCTCCGCCGCCGAGGTGGAGGCCATCGCCCGCGCCAACAGCCTTGCCCCCACGGCCCTGTCGGATAGCGATGTCGCGGCCTTGATCGCCTTCCTCGAAAGCCTGGAAGACCCGGCAGAACGCCTTGGCGTTCCGGCCTCCGTACCCAGTGGCCTGCCGGTGACCGGCCGTTAGGCGGAGGGGCCGCATGTTCCCGGCACGTCGGTCCGGCTGACATCGCGCCGCACAAATGGGCGTGCAGGCTGATCACAAAGGCTACCCTGCTGCAATCCAGCGACCGCAGGACATCCCGCAGCAAAGCCCGCTTCCCCAACCGGCTCGGCTTGACTATGCTAGCCCTGCAATTATCCATTTTTTTCACCGCATTACAGATCAGGGCCGGGAATCGGGAATGCGCGAGACCTTCAACATCGTCATTGTCGGTCAGTCCGGCCGCCTTCAATACGAAGCCGCGCTCTTCGCGGCCTCCCTGCGGGCGCGCAGCCCGAAATTCGCGGGCCGTCTTTTCGTGGCGCAACCCCGCCCAGGCCCGCTCTGGCCACAGGACCCGCGCATCCAGGATGCCGGCGTGCTGGACCTTCTGGCCCGGCTGGGAGCAGAAATGCTGCCCTTCGACAGCCTGCATTTCGGCGCCTCCTATCCCCAGGGCAACAAGATCGAATGCCTCTTCGCCTTGCCCCCGGATGAGCCTTTCGTCTTCTTTGACAGTGACACGCTGATCCTGGACGAGATTTCAGAGGTGCCCTTCGATTTCGACCGCCCGGGCGCCTCTCTTCGGCGGGAAGGGACCTGGCCGGTGCCGGAGCTTTACGGGCCCGGCTACACGGAGATCTGGAAAAGCCTCTATGTCCGCTTCGGGCTGGATTTCGAAAGCTCGCTCGACAAGGCATGGCCGGATGAATTCTGGCGCCGCTACCTCTATTTCAACGCCGGGTTCTTCTACCACCGCTCCCCCCAGGACTTCGCGCGGCTTTTCCTTGAGTACGCGCTGGCGATCCGCGACACCCCGCCGCCAGAGCTGATCTGCCAGCCGCTTGTCCCCTGGCTTGACCAGGTGGCTTTGCCGCTGGTGATCCATGCGCTTGGCGGAGGGCGCGACGCCCTGCCAGAGGGGCTGCTGGATGGTGAGGTCAGCTGCCACTACCGCTACCTGCCGCTGCTTTTTGCGCGTGAAAGCGACAAGGCCGTCCAGGTGCTGGAAGAGGTCGCGAAACCCAATCGGATCAAGAAGATACTCAAGAACTACGAGCCGATGAAACGGATGATCTACCAGGGCCGCGGAACCAAGGTGCGCGCGCTCTTCGATCAGGACAACCTGCCCCGCAAGGAACAGGCGATCCGCAACCGCCTGCGCCGCGAAGGTTTCTGGATGCGCTGAAACCTGTCGCGCTTTTGCGCCGACACACAGGCGTTTTACTTTGCCGCAACTCTCCGCTGCGTTAGTGTTGAGCAAATTCGCGCCCACTGCTGGCTTCCGCCGGACCTGACCGTCTCCGGGGCCTTGCGGGCATGTCGCGATCACATAACTTGAACGATACATGCGTCCTGACCTTGCCCTGAGATTCACCGAACACGCGCTCTCGCTTCAGCGGCGGGCCGATGGCGTTTGGGCCGATGTCGGCCGTGCTCGGTTCGAGGATGACAATTTCGCCGCCCAGGTGGCCTCCATCCTGGCGCGGGCAGAGGCAGAGCTGGGTCAGCCCGTGCGCAGCCAGATCGTGCTTCCCGAGGACCAGGTGCGCTACCTCACCATCGCGGTGCCCCAGGATCTTCCCCACGGGGAAGAGGCCCCGCTGGTCGCCGCAGCGCTGGAAGGGGTGACGCCCTATGCCGTGGCCGACCTGCGCTTTGACTGGCATCGCACCGGTGCAGAGCTGCAAATCGCCGCCGTCGCCCGTGAGACCCTTGAAGAGGCGGATCGTTTCGCCACCCGCTGGGGCTTCAACCCCGTCGCCTATGTCGCCGCACCCACCGATCCCGCGGTCTTCGCGAAAGAGCCCTACTTCGGTCCTGAAGAACGCCCTGCGGACCCGGCCCCCGTGGCCGCCCCGAACGCGGAGCCGGTTGCAGCGCCCGCCGCCCCTGCAGAGCCACCCAAACCGCTCACCGCGCCGGAAGTGGCCCAACTGGCTCGGCCCCTTGGCGAAACTCCGGCACCGGTCGCGGCTCCCGAACCTGTGCGCACGGCCGACATCGCTCAACCGGCAGAGCCCCCGGCTGACCTCTCCGCCGAAGCTCCTGCATCCGTGACGCCGGTAGAAGTTTCGCCCCCCCCGGCTCCCCAGCCCCCTGCGCCCAAGCCGCCCGCCGGGTCCATGCAAACGGCCCCCCCGCCGGTCGCACCCGCACCGGACCAAGCCGCGCAGACCGAAGCAGAGCGCCTGACGGTCTTCGGCACGCGCGATGAGCCGAAGCGCAGCGCCAAGGGCAAGCTGATGCTGGCCGGGGCCGCGCTGGTGCTTCTGGCAGGTGCCGGGACCTGGGCCTTCCTCATGGGTCCGCTCTCCGGCAGCATGGAGCCGCCGGAGCAGATCGCGCTGAACGAGCCCGAGAGCGCGGCGCCTGACGACGCCACCAATGGCCCCCTCATCGGTACGTCACCGGAAGAGATGACCGGCGCAGCCCAGCAACCGGACAGCCTGCCCGCGCCACGCAGCGGCGCAGACAATCGCCCGGCCGCCGCCGCGCCGCAGGCCCTTGCGCCCTCCGATGCTGGCGCGCCGCCGAATCAGCCCGAATCCGTGCCTGTGGCCGCGCCGGTGCCCCGTTCTGCGCCCGCCACCCCGTCAGAGGCCGCAGCCCGCTATGCCGCCACCGGCATTTGGCAGCGCGCACCATTGGCCAGCGTCGCGCCGCCCGGCTCTGTCCTGGCCCCGATCGAGGTGGCCTTGGCCAGCCCCGTCGAAGGCCTGCCCCCGGTCTTTGAAACCATGCCGCAACCGGTGCTTCCTCCAGTGCCCGACCCCGCGTTTTCAGAGCCACCCCTGCCGCCCGCGCCAGATGCCCGCTTTGAGCTGGATGACCGCGGGTTGGTCGTTGCCACGCCAGAGGGCGCGATGACCCCGGCCGGGCACCTGGTCTACAGCGGTCCCCCTGACGTCGTGCCGCCCGAACGCCCCGGCACCGACCCAGCACAAGAGGCGCCCGCCGAAGAGGCCGCGGGTCCGGAGACGCCTGGCGCTGATACCGCCGCCACTGAAGCTTCTGAGGCCGAGACACCCGTTGAAGCACCAGAGCCTGCGCAGACCGCCGAAGACGCCGACTCGGAAACGCAGCCCAGCCCGCTGGCTGAAGAACTGGCCGGACTGGTCCGCCCCCGCCCCCGCCCCGCCGGTATCGAGGATACCGGCACCGCATCGAGCGATGCGGAGGACCTGGCCGATGGCGAACCCGAAGCCACGGAAGACGACGAAGAGCTGGCCGTACCCCGCATCTTCTCTTTGCGCCCCCATGCCCGGCCAAAGGGCTTTGCCGAACAGGTGGCAGCCGCCCGCGCCGCCGCCCCGGCGGTGGAACCATCGCAAACCACAAGCCCGCCAGCGCCCTCACAATCTGGCGTGACGCGGCTGGCAACGGCGAAACGGGCGATCAACCTCAACGATCTGAACCTTATCGGTGTCATGGGCTCGTCCGGGAACCGCTCAGCCCTGGTGCGCCTGCCCAACGGGCGCATCGTCAAGGTCGGCGTCGGGGACAGGCTGGATGGCGGCCGGGTGGCCGCGATCAGCGAAGATGCGCTAAGATACGTCAAATCCAACAGGAATCTCCTGCTGGAAATGCCCTGAACCGCCCCATTCGGGCGTGATCAGCTGCGCAAGCCGGTTGCCTGCCGCTGAGGGATATCTATCATCGAAGCGGACCGGACCCGCCGCGCTTGCGGCACGGGTCGGGCGGCCCGGCAGATGCCCTTCGGCAAGGCCACGTGACAGCCACCGCGCAGCCGCCATAGCCCGCGCCCCAGCAACACCAGCCGCACAGGCATGCGGCCAGGAAGGACACTCAAGACCCCATGGAAAGCTTCCTTTACCAGGCAACGATCTACCTGACCGCGGCAGTGATCGCCGTCCCGCTGGCCGCTCGGCTTGGGCTGGGCTCGGTGCTGGGCTACCTGGCCGCCGGGATGCTGATCGGGCCGGTGCTGCACCTGGTGGGCCATGAAACCCACAGCCTGCAGCATTTCGCCGAATTCGGCGTGGTCATGATGCTGTTCCTGATCGGGCTCGAGCTTGAGCCCCGTGCGCTCTGGGACATGCGGCACAAGCTTCTGGGACTGGGCGGCTTGCAGGTGGTGCTGACCATGGGGGCGGTGGCCGGTGCCGCCATGGCCTTTGGCATGGCCTGGAACACGGCCCTGGCGCTTGGCATGGTCTTTTCGCTGTCCTCGACCGCCATCGTGCTGCAGACCCTGTCCGAGAAGGGTCTGATGCAGACACCCGGGGGCCGATCTGCCTTTGCCGTGCTTCTGACGCAGGACATGGCGGTGATCCCGATGATCGCCTTCCTGCCGCTTCTGGCGCTCTCCTCCGTCGCGCAGACGCCGCCGCCCGCCCCCGAGGCCTTGGCCGAAGGCGCCGCCGCCGCGCCTGAGATCGTCACCGTGGCCGAAGGCGCGGCGACGCTGATCTCCAACCTGCCGGGATGGGGGATCACCCTGGTGACCCTTGCCGCGGTGGGGATCGTCATCCTGGCCGGGATCTACCTGATCCGGCCGCTCTTCCGTTTCATCCATTCCGCCCGATTGCCGGAAATGTACACCGCCCTGGCGCTGGCCATCCTGATCGGGATCGCCTCGCTTATGAACCTGGTGGGGCTGTCCCCCGCGCTTGGCACTTTCCTGGCCGGCGTGGTGCTGGCCAACAGTGAATTCCGCCATGAGCTGGAAAGCGACATCCAGCCCTTCAAGGGCCTCTTGCTGGGGCTCTTCTTCATCACCGTAGGCGCGGGCATCGACTTTTCGATCTTCCTCAACGACCCTGTGCGCATCGTCGGCATCGCGCTGGCAGTGATCCTGCTGAAGGGCGCGATCCTCTGTGCGCTTGGCTGGATCTTCAAGCTGCGCCACCGCAACCTGATCCTGTTTACGCTTGGGCTGGCCCAGGCCGGGGAATTCGGCTTCGTGCTGGTCAGCTTCTCGCGCCAGCTTGAGGTCTTCAACACCGGGCTGGCAGACTCCGTGCTGCTGTCGATCACCCTGACCATGCTGCTCACGCCGCTGTTCTTCATCGTCTATGACCAGATCTCCCGCCGCATGGTGGATACGGCGGAAGCGCCCGAGGACGAAGAATTCGAGGATGAAGGGATCGTGATCATCGCCGGGGTCGGCCGTTTCGGGCAGATCGTGAACCGGCTAGTGCAAAGCTCCGGCTTCAAGACCGTGATCCTGGACAACGACATGAACACGATCGAGGTCATGCGCCGCTTCGGCTTCAAGTGCTACTTCGGCGACCCCACGCGCCCGGACATCCTGCATGCCGCCGGGCTGGACAAGGCGCGCGTGCTGGTGGCCGCCATGGACAACAATGACGCGGTGACCAAGCTGGTGTCCTATGCCCGCTCTGAACGGCCGGACCTGCATATCATCGCCCGCGCCTATGACCGGACTCATGTCTACGGGCTGTACCAGGCCGGGGCAGACGACATCGTGCGCGAAACCTTCGACAGCTCCCTGCGTGCGGGGCGCTACGTGCTGGAAAACATCGGGCTGACGGATTTCGAGGCGGCAGAGGCCGCGCGCATCTTTTCGCGACATGACCGCATGACGGTGCGCGAGCTGGCAGAGCTCTGGGATCCGAACCTGCCGGCCTCGCGCAATCCGGAGTACATCGCGCGGGCCAACGAGCTTGAGAAGGACCTGGAAACCGCGCTTCTGGCGCAGTTTACCAACAAGCCGGGCGACGCGGCCTAGCCGTCCGTCACGCCGGCCTCGGCAAAGGTGGCCATGCCGGACAGGCAGGCCACCGCGCCCTGCAGGATCGGAATGGCCAGCGCAGCGCCGGACCCTTCGCCCAGACGCAAGCCAAGGGTCAGAAGTGGCTCTTTCCCCAATTTCTCAAGCAGGCGGGGATGGGCCCCTTCCGCGCTGGCATGGCCCGCGACGGCGTGATCCAACGCGCCGGGCACCTCCGCCGTCAGGCAGGCGGCGGCCGCACAGCAGATGAACCCGTCCAGCAGCACCGGGATGCCCAGCACCCGGGCCCGCGCTATGGCGCCAGCCATCGCCGCGATCTCCCGCCCGCCCAGGCAGCGCAGGGTCTCAAGGCCGGTTTCAGGTTGATGCAGGGCCACGCCCTCAGCCACGACCTCGGCCTTGCGGAACACGCCCGCGTCGTCCAGCCCGGTGCCGCGCCCGGACCAGTCGGTGGCCGTGCCGCCGAACAGCGCCAGGGCAATTGCTGCGGCGGGGGTCGTGTTTCCGATCCCCATCTCTCCGGTCACCAGCAGATCGGCCTCGGGACTCACGGCATTCCAGCCGGTTTTCAGGGCGCTCAGCAGCTCTGCCTCGCTCATCGCCGGACCTTCGCAAAAATCCTGCGTGGGACGGTCCAGATCAAGCGCATGCACATCCATCGTGGCCCCCGCCACGCGGGAAAGCTGGTTGATCGCCGCGCCGCCATGCTGGAAGTTCAGCACCATCTGTTCGGTCACCTCCGCCGGAAAGGCCGAGACGCCCCGGGCCACGACCCCGTGATTGCCCGCGAAGATCACCACCTGGGGATGTGCCAGCACCGGCTTTGCCTGTCCGCGCCACCCGGCGTACCAGATCGCCAGCTCTTCCAGCCGGCCCAGCGATCCCGCAGGCTTGGTCAGCTGGCCATTGCGCTCTGCCGCACCGGCCAGGGCCGCCGCGTCGGGGCCTTTCGCGGACCGAAGCGCCGCCCGGAATTCATCAAGGGAAGAGAAAGTCGCGGTCATGGGGCATCCATTGCATTTGCATCTCCCCCCGTGTCTAAGGCCCTCAGGAAAGGGAGCAACCGGAAAGATGAGCCTGCAAACGTCCTGGTCCGAACGCCTGTCCCCGGCGCTGGCGCAAGCCTGGGGCGATCTGCTGTCCAGCCTTGGCCTGCTCAGCCGCCTTCCCCTGCCCGCGCACCAGGGACGTGGCGCGCAATCTGCCTGGGCCTACCCGCTGGCCGGCGCGATCCTGGGGGCACTGGCAGGCTTGGTCGGGCTTCTTGCGCAATGGCTGCAGGTCCCGGCTGAAGGCGCGGCGCTCTTGGCGCTGGTCGCATCCGTCGCGCTCAGCGGCGCCCTGCACGAGGATGGGCTGGCAGATACAGCTGATGGCCTCTGGGGCGGCATGACAGCCGCGCGGCGGCTCGAGATCATGAAGGACAGCCGGATCGGCGCCTATGGCACCATGGCGCTGGTCCTCAGCCTGATCGCGCGCTGGCTGGCCTATGCGGCGCTGTTTCATGCGGGCTGGGCCCTGCCTGCGCTGATCGCCACCGGCGCATTGTCCCGGGGCGCCCTGCCCCTGATGATGGCGCTGATGCCCCATGCGCGGGACAACGGCCTGTCACGCGCCGTCGGCACCGTCGCCCTGTCCACGGCGATGGCCGGGCTTGGACTTGCCCTGCTGCTGGCGCTGGTCTTCACGGGCTGGAACACCCTGCCTGCGCTGCTTGCCGGCGGTCTGGTGCTGTGCGTGCTGGCGCGGATCGCCATGAAGAAGATTGGCGGGCAAACCGGCGATATCCTTGGTGCCGGGCAGCAAGTGGCAGAGATTGCCGTGCTGTTTTCGCTCATCAGCTGACGGGCCTGACTGCCTGAAAGAAAGCCCCAAACAGAAAAAGGCCGCAGCTTGCGCCACGGCCTTCGATCTTTCGGAACCCGGATGCCGATCAGGCGGCGCGGCTCACAAGCACTTCGTCCACCTGCTTGGCGGCAGCCACTTCGTCACCACCGGCAACGGCAGCCACTTCGCGGGTCAGGCGCTCAAGCGCGGCTTCGTAAAGCTGACGCTCGGAATAGGATTGCTCACGCTGATCATCGCTGCGGTGCAGGTCGCGCACGACCTCCGCGATGGCGATCAGATCACCGGAGTTGATCTTCTGTTCGTATTCCTGCGCGCGGCGCGACCACATGGCGCGCTTCACCTTGGCCTTGCCCTTCAGCGTGGTCATCGCCTTAGAGACCTCTTCCGGGCTGGCAAGCGAACGCATGCCCACTTCGGTCGCCTTGTGGGTCGGTACCCGCAGGGTCATCTTGTCCTTCTCGAAGGAGATGACGAACAGCTCAAGCTGTATGCCGGCGATCTCCTGGCTTTCGATGGATACGATCTTGCCGACACCATGGGCCGGGTAGACAACGTGTTCGTTCGGGCGAAACTCAGGCTTCTTCGATTTGGTCATACAGATTCTTCCTCACAGACCCTCCAATCAGAGGGCACGAAAATGTCCAGCGCCGGCCAGCGGCACTAAACACGTTACGGTCTCTCATCAGATGTGGATCCGGCGGTCAGCAGTGCCCGCGGATCGGGAAAGGGTCGTCATTGTCATATGTAACGACAATATATACCACAGAATCGGCCTTTGTGGAAGGCCGCTGCGCAATTGGCTTTACTATGGGGTAAAGAGGCTCAGCCGCCCTCGCCCGGCGCCTCGGAGAAATACTTCTCCATCTTGCCGTCTTCGCCGTCACGGTCCGTGGCTTCCGGCAGCGGCTCTTTCTTGGTGATGATCACCGGCCAGAGTTCCGCATACTTGCGGTTGAACTCGACCCATTTGTCCATGTCCGGTTCAGTATCGGGGCGGATTGCGTCCGCCGGGCATTCGGGTTCGCAAACGCCGCAATCGATGCATTCGTCGGGATGGATCACCAGGGTGTTTTCGCCTTCGTAAAAGCAATCCACCGGGCAAACTTCGACGCAGTCGGTGTATTTGCAGGCGATACAATTTTCGGTGACGACGTAGGTCATGGCTTACTCTTCTGGGTCGGACAGGCGACTAGCTAGACCAGCGCGCCGGATCATTCAAGCGGTCCACCTCGATCAAGATCGAGTTTCCTGCGGTCACGCTTGGTCGGACGAGAATTGCCTGCGATCCGGGCAATCGGCGGAACGTGTTTCTCAAGGTTCTCAGCCGGGGTGAGATCTTCGTAAAGGCCCTGGGCCTCCGGTGCCGGTCCACGGCGGGTGCCAAGGGCCAGGATCTTCACCACCCGCACCACCTTGCCCTGCGGAAAGGTTAGCACATCGCCGGGCCCCACACCGGCAGAAGCCTTCGCGGCATGGCGTCCGTTGATGCGCAGATGGCCCCCGGTGACACAGGCAGAGGCAAGGCTCCGGCTCTTGAAGAACCGGGCCTGCCAAAGCCATTTGTCCACGCGCAGGCGGGCCGTGTCGGACAAGATCAGCTCTTGTCCTTCAGTCCCATCAGCGCGGCGGCGAAGGGGTTGTCGGGGTCGATACGGTCTTTCTTCTTCGGCGGAGCCGATTCAAAGACCTTGGCCTTATTGCCCTGCGGCTTGCCACCGGGCTTGCCGCCCTGCTTGCCACGGGGTTTGCCACCCTTGGAGCGGTCGCCACGGAGCTGCGGGTTGCCCTTGCCCTGCGGAGCCCGATTGCCCTCGGGGCGACGGCCCCGGTTCTGGCGTGCGGCCCGGCCACCCCAAGTGAAGGTGAAGAAGGTCTCCATCTCCACTTCGGCGGGCGCTTCATCAGGGGTTTCAGCCGCTGCTTCTACCGTCTCCGATGCCTCGGCTTCTGCAGGCGTCTCAACAGGCGCTTCCGTGGGGGCCTCTGTGGCTTCCACGGGCTCTGCGCCCTCGGCAGTCGCCGGCGTATCGGCCGCGTCAGCCTCTGCCGCCGGAGCGGCCTCGGGTGCTTTTGCCTCGGCCAATGGCTCCGGTTTCACCTTCTGGCGCTCGCCCTTCTCGGCCTTGTAGCCAAGACCCTGCATGAGGTCGGCGAACTGGTCCAGCGTCATCCCCGTGATGGAGAGCATGTCCGCCTTGGCCTCGAAGCCACCGCGGCTGTCTTCGGAGCGCAGCATGTCCGCAAGCCGTTCCAGCATGTCGATGCGGATCGCGCGATCGCCGGCAGCACGGTAGCCCGCCATGGCGTAATAGCCCTGGGGCATCTCGCTTTGCGCAGGCACTGTGACCAGGCCCGGCGGCGGCGCTTCGGGGAATTCCTGAAGATCCTTGGACAGGGACCACAGCACCAGGCGCAGACGCGTGGGCGCCGGTTTCAGCAGCAGCGGAAGGAAGATCGTGTACTGGCCGAACCGCAGGCCATGCTTGCGCAGCGCGCCACGGGCCTCCTGGTCCAGGGCCTTCACGTCATCGGCGACTTCGCCGCGCGGCAGGATGCCAAGCGCTTCGACCATGCGGAAGGCAAAGCCCCGCGCGAGCCCCGAAAGCGCCTCGTCCCGCGACAGGTTCAGCAGCGGCTCGAAGAGCGCCGCAACCTTACGGTCGATGAAATGCTGCAGGCGGCGTTGCACCTTCTGGGCCACATCCGGGCCGGCTTCGTCATCGACGAAGGCCACGACCTGCGGCTTCATGGGCTCTGCCCCGGCCACCAGCTTCCCGACAGCCTGATCGCCCCACATGAGGCCCCCCTGCTCGGTAAAGTCGATCTCCGTATCGGGGGCGTTGTAGAACCGATCCGCGCGCAGGTTGAAATGCGGCACAAGTGCCTGGATGCTTGCCTGGCGGAGGGTCTTGGCCTCCTGCCCGCTCGCGTCCTGATCCTGACGGAAACGGAAGCCTTCAAGACGGCCCACGAATTCGCCCTCGACAGTGACCTCTCCGGTCTCGCTAACTTCGGCCAAGAGGGCCTCCTTCTGCTTGAGCCGCCGCATCAACACGCTGGTGCGCCGGTCCACAAATCTCTGGGTCAAACGCGCGTGCAGCGCATCCGACAAGCGGTCTTCTACCGCGCGTGTCTCTCCGCGCCAATGACTTTCGTCACCTACCCAACCCTTGCGTTGAGCCACATAAGTCCATGTGCGGATGAATGCGAGCCGTTTCGACAGGGCATCGATATCCCCGTCCACCCGGTCGATCCGCTTGACCTGGGTGGCCAGCCATTCATTGGGCACCTGGCCGCTTTCATGAAGGAATCCAAAGATCCGCGCCAGAAGTCCTGCGTGTTCATTATGACTGATTCCCCGGAAATCCGGTATCCGGCACACGTCCCAGAGCAGGCGCACCGCGGTCGGACTGCTGGCTCTTGCGCGAACTTCCGCGTCCGATGACATGGATTTAAGCGCCAGGAGGTCGTCCGCCTCGCGCGCCTTCATCAGCCTTTCGTGGGTTGGACCGGCTTCCAGCGACTCGATAAGGGGCGTGATTCCCCCAAAATTCAGCCTGTGATTCCGCCAGTTCAGCTTGCGGATCGGGGTAAAGCGATGCTCCGTGATCGCTTCGACCACCTCTTCATCCAGCGGCTCCGCCTCGCCGGTCACGCCGAAGGTTCCGTCACTCATGCCTCGCCCGGCCCGGCCCGCGATCTGGGCCAGCTCGTTGGGGGCCAGCATTCGCATCCGCCGCCCGTCGAACTTGGTCAGCGACGAAAAGGCAACGTGCTTGACGTCCAGGTTCAGCCCCATGCCGATGGCATCGGTGGCCACCAGGTAGTCCACGTCGCCGTTCTGGTAGAGCTCGACCTGGGCATTGCGCGTGCGCGGGCTGAGCGCCCCCATGACCACGGCCGCGCCCCCCTTCTGGCGCCGGATAAGCTCTGCCATGGCGTAGATATTATCGACGGAGAACCCGACCACGGCCGAACGCGCCGGCATCCGTGAAATCTTGCGCGAACCGGCGTAATCCAGCTGCGACATCCGTTCGCGGCGCACGAATTGCGCTTCCGGGATCAACTCCGCAATGACACCGCGCATGGTGTCCGCGCCCAGGAAAAGCGTTTCATTGGTCCCGCGCGAGCGCAGCAGGCGATCGGTAAAGACATGGCCGCGTTCGGGATCGGCGCAAAGCTGGATCTCGTCCACTGCCAGGAAGTCGCAGCCCATCCCCTCTGGCATGGCCTCGACCGTGCAGACCCAGTACTGGGCGCGTGGCGGCACGATCCGCTCCTCGCCCGTGACCAACGCCACGACGGAGGGGCCGCGCGCCGCGACGATCTTGTCATAGACTTCACGCGCAAGCAGACGCAGCGGCAGGCCGATGATACCTGTCCGGTAGCCCAGCATCCGTTCGATCGCGTAATGGGTCTTGCCCGTGTTCGTCGGCCCGAGGACCGCCGTTATCCTGCCTTGAGCCCTACTGCCCTGGAGGGACATGCCTGCCACCTTTTCTGCGCCCAGATTGCGGGCCCGGTGTCAGATATCGCTGCCTCCGACCTGTCGTGCAAGCCGGTCGCGTCCTTCTTTCGCCTCTTCGTGGGCTGGGTAGACCGCCAGGATCGCCTCATACCCGCTATAGGCCTCCTTCAGGCGGCCGACCTGCTCGAGGATCAGCGACATGCCGTAAACGACCTGAAAATTATCGGGATTGAGGGCCAGCGCCATCTCCAGATCTGCCAGGGCAAGGCCGAATTCCTCTTCCCGGAAGAAGGCCTGGGCGCGCAGATGCCAGCCTTCGGCAAAATCCGGCGCATGGTCGATCAGCGCGGACAGGTGGCCCAAGGCCACCTTCAGATCACCGGCTTCCAGCGCGTCCCGCCCTTCTCGCAGTAGCAAATCCATGGTCGGGGAGCCCGAGCGTGACCAGATCAGCTGAAGCTCACGCTGGATCTTCTTGGCGTCCACCGGATCCGCCTGGGACAGTTCGTCCATCAGCGCGCTGGTCGAATCATCGGCACGTCCTAGGTTTGGCCCCAAGAGGAGTGACGCAGCGATACATGCCACGAGTGCAGATTTGCGGTATGATTGTGTCGCGAACATATTTTAGAAATCTACCCTGATACGGGATCGAATGTGAGCCCAGAACACTAATAATTGATGGAAGGCGCAAGATGAGTGACGTGATTTCGACCGTAGCTGCCGCTTTGAAGGAAAAACTCAGCGGTGAGACGCTGGAAGGTACGGCCAAGTTCCTGATCGAAGGCGAAGGCGCCGTGATGGTGGAAGGTTCCGACGTGCGGGTCTGCGATGAGTCGGAAGAAGCCGATGTAACCCTGACCGCGGATTCCGACACGGTCGAGGACATGCTTTCAGGCGATCTTAACCCGACCTCGGCTTTCATGACCGGGAAGCTCAGCGTGGATGGCGACATGTCCAAGGCGATGGCCCTGGCCGGTATCCTTTCCTGAGGCGCTATTGAAACCGGGCGCGTCGCACTTGGCCCGGTGGACTCCGGCGGCGCGCCCAAGCCACAGCGGCCCGGAAGCGGCTAAACATTGTCAGGACGGCGCATGGAACCTGCCCCCTTTTTCTCGGATGTGGATGACGGCCCCGATGGTGGCTGCGCCTATTGGCTGACGACTCCGGACGGGCTGAAGCTGCGCCTCGCGCATTGGCCCATGGCAGAGGCGAAGGGTACCGTGCTGCTCTTCCCCGGTCGTACCGAATACGCAGAGAAATACGGGCGCGCCGCTGCCGATTTGCAGGCCCGCGGTTACCGCACCGTGGCCATCGACTGGCGCGGCCAGGGGCTGGCAGACCGGGTGGCGGGGGATCCCGCGCTTGGTCACGTTGCGCAATTCTCCGATTACCAGGTCGATGTGCAGACGCTGTTGCGCGGGATCGAGGGGCTTGAGATCCCCGGCCCCTTCTTCCTGCTGGGCCATTCCATGGGCGGGGCGATCGGCTTGCGCGCGCTCTACGAAGGGCTGCCCGTCAACGCCGCCGCCTTCACCGCCCCCATGTGGGGGATCGAGTTGCACGCGATCCTGCGCCCCATCGCCTGGCTTGTCAGCTCCGCGTCGCAGGTGCTGGGGATGTCGGAAACGCTTTCCCCTGGAACGCGGTCAGAAACCTATGTCCTTTTCGAGGACTTCCAGAAAAACAAGCTGACCACGGACCTGGAGATGTATGATTACATGCGCCACCAGGCCCGCGAACACCCGGAGCTGATGATCGGTGGGCCGACCACGAAATGGCTATACGAGGCGCTGCATGAGACCCGTGCGCTGTCCCGCATGGCCGCTCCGCCCGTGCCGGCACTGACCTTCCTTGGCACCTCCGAGGGGATCGTCTCACGCCAGCGCGTCAGGGACAGGATGGCCAGCTGGCCGGACGGCCACCTCAAGATGGTCGAGGGCGCGCGGCACGAGGTCATGATGGAAGGTCCGGGCGTCCGTGCCAGCACCTTCGACAGCTGCTGCGCCTTCTTCGATCAGCACCTGACCAAGGCGGACGCGCGTTCCAGCGCCTAGGCCGCCATCGGTTGGGCCATTCGTCTAAGCGAATTTTTCAGGCAAACAGCATCGCGGCCCGCGAAGAGCGCGCTTCCGGCATCGTCACCGCCACCCCGGCAACAAACCGGCACAGCTTGCCCTTGTTGCAGGGCCTTCACCGGCCTATGTCAAGCACCCGGATTGTTATCATCGGAGGATCCATGAGCCCGAAGACCCTGACCACCCGCGCCCTGCCCTTTCCGGTCCGGGACGCCAATGCAAGTGGTGCCGATGACAGCGCGCCCTTCGGCAACCTGCCCGAATGGGACCTGACGGATCTCTATTCCGCGCCGGATGCACCTGAGCTGAAGCGCGACCTGGACTGGCTGGAAGAGGCCTGCCGCAGCTTTGCAGAAGATTACGAAGGCAAGCTGGCGGATCTGGATGCCGAAGCCTTCCTGGACTGCGTCAAGCGCAACGAACGGATCGATACCGTGGCCGGGCGCATCATGTCCTACGCCGGCCTGCGCTATTACCAGATCACCACTGCCGGTGACCGGGTCAAGTTCATGTCTGACATGCAGGACCGGATCACCACCTTCACCACGCCGCTGGTTTTCTTCACTCTGGAACTGAACCGCCTGCCGGATGATCACCTGGACGGGCTTTTCGCCGAAAACGCGGAACTCGCGCGTTACAAGCCGGTCTTCGATCGTATCCGCGCGATGAAACCCTACCAGCTCTCAGATGAGCTTGAGAAATTCCTGCATGACCTGGGCGTGGTGGGCGATGCTTGGCAGAAGCTTTTTGATGAGACCATGGCTGGGCTCAGCTTCTACGTCGGTGAGGAAGAGCTTAACATCGAATCCGCCCTGACCCTGCTGCAGGATTACGACCGCGACACGCGGGAAGCCGCCGCGCGCGAAATCGCCCGCGTCATGGCCGACAACCTGCGCACCTTTGCCCGCGTTCACAACACGCAGGCGAAAGAGAAAGAGGTCATGGACCGCTGGCGCGGGATGCCCACGCCGCAAACCGGCCGCCACCTGTCCAACCACGTGGAGCCGGAAGTCGTCGAGGCCCTGCGCAACGCCGTGGTGAACGCCTATCCCCGCCTGAGCCACCGCTACTACGAGCTTAAGCGCAAGTGGCTGGGCCTTGACCGGATGCAGGTCTGGGACCGCAACGCCCCCCTGCCCGGCGGCGAACAGCGCGTGATTGACTGGGACGAAGCGAAGGACACGGTGCTCTCTGCCTATTCCGGCTTCTCCCCCCGCATGGCCGAAATCGCGCAGCCCTTCTTCGACAAGGGTTGGATCGACGCCGGCGTGAAGCCCGGCAAGGCCCCCGGCGCCTTCGCTCACCCCACGGTGACAGAGGTCCATCCCTACGTGATGCTCAACTACCTGGGCAAGCCGCGCGACGTGATGACCCTGGCCCATGAGCTGGGCCATGGCGTGCACCAGGTGCTGGCCGCCGGCCAGGGTGAGATGCTGTCTTCGACCCCGCTGACGCTTGCCGAAACTGCAAGCGTCTTCGGTGAGAT
>NZ_JAATOW010000038.1 GCF_011806405.1 Pseudooceanicola sp. HF7 | reverse complement strand
CAGCTGCAGATCCGCGCGCCCGTCACCGGCATCGTCTACGGGCTGCAGGTCACCGGGCCGGGATCGGTCATCACCCCGGCAGAGCCGCTGCTGAACATCGTGCCGGAAGACCGCCCGCTGGTCATCGGCGCCCAGGTCGCCCCGATCCATGTCGATGCGCTGCACCTGGGCCAGGACGTGCTGCTGCGCTTCCCGGCCTTCGACCAGCGCACCACGCCGGAACTGGAAGGGACCCTGACCCGGATCAGCGCCGATGCCTTCCGGGACGAGAGCAGCGGCGCGACCTATTTCCAGGTCGAGATCCGCCTGAACGAGGGCGAGGCAGAGAAACTGCCCGGCAACCTTCGCCTGATCCCCGGCATGCCGGTCGAGGCCTACCTGCGTACCGGCGACCGGTCGCCGCTGGCCTACCTGGTCAAGCCCTTCACCGATTACTTCGCCCGGGCCTTCCGCTGATCCCCGCTGCCCGGCCCCTCGCTTTGGGCCGGTGCAGGGAACTGGCGGCGCAGGTTCAGCGGGCAGCCCCCTGCGCTGCGCGCGCCCGCCCGCTTTCGCGGTTGCAATCGCCGGCACGCCTAGTAGCGTCGCGGCAATTGCGACACCCACACCTGCGACCGTGAGAGGTATTTCCATGACCACCGATATCGACGCCCGCCTGGAAGAACTTGGCCTGACCCTGCCCGAAGCCATGGCGCCCGTTGCCAACTACGTGCCCTTCGTCCAGGTCGGCAACATGCTCTTCGTGTCCGGCCAGATCTCCAAGGATGACAGCGGCCCGATCGAGGGCAAGGTCGGCGCAGAGCTGTCCCCGGAACAGGGCGCCGAAGCGGCGAAAAACTGCGGCCTGGCCCTGCTGGCACAGGTCAAGGCGGCCTGCGGCGGCGACTGGAGCAAGTTCAAGCGCGTGGTCAAGCTGACCGGCTTCGTGAACTCCACCCCGGAATTCGGCGGCCAGCCCGTGGTCATCAACGGCTGCTCGGACCTGCTGGTCGAAGTGCTGGGCGATGCCGGCCGTCATTCGCGCTCTGCCGTCTCTGCCGGGGCGCTGCCCGGCAATGTCGCGGTAGAGATCGAAGGCATCTTCGAGCTCGCCTGACAGATGCCCAGCACCCCTGCCCTTCCCGGCGCCTTCCTGAGGGCGCCGGTTGCCCATCGCGCCTATCATGACCGCGATGCGGGCCGCCCCGAAAACAGCATCGAAGCCGTGCAGGCCGCCATTGACGCGGGCTACGGGATAGAGATCGACCTGCAGCTGTCTGCCGATGGCGTGGCCATGGTCTTTCACGACGCCACCCTGGATCGCGTGACCGGCGAAAGCGGCCCCATCAACGGCAAGACCGCCCGCCAGCTGGGGGAAATCCCGCTGACCGGCGGCAAGGCGGGGATCCCCACCTTTGCCGAGGTGCTGGAGCTGGTCGCGGGCCGCGTGCCCCTGCTGGTGGAGATCAAGGACCAGCACGGCGCCATGGGCCCGGTGCCTGGCGCGCTGGAAGAGGCCGCCGCGCAGGATGCCATGGGCTACGAGGGGCCGCTGGCGTTCATGTCCTTCAACCCGCACAGCATGGTGCAGATCGCCCGCCAGGCGCCGCAGTTTCCGCGCGGGCTGACCACCGCCGCCTATGATCCGGAGCACTGGTCCCACCTGTCGGACGACCGCCGCGCAGAACTGGCCGCGATTTCCGCGCTGGAAGACGTGGGCGCCAGCTTCATCAGCCACCAGGCCAATGACCTGACCCGCGAAAGGATCACCGGCTTGCGCGACAGCGGCTTCCCGGTCCTGTGCTGGACCATCCGCTCTGCAGAAGAAGAAGCGCTTGCGCGGGCCCATGCCGACAATGTGACCTTCGAACATTACCCGGCGCCCATTCCCGCTTGATCCCGGGGCGGGGTGACACAGATACTGCCCCCATGGATACTTCCCGCGATCAGAGCGTCGAGATCCGCCTGCTGCCCTCCCTGTCGGAGATCACGCAGGCGGATTGGGACAGCTGCGCCTGCCCCGAGGCCGCCGATGGCGGGCGGCCGCTTGATCCCTTCACCACCTGGCGCTTTCTCAAGGCGCTGGAGGACAGCGGCTCTGTCGGGACGGGGACCGGCTGGCAGCCCTTCTACCTGACCGCCCGCATGGGCGGAGAGCTGATCGGCGTGGCCCCGGCCTATGCCAAGTCCCACAGCCAGGGCGAATACATCTTCGATTTCAACTGGGCCCATGCCTATGAGCGCGCGGGCGGCCAGTTTTACCCCAAGCTGCAGATCGCCGTGCCCTTCACGCCCGCCACCGGCCGGCGCTTCCTGGTGAAACCCGGGTTCGAGGCAGAGGGGCTGTCCGCCCTGGTGCAGGGCGCGGTGCAGCTCTCCGCGGATCGCGGCCTGTCCGGCGTGCATGCCACCTTCTGCACCGAAGCCGAGGCCGTCGCCGGCGAGGCCATGGGCCTGATGCGGCGCTATTCCACCCAGTTTCACTGGCTGAACCGGGATTACGCGGATTTCGATGATTTCCTGGCCGGCCTCAGTTCGCGAAAGCGCAAGAACATCCGCAAGGAACGCCGCGAGGCCCAGGCCTTTGGCGGAACGATCCACGCGCTGACCGGCGATGACATCCGCCCGGAGCACTGGGACGATTTCTGGCGCTTCTACATGGATACCGGCAGCCGCAAGTGGGGCACACCCTACCTGACGCGCGACTTCTTCGACATCGTGCAGGAAGAGATGCGCGATGACGTCCTGCTGGTGCTGGCCGAACGCGACGGGCGCAACGTGGCCGGGGCGCTGAACATGATCGGGCGCGAGGTCCTGTTCGGGCGCTACTGGGGCTGCATCGAACACCATCCCTGCCTGCATTTCGAACTGTGCTATTATCAGGCCATCGACCATGCCATCGCCACCGGCAAGCTGCGGGTCGAGGCCGGCGCGCAGGGCGAACACAAGCTGGCGCGCGGCTACCTGCCCGCCCACACCCATTCGCTTCACTGGATCGCCGATCCGGGCCTGTCCCAGGCGGTGGGGGAATTCCTGCGGGCAGAAGCCCGCGCCGTCGACGAGGATATCGAGGTGCTGACCGCATTCGGACCCTTCCGACGGGACACACAGGAGGAACAGCAATGACCGAACTTCTCAGCGCATCCGTCAAGGACACCCTGTTGAAACCCTTGTTTGAAACCGGCTGGCAGCTTGATGAAGAGGGCAAGACCCTGAGCAAGACCTTCACCTTCGCCGATTTCACCGAGGCCTTCGCCTTCATGACCCGGGCCGCCCTTTGGGCGGAGAAATGGGACCACCACCCGGACTGGAGCAATGTCTACAAGACGGTCAACGTCAGGTTGACAACCCATGACATGGGCGGCTTAACCTCGCTTGATGCGAAACTTGCACGTAAAATGGACCAATTGCTGACATGAATTTTGACGAATTGCTGAATACCGAGGTCTGGAACGGCCAGACGATCGGTTCCTACCTCACCCTGGACATGGTCACTTCCCTCGTGGGCAATATCGTCGCTGCGCTGCTGATCCTGGTCGTCGGCCTGTGGCTGTCGGGTTTCGCCAAGCGCCGGATCATGGGGCTGTCCAAGAAGCACAAGCAGCTGGATGACACGCTGTTCTCCTTCCTCGGGTCGATCCTGGGCTACACGATCATCGGCTTCACGCTGCTCTTCGTGCTGAACACCTTCGGGGTGCAGACGACCTCCATCATCGCGCTGCTGGGTGCCGCGGGCCTGGCCATCGGCCTGGCGCTGCAGGGCACGCTGTCCAACGTGGCGGCGGGCGTCATGATCGTCTTCTTCCGCCCCTTCAAGAACGGCGACTTCGTCGAGATCGGCGGCCAGATGGGCACGGTCATGTCGATCAGCCTGAACAACACGGAGCTGGCAAGCCTGTCCAACACCCAGGTGATCATTCCCAACAGCCAGGTCTGGGGCAACACGATCACCAATTATTCCGTCTACCCGACGCGGCGCGCGGAATGGACCTTTGGCGTCAGCTACGACAGCGACCTGAAGAAGGCAGAGCAGATCATCAAGGACACGATCATGGCCGACGAGCGCGCCATGTCCGATCCGGAGCCCTTCATCCAGGTCACCAACCTGGGCGACAGCTCCGTCGATTTCCTGGTCCGTGTCTGGTGTGACCGGACGGTGCTTTTCGGCTTCCAGGCCGACATGACCCGCAAGGTGAAGGAGGCGCTGGACGCAGGTGGGATCGAGATCCCCTTTCCCACGCGCACGATCTCTGTGAAAACCGAGGAAGAGGCCGCGCAGCTCAGCGCGTGACCTCTGCGCCCGGTGGTGCAGGAAACAGGGGCCGGTCCGAAAGGGCCGGCCTTTGTCATTCCGCCCTGCCGGGACTGGCTGGCAGCGCGCGCGGCTGTCCGGTCAGTGCCGGCGGTTGGCCAGGTGGGACAGCACCACGTCGGGGGCCTTGCTTTCGGCCAGGCGGATCGCCTGGTCCAGCCAGCTGCCGTATTCGGCGGCCGGATCCCGGAAGGTGCCTTCCCGCAGCTCCGCCACCAGCCAGCGGATATGGCGCAGGGTGGCGGCACGCATTGCAGTGACGATCACGTTGTCATCCACCAGCATGGTGGTGGCCTCAAGCAGCCAGGCGAGCGCGCGGTAAAGCCGGGCCTCTGGCGTGCCGTCCTGCTGATCCAGCGCCGCGCGCGACTTGCGCAGCAGCCCCAGCACATCCTCAAGCACCGCGCGCCCGGTCACCGGGCAGGCCGCCCCGGCCCCCAGCAGCGCGCGAAAGGCGGCTTCGTCAGCCTCCCGGCGTTCGGGCCGCAGCGGCGTGGCGATCGTGCCCACGCCCGAGCGCGTCTCGACCAGGCCTTCGTAGGACAGCATCTGAAGCACTTGGCGGATCGGCGTGCGCGACAGGCCGAATTCCTCAGCCAGCTGCCCTTCGTGCAACAGCATCTCTCCGGGCCCCGGATAGAGGCAGATCCGTTCGCGCAGGATCACGGCGATTTCGGCACTGGTCTTCTTCATCTTCCTCACCCGAAGCCCGCCCGGTTCCGGCACGGCCAAAGCGGTGCTTTCCGGGCTGTTGCCAGACACACATGCGGCAAGCACGATCTGGCTATTTTGTTGTATCGCGCACAAACTAGCCGAAATTTCCCGGATCGTAACGCATGGAAATGCCCCATGGCCGACAAGACCCCGCCTGACCCTGCGACAGGGCAGCCCGATGCCCTCCTGTCCAGCGGGACAGAGGCGCTGTCGATCCGCGCCGTCATGGCCGTGCCGGGCGGCGGGCGCTGCATCCTTGCGGGATTTCCCGGCCTGTCCAGCGGGGTCGATGGCAGCAGCTACATGGATCCGGAGATCCTTTCCGCCACGCTGGACTGGTGCCGCGCGGCCGGGGCCAGCCGCTGCCTGGCCCTGCCAGAGGCCAAGGAGCTGCCCGAGGGCGCGCTGCCCCTGCTGGCCGCGGGGCTGGAGCGCTGCGGTATCGCCCTGTCCCATCACCCGATCCGGGATTATTGCGCCCCTGACGAGGGTTTCATGCAGCATTGGGCCAGCCTTGGCCCCCGGCTGCATGCGCTGCTGGACAGCGGCGGCACCTGCGTTCTGACCTGTCTTTACGGGGCCGGGCGCAGCGGGCTTGTCGCCGCACTGCTGCTGATCGAACGCGGCATGGCGCCGGACGCGGCCATCGCCCATGTGCGCGCGGCCTTCAGCGAAGCGGTGGAAAGCAAGGTGCAGATGCGTTGGCTTCAGGCGCTATCCCCGGGGCGCCCCGCCGCGCCCTGACGGGGCCTGCGGAGCGGGTTTGCCCGCCCTGCAACGCCATGCTCAAATTTCAGGCGGCGGGGCCCTGACGTTTCCGTGATCAGAAAAACGAAACGCTCAGGCTTTGACTCCGAACCTGTATACAAGCTATCCATGGAGCAATCGTAGAGCTGGGGATCCGCCGCCCTTGGGGACATATGGGCGCGGCGTTTGACGGTGCGAGCGAACAGCCGCGCCAGTCCAGGGGACAATACGAGGGACAGAAAGACATCCGGAGACTGCAGCCTTTGACAGCGGCGAGACAGGGTCCGAAACACTCCCGGCCCCTGCTTGCGCAGGGCCGGGTTTTTCATTTCGACCGCCTGCCACCCCGGCAGGCGAGTGGCGGACCCGGGGGCCCGCCGAAATGGTCAGATCGCGTCCAGCAGGCTTTCGCCGCCTGAGATCTCGCAGGTGCCGGCGTTCTCTTCCAGGTGCAGCACCTTGACCACGCCGTCTTCGGCATAAAGGGCATAGCGCTTGGAGCGATCGATCAGGCCCACCGGCGGGGCAGAGAACTCAAGGCCGATCGCCTTGGTGAATTCCGAATGCGGATCGCCCAGGAAGGTCAGCCCGGCCTCTGTCGCGCCGGTGCTTTCGCCCCAGGCGCTCATCACGAAGGGATCGTTGACGGAGACGCAGATGATCTCGTCCACGCCCTTTTCGTCAAAGCCCGGCTTGGTGCGCATGAAGCTGGGCACATGGGCGGTGGTGCAGGTGCCGGTGAAGGCGCCCGGCAGGCCGAAGATCACGACCTTGCGGCCCGCAAGCTTGTCTTTCAGTGCAACCTGCGCCGGTCCCTCGGCGCCCATGCCCACCAGTGTCGCATCCGGCAGGGTGTCTCCAGTCTTGATCGTCATGTCTTGCGTCCCCTTCTCTATTTTGCGCGTCGATTTGCGTTTCCCGTGTGCGGGACTATAGCTTGGCCATTCGGACGTACCAGATGAGAGCGAGGGATTTTCGCATGACTGACATTGCCGTGATCGGGGCCGGGCAGGCAGGTGCCTCTCTTGTTGCCAAGCTGCGTTCGGAAGGTTTCGAGGGCTCCATCACCGTTTTCGGGGCGGAAAGCGCGCCGCCCTACCAGCGCCCGCCCCTGTCCAAGAAGTACCTGCTGGGCGAGATGGAGGAAGCCCGGCTCTACCTGCGGCCCGAAAGCTGGTACGCCGATCATGACATCACCCTGCGCCTGGGCACGCCCGTCTCGGCCATCGCGCCCGCCGCGAAAGAGCTGGTCCTGGGCGATGAGGTGGTGCATTACGGCCAGCTGGCCCTGACCACCGGATCGGTGCCACGTCACCTGCCCAAGGCGCTTGGCGGCGAGTTGCAGGGCGTTTTCGCCGTGCGCAGCCTGGCGGACGTGGATGCGATGGCACCGCAGTTCCGCGAAGGCGCAAGGCTGCTGATTGTGGGCGGTGGCTACATCGGGCTTGAGGCCGCGGCGGTGGCGGCGAAGCTGGGCCTGAAGGTCACGCTGATTGAGATGGCCGACCGCATCCTGAAACGCGTCGCCTGCCCCGAGACCTCAGATTACTTCCGCGAGCTTCACCTGGTCCAGGGTGTCGACCTGCGCGAGAACACGGGTCTTGAGCGCCTGACCGGCGACACCCGGGTCACCGGGGCCGTACTAGGCGACGGGACAGAGCTTGAGGTGGATTTCGTCATCGTCGGCATGGGCATCCTGCCGGATGAGAAACTGGCCGAGGAAGCGGGCCTGGACATCCGAAACGGCATCCAGTGCGATGAACATGGCCGCACCAGCGATCCGCATATCTTCTCTGCCGGCGATTGCGCCAGCTTCCCCTGGAAGGGCGGGCGGCTGCGGCTGGAAAGCGTGCAGAACGCCATCGACATGGCGGAGAACGTCGCGCTGAACATGCTGGGGCGCGATGTGCCCTATGTGCCCAAGCCCTGGTTCTGGTCCGACCAGTTCGACGTGAAACTGCAGATCGCCGGGCTGAACACCGGCTATGATCACGTGGTGCAGCGCCGGGGCGACAAGGGCGCGCTCAGCAACTGGTATTTCGCCGGCGACACCCTGCTCGCGGTGGATGCCATGAACGATCCGCGCGGCTACATGGTGGGCAAGCGCCTGATCGAGGGCGGCAAGACCGCGGATCCGGCAAAACTGGCCGATCCGGCCGTGGATCTGAAGGAGCTGATGAAGGGCTGATGCGGATCATCGGGGGCGAATATCGCGGCCGCAAGCTGGCGGCCCTGGGCAAGGGCGATGCGGGCGCGCACCTGCGCCCCACCACGGACCGGGTGCGCGAAAGCCTGTTTTCCATGCTCATGGGCGGGCGCTTCGGCGATCCGGTCAGCGATGCCGTGGTGCTGGACCTTTTCGCGGGCACCGGCGCGCTTGGGCTTGAGGCCCTGTCGCGCGGGGCCAGCCATTGCACCTTTGTCGATGACGGGCGCGTGGCGCAGCGGCTGATTTCCCAGAACGTGGCAGAGCTGCGCGCCAAGGACAAAACGCGGCTGCTGCGCTGCAACGCCACCCGCCTGCCGGCCTGCGATCGCGCCCCGGCCACGCTGGTCTTCCTGGATCCGCCCTACGGGCGCGGGCATGGCGCGGTGGCTCTGGCCTCTGCGCTGGAGCAGGGCTGGCTAGCGCCGGAGGCCTTCGTCGTCTGGGAGGAAAGCGCGACACAGGCCGCGCCAGAGGGCTTTGCCCTGCTGGAACACAAGCGCTACGGCGACACCTGGGTCACCCTGCTCGAACGCAGCCCAAAGGACGCGGAAGAAGACGGGGACGAGGGCGACGCGGCCTGACCCCCCAACGCAAGAGGGGCCCCGAAGGGCCCCGCCATGTCATCAGATCCCGAAGATCCCGCCGGTTCAGCCGGCCTTGTAAGTCGGGTGGAACAGCCCGCCGGGCGAGGTGGTGAAGATATCCACGCCGTCCGCGGTCACGCCAACCGAATGTTCGAACTGCGCTGACAGCGACTTGTCGCGGGTGACGGCGGTCCAGTCATCGGCCAGCACCTTGGTTTCCGCGCGGCCCAGGTTCACCATCGGCTCAATCGTGAAGATCATGCCCTCTTCCAGCGTCGCGCCAGTACCCGGGCGGCCGTAGTGCAGCACGTTGGGCGGCGCGTGGAACACCTTGCCCACGCCGTGACCGCAGAAATCGCGGACCACGGACATGCGGTGGCCTTCGACGAACTGCTGGATGGCATGGCCGATGTCCCCGAAGGTATTGCCCGGTTTCACGGCCTCGATGCCCAGCATCAGCGCGTCATGGGTGACCTGGATCAGCCGCTCCGCCTTGCGGTTGGGCTTGCCGGCCACGTACATCCGCGAACTGTCCCCGAACCAGCCATCCTTGATGACGGTCACGTCGATGTTCAGGATATCGCCGTCCTTCAGCTTCTTGTCGCCCGGGATCCCGTGGCAGACCACGTGGTTCACGGAGATGCAGGAGGCGTGCTTGTAGCCCTTGTAGCCGATGGTGGCGGAAACGGTGCCGTATTCGGTCACCTTCTCTTCGATGAAGCGGTCGATCTCTGCCGTGCTCTGGCCGGGAAAGACCAGCTCTGCCACCTCGTCAAGGATACGCGCCGTCACCTGGCTGGCCGCGCGCATGCCGTCAAAATCGGCGGGCTCGTAAATACGGATGCCTTCACGGGTCATGCGGCCACGATGTTCCTGTTTCAAATCTCTCGCCTCTGCATTGGGAGTGTGATGCTCTCCGGGCGGATCCCGGTGGCGCTTTGCGCTTCAGATAATGCAAGACGCGAGCAATTTCCAGTCAGCCGGGCCTCAGCCCGGCGGTGGGGGCAATTGGTCCCCAAGAGTAATCGCCTCCGGGCTGATCCGGCAACCGAAAGCAAGCGCCTCGACCCCGGCGGCACGGGCGCTTGCATAGCCCTGCGCATAGGCCGGATCGATATCGGCAGCGATGGCGCTGGCGCCTGCATCCGTGCGCTGGACCAAGAACAGCATCACCGCCCGGTGGCCCGCCTGGGCCATCTGCGACAGCTCTTGAAGGTGCTTGAGCCCGCGCGCCGTGACGCTGTCCGGAAATTCGGCCAGGCCCGGCTGGCGCGACAGGGTGACGGATTTCACCTCGACATAGCAATCGGGGCGGTCTGCGCCGCGCAGCAGGAAATCGATCCGGCTGGCGGTGCCGTATTTCTGTTCCGGCAGGACCTGGTCATAGCCTGTCAGGCCGGGGACCTCCCCGGCGATCAGGGCCTCGCGCAGGGCGCGGTTGGGCACGGAAGTATCGACGCCGGTGAAATGGCCGTCCGCGTGTTCCACCAGCCGCCAGCCGTACTTCAGCTTCTTGCGGGGATCGTCGTTCGGTTCGACCCAGATCCGGGTGCCTTCGTCCTTCAGACCCATCATGGAGCCGGGGTTGGCGCAATGGGCCACCGCCTCGGTCCCATCCTCAAGCCGGATGTCCGCAAGGAAGCGCTTGTAACGGCGCAACAGCGTGGCAGGCAAAAGTGGGGTTTGAAAGCGCATGTGGCGGCCCTATAGATTTTGTCATCCGGCCTCAAGATGCCGTGCCAGCCGCAAGGAGCGCCCCATGCCGAACCCCACCGCCGCAATGCTTGTCATCGGGGATGAGATCCTCTCGGGTCGGACCCGTGACGCCAACATGTTCTTCCTGGCCGGGGAACTGTGCAAGGTGGGGATCGACCTGAAGGAAGTGCGCGTGGTCAGCGATGATGCCCCGGCCATCGTGGCGGCAGTGCAGGCGCTTTCCGCCGCCTATGACGAGGTGTTCACCTCTGGCGGGATCGGGCCGACCCATGACGACATCACCGCCGATTGCATCGCCCGCGCCTTCGATCGCCCGATCGACGTGCGCGAGGATGCGCGCAAGCTGCTGACCGATCACTGGGAGGCCCGCGGGGTGGAAATCACGCAAGCCCGCCTGCGCATGGCCCGCATTCCCGAAGGCGCCAAGCTGATCGACAACCCGGTCTCCATCGCGCCCGGCTTCACCGTTGAGAACGTGCATGTCATGGCCGGGGTCCCCATGGTCTTCGAAGCCATGGTGGCCTCTGTCCTGCCGCATCTGACCGGGGGCAGCCCGCTGCTGTCCCAATCCCTGCGCATCAACCGTGGCGAAGGTGAGATCGCCGGCCCGCTGTCCGACCTGGCGCGCGACTTCCCGGCGCTGTCCATCGGCTCCTACCCCTTCCAGCGTGACGGGGTCTTCGGGGCGAACATCGTCATCCGGGGGGCCGACGGGGCAGAGGTGGACGCCGCCATGGCCCGGCTGGCAGAGCTGTTCCCGGCATGACGACACAGGCCGCAGCGGACCCCACGAAGCGCCTGATGGACGTGGTGGACGGCACCTGGCCGGCCGCCGATTACATGGCGATCGGCCCCTGGTGCCTGCGCCGTGGCGCGGGCGGGGGCAAGCGCGTCTCTGCCGCCTCGACCGATCAGCCGGTGACGCCGGCGCAGATCGCCGCTGCCGCCGCCGCCATGCAGGACCTGGGCCAGCACCCGCTCTTTCGCCTGACCGGGGACCAGCAGGCGCTGGATGACACCCTGGCCGGGCAGGGCTATCGGCTGGTCGATCCGGTCAACGTCTACCTGGCCTCCGCCACCGCCATGGCGACCCAGCCCCTGCCCCCCGCCTGTTCCGCGATGGAGATCTGGGAGCCCTTGGCCATCCAGAAAGAGATCTGGGCCGAAGGTGGCATCGGCCCCGGCCGCATCGCGGTGATGGAACGGGCCAGAGGGCCGCGCGTCTCTCTTCTGGGCCGGTGGGAGAACAGCCCGGCGGCCACCGCCTTTGTCGCGCTGCATGACGGCGTCGCGATGCTGCATGCGCTTGAGGTGCGCGCGGACTTTCGCGGCAAGCGCCTGGGCTACGCGATGATGATCCGCGCCGCCGCCTGGGCGCAGGCACAGGGCGCCGAGGAGTTCTCCGTCATCTGCACCAAGGCGAATGTCGCGGGCAACGCGCTTTATTCAAGGCTCGGCATGACGGTGATCGGCAGCTACCATTACCGCGAGCAAGCCCCGGACGCGCCGCAATGATCCCATCACGCCCCTCCCCCCTGCCAGACCCGCTGCGGCGGGTGCGCGCAGGCTGGGACCGACGCGGGCGGGGACGCGGGGGATGGGCGCGCACCGCGCCTGCGGTGGCGCTTCTGGCCTGCCTGGCCGCGCCGCTCTGCGCGGGTCCGGCCAGCGCCGCGCCGCTGGCGCTGAGCCTGCCGGCGGGCGCGACAGAGGGCCTGAACCAAACAGAGACGGCCACCCTGGCCCTGCCCACCGCCCCCGTGCGGGATGGCGACCTGCCGGTGCAGGAGCTTTCGGGACAGGTCACGACCCGCAGCTGGCGCCTGCCCGGCACAAGCCGCACGACGCTGCAGATCCTCATGCCCCTGCGCGACCAGCTGGTCGAGGCCGGCTTCACCCCGCTGCTGGACTGCGCGACCGATATCTGCGGAGGCTTCGATTTCCGCTTCGCCGCCCCGATCCTGCCGCCGCCCGACATCTACGTGGATCTTTTCGATTTCCGCGCCTTTTCCGCCCGCCGGGAGACCGAGGCCGGGACCGAAGCCGTCTTCCTGCTGGTCAGCCGGTCAGAGGCCACGGGTTTCGTGCAGATCACCCATGTCGCGCCCGAAGGTCCCCCCGCCGATGTCACCACCACGCCGGACGCCGACCCGACTCCGGTCTTCACGCCCGGTTCCGCCTTGGTGGAAACGCTGGTCGACAAGGGCCACGTGGTGCTGTCGGACCTGGCCTTCGCCACGGGCTCGTCAGAGCTTGAGGACAGCGATTACCCCAGCCTCACCGCGCTGGCGGATTTCCTGAAGGAACGGCCCGGCGCGCGCGTGGCCCTGGTGGGCCATACCGACACCGAAGGCACTCTAGAGGGCAACATGGCCCTGTCGCGCCGCCGGGCCGAGGCCGTCCGCAGCCGCCTGCAACAACGCCACGGCGTTGCGAACGGGCAATTGATGGTCGAGGGGATCGGCTACCTGGCGCCTGTCACCGGCAATGCCTCCGAAGCCGGGCGCGAACGCAATCGCCGGGTCGAAGCGGTGCTGACCGAAGAGCCCTGACGCCCGCGTCGGGCGCCTTACCAGCCCGCGTCGGCCTGCGCCGCGAAACTGCTTTCCAGGAACTCCACGAAGGCGCGCACCTTGGGCTGGGTGAACCGCCCCTCCGGGTAGACCGCGCAGATGCTCATGCGCTCCTCCGGCAGGTCAGGCAGGACCTCTGCCAGCCGCCCTTCTCGCAACGCCGCTGCACAGAGGAAGCCGGGCAGATAGGCGATGCCCAGCCCGGCCATGGCCGCATTCAGCAGCGATTGGCCGTCATTGACCGACAGCCAGCCGGCGCTACGCACCTGCCGCTGCGCGCCCGAGGGCGCGGTGAGGGTCCAGACATTGCCGCTGCCATCCTGCGAATAATGCAGCAGCTTGTGATGGTTCAGATCCTCGATCCGCTCCGGCACGCCATGGCGGCCCAGGTACTCCGGGCTGGCCACCAGCCGGCGAGAGGTCTCTGCCAGCTTGCGCCGCTGCAAGCCGCTGTCATGGCCCGGATCGCCGATGCGCACGGCCAGGTCATAGCCTTCGCTGACCAGTTCGACGTAGCGGTTGGACAGCTCCATGTTCACCGTGACATCCGGGCAATCGGCCAGGAAGCGGCCCAGCAGCGGGCTCAGGTGATGGGCGCCCAACTCCGTGGCGACAGAGATACGCAAGCGTCCGGAGGGGGCCGATTGCATCGCCGTCACCAGCGCATCGGCCTCTCCTGCCTGGGTCAGAACGTTGCGGGCGCGGTCGTAATAGGCCAGCCCGATCTCTGTCGGAGAGACCCGGCGCGTGGTCCGGTTCAGCAGCCGCGCGCCAAGACGCGCCTCAAGCGCAGAGATGTACTTGGACACGGCGGACTTGGAGATCCCCATCTTCTTCGCCGCATCGGTGAAACCGCCCTGGTCCACCACATTGGCGAAAGCTTCCATCTCCGTCAGTCGATCCATGCGCCGCACGATTCCTTCTGGCCCCACCGCAACATGACGTTTATTAGCGTCAATTCGGGCAAGAAAGGGGCAGGGCGTGGACAATATCGCGGTAAAACCAAGATCGTTCCCCGCCCGGAAACGCGGAAACAGCCTGTTCAGTATGGTGAAACAATGCCCCCCGACGCCGGACAGGGGCGCAGGGCCGCGCGCCCCTAGCCCTGCCGGGACTGGCGGCGGAAGGCGCGCTTGAGCATGTCGAGCTCTGCGCGCAGCAGCGCCACCTCTGTCGCCAGGCTGTCCTGAAGCGCATCCCCGGCCAGCACGGCAAAGCTGGCCAGCACCGTGCCGCGCGCCTTGTCCAGGATCAGCACCACGCGCACCCCGTCCCCGATGGCCCCCGGCGGCACCGGCAGTTTCACCGCCCATTCGCCCGCCGTCCCGGTCGGCTCTAGCACCGGGGCGGGCAGCGGCTGACCCTCCAGCATCGCTTCAAGCTCCGGCGCGGTGTCCTGCTTCGGCGCGCTCAGCAGGCCTTCCCAGGTGGCATTCTCAAGCCGGATCTTGGTCAGGGTGATCTGCGTCATGGATGGCTCTCCGTCATGCGTCTATCCCGGGGATGGGCCGGTTAGCCCGGCGGCGGCGGGTCACAGCTCCGCCCGCGGCCTGCGCGAGAACGTCAGGTCCCGCAGGATCACCGCGTTCATCGCCGGATCGTCGAAGATGATATCGACCCAGACCTGTTCGATGCGCTTTTCGTTGATGGAGGAATAGGCCAGGTCGAATTCGACCAGGCTTTCCTCTGAATGCCAGGGCAGCGGTTCCACCAGCTGTTCGGTATTGGGGCCGTGCTTGATGTTGAGCCGGGCATAGATCGGCACCGGCCGCTCCAGCGTGACATCGGCGGAGACGCTCACCAGATGGCGGCGGGTCAGCCCTGTCGCGGCCTCCTGGGGCAGGTTTACCGCGAGGGACAGGAAGCTGCCCTCGAAGCCGAAGACCTCCATCCGCAGGCAATAGGGGGCCAGCACGTCCTCTCGCTGGTTGCGCATCTGGTGCAGGATGACCTCTGGCCAGTCGCAATCGTGGAACAGCTGGACCTCTGCGCCCAGTTCCTCTCCGGAATGCAGGACGGTCAGGCCCTGCCGCGTCAGGGCGCCGCGCCAGATCTCGGGCCGCCAGGACCAGTCCACGTCGAAGGGCAGGTCAAAGGCCTCTCCCCCGGGGGCGGACAGGGCCAGGCGCCGGTCGGCCACCTGGATCAGCGCATCCAGCGGGCCGCGCAGGTCGCGGGCCTGTGTCACCTGGCCGCGCAGGGTGGAAAGATGGGTGTCCTCGGCGGCCTCGGCACGGGCGCGCCAGCGGCGCAGTTCCCGCCGCGCGATCAGCTTGCCCAGCACAGATCTGATCGAAGCCACCTTGCCATCTCCCGTTGCAATCCGGTCCTGAACCTATCGCCCGCAGCGCGCCGCCACGCAAGGTCCAGAGGGCGCCAATGCGCGGAACGACAAGGGAAACATGGCCGTTGCGCCACGATGCCTGCGCGCGGGGGCGAAAAGTGCCGCACAGTCACCCGTCTGCGGATCGTCGCGAAAGACCAGAGCGCTCAGGGCCGGGCTTCGGCCACCACCTGGGGTCTGGGCTTGTCGGGGCTGGCCTTGCGGATCGCCTCTGCCAGCCGGACCAGGACCCGGCTGCCGCCATCGCCGGCCAGGGCGCCATCGGCCGGCCCATAGGCCGCCATGGAGACAAGGTAACCGTTCAGCAGGAAGGCGCCGCGCCATTGCTTGGGATCGGCTGTGCCCACCATCTCGTCCCCGCCAGAGGCCATGTGCAGCAGCCGCACGTCGCGCGACTGGGCCACGCCCAGCACCTTGCCGGGGCCGAAGCCCCGCGCCAGGTCGCGGGCGGCGGGCAGATCTGCCTCGGCATAGGGGGTCACGGTGACGGTCAGCACGCCCAGGGCCACCGGGCTGCCAGAGATCCCGCCCAGCAGGTCGCAGCGCGCCAGCATGGCAAAGCCGGTGTCATTGCGCGACCGGACGCTGCCGCGTTCCACGCAATAGCCGGAGGGGCCGCGGACGACCACGTCGCCCTCGACCAGCTTCGCGGCCGTGACCGCCGTGCCCGTGGGCCGCCCTGTCGAGGACAGGAACCCCATGGAGCCTTCGCTGCCGCCGGGCGCACAGCCTGCAAGCGCCGCCAGCACCAGTCCCGCTGCCGCGCCCTTCAGGCCCCGCAACCCGTTCTTCAAGTCAAAGATCATATGCCGCTTTTCCGTCCCTCATCGCGGGCCATCCCCGGCCCTCATCCCGGCCAGCCCGCCGTCCCGGCAGGCCAGTCCCCCCGGAATGGCTGGGGCGGGCATAGAGCAGCGCCCCATACCGCACAAGCCGCAGCCCCGGCCGCGCCCCCTTCACCGGCAGGCCACCGCCGAAACGCCCAATGCGCGGGCAGCGCGCCGCCCTTTGACGGGCGGTCCCACCGCGCACCGGCGAAGCACCCGGGACCGGCGCGCCCTGCGACACCGATACCGACCGGAGAGTGATTGCCCCTTTCCCGGCCTGCGGATAGCTTGCCGCCATGATGCAGCCGCCCGAAAGCCCCGCCTGGCCGGATACGCCGCCCGCGCTCTGGCGCACCGGGCTGGGTTTCGGGCTGTTCGCCGCGCTCTACCTGGTCATGACCTCCATCTGGTACGTGCTGCTGCCGGCCCCAGCGGATCCGCAGGGGTTGACGCTGATGATGCTCAGCTCCTTCGGGGCGGCACTGGCGGCGGTGGCCCTGATGATGCAGATCCTGCACCAGCGCAGCCTGCTCACGCTGATCGGCCCCCCGGTCGAGGCCCTTCGGCAGGCCTTCCGGGTGGGGCGCGCGGTGGCGCTGCTGCTGGGGCTGGTCTGGCTGATGCCCCTGCCGCGCGACCTGGCCCCGATCCGCTACATGCCGCTTGGCGACTGGGCCGCGCTGCTGCCGCTGGCCCTGCCCCTGCTGGCAATCCAGGTCACGGCGGAAGAGCTGCTCTTTCGCGGCTACCTGCAATCGCGCCTCTCGGCCCGGTTCCGCAGCCCGCTGGCCTGGGCGCTGGTCCCCTCGCTGGTCTTCGGGCTGCTGCACTACCAGGGCCAGGCCGGGGCGAACGGCTGGCTCTTCGTGCTCTCGGCCACGGCCTTCGGGCTGGCGGCGGCGGATCTGACCGCGCGCAGCGGCACCCTGGGCCCGGCGCTGGCGCTGCATTTCGTCAACAATGTCTTCGCCGTGCTGCTCATGTCCCTGCCCGACGGGCTGGGCGGGCTGGCGCTCTATCACCTGCCGGTCGTGGCCTCTGACCCGGCCCTGCGCCCCTTCATCCCCATCGACCTTGCCACCACCCTGGTGATCTGGCTTGCCGCGCGGCTGGTGCTGCGCAGATGAAGGCCCCCGCCGTCTATGCCCCGCACGAGGCCTATGTCTTTCCGGCGCGCTACCGCAGCCACCCCGGGCGGCTGATCCTGGGCATCCTGCTGGCAGAGGTGCTCTTCACCCTGGGCCTGGACCTTTTCGACCGGCTGATGATGCGGATCTCTCCGGAGTTTGCCGATGCGGTCTATTACGGCGACAGCCCGACGGGTCTGCTGCTGCAACTGGCCTCCTACGGGATCCTGGCGCTGGCGCTGGTCGTGGTGGTCAACAAGCTGCACCTGCGCCATACCGCCAGCCTTTTCGGCCCCGGCGATCAAAGACGCCTTCTGCCGCGCGCCTTCATCGGCGCCATGGCCTTTTACCTGGTGCTGCAACTGGCCCCGCCCTGGGCCGATCTGATGGCCGCGCAGAGCCACCGCAACCTGGCCGGCTGGCTGGGGCTGCTGCCCTTCGCCCTGCTGGCCCTGCTGATCCAGACCGGCGCGGAAGAGATGTTCTACCGTGGCTACATCCAGCAGCAGATCGCCGCCCGCTTCCCCGATCCCCGGATCTGGATGGTGGTGCCCAACCTGCTGTTCGCCTGGGTCCACTGGGAAAGCGGCGGCCAATGGGTGGCAAACTGGCAATACGTGATCTGGGCCTTTGCCTTCGGGCTGGCCTGCAGCGACCTGACCGCGCGCAGCGGATCGCTTTACCCCGCCATCGGGCTGCACCTGGCCAACAATGCCTATGCCTTCCTGTTCTTTGCCGACCTGGACGGCTTTGACAGCGGGCTGGCGCTGTTCCTCTACCCGGCGGCCCCGCTGACCCAGCCGGTCACCGCCGATGGCCCCATCGTGACCCTTGCCCTGCTCGTGGAACTGTCGCTGATCGGCCTGGCCTGGCTTGCCACGCGCCTTGCGATCAGGCGTTGATTGCAATCTGCGCCGCACGCCCTTATCTGAGGGGCCAAAGCGAAACCGGGGAATAGCCGCCGATGAACTGGATCACGAATTACGTCCGGCCTCGAATCAACTCGATCTTCTCGCGCAGGGAGACGCCGGAGAACCTGTGGTCCAAGTGCGACAGCTGCGGCAGCATGCTGTTCCACCGCGAACTCAGCGACAACCTGAACGTCTGCACCAACTGCGGCCACCACATGGCCATCGCGCCGCGTGACCGCTTCCGGGCGCTCTTCGACGGTGGCATCTTCACCGAGGTCGATGTGCCGGAACCGGTGCAGGACCCGCTGCATTTCCGCGATCAGAAGAAATATCCCGACCGGATGCGCGAAGCGCGCCGCAAGACAGCCGAACATGAGGCGATGCTGGTCGCCCAGGGCGAGATCGGGCGTACCCCCATCGTGGCCGCCTGCCAGGACTTCTCCTTCATGGGCGGGTCCATGGGGATGTACGTGGGCAATGCCATCATCGCCGCCGCCGAACGCGCGGTGCAGCGCAAGTGCCCGCTGATCCTGTTCTCTGCCGCCGGTGGCGCGCGGATGCAGGAAGGGATCCTGTCGCTGATGCAGATGCCGCGCACCACAGTGGCCGTGCAGATGCTGAAGGAAGCCGGCCTGCCCTATATCGTCGTGCTGACCCACCCGACCACGGGCGGCGTGACGGCCTCCTACGCGATGCTGGGCGATGTGCATATCGCCGAACCCAACGCGCTGATCTGCTTTGCCGGGCCGCGCGTGATCGAACAGACCATCCGTGAGAAACTGCCCGAAGGGTTCCAGCGCGCCGAATACCTGCTGGACCACGGCATGCTGGACCGCGTGACCCCGCGCACAGAGATGCGCCAGGAGCTCATCACGATCACCCGGATGCTCATGGGCCTCAGCCCGGCCGTGGCCGGAGAGCTGCCCGCGCCCGATCCCGTGGCCGCCCTGCCCGACCCCGCTCAGGCAGCCGCCGCCGCGATCCCCGCGCAGCCCGATGCAAAGCCCGCCGCGCCCCAGCCCAAGGCAGAGGCCAAGCCCGATGCCAAGCCGGCCCCCGCGCCCAAGGCCGACGCCCCAGCCCAAAAAGCCAAAGACAAGTCGTGACCGCCACAAGTTCCGATGCGCTGCTCGACCGGATGATGCAGCTGCATCCGAAGGTCATCGACCTGGTTCTCGATCGCGTCTGGCGCCTGCTCGCCGCGCTCGACCACCCGGAAAACGCCCTGCCGCCGGTGATCCACCTGGCGGGCACCAACGGCAAGGGCTCCACCCAGGCCATGCTGCGCGCCGGGATCGAAGGTGCGGGGCTCAGCACCCATGCCTATACCTCTCCGCACCTGGTGCGCTTCCACGAGCGCATCCGCCTGGCCGGAGAGCTGATCTCCGAACAGGCGCTCTCCGAGCTGCTGGATGAATGCCTGGCCGCCAACGGCCCCGATCCCATCACCTATTTCGAGATCACGACCTGCGCCGCCATCCTGGCCTTTGCCCGCACCCCGGCGGACTGGTGCCTGCTGGAAACCGGCCTTGGCGGGCGGCTGGATGCGACCAACGTGGTGGAAAAACCCGCGCTGACCGTGATCACCCCGATCTCCATGGATCACGAAAGCTTCCTGGGCGACACGATCACCCAGATCGCCGGCGAAAAGGCCGGGATCCTGAAGCCCGGCGTGCCCTGCGTGGTCGGCCCCCAGACGCCAGAGGCGCTGGAGGTGCTGGAAACCCGCGCGATGCAGATCGGCGCGCCACTGCTGGTCCATGGCCAGGATTGGCAGGTCTGGAGCGAACATGGCCGCCTGGTCTTCCAGGACCTCAACGGCCTGCTCGACCTGCCGCTGCCCAACCTGCCCGGCGCCCACCAGTTGCAAAACGCCGGGGCCGCCCTGGCCGCCCTGCGGCACCTGGGCTTCGATGAAGCCGCCTGCGAAGCGGCCGTGACCTCGGCGCAATGGGATGCCCGCCTGCAACGCCTGCGCCGTGGCCCGCTGGTCAGCGCCGCCCCCGGGGCAGAGATCCTGCTGGATGGCGGCCACAATCCCGCCGCGGGCGAAGCGCTCTGCGCCCACCTGGAAACCCTGCCGGCGCGGCCCACCCACATGATCTGCGGGATGCTGAACACCAAGGACGTGCGCGGCTACCTGCGCCCGCTTGCCAGCCAGGTCGCCAGCCTGCACGCGGTCTCCATCCCCGGTGTCAGCGCCACGCTCACCGGTGCCGAAACCGCCCAGGCCGCCCGGGATGCGGGCCATGACGCGCAGGAAGCCGCCTCCGTTCAAGAGGCCCTGGCCGCGATCATCGCCACGGATCCCCAGGCCCGCGTGCTGATCGGCGGTTCGCTCTACCTGGCCGGCACGGTGCTGGAAGAGAACGGCTGAAGAGGCTTCGGGGCGGCCGCTACCGCCCCTTCCGCTGCCCCTTCGCCCCGTCAGGCGCGTCTCAGGCAAGAAAGCGGAAACTTTTCTCACATCAATAGGGGCACGTAACACCCTGTTCCGAATCACCTTTCCGAATCGCACTCCGGAAACGCCCCGAAATCGGGGCCCGGGCGATTCGGTTTTGGTTGACCGATTCCCAGTGATTCGGCTAATGTCCCTTTAGAAACAAGACTTTCTCCAGAAGACGCACCGCCCTCAGGGACAGCAGCTTTCAGGGCGGCACGCGCGACTACGGGACTTGGGACCATCGGGCATAATAATAGGGGGTCGGTTCAACGACCCCCTTTTTTTGTCCGCCATTAGGCCGCCTTTCAGTCCCCGTCCGCGTCCTTACCCCAATCCTTGTCCTGCATCTCCCGCAGCCGGCTTGCGGTGCGCTCGAATTCAAAGACGCCCTCGCCTTCCAGGTACAGGCTTTCGGGTTCATCGGCGGCAGAGCAGATCAGCCGCACCTTGGCCTCGTAAAGCGCGTCGATCAGCGTGACGAAGCGCTTGGCTTCGTTGAAGTTCGACCGGCCCAGGCAGGGGATGTTCTCAAGTACCAGGACCTTCATGGCCTTGGCGATCTCAAGGTAATCACCCGGCCCCAGCATCGCCCCGCAAAGGTCATGAAAACGCGCGCGGCCCACGCCGTTGCGATAGGCGGGGATGACCACTTCGCGGCCCTTCACGCTCAGCACCAGCGGCTCTGACGCGCCGCCCGTCAGGTCCTGCCAGATCTCCTCGATCGCGGCGCGGGCCTCCGCATCGTTGGGCGTGAAATAGACCTGCCCGCCTTCCAGCCGGTTCTGGCGGTAATCATGCGGGCTGGCCAGCTCATGCACCACCAGCCGTTCCTTGATCAGCGCGATGAAGGGCAGGAACAGCTGCCGGTTCAGCCCGTTCTTGTATAGATCGTCCGGCACCCGGTTGGAGGTCGTCACGACCACGACCCCGGCGGCAAAGAGCGCCTCGAACAGGCGGCCCACGATCATCGCATCGGTGATGTCGGTGATCTGCATCTCGTCGAAGGCCAGCACGCGCACGCTTTCGGCGATCTTCGCGGCCACCGGCGCCAGGCTGTCCTGGGTATTGGCCTTGCGGGCCTCGTTCAGGCCCTCCTGGATTTCCTGCATGAAGGCATGGAAGTGGACCCGGCGCACCGGCACGTCCAGGCTTTCCACGAAGAGATCCATCAGCATCGACTTGCCGCGCCCGACCCCGCCCCACAGGTAAAGCCCGCGCACCGGCTCAGGCGGCTTTGCCTTGCGGAAGAAGCCGCGCTTCACCGGCGCGGCCTCGGCCAGCCCGGCCTCGATACGGTCAAACTCCGGCAGGACGGCCTCCTGCGCGGGATCGGGCTGGATCGCCCCTTCGGCCACACGGGTCCGGTAAAGCTCTGACATGCTGCTCATGACGGTTAGATAGCCCGGGCGGTGTCGCTAGGAAAGGCGGCGCGCGCGCATCTCCACGTTTCGTCATGGCCCTGGCCACAAAGCTTGAATTGACGCCGCGACAGGGCTGGGTAGGCTTTACGGGCTTTCAGAGGATCCCCCGAATGACACCAGCCCCCCGCCTGATTTCCCCGGTGCTGATCGCCGGCTGCATCATCATCATGGTCAGCTTCGCCATCCGCGCCAGTTTCGGGGTCTTCCAGATCCCCATCGCGGCTGATTTCGGCTGGGCGCGGGCGGACTTCTCGCTGGCCATCGCGATCCAGAACCTGGCCTGGGGCATCGGGCAGCCGCTCTTTGCCGCCTTCGCGGAGAAGGTGGGGGACCGCAAGGCCATCGTGCTGGGCGCGCTGGTCTATGCGGCGGGTCTGGTGGCCTCTTCCTTCGCCGTCACGCCAGAGGCGCACTGGGGCCTGGAGGTGCTGGTGGGCTTCGGCATCGCGGGCACCGGCTTTGGCGTCATCCTGGCGGTGGTCGGGCGGGCAGCCGCGCCGCAGCACCGCTCCATGGCGCTGGCCATCGCCACCGCGGCCGGGTCTGCGGGCCAGGTCTTCGGCGCGCCGGTGGCGCAGTGGATGCTGGGCTTCATGACCTGGCAATCGGTCTTCCTGGCCTTTGCCGCAGCCATCCTGGCCGTGCTTGTGGTGCTGCCGATGATGCGCGCCACCCAGCCCCCCGCCACCAAGGCAGAGCTTGAGGAAACCCTGGGCCAGATCCTGTTCCGCGCCATGAAGGATCCGACCTTCGCGATGATCTTCATCGGCTTCTTTTCCTGCGGCTACCAGCTGGGCTTCATCACCGCGCATTTCCCCGCCTTCGTGACAGAGCTTTGCGGGCCGATCGCGCCCGGCGGCATCCTGGCCTCCATGGGGATCACCACAACCTCGGCGCTTGGCGCGATCTCGATTTCGGTGATCGGGGTGATGAACGTGGCGGGCACGCTGCTGGCGGGTTACCTGGGCAACCGCTTTACCAAGAAATACCTGCTGTCGGGCATCTACGTGCTGCGCACGCTGGTCGCCGCCTGGTTCATCCTGGTGCCGATCACGCCGGCCACGGTGCTGATCTTCTCTGCCGTGATGGGATCGCTCTGGCTGGCGACGGTGCCGCTGACCTCTGGCCTTGTCGGCTACATCTACGGGATGCGCTACATGGGCACGCTTTACGGGATCGTCTTCTTCTCACACCAGCTGGGCGGCTTCATGGGCGTCTGGCTGGGGGGCAAGCTTTACGACATCCACGGCGATTACACGCTGGTCTGGTGGGTCGGCGTGGGGGTCGGCGCGGTCTCTGCGCTGGTGCATCTGCCGATCCGGGAAAAGCCCTCGGTCCTGCCGCAACCGGCCTGATGCGCCGCAGATCCTCCGGGGGCTCAGGCGCCCCCGGCCTGCCAGTCGGTCACGGCCTCCACCACCGCCTGGGGATGGGTCAGGGGCAGCCAGTGATCGGCCCCCGGCACGGTCACCTGCCCGGCCTGCGGGTTCCATTCCGCCAGCACCTCCCGACGGGAGAGGGGGATATCGCGATCCTCTGCCGCCCAGATCGCCAGCACCGGCACCCCGGCCTGGGCCAGGGCGCGATGCTCCACCACAAGGTCGCCGCGCAGCAGGTGGCGCAGGGATGACATGACCCCCGGGGCAAAGCCGCGCAGGTCGGCCTCGCGCTGCTGGGCGCGTTCCAGCGCCTCCGGCAGGCCGTGATCGCGGGTCAGAACGCGCCCGGCCCGGCGATGCATGCCCGGATAGATCAGCCGGAACAGCCACATGCCCGGCCCGTCCGCATCCCGCAGGGCCCGCAGCCAACCCGTGCCGACGCCGCCCATGCCCGCAGGGGCCACCAGCACCAGCCGCGCCACCCGTCCGGGACGCGTCGCCGCATAGCTCGCACTGATCGCGCCGCCCATGGAAAAGCCCATCATCGTGACCGGCCCGGTAACCTTCTGATCCGCCAGCAGGGCATCGAGCTGGCGCAGGAAGAACTCCGCGTCCTGCGCGCCGGAGGGGCGGTCCGAATAGCCCCGCCCCAGCAGGTCATAGCGCAGCACCCGCTCGCCCCGGGCTGCCAGCAGCCGCGCCACGCCGTCCCAGACGAAACAGGGGGTGGTCTGACCATGGACCAGCACGGTGATCGGCCCGTCCTCCGGCCCGTCCCAGCGGTAATGAGTCACGCCGCAGGGCAGCTGCGCGAACTGCCCCGGCGCATCGGCGCGGGCGGCGGCATCCATCTTTTCGTGAAACAGCAGATCGACCAGCCGGGGCCAGAGCGCGACCAGCACACCCAGTCCCGCAAGCACAAGGATCACACCCCACCAGGTCATCGCGCGCCCTCCGCGATGCAGGCCACCACGGCGGAAACGCCCCGCCGGCTCACGCCGCTTCTTCCGCGGTCAGGAAACCATCGGCCACCAGCCGGTCGGCCCAGCCCTCGGGCCCGGTGAAATGATGGGTCTGCCAGCCACGCGCCTGCGCGGCGGCGATATTGTCTTCGCGGTCATCGGTGAACAGGATCTCTGCGCCCGACAGACCCGTGCCCTCTTCCAGGATCTCGTAGATCCGCGCGTCCGGCTTGATCACGCCCAGGTGGCCAGAGATATAGGGCTGGTCGAATTCCGACAGGAAGTCATAGGCCGCCTGCGCCTTCTGGAAGGTCCCGATGCCAAAGTTGGACAGCGCATGGACCGGCACGCCCTTCTGGCGCAACCGGCGCTGAAGCCGGACAGAGCGCGGGATCGCCGGAGAGGCCATCTTGATCCAGTCGCCATGCCACATGCGGATTTCCTCGGCCCATTCGGGGGTGCTGCGGGCCAGCTCCTCGAACAGGGTGCCCATGTCGCCGCCCCGGTCGACCTCGTCGTTCACGGCATGCAGATCGACCGCCTCGAACAGCGCCTTGCGCCGGCTCTCTCCGATCACCGCGTCGTAATGCCGCTCCGGCTGCCATTCGATCAGCACATTGCCGATGTCGAAGACCACGGCCTTCGCCCTTTGTCCGCTCATGTCAGATATCTTCCTGTCACTGCCGTGTCTTGGCCGCGCGGATCGCGCGTTCCAGCGCGTCCAGAAAACGGGAGCGGTCGGCCTTTGTAAAGCCCTTGCCCCCGCCCTGCCGGAAGGGATCCGCCGCACGCAGATCGGCCATCAGGTCGCGCATCGCCAGCTGCTGTCCGATATTGGCCTGGGTGAAGCGTTCGCCGTTGTGGCGCAGGCATTCCGCCCCGGCTTCCACGCATTTTGCCGCCAGCGGGATGTCCCCGGTGATCACCACATCCGCCGGGCCGCAGCGCTCCGCGATCCACATGTCGGCCACATCCGGCCCGTCGGGCACGATCACTTGCTCCACGTAGGGATTGTCAGACGGGCGCAGCCCGCCGTTGGACACAAGTTTCATCATGAGCTTGTGACGCGTCGCCACCCGCTCGGTCTCTGCCTTCACTGGGCAGGCATCCGCATCGACATAGATTATGGTCATGAAGGCGCAGTTTCACGCCCCGGCCCCGCCCGTCAAGCCCGGAGCCGCCGCCCGACTTGGCAGGAAAGCTTGCCGCAGAGCGTTTAAGCAGCCAATATGCGCCAACTGTCGCCGGAGGACCCATGACACGCTGCATCCTGCAAAAACGCCGTGGCCGAAAGCTGGACCAGGTCCTTGATGGCGCACGAGAGGTGTTTCTGCGGGACGGTTTCGAAGGCGCCAACGTGGATGACATCGCCCGCGCGGCCTCTGTCTCCAAGGCGACGCTCTACAGCTACTTCCCCGACAAACGCCTGCTTTTCCTGGAAGTCGCCCGGCAGGAGTTCCGCCGCCAGGCCGATTCCGCCGGCTGCATCGTCCAGCCGGACCTGCCCCCGCGCGACATGCTGGAACATGCCGCCAAGCGCATGGTCGATTTCTTCACCAACCCCATGTCGGTCTCGACCTACCGCCTCTGCGTGTCAGAGGCAGAGCGCTTCCCCGATCTTGCCCGCGATTTCTACGAACACGGGCCGCTGCTGGCCGAAAAGATGCTCTGCCTCTATTTCGAAAAGGCCGTGGAGCGCGGAGAGCTGGTGATCGAGGATCACTCCATGGCCGCGCATCAGTTCTTCGAGCTCTGCAAGGCAGAGATCTTTGCCAGCCAGCTCTTCTGTCCGGACATCAAGATCAGCGCCGAACGCGCCCGCCAGGTCGCCCATGAGGCGGTGGAAACCTTCCTGGCCCGCTACGGATCCGGTGCCTCCCTGCGCACGGCAGCGGAATAAGCTCCCCCGGGCTCACCTGCGACCTCGCCAAGAAAAAGGGCCGGCACGCTGGCCAGCCCGATCCCGTTCTTCAGCACCCGGCCCCGCAGGGCCCGCAGGCTCACTCCGTGCGATAGGCCTTGTGGCAGGCCCCGCAGGCCCCCGCAACCGTGCGGAAACCGGCCTTCATCGCCTCCAGCGACTCGGTGTCCAGCCCGCTCAGAGAGGTTTCCAGCGCGGCGGCCTTGTCGGCGAAATCATCCCAGTTGGTCCAGATCTCCGGCTTGGCTTCGGATTTGGGATCCATCGCCTCCGTCTCGAAGACCGTGGTGATATCGGTTGACGCCTCCAGCGCGGCGGCCTTGGCATTTGCAGCCGCAGCCGCGTCGAATGCCGTCTTGCCCTGCGCCATGGAGGCGATGGTGCCGAAGTTGTCGCGGATGGTCTCCATGACCTCCATGCGCGCCTTGACGGTCGGGTTCTCCACGTCCTCGTGGGCCATTGCGCCCCCTGCCAGAAGTGCGGCGCCCGTGACCAGCGTCAGAAACTGCCTTTTCATTGGGTAACTCCATGTTGGATCCTGCCCTCACCATACCCCTATTGCGAGAACCGAGAACCCGTCTCGACTCTGCCTCACGAAAACATTAGAAATGGAACATAACAGGAACATCCGAATCTCTGCCCAGCCCGGTGTCCCATGCCCCGTCCCAGCCGCATCATGCATCTCTGGTTTCCCCGCCTTGGCGCGGATCGTGTCCTGCGCCGCCTGGGCGCGGAACCCTCGCTGCCGCTGGCGGTGGTGGACCAGGCCGGAAACCTCCAGACAATCAGCAGCTTGAGCCCCGGCGCGGAAGAGGCAGGCCTGCGCCCCGGCATGGGGCTGCCCGATGCGCTGGCGATGTATCCCAACCTGGTGACACGCCCGCGCAAGGCCCAGGCAGAGGCACAGCTGCTGGCCTCCCTGGGACGCTGGGCCGGGCGCTATTCGCCCTGGGTGGGGGACAGCGGGCTGGACGGGCTGATGCTGGACATCACCGGATGTGCCCACCTTTTCGGCGGGGAAGAGGCCATGATCGGCCACGTGGAATCCGATTGCGCGCGCTTCTCGCTCTCCATGCGGGCGGCGATCGGCGACACCCCCGGCGCGGCCTGGGCCCTGGCCCGTTTCGCCGGAACCGAAGGGGCCGCCCTGCATCCCGCCGGCCATGACGGCGACGCGGTGGACATGGAGGCCCGCGCGACCCGCTCGCGCGCCGCGCGCAAGCGGCACTGGGAACGCGGCGGTGCCCGCCCCCCGCTGCCAGAGGTGACCGGCACCGCGCGGCGCATCCAGCCCCCCGGCCGCGCGGCGGATGTGCTGGCCCCGCTGCCCGTCGCCGCCCTGCGGATCGAGTCAAAGCTGGTAGAGGACCTCAGCCGGGTCGGCCTGCGCCGGATCCGCGACCTTATGGAACAGCCCCGCGCGCCACTGGCCCGGCGCTACGGGCTGCCGCTGGTGCAGCGGCTGGACCAGGCGCTTGGCCATGCCCATGAACCGGTCTCTCCACGGCGGCACCGCCCGGCCTTCTCCGTGCGGCTGACCCTGCCCGATCCCATCGGCCTGCAAGAGGATCTGCAAGCCGGGGTGGACAAGATGCTGCCCCGTCTTTGCGAGATGCTGCGTGAGGCCGGCAAGGTCGTGCGCCTTGTCCGGCTTGAGGCCTGGCGCAGCGATGGCACCATGCAATGGGTGGCCGCCGGGCTGGCCCGCCCGGCCGCCGATCCCGATCGCATCCGCCCCCTGCTGGCGATCAAGCTGGCAGAGGTGAAGGCCGGCTTCGGCATCGACATGCTGCGCCTGATCGCCGAACAGGTCGAAGCCCCGCTGCGCGACAGCTCCCAATCCCCCGCGATCGTCGGCAGTGGCGGCAGTGGCGGCGGCAGCCGCGAAGCCGCCGGGCTGGCCGCCGCCCGCGAAGAGCTGATGTCGCGCATCGGCGCCCGCTTCGGGATGGAGGCGATCACCCGCCGCCACCCGGCGGACAGCCATATCCCCGAAAAGACCGACATCACCCTGACCGCCGCCTGGTCCAAACCGGCCCCGCACTGGGAAGGGCACCCGCTGCCACGCCCGCTGCATATCTTCCGCCCGGAACTGGTGACGCCGCTGGGCCCGCAGCCCGATTTTCCCCGCGCGCCCCCCGCCCGCTTCCGCTGGCGGCGCTATGAAAGCGTCACCCACAGCTACGGAGAGCGCGAACGCATCGCCCCCGAATGGTGGCTGGACGACCCCGCCTGGCGCTCCGGCACCCGCGACTACTGGCGCACCGTCACCACGCGGGGAGAGGCGCTCTGGCTTTTCTATGCCCATGGCGGGGCGGTCTCCGGTGGCTGGTTCTGCCAGGGGCGTTTCGCCTGACGCGCCCCTGGCCCGACCGGCGCGCGCCCCCAGCGGGCCGGGAAAGCGGCAGGAAAATGCCTTGAATGCCGTGCAACCGGCTCGCGGGCCCCGCATCCCGCTTGATTTTGCCGCGCACCGGGCGCAGGATTCCGTCATGACGCTACACTCGACGCCTCCGGTTCCCGGACCCCAGCAAGCCCAGGTCGCCTTTCACCGCACGGAGCTCAGCGTGATCCTGTCGCTCTACGGGCGCATGGTCGCCGCAGGCGAATGGCGCGATTACGGGATTTCCTGCCTGTCGGACATGGCGGTCTTCTCCGTCTTCCGGCGCAGCGCGGAACACCCGCTCTATCGGATCGAGAAACGGCCAAGACTGCGCAACAAGCAGGGCATGTATGCCGTGGTCGGCATGGACGGCCAGATCCTGCGCCGGGGGCATGAGCTGAAAACCGTGCTGCGGGTGCTGGAACGCAAGATGATCCGCGCGGTGGACTGACCCGCCGCGCCTCTCAGCCCCACTCCAATCAGTCCCGCACCAGCCTGCGCCGCAACGTGACCGGCCCGTCGCCGGCCGCCTCGATCCGCGCGATGGCGGCGCCAAGCCCCTCGAAGGCAACGGACATCGTGCCCGCATTGGCATGCAGGATCAGGTCGGGCCCCGCCACCCAGGCCACGTGCCCCTTCCAGAACACCAGGTCGCCACGCTCCAGCGGCGCATCCGGCTCCAGCGCCACGCCCAGCTCGCGCGCCTGCATGTCGCTGTCCCCGGGACAGGTCCTGCCCAGCATCTGCAGGGGCAGCTGCACCAGGCCAGAGCAATCCACCCCGAAGGCCGAATTCCCACCCCAAAGGTAGGGCGTGCCCAGCAGGCGCTCGGCCAGGGCGACCGGATCGCGCGCACCGGGGGCACCCAGCGGGGCCAGGTGCTGGCGCGGGATCCAGCCCGCCTCCGTCGCGGCAAAGTCATTTTCCCAGGCGGTGACATGAACCTGCGCCCCAAAGGACAGCGCCATCCGGTCGGGGCTTTTCAGATCCGCCGCCGCATAGGCCTGGCTGGAGCGCGCCACCAACCAGTGGCTGGGCGTGTCCCCCACCCCGCCGGCCAGCGCCGCCTCTGCCACATAGCCGGTGTAGCCATCCGCCTGCGCCTCGACAAAGGCCCAGCCCTGCGCCAGCTCGTAGACCGTCACCGCGGCGCCGAACAGCAGCTGGCGGTCCCGCTTGCCCCCCGGCGCGGCACAGAGATCCGCCACCGGCTGGGCGATACGATCCGCCTGGCCTTCGGTGAAACGCGCCGCCTCTGCCCGGCCCTTCAGCCGGGCCGCGGCCACCCGGCCATTGGCCGGCCAGCGGCGGCGATCCACGGCGCTCACAGCCCCAGCAGGCCCGGCAGCGCGGAAAACAGCGCCCGCGCGCCCATGCCCGTGCCGCCCTTGCTGCGCCCCGGCTGGTCAGAGGGCGACCAGCCGTAGATGTCGAAATGGGTGTAGCGCACGCCCGAACCCGCAAAGCGGCGCAGGAAGAGCGCGGCGGTGATCGACCCGGCGAACCCGCCCTTGGGCGCATTGTCCAGGTCCGCGATGCCCGGCTCGATCATGCTTTCGTAGGGCTCGTGGAAGGGCAGGCGCCAGACCGGATCGGCCGCCAGCTCCGACACCGCCGTCAGCGCGCCGGCCACATCCGGGTCATCGGTAAAGAAGGGCGACAGGTCCGGCCCCACGGCCACCCGCGCCGCGCCGGTGAGCGTGGCGAAAGACACCATCATCTCCGGCTTGGCCTCTGCCCCCAGCGCCAGGGCATCGGCCAGCACCAGCCGCCCCTCTGCATCGGTATTGTTGATCTCAACTGTCAGGCCATTGCGCGCGGTCAGGATATCGCCGGGGCGGAAGGCCTCCCCCGCGATGGCGTTCTCCACCGCCGGGATCAGCACCCGCAGCTGCACCGGCAGATCGCGCGTCATGATGATCCGCGCCAGCCCCAGCACCGTGGCCGCCCCGCCCATGTCCTTCTTCATCAGGCCCATGGAGGCCCCGGGCTTGATGTTCAGCCCGCCGGTGTCGAAACAGACCCCCTTGCCCACCAGCGTCAGCGCCGGCCCGTTGCTGCCCCAGCGCAGCTCGATCAGGCGCGGCGCACGGGCGGGGGTGGCCGCGCGGCCCACCGCGTGGATCATCGGGAAGTTCTGCTCCAGCAGCTCTTCCCCCGTGATGACCGAAATCTCGGCCCCGCAGTCCTCCGCCAGGGAGCGGGCGGCGGCTTCCAGCTCTGCCGGGCCCATGTCATTGGCCGGGGTGTTAATCAGGTCGCGGGTCAGCGCCTCTCCGGCGGCCAGCGCCTCGACCCGCCTGGCATCGACGCCCTCCGGGGCGATCAGCGCGGGCTTGAAGCTGCCCTGCGCGCGGTAGCGGTCATAGCGATAGCCCTGCAGAAGCCAGCCCAGCGCCTCCATGTCCGCGACCTCCTGCGGCAGGCCGGAGGCGATCCTGTAGACCCCCTCTGGCAGCCCCGCCGCTGCCCCGGCCAGCCAGAAGCGGCCCCGGGCCCGCGCCCCGGCATCGCCATAGCCTGCCAGCGCCATCACCGGCGCGCCATCCGGCCCCGGCACAAGGCAGCTTTGCTTCAGGGCCCCGCTGAACCCGGTGGCCCTGACCCAGGCCGCAACCTCGGGCCCCTGCCCCTCAATGAAGGTTTCCAGCGCATCAGTCGCGATCACGTGCAGCGGCAGCGCATCATCGGTCTCGGCAGCAAAGGTCAGGGGGGAGCGGTCGGCCATGGGGTGTCCTTGCATTGTCAGACCCGAAAACCTCGGGCCTGCCACAGCCTAGCCCCGCGCCACGTCGCTGCAAGGGGCTTTCGCCGGGCCCTGCCGCCCGGTCAGCAGCCCCTTGCCGGACGGGCGCCTCTTGGAAACCGCGCCCGGGGAACCATGCCAAAAGACCCACAGCCGAAGTCCAAACGGGACCTCAGCCGCAAACCGGCGCCCCCGCGCCCCGCAGCCCCCTCGCCTCAGGCAGGGATCACAGATGCGCGCCCTGCAGGTCCCAGACAGCAGTCAGGGATTGCTCTCCCACGCGAAGCAGGCGGGCCAGGGTGGCGGTCAGCGCCACCTCGTCGGCCGCATCAATGCAGCAGGTCACATCCCCGGCCACACGGGCCAGGGCGTTCATGCCGATCTGCTCGGCAATGGCCACCAGCGAGCGGGCCGATTTGCGCATCTCTTCCATCCGGCCCTGGCGGAACAGTCGCTCGGTATGGCTCAGGCGCAGGGCGATCTCCTCCATGGCGCGGCACAGGACATCCTCTGCCCCGGCTTCCCCCATCTGAAGAAACAACGACTCCAGCCGGCCCGGATCAAGCCGCACATCTTCCTGCTGCATCAGAACAAGCACTTGTTCCACGTTCACCACACCCTTCTCATTGCCCCCACGGCCCGCAGACAATGCCCTGATGAAGTTCCCAAATCCTTGCCCACCCACCGGAAAGACACGGAAACCACCGTCAAATGCACGCCGATTTTTCGGTATGTTTTCCGCGTCTTTTCAGCAGTTTTTCGGCAATTTTCAGATGGCGTGTCGAAGTAGTGTCAGGGAACTGGCCGGGAGCCGTCGCGCGCCTCCGGGCACCGCGTCCAGGTCAGCAAGCGCCCTGCACGGGCATTTTGCGAAAATTCTCCCTTTCGTCATTTGCCGCGGCACCCACGCAGACTATAACAGCCCGAGGATTGACCCAACCCGGAGACCCCGATGGACAAGGCGAAGCCGCTTCCCAACCTTCTCGTGCAACGCTACCACGGCTGGAAGGCCACCGCCTTCGCAGAGAACAAGGCATGGTACCGACGCCTGGCCGACGAAGGGCAGCGCCCCAAGACCATGATCATCTCCTGCTGTGACAGCCGCGTGCATGTGACCAGCATCTTCGGCGCGGATCAGGGCGAGTTCTTCATCCACCGTAACATCGCCAACCTGGTGCCCCCCTATGAACCGGACGGCAACCAGCACGGCACCTCCGCCGCGGTGGAATACGCGGTGACGGCGCTGAAGGTCGCGCATGTGGTGGTGATGGGCCATAGCGCCTGTGGCGGTGTGCAGGGCTGCCTGGACATGTGCTCCGGCCGCGCCCCGGAGCTGGAAGAAAAGAGCTCCTTCGTGGGCCGCTGGATGGACCTGCTGCGCCCCGGCTACGAACGGGTGAAGGACCTGGAAGGCTATGACAAGCAACGTTCCGCGCTGGAACGCGAAGCCGTGCTCGTCTCGCTCGAGAACCTGATGACCTTCCCCTTCGTCGAAGCCCAGGTGAAGTCCGAGAACGTCTCCCTGCACGGATTGTGGCACGACATCGGCAATGGCACGGTGGAACAATACATCCCCGCGGAAAAAGCCTTCCGTCCGATCTGAAAAAGCCGCCCGCGCCCTCGCGGCCCGGGCGCGCCACTTCAACTCAGCGGCCGGCCAGCAGGCCTGCCGCGCCCTCACTCCCGATTTTCAGGCCCAGTTTTCAGAGCGCAGCACGGCCTGTCCCTGTAGGATGCCTCCGGCGGGAGTTTCCCGGCAAGAAGAAGACAGGATCGAGCCCCCAACCGACCGGCCGAAGCGGGGCGACCGGGGGCCTTCTCCTTGCACGATCATGAACGCTCCCGTCCTGACCGCAGGGGGACGATGCCCCGCCTTGGTTAAGAAGGGGTTTCTTCTTGCCGGAAAACTCCCGCCGGAGGCCTCACGCCACCAGACCGGGGCACGACGCCGGGGGCTGAGGCGCCCCCGCCGGCGTTACTGCAGCATCTTGTCGGCGGGCCAGCTGGCCGTGTAGCTCAGCGCGACCTCGGTTTCCTCGCCGGCGGGCAGGTCGAGCTGCCATTCCAGCAAGCCGCGCTGACCATCGGGGCTTTCCGTCGTGGGGGCGGGGTTGGCCTGCCAGTCGATCTGCAGGGCCTCCTGTTCGGAGTAGGGCACGCGGTCGGTCAGGCGCAGGGGCCAGGCGCGGTTGGTGCGGTTGGTGAGCGTGATGGTCACCGCCTCGTTCAGACCGTTGCTTTTCCGGATGAAGCCTTCCTCGCCTTCCATGCGGTCTTCGACCTGGCGCTCCAGGCGCAGGCCGTCGATGGCTCCGAAAGACCAGTCGGCACTGGCGCCGGCCGCGACCAGGGGCGTGGGGCGCTGGCCCATGTAGGTGCCGTCGACGAAGAAGCGGGTCTGGGCACCGGGCAGCAGGGGCTCATCCTCCTGGTTGGTGAAGCCGGCCATAAGATAGGCGTTCTCATCCAGCAGCGGGACGGCGCGGGCGTAGACCTCTGGGGTGAAGCGCGTGGTGCCCAGGTCCACGCGCAGCTCTTCCGCGCCGGAATCCAGCGAGAGCGCCTCGGGGTAGCCATAGGTGATCGACACGCCGTTATCGGCGATCTTGCCGGCAACAGGGGCCGCGCCCAGCCTTTGCAGGCTCATGGTGTCCTCCATGACCTCGGACTGCCTGGCCAGGGGGATCGGGCGGCCCGGTTCGAAGATGCGCAGCGGCAGGGGCTGAAGTTCGCCCGGCTGGGCGCGATCCGAGGGGCGCGCCGTGGACAGGGTCAGCGCCACGTCCTGCCAGTTCTCGCCCGTTTCCTGACGCAGGAAGGCGGCGCGGGTCAGGGTCATCTCGGGCGTCTCCCCGGTGCTCAGCGCCATGTCGTAGGCCGGGCGCCAGCTGGCCTGGTCGGTGGTGTAGCTCAGCACCAGCACGCCCTCGCGCGGGGCATCGGCGGTCAGCGTCACCGAGAGCGAGGAGCGCTCCTCGTCCTCGTTCAGCAGGGCGGCCAGGGCCTCTTCTGCCGTTTCCAGCTCTTCCTTCACCGGGGACTTCTCTTCGCGGATCTCGGCGGCGCGGTCGCGGGCCTCCTGCGCGATCCGGCGGGCTTCCAGGTCCTCGGCACTGATGGTCAGCAGGAGCGCGCGCAGATCCTCGGGCGAGGCGGAGGTGCCGGCAGAGCTGCTCATCCCCTGCAGGAAGCTGACGCGGGCCATGGCCGCCTCTGCCTCAAGATCCACCTGGGCGGCGCGGGCCTCGATCTCTTCCAGCTTCTCTTCCAGCGCCTCGATCCGGTTGCGTGCCTCTGCGATGGCAACGCTGTCTTCCTTGCTGCGGGGCCGGACGAAATCGTCACGGTAGGTGACCGGGCCCAGCTCCACGCCCTCGCCGGCCTGCAGGCGCAGCGCGGCGGGGTCGATGAAGGGCATGTCCGACAGCACCAGCGCATGGCGACCTTCGGGGATGGAATAGCTGACCTCACGCCGCACGGTGGCGGCAGAGGGATAAAGCGTCACCGCACTCACCTGGGAGGGCAGGGCGAAATCCTCGGCCCCGGCCAGGGCGGGCAGACCGGCCAGGAAGGTTCCGGCCAGAAGGGTGGTGACAAGCGGTGCTTTCAGGCGGGCGTCGGGCATCATGTCCTCGTTGTTGCGGGGCGCCCGGTCGCCATCCTGGCGGATGGCACCCTTTGGCCCCTGTTCGCGCCATGATGGCAAGCCGCGCGCTCCGGGGAAAGTGACATCCCCGTGCGGCCCGCGTGAGGGGGCCTGACCGGCGGATAAGGGCCAATGCAGCGGGGTGCGCGCGCCATTCGGGCCCGCTGCGGCGGGCAAAGCCACCCGCCATGCAAAAGGGGCGCCCCCGAAGGCGCGCCCCTTTCCTCATTCCCTCGGGCCGGTTTGCCCGCCGCAGCGGGCCGGCCCGGTCCGGCCTCAGCCCTTTTTCAGCACCCGTGCGCCCAGGGTCTCGGCGATCTGAACCGCGTTCAGCGCCGCGCCCTTGCGCAGGTTGTCCGACACGCACCAGATGTTCAGCCCGTTGTCGATGGTGCTGTCCTGGCGGATCCGGCTGATGAAGGTGGCGAAATCGCCCACGCATTCGACCGGCGTCACGTAGCCGCCGTCTTCGCGCTTGTCGATCACCATGATGCCCGGCGCCTCGCGCAGGATCTCACGCGCTTCATCTTCGTCCAGGAAGTCCTCGAACTCGATGTTGATCGCCTCGGAGTGGCCCACGAAGACCGGCACGCGCACGCAGGTCGCGGTGACCTTGATGGCGGGATCGACGATCTTCTTGGTTTCCGCGACCATCTTCCACTCTTCCTTGGTGGAACCGTCTTCCATGAAGACGTCGATATGCGGGATCACGTTGAAGGCGATCTGCTTGGGGTAGGTCTCGGACGAATAGTTGTCCGTCGGGTTGTAGATCGCCTTGGTCTCATCCCAGAGCGTATCGATGCCCGCCTTGCCCGAGCCGGAGACCGACTGGTAGGTCGACACGACGACGCGCTTGATCTTGGCGCGGTCATGCAGCGGCTTCAGCGCCACGACCATCTGCGCGGTAGAGCAGTTGGGGTTGGCGATGATGTTCTTCTTGGCGTAGCCCTCGACCGCCTCCGGGTTCACTTCCGGCACGACCAGCGGAACGTCCGGGTCGTAGCGGTAGAGAGAGGAGTTGTCGATCACGACACAGCCCGTGGCCGCAGCCTTGGGCGCGTATTCCTTCGTCGCGGTGGAGCCAACGGCGAAAAGCGCGATGTCCCAACCGGTGAAATCAAAGGTGTCCAGGTCCTGGGTCTTGAGGGTCTTGTCACCGAAGCTGACCTCGGTCCCCAGCGACTTCCGGGATGCGAGCACAGCGATCTCGTCCACCGGGAAGTGGCGCTCGGCCAGGATGTTCAGCATTTCGCGGCCCACGTTGCCCGTGGCACCAACGACGACGACTTTATAGCCCATAGTGGAAGACTCCTTTCAATTGGGACGGGGGTCCATACCCCATGCGCGGTTGGGTTGGAAGGGTATTGCGGTGATGGGCCGTATCAAGGGCGGCGATGGGACAGGCGCCCCCGGGGCCAATGCAGGGGGCAGCGAAGGCCCTGGCACGCAAGGGACGCCCGTGCCCCCCATCGAGGGGGCGCCGCGCGTTGTCGGCCTGCGCCTCCCAGACAAGCGGCAGGGCACGGCGCGACGCCGGTCAGCGCGCGCCTGTGCGCCTGTGCACATTACCGGAAGGTGACCCCAGCGTGCGCTGCGCACCGACGTGATACCGACGCGATACCGACATAAAACAGACGTGGGACCGACGCGGTTTTCCAGCAGGATCAGCCTGTGCGCCCTTGCACAGATACGGGACGGCGGGCGGGGCGAGGCCGCCCCGGCGGCGAGCGCCGGACGGCCCCGCCTCTCAGATGCAGCGCCCGCCGTCGACCTTCATGCATTGCCCGGTCACCATCCCCGCCTCTTCAGAGGCCAGGAAGACCGCCGCATCGCCGATATCCTTGGGGGTGGTGAAGCGGCCCATGGGAATGGTCGACAGGAATTTCGCCCTGATTTCAGGAGTATCCTGCCCCATGAAGCTTTGCAGCAGCGGCGTTTCCCCGGCCACGGGGCAGATCGCATTGACCCGGATGCCCGCCGGGGCCAGCTCCACCGCCATGCTCTCCGTCGCGGTGTTCACCCAGCCCTTGGAGGCATTGTACCAGGTCAGGTTCGGGCGCGGCGAAATCCCCGCCGTGCTGGAGACGTTGACGATCGCCCCGCCCTGCCCGCGCGTCTTCAGCCGCGGCACCAGCAATTGGGAGGCCAGGTATATCGCCTTGATATTGACTGCAAAAATCCGGTCAAAGTCGCTTTCGGTGACCTCTTCCATCGGCATGGGGAGATGGGTCACACCGGCATTGTTGACCAGGATATCCACTGGCCCCAGCGCGCTTTCCGCCCGCTCCAGCATGGCCTCCACGGCGCCCCGGTCCGCGACATCGGCCCCATGTCCCAGCGCGCTGCCAGGGCCGCTCAGCCCTTCGGCAGCGGCCTCGGCCTTCTCGCCCTGCAGGTCCACGACCAGCACCTTGGCGCCCTCTTCCACGAAGCGCTGCGCGATCCCCAGGCCAAAGCCCTGGGCCGCGCCGGTGACCACGGCCACCTTGTCTTTCAAACGCATCACACCCTCCCGATCTTCCTGATTCAATTGATGTTTTCAGCCGTGATAGGCCGCGACGGTCTTCAGCGCGGTGAAGCCGTAAAGCGCCTCGAAGCCCTTCTCCCGCCCATGTCCGGATTTGCCGATGCCGCCAAAGGGCAGCTCAACGCCGCCCCCGGCCCCGTAGTTGTTCAGGAACACCTGCCCCGCCCGAAGGCTGCGCGCCAGGCGCATCTGGCGCGCGCCCTCGCGGCTCCAGACGCTGGCGACCAGCCCGTAATCGGTGCCATTGGCTAGCGCCACGGCTTCCTCTTCATCCTCAAAGGGAATGACCACCTGGACCGGTCCGAAGATCTCTGACTGGGCCAGGATGTGATCCCCGCCCGCCCCGGAAAACAGCGTCGGCGCCACGTAGTATCCGCCCTCCGGCAGGTCGCCCAGCCGGGCCTGCGCGGCCACTTCAAGATCCGCGCCGCGCTCCAGCCAGCCGTTGACAAGCCCTTGTTGTTTCGCGGAAATCACCGGCCCCACGTCCAGGTCCCGGACCGCCGGGCCAACCCGCAGCGCCGCGTAGCGCTCTGCCATCCGCTCCAGGACCTCGTCATAGCGAGAGGCCTGGACCAGGATCCGCGAGGAGGCCGAGCAGGTCTGCCCCGCGTTCTGGATTCCGGCGTTCACCAGGAAAGGCAGCGCCGTCTCAAGGTCGGCATCCCCGAAGACCAGCTGCGGCGACTTGCCCCCCAGCTCAAGCGTGACCGGCACCACGTTCGCCGCAGCCGCTATCTGCACCGCCACACCGGTGGCAACCGATCCGGTAAAGCTCAGGTGGTTCACGCCCGGATGGGCCGACAGCGCCGCGCCGGCCTCTGCCCCCAGGCCCGGCACGACGTTCAGCACGCCGTCCGGCAGACCGGCGGCCTTGGCCAGGTCGGCAAAGGCCAGCGCGGTCAGGCAGGCATCCTCTGCCGGCTTGAGAACACAGGCATTCCCCGCCGCCAGCGCCGCCCCGACAGAGCGCCCGATGATCTGCATCGGGTAATTCCAGGGCACAATATGTCCGGTCACCCCGTGCGGCTCCCGCAAGGTATAGACGGTATAGCCGTCCAGGTAGGGGATCGTCTCGCCCAGCAGCTTGTCCGCCGCGCCGCCGTAGAACTCCAGGTAGCGGGCCAGCGCGACGGCATCTGCCCGCGCCTGTTTCAGGGGTTTGCCGACGTCCCGCGCCTCGATCATGGCAAGGCTGTCGACCGCTTCTTCGACCAGCTTGCCAAGGCGCATCAGGATACGCCCGCGCTCGGCCGCCGGAGTGCGGTTCCAGCCCCCCTCGAAGGCGCGCCGGGCCGCGTCCACGGCCGCGTCGACCTCCGACGCGCCGCCCCGGGCAATCGCGCCGATCTCTTCCCCCGTCGAGGGATCGTAAAGCGGCAGGGTCCCCGCCGCAGCGGGCGTCCATTCCCCGCCGATCAGGCAGTTGGACGGATCGAACCAAAGCTCTTTCATGGTATTTCCTCCGCTACAGCACGCCCTCAGGCAGGCGCGGCGCCGCAGCAACCAGTTTCTTCGTATAGGGATGGGTGGGCCGTTCCAGCACCTGCTCGGTCGGGCCTTCCTCGACAATCTCGCCGGCCTGCATGACCAGCACCCTGTCGGTGATCGAGCGCACCACGGAAAGATCGTGCGAAATGAACAGGTAACTCAGCCCGAACCGGCCAGAGAGATCGGCCAGCAGGTCCAGGATCTGCGCCCGCACCTGCACGTCCAGCGCCGAGACGGCCTCGTCCAGCAGGATCAGCTCCGGCTTGGTGATCAGGGCCCGCGCGATGGCGATGCGCTGCCGCTGGCCGCCGGAAAATTCGTGGATATACTTGGACTTGTCAGATGCCTTCAGGCCCACGGCCTCCAGCGCCTCGGCGATGGCCGCCTCCCGTGCGGCGCCGGTTGGCGGGTTCTCTGACAGGTGGAAGGGCTCTGTCACCAGGCGCCCGACGCGATGGCGCGGGTTGAAGCTGCCATAGGGGTCCTGAAAGACCACCTGCATCCGCCGCCGCACGGCCGGGTTGGGCTTGTCCCCGGTAAAGACCGGCTGGCCGCCAAGGCGGATCTCACCGCCCTGCACCTGCTCCAGCCCCAGGATCGCGCGGGTCAGCGTGGATTTTCCGCAACCGGATTCCCCAACAAGGCCAAGGCTTTCCCCCGCCTTCAGCGTCAGGGAGACCCCCTTGACCGCATGGAACTCCTGCCGCGGGCCAAAGAGGGTCTTGCGTGCCATCGGGTAGCGCCGGTGGACATCGCGCACCTCAAGCAGGGGCGCACCTTCCTCCTGGGGCGTCATCACCGGCGCATGGGCAGAGGCCGCCAGCAGCGCCTTGGAATAGGGATGCTGCATGGTGTGGAACAGGGTCCTGGCCGGGCCTTCCTCTACCACCCGGCCGTTTTGCATGATGGCGATCCGGTCGGCCATGTCGGCCACCACCGCCAGGTCATGAGAGATCATCAGCAGCCCCATGCCATCCTCCCGCACGAGGCGGGTCAGCAGCGCCAGGATCTGCGCCTGCGTGGTCACGTCCAGCGCTGTCGTAGGCTCATCCGCGATCAGCAGCTTGGGGCGCAGGGCGATGGCCATGGCGATCACCACGCGCTGGCGCTGCCCGCCGGACAGCTCATGGGGATAGCGCGACAGGGGGAAGCGATCCGCCGGCAGCTCGACCCGCTCAAGGGCTTCCTGCGCAAGCAAAAGTGCCTGCCTGCGCGAGGTTTTCTGATGGATGCGGATGGTTTCCGCAACCTGGTCGCCGATGGTCTGAAGCGGGTTCAGCGCGGTCATCGGCTCCTGGAAGACCATACCAACGGCAGACCCCCGCAAGGCGCACAGCTGCGCCTCCGGCAGCTCAAGCATCTCCTGCCCGTCCAGGGCAATGCGCCCCTCGCAACGCGCGCCCTCCGGCAGAAGCTGCATGGTGGCAAAGGCGGTCATCGACTTGCCGGATCCGCTTTCGCCGATCACGCCCAGGATCTCTCCGGGTGCGACGCTCAGGGAGACCCGGTGCAGGATCTCGTAGGTGCCGATCGACAGGCTCAGGTTCTGGATCTCAAGAAGGCTCATTCGCGACCCCGCCGCAGTTTCGGATCCAGAAGGTCGCGCAGCCCGTCGCCCATCAGGTTCAGCCCCAGCACGGTCAAGAGGATCGCGAAGCCCGGGAACAGCGCCATGTGGGGGGCAAAGGTGATGAAGGTCTGGCTTTCCGCCAGCATCCGCCCCCAAGAGGGCACAGGAGGCTGCGCGCCAAGGCCGACGTAGCTCAGCCCCGCCTCTGCCAGGATGCCGAGGGAAAACTGGATCGTGCCCTGAACAATCAGCAGGTTCAGGATGTTGGGCAGGATATGCTCCCAGGAAATCCGGGCGGATCCCTTGCCAGCGACCCGGGCCGCCAGGATGAAATCCCGCTGCCAGAGCGACAGCGCGCCAGAGCGTGACAGCCGCGCGAAGACCGGGATGTTGAAGACGCCGATGGCGATGATCGCATTCGTGGCCGACGGCCCCAGGATCGCCGTGATCATCACCGCGATCAGCAGCGCGGGGAAGGCAAAGACCAGGTCATTGCCGCGCATGATCAGCTCGTCCAGCAGGCTGCCGCGGCGCGCCGCCGCCCAAAGCCCCAGCGGCACGCCGAAGCCCATGCCGATCCCCACCGCCAGGACCGCCACGGCGATGGAGGTCCGCGCCCCCACCATGATCATCGACAGGATATCGCGCCCGAACTGGTCCGTGCCCAGCCAATGCGCGGCCGAGGGCGGTTTGATCTTGTTGGCGATGCCCATCAGCGTGACGTCGTAGGGCACCCAGAGAAAGCTCACGACGGCCGCGCCAAAGAAAACCAGGCTCAGCGCCGCCCCCAGGACCAGGCTGCGCGAGCGCAGGACCATCTGCATCGTTCCGGTCATCGGGCGCTCCTCAGACGGGGGTCGATCAGCGCATAGGCCACCTCGACCAGGAAGTTCACGACGATCACCGCAAAGACCAGCAGCATCACGACGCTTTCGACGACCACCAGGTCCCGGGCAGAGATCGCCTGGAAGATCAGCCGCCCAAGCCCCGGCAGGTAAAAGACATTCTCGATGATGATCCCCCCCGCCAGCAGGAAGGAGAACTGCAGCCCGATGATCGTCAGCACCGGGATCAGCGCATTGCGGAAGGCATGGCGCCAGAGCGCCTGGCGCCGCGTCAGCCCCTTGGCCCGCGCCGTACGGACAAAGTCCTCTCCCAGTGTATCCAGCAGGGCAGAACGCATGACCCGCGCCAGGATGGAAGCCTGGGGAAGCGCCAGCGCAATGGCCGGCAGGGTCAGGCTTTTCAGCGCGGGCAAGATCCCTTCATCCCAGCCGGCAAAGCCACCCGCGGAGAACCAGCGCAGGTTCACCGCGAAGACCAGCACCATGAGCATCGCGAACCAGAAGTTCGGCACAGCCACGCCCAGCTGCGTCACCCCCATGACCCCAAGATCCACGGCGCTGCCCCGGCGCGAGGCGGCCCATATACCCACGGGAATGGCGATCACCACCGTCAGCACCAGCGCGAACAGCGCCAAGGGCAGCGACACCTGCAAGCGGTCAGAGATCATCTCGGCCACCGGGATGCGGTAGGAATAGGAAACCCCGAAATCGCCCTGCAACAGCCCGGTGACCCAGTGGAAATAGCGCATGACCGGCGCTTCCGTCAGGCCCAGCTCTTCGCGCAGGGCCGCCAGGGTATCTTCCTGGGCATTCACGCCCAGCATGACGGCAGCGGGATCGCCGGGAAGCACCTCGATCACGGCAAAGATCACCGCCGAGGCGACGACAAGGCTCAGGACCAGGGAGGTCAGGCGTGTCAGGAGAAAGCGCAGCATGAAAGGGCCAGTGCGGTCTTGAATTGCGGGCAGGGCATCAGAAAGTCAGGGGCACCGCCCCGCGGGGCCTGCGGCCCGCCTCCCCCCGTGCAACCGGCACGGGCGGGAAACGGGGCAGGATCTTCTTCTTGCCGGGAAACTCCCGCCGGAGGCATCCGCCGCCCTCCGGCCGTGACCGGCCGGAAAGGGCGTGCCCCGGCGCAAGCGGGGTCATTCCTCCCAGTAGACACCGGTCAGATCGGCAGCCTGCGTCGGCGCATTGAGCCAGAGGCCCTCAAGCCTGGTATCGGCAACCGTGTGCAGGGGAAGCTGGAAGAGATAGCCGTTCACGTAATCCTCCGCGATGGTGGTCTGGGCCGTTTTCAGCAGTTCAGAGCGCTTCTGGGGGTCGCTTTCCACGTCAAGCTGCGCCAGGACGTCCTGGAACTCCGGATTGTCGTAGCCGAAGTAGTACTCCGGGTCGGCGTAGATCCCGATATCCATCGGCTCCGTGTGGCTGATGATCGTCAGGTCAAAGTCATGGGCGTTGCGGAAAGTGGATTCCAGCCATTGTGCCCATTCGACGTTCTCGATCTGCGGCTCGATCCCGACGGCGCGCAGCTGGGCCGCCACGATCTCTCCGCCGCGGCGCGCATAGGAGGGGGGCGGCAGGGTCATCTTGACCTTGAGCGGCAGGGTGACACCCGCCTCTTCCAGCAGCGCCTTGGACCTCTCGGGATCGAAGTCGGACAGCCCGGTCAGATCGACGTAATCGGGGTTGTGCGGCGCGAAATGGGTCCCGATCGGCGTGCCGTAGCCGAACATGGCGCCGTCGATGATGTCCGCCCGGTTGATCGCATGGGCAACGGCCTCACGCACGGTCTGGTTCGAGAAGGGTTCGCGGGCGTTGTTCATCGCCAGGATCGTCTCGCCCTCGGTCGAGCCGATCATGACCTTGAAGCGCGGATCCGCGTCGAACTGCGGCAGGTTCTCAGGGGCCGGGAAGGCGGCAAAGGCATCGACGTCACCGGCCATCACGGCGGCGAAGGCGGCAGAGGGATCAGAGATGAACTTGAAGGTCACCTCGTCCAGCATCGCCGGTTCGCCCCAATACTCGGGGTTCTTCGCAAGCTCGATGGAATCGCCCTGGATCCGGCTGGCAAAGGTGAAGGCCCCGGTGCCGACCGGATGGGTCTTGATCTGCTCGATGCTTTCGGGCGCGACGATCACCGCATCGCCCCAGGCCATCTTGAACGGGAAGGCCCCGTCCGGATTGGAAAGCGTCACCGCCACGGTCAGCGGATCCACCACGGTCACCTCCGAGATACCGGCGAAAAGCGCCTTCTGGGCGTTGGTGCTGTCCTCCGCGCGGGCCCGGTCCAGGGTGAACTTGACGTCTTCGGCGTCAAAGCCGGTGCCATCGTGGAAGGTCACGTCCTGTGCCAGGTGGAAGGTATAGGTCAGACCGTCCTCAGACACGTCCCAGCTGCGCGCCAGGCCGGGGTTGATCGATCCATCGGGCCCGAAGCGCGTCAGCCCCTCCATCACGTTGGAATAGACCACCTGGTCGATCGCTCCCGCCGCGTCCGAGGTCGGGTCCAGGTGCGGCGGTTCCCCCTGCCATCCCCCCGGCCTCTCTGCCCTCCGCCGTGCCAGGGCCCGGGGCGCAAAGGCCGCCCGCCCCCCCGCCCCCGCCCCCGGCGCTCAACATTCACGCGCCAC